>NZ_JAIUIS010000012.1:0-217758 GCF_020165765.1 Mesorhizobium sp. B264B1B
CCCAGCCTCCATCCGCTGGCGATAAAACCGGACAACTCACGTGCTACCTAATCCGGACAACTCATCTGCTTACGACAGTTGGGCTACGGCCTTCTTGTCAAGGCTCGCTCCATAAGCTATATGACTACTTTGGTCACAGGGCTGTCAAGATGAAAGAGATTCAGCTTAAAGACGTGAAGGCGACGTTCTCGCATGTGGTCGACGAAGCGGTTGCAGGCGCACCGACGGTTGTCACCCGTCACGGCAAAAGAGAGGCTGTCGTAATCAGCTATGCGGACTACGAGCGCCTTTCCCGTGTGCCATCGCTGGGTTGGTTGCTTACAAACTCGCCCTTGGAGGACGGCGACCTGCCAGCGCGAAGCCGAAAGCCCGCACGGGCTCTGCGTGACCCGGCGTTTTGACGTTGTACCTTCTGGATACGAATGTCGTCAGTTTGCTCGCCCCCTCGAGACGCAGGACACCCTCCGATGAAAGACTAGTTGCCTGGATCGTCGACAGATCCTCCGACCTTTGGCTGTCCGTCATCACCTCGGCTGAGATCGAGGACGGTATTGCGAACGCCAAGCGAACCGGTGCCACCAAAAAAGCGGCCGCGCTCGCTGAGTGGTGGGGAGAAATTCGTCACTACTACGGTAGCCGCATTCTGCCTCTTGATCTCGAGACGGCAACGATAACCGGGCAACTTATGGCAGTCGCCCGCGGAGCTGGCATCTCTCCCGGTTTCGAGGATATCGCGATTGCTGCCACAGCCACGCAACACGATCTAATCGTGCTCACGGACAATGAAAAGGATTTCAGACCGCTCGGAGTTCGGTATCAGAATCCGTTCATCGGGCTTCCCGGTTAGCTTGTCCAATCGAAATATTGAAGTTCACATAAGTATATGAATAGTAATCACAAATGTTAGTTCCATAATACATGTTATGCGACTTATGGGTATTGCCGCAAAATAGAAATGTCTTGATTCCGCAAAGTAGGAATGTCGCCCTGCTCGCCGATGAGCGAGGGAGACGGCGGGTTGGGACTGATCTTAATGAGCGAGCGCGAGCTGCAACGCATCGAGGTGCTGTCGAAGGTTTTGGAGCGGCGCATGACGGTTGTCTCGGCGGCGCATGTCCTGGATATGACAACGCGCCAGGTCCAGCATCTGCTGAAGGCGTTCCGGACTGAAGGCGCCGCGGCACTTCGGCACAAGGCTCGAGGACGACCGTCGAACCATCGATATGTCGCCGGCATCGGTGAGTTGGCGGTTCGGCTGGTTCGGGAACACTATCTCGACTTCGGGCCGACCTTGGCGGCCGAGAAGTTGGCGGCGAACCACGGCCTGATCGTGTCGCGAGAGACGTTGCGCAAATGGATGGCGGAAGCCGGAATCTGGCTGTCGCGCAAGCAGCGCCGGACATTCCATCAGCCTCGTTTGCGTCGAGAATCTTATGGCGAGCTGGTGCAGATCGACGGCAGTGATCACCGTTGGTTCGAGGAGCGGGGCGATCCATGCACCCTGCTCGTCTTCATCGACGACGCCACGAGCAAGCTCCAGCAGCTTCGCTTTGTGAAGTCGGAGAGCACCTTCAGCTCCTTCGAGGCGCTGGAACTCTATCTGAAGGCACACGGCTGCCCAGTCGCATTCTACTCCGATAAGCCCCAGTCCCCTGGTCGATCATGAGAACCTGAAAGAACCTACCCGGCCTGTCGTATCCGAAGTGAGCCGCGAGCCTTCGGTTCTGCTTCCTTCCCTTCGAGAAGCTTAAGGATGTGACCAATCTCCAAAAGCTTGCCAGTGACGCCAGCGGCTATCGCCTGCGTCATGCGGCGCGAGGCATCAATGCGTCGCTCAATTGTAATACCTGGAATGGAGGCCACCGGGCTGGCGTGAGCCTCTGCCTTGTTAGAAAAGCCATTGGTCTGGCGCGTGAAATGGCGCTAGTACATCCGCTTGGTCATGCGCAGGGGCCGCAAACGGGGGTTGGCGGGCGCCGATGCTCGTCGCGCGCGCGCTGATCTCATGATGCTGCGAGCATTCGCCGGTTGTTTAACAACTTCGTGATGCCGTGTGCGGTCATTGGTCGGCTCAGCGCATAGCCTTGCAAGATGTCACAGCCTAAATTCTTGAGGACCTTGGCCTGCTGCATCGTCTCGACACCTTCGGCGATGACCTCCACGCCCAAGGACCGGCCAATCTGCACAATCGATTGTACGACCTCTCGCTGCTGGGCTGACCTGGCGATTGGACCAACTAGCTGGCGTGCAATTTTCAACCGTCGCGGTTGAAGCTTGAGCAAGCTGACAATCGACGCATGGCCGGTGCCGAAATCGTCAATTTCGATGTCGATTCCGAGTTCCTTGATCTGGTTGACGTTCCAGATCATAAGCTCATCGTTGTCGTCGAGGAAGATTGATTCTAGAAGTTCGAACGAAACGGTTCCTGGTTTTATCGAAAGTGACGTCAGGCTGGTGATCAGCTCCTCGTCCTGAAGCCGTCTCGCGGAGACGTTCACCGAAGCGCGCGGAACCAGGAGGCCGGCCCTCTGCCAGCGATCAAGGTCGTGGAGGGTTTGTTCCAGTACTAGTCGGTCAATAATTGAAACGACATTCAACTCTTCAGCAATCTTGAGGAACCCGGCTGGCGTCTGAAGTCCGTCGGCGGGATGGTTCCAGCGCGCCAGCGCCTCAACGCCCGCAACCTCCAGCGTTTTGGCATCGAACTGTAGCTGGTAATGTGGAACAAACTCGTTGCGTTCCAACCCTGCGAGGATCTCGTCGGCTACCCGTTTGGTCCGGATGATCTCAGAGTGGAGGTCCTGGGTGAAGAACTCATATCGATTGCGTCCCCGACTCTTGGCCCGGTAAAGGGCTATATCCGCGTTGACCATCAGGCGTGGGCCGTCGATGGGACCGTCCGCATCGACTGCGATCCCGATGCTAACGCCGATACGGCATTGATGGTCCTTGTAGGGAATCGGCTGCCGCAATCTATGTATGATGCGGTCGGCCAGCTGTTTAAGCTGATCAGTTGAGATATCGCGTCTGCAGACTACCACAAACTCATCGCCTCCGACTCGGGCAACGAAGTCTGATGAGCGAACAGTTGATGTCAGCTCCTTTGCGGTATGGATCAGCACGGCGTCGCCGATGGCATGGCCGAGCGTGCCATTTATCTGTTTGAAACGATCGAGATCAAGATGCAGAAGCGCGGCGCCGCTGCCAGGCGTTGAGCCTGTGACGGCGTAGCTATCGAGCATCGTGTCAAGGTGGCGGCGATTCGGAAGGCCGGTCAGTGAGTCGTGAAGCGCCGTATGCTCATTGCGCGCTGTCGCCGCCTCAAGCTCAGCACTCCTCGTTTCGGCGAGATCCTTTGCCCGTTCCAGTTCCCGTGTCTGGATCACATCCGCCGTCACGTCCCATTCCGCGCCAACCATTTTGTGATCGGTGCCGTCCCTGTAAGTCTTGGCACGCACGCGGACGTGTCGGACAACTCCATTGGGAAGCACCACACGATATTGCGAAGAGTATATGCCGGTTGCGATCCCTTGCGCGAAATCCCGCTTAGCCTCGTCGAGATCGTCAGGGTGGATCGATCTTGACCACTCTTCGAAGGTTCTTGGTTCGCCATCTGCTGACTTGCCATAGATTTCGTTCAGGCGGTCGTCCCAGAATATAATGTCCGAGTCGAGATCCTGCTCCCAGACGCCAATTTGCGAGGCGTCAAGCGCAAGCTCCAGCCTCTCTGAAAGCTGTGCCAGTCGTCGTTCGCCGCGGCGCAGATCGGCGTAATGCTTATACCGCTGATTGAGAAGCCGCCCCGCAAAGACGATCGGAACCACGACCAGGGCGCCGCCGATGAGCATTGTTAGTCGCAAAATCCAGGCGTTGCGGGGCGTGGTGTTCCAGCCACCCTTGGGAATGGCGGAAATTTGCCAAGATCCTGTCGGCAACCGCACCTCGGAAGTGACGGGATCTTGTTCCGTCACGTACGCGGGACCGTAAAATCGCGCCCCGCTTCTCCCGAGAGCGTCCTTACCTGTCAGAGCGATTTCGATTGGCAGGTTCTTGTCTAAAAGACCGCTGTCCGCGTACAGCTTCGGAACGTCGATCACGGCGGCCACTATGCCCCAGAACGTCTCGCGAGGGCCGTCACGGTCAAGGAAGACAGGAAATCGCCCGATGAATGCCTGACCTCCTTGTTTGAGTTCTACCGGCCCGGCTAACACCAGTTGCTTGTTATCGCGTGCCCGAAGTACTGCTTCGCGCAGCTTTTCGTCTTCGCGGAAGTCCAGCCCTATCGCTTTTTCATTGCCTTCCCTCGGATACATCAACGAGACGACCAGGTCAGGGGCGCCGGCAATGTTTCTGATCTGTGTCTTCTCGCGAAAGAGGCTCTTTGCCAGTTTGGCAAAGCGAGCTTGGCTCATGTTCGGTTCAGTAACGATCGTCGCGACCAGACCACGCGCCAGTTGAAGGTCTCCGTTGACATTACCCTCAAGTTTGGCGCGAACGAGGTTCATCTCCTTCGCAACGTCAACGCGCAATGCCTGCTCGGTTACAATGCTGTTTTGATGGTCCGCAAAAATTCCGGCAGTTAACAGCACCGCAAGGGCGATCACTGCCGGAAGACTGGTCCAGGTCATCAAGGTGCGGAAGCGCTGATGAATAGCAAATGGCAAGATGGAATCTCGGTCGCCCTGATTTCCAGTTGGCGCAGGATATCGGAGCCGACTTAATCGAATCTCTTCGCCTCTACTCAAAATTTATAAAAGACACCTGGAAGACTAACGCGTATCTGGCGTGCGCTGATCTCGCCAGCAGGCGCTTGCGTTTGGATCCTCGCAGACCGGGCCCGATCCCCAGTGCCTGTTCGATGAGCCGTGGATCAAGGCCAACATGGCTCGCTGTCATGTTGGCGGCCGAAGTGGAAGCGGCTGTGCGCCCTGGCTCCGCGCGGCCATTGGCGCACCCTGACCTTCCGTGGCGCGCTGCGCTGTATGGGTGCGCGGCTGCTCCACGAATATAAGGCGATCAGCGCGGCCGGCATGGACTAAGCGGCGCCCCGCGGCAAAAAGATAATCAGCGGCCAGAGCTAACGACCGCACCTGAGCGACGAGCGGTTGAATGATACCGGCGTTTCGCGGTTTGACACCAACTGCGCTGCGCGCTGAATGAAGAGGCGCGCTGAGATCAGAAGCGTGGGGGCGGCTCGTAGCGAGGGACCGTGACTTCCTAATCGCAGGGGATATTGCCGCCGACATCCCATAGCGCCGCCAGGAGCACGCAAACTACCTACTCTCATATGCCGAGAGGCGGTGTCTCACAGATAGACGATTATGTTGAGAGTCGATAGGCACTACTTCCCAGGTGTTGCAGAGCATGGTGCCGCTGAGGAGACCGATGAATGCCTGGAAAGCCGCACTCGCGACCGCAGTCGGCCTTTTTCGCTTCCAACGAGCACGGGGGTTTGGGGTCGCCGCCGTCTGCGCTGCGGTGGCGGTGGCCGCCGCGCTCGATACGATCCTGGCCCTCGTGCTGGATCCGACCTCCGTGTAGCCCGCCGCGAGCCACCAAGTGATGAACGACCGACTCTCAGCACTCAGACTGTTTGCTCGCGCCGCGCGCGTCGGCAACTTCTCCCGTGCCGGGCGCGAACTTGGCCTGTCGCAGCCGTCCGCATCCAGGCTGATCGCTGCGCTCGAGGAGGAGGTCGGCGCGACGCTTTTTAGCCGCACCACGCGAGCAGTGACGCTGACCGAGGCCGGCGCGACGTACTTGATGCGCGTCGAAACGATCCTCGCAGCGCTCGACGATGCCGACCACGAGGCGCGCGGAACAGGAGAGTTGCGCGGCTCGCTTCGCGTCGGCACGCCGACAAGTTTCGCGCTCAGGGAGATCATCCCGCGGCTTGGCGCGTTTACGAAGCAGCATCCGGCGCTGAAAATCGAGCTCCGAGTGACGGACCGCTACCCAGACCTCGTGACTGAGGGCCTCGACGTGTCGTTGCAGTTCGGCGCCCTCCCCGACTCCAGCGCGATGGCGCGCAAACTCATCCACCAGCCAAGGGTACTCACGGCCTCGGCAGGCTACTTACAGGAGCGCGGCACACCCACGATGCCGTCGGATCTCGTGCACCACTCGGTGATCATCAGTCCAGCGCATCCCTCGCCGACTTTCTCCTTCCGCAAGGGCGGCCGCATCACCTCCGTGCGCGTTGATAGCGCGCTCTCGATCACCACCAACGAAGTAGCCACGGCAAGCGCTGTCGCCGGGTTGGGGGTCGCCGCATCGAGCGAAAACAGCGCGCGGGCAGAGCTCGACGCCGGGAAACTTGTTCGGGTGCTGCCCGACTGGGATTTCGGCTCGATGGAACTGAATGCGCTCTTTGTCAGCGCAAAGACCATAAAGCCCGCCGCCCGTGCGTTTACCGACTTCCTTCTCAGGGAACTCCGCGCTGCAGACGATCGACCATAGGATTGCAGCGATAGCGCGGCATTCCCGGCAGTTATTGATACGATACGTTTACCCTTCCTGCCCCGAAACTTAATGCTAGCAAAGCAAGCACCCGACCGGACGCCCTCGCGCCGGAGGTTTTCTGCATGCTTCGAAATAGCCGAAGACGCGTAAGCGGGCGGCGGTCAATACGATGAACGGCTCCCATGGCCAAAGTGCTAGTACTCTACTGCTCCTCCTACGGGCACATCGAAAAGCTCGCACACGAAATCACCGCGGGCGCGCGCGAGGCGGGCGCGTCCGCCGACGTGAAGCGAGTGCCTGAACTTCTATTTCCGGAGGCGCGAAGGCAGCCAACGACAACCTCGACCAGACCGCTCCAGTCGCGTGCATCGACAACCTCGCCGTGTAGGACGCGATCGTCTTGGGCGCAAGCAGGCGCTGCGGCAGGATGTCGTCCCAAATGGCAAGTTTCCTCGACCAGGCTGGCGGCCTATGGGCGAAGGGAACCCTCAATCGCAAGGTCGGCGGCTCCTTCGCGTCATCGACGACGCAGGATGGCGGCCAGCAGACGACGCTGTTCACCATCATCACCAATCTGCCCCACTTCGGCATGACGGTGGTCGGAATGAACTGCGGGTTTGCCGGCCAAAGGAAAGTCGATGAGATCGCCGGCGGTACGCCTTACGGCGCCACGACAATTGCCGGCCCCGACGCGCAGCGGCCGCCGACCGAGAACGAGCTTGCCGGCGCCCGGTGCCGGCGACGAGCCATCGCGGATATCGCCACGAAATTTCACGGCTAAACGACGCGATCAAAAACGCGGTGGGGCGCTGGCGCGTCGACCGTGCAATCAAGCGGAACGGTGCTGGCAACGTGGAAGAGAAGGTGGAAGACCAGGACGGCATGGAACAAGCCGAGCATGACCTGCTCGCCGACCTCAGGCGAGCGCGTCGCTCATTTCGTCTCCAGGACATGGATGAGTCCGCGGCGGCTGCGTGCCTGACGCCCGGGCAAAGGATAGCTGACGCCGTCGCCAGCGTCATGGGATCGTGGAGTTTCATCATCGTGCAAAGTGCGATCCTGGTCGTCTGGATAGGGGCCAACCTAGTCAGCGCGATCAGGGGCTGGGACCCCTACCCGTTCATCCTTCTCAATCTCGCGCTTTCTTTCCAAGCGGCCTACGCCGCGCCAGTCATCATGATGAGCCAGAACCGGCAGCAGGACATCGATCGCAAGGCCGCGGAGAATGACTACCGCATCAACGTGAAGGCGGAGCTCGAGATAGAGTTGCTGCATGAAAAGATCGACCAACTACGTGAGCGCGAAGTCCTGAAGCTGACGGAGGCCGTCAGGATGCTGACCGAGCTGCTGGAGCAGTCGGCGTCGGGCGCACGCGAGGCCGATGCGGAAGGCGGACGGCGATCATAACGCCCGGCTATCGACTTCATGGCGTGACGTCATTTCCCATTCGCGGCGCGGAATACTATGTTACGCCGGTACCTTGCTCATCCGGCGCACTACGGCTTGGCGTTGCGCGGGACGACGCTCTTTTTACCTGCCGAGGAAGGATGTCCGCCATGGTTACTCGCGGTTTTACCGGCCGCCAATCCGGATCGGAACTATCGGATCGGATTCCCCCGGGACAGCACCTCGTCGACAATTTCCCGGTGCTTACGGCCGGTCCCACGCCGAGGATCGAGCCCGCGGACTGGACATTCACGCTAAAGGTCGGACCTCGTCCGGTCAAAGCTTGGAGCTGGTCGGAGTTCAACGCCCTCCCACGAACCAAGATGACGCGAGACATCCACTGCGTGACCTCCTGGTCGAAGCTCAACACCGCGTGGCAGGGCGTGGCCGTCGACGATATCCTCGCCGACGCCGGCCTCAGCGCACCCACTCCGTTTGCGCTCGCCCATTGCTACGACGGCTACTCCACGAACGTGCCACTGGCGGACCTCGCGACGGGCAAGGCGATGATCGCACTCGAGTACGAAGGCCAGCCACTGCCGCGCGACCACGGGGGGCCGGCGCGGCTCTTCGTGCCGCATCTCTACTTCTGGAAGTCGGCGAAGTGGGTAAACGGGCTTCAGTTCACCGAGCGCGACGAGGCCGGCTTCTGGGAGCTGCGCGGGTACCACATATACGGGGATCCGTGGCGCGAGCAGCGATACACGAATGACTGAAGCGATTGGCACAACCGCGCGATGGCAGAGCTGCGCGATTGTCGAGATCGCGACGAGAACGCCGGCTATAAAGAGCTTCTTTCTTCGCCTATCCGAACCGTTCGAGTATACGGCCGGACAGCACGTTGACGTGCGGCTGACTGCACCCAACGGCTACACTGCCATGCGCAGCTACTCGATCGCGTCGGCCCCGGGCAATTCCAAAGTGATCGAGCTGGCGATCGAGCGCCTCGCGGACGGCGAGGTCTCCCCGTTCTTCCACGACGTCGCTCGAGCAGGAGATATGATCGAGCTTCGCGGGCCGCTTGGCGGTCACTTCCTCTGGCCGGGACCGACAGCGAAACCGCTGCTCTTGATCGGCGCGGGCTCCGGCGTCGTGCCGCTGATGGCAATGATCCGGCATCGGAAGGCCAGCGGCGAGCCAGTGCCTGTCGCGCTGTTGCTCTCCTCCAGGACCTGGCGTGACGTGCTTTTCAGGGACGAGCTCCTCGAGCTCGAGAGGTCGCTTCCCGATTTCGCACTCGCCCTGGCCTTGACGCGCGAGCCGGCGATGCGCAGCAGCGACTTCAGCAGGCGGATCGACGCGGCGATGGTCGCCGACGTCGCGGCACGTCAGCCTGTCTCTCCCGGCAGCGTCTTCGTGTGCGGGTCGACTGCTTTCGTTGACATCGCGGCGGACGCGGCGCTCGCATTGGGACTGGAAGCGAGAGCGATCAAGGCCGAACGCTACGGCGCTTGAGGGACCGTTCCTTTCGTTTTGCGAGAGCATAATTTTCGCAAACGCCAGATTATCCGTGCGGCCTGCAGCGACTTTAGTGGTTGAATGCGAGGACCCGCGCAGTGAATGAACGGGAGCCACTGGGGTGCTGTCCAAGGCGACCGATGTCGACGGCTGGAACGTCTTCTGCCGTCAAGAATATGTGCCTTTGTCGGGCCATTTCGACATTGGGACTGACTGCGTCGAAGCACTCTAGAGACGGGATACGAACATGTTTTCAGTGATTTTCGAAGTCCTCCCCAATAAAGAGAACTGGGATGACTACCTCGACAGCGCCAAGATGCTGCGCCCCGAGCTGGAGCAGGAAGAGGGCTTCGTCGACAACATCCGCTACAAGAGCCTGATCCGCGAGGGCTGGATCCTTTCGCTTTCGAACTGGCGGGACGAGAAGTCGCTCGTGCGCTGGCGCACCCGCAGGCATCATCACGAACTCCAGCAGAAAGGCCGCGACGAAATCCTCGCCGACTACCACCTGCGCGTGGGTCAGATCACTGCCGACAATCAGCTGCCGACGGGGTACGCCCTCACGGAGCAAAGGCTCGATGAGACTGAATTTGGGGAGGGCACGACGGTTACGCTGATCAACGCGACTCGCCCCGCGCAGTGGAAGCAAACCAACAACCCGTACGATTGTGCCGAGTGGCTTGGCCTGAATCCGTGGGCCGCCGACAGCACGTTCTGGGACATCTTTGACGCCGTACTCACGCCCGGCGACCTGATTCTCCTCATATCGTGGAAGAACGCCGCTGCCGCGCAGGCTTATGAGGACGCTTCTGCGCCGAATAACAAGGCCAGGATCCGAAGAGTGCGGATCGTGCGCGACTACGGAAAGTATGACCGTCGCGAGGCGCCTCAGTACTACGCGGATGCCGAAGGTGGCGAGACCCTCCACGCCTGATACCCACTGTCGGGAACCGTCGACCCGCAGCGTGATAAACCCTACGTTCGCAAAAGTGCGGGCCGCGGGGGAGCCAGGTCGCGCTCGCGAGGCCGTAGCTACGATACCTGGTCAAGGCGGGCCTGCCAAAAGGCCCTGTCGAAACCTGAAAGGAAAGCACGATGACGAACTCGAATGATGGCGCTCCCCACCCGCAGGCCGTGGTAGGCGGCGATCTTGACGGCGCCGGCGCGCTCAACGGCCGCGCCGGCGCATCGGAATTCTCCATTGGCGGCCTCAATGGGAGGGGCGGCATCACGGCCGGGGCAAACCCCTACGAGCTGCTCAGCGCTTCGCTCGCCGCGTGCACAGCGATGACGATACGGCTGCAGGCGCGAAGGCGGAAATTCCCGCTTTCTCATGTCGAGGTGGCTGTTTCATATCACCACGGCATCGAGGGCAGCCGCGACTCCTTCGAGCGTTCCATCCGGCTCGAAGGAAACCTGAGCGACGAGGAACGTGCCCAACTGATGCAGGCCGCGGACATGTGTCCGGTGGGGCGGACGCTTGGCCTCAGCGCCGACATCCGCACGAACGACAACGTCAGCGTCGGGCGAGCGGCTAGCTATGACGACGACTTGCGCAAGCTTCCGATCCCGAACATCGACCCCGACTAGAGGCATAATGCCGAAGAATGTGAAGCGGTTTTCGGGCAACACCATGCTCAACTTCTCCGATTTAGAGACGAATTCAGATTTCAGGTCGATTCGACCTGAAATCATCTGCTAGCGGGCCGCGAGGTAGACGGCGAACGCATCGGCATCGTCGCGTCGAGCGCCGGAGAGCGGCGTCACCTGGCGTTAGACTGCCTTCGCGGGCCTCACCTCCGGAAAATCAATCGGGGTCCGCACTGCATTGTTCACGAAGTTGGTCAACAGGAACTGAGCAGTCAGCGCGATCATTTCGAGGGTACTAGCATCCGTCCAGCCCGCATCCTTGACCGCCGCAAACTGGGCGTCGGAGAGTTTGCCGCGCGTCTCGATAAGCGCCTTCGCGAAGGCGACCGCAGCTTGGCGCTTGGAGTCGCTCGATCGGCCCTGCCGGTTTAGATCGATTTCCTCCGGAGGGATCTTCGCGAGGTTCGTTGAGACATAGCTGTGCGCTGCAAGGCAATAGTCGCAGCCATTTGCCTCCGAAACCGCGAGCGCGATGCCCTCCCGGGTCTTCAGATCGAGGGCCTTGGACAGCGACCCCATCAGACCGGCCCAGCCGCCCAGAACGTTCGGACTGATGGACATGAGGCGATAGTGGTTCGGTACGAAGCCGAGCATCTTGTTGATGTTGTCGAGGATTGGCTGGGATTCGGCAGGCGCGTCGTCGCGACCCGGGATAGCGATGCGGGACATTTCTTCTCCGTTGGACTCTGGCCGGCTCGGTTTTTGAATTGCTGTGGTAGCCTCTGCCGTTCGGCGCCATAATTGCCTAATCGTGAGAAATGGCCTCTCGGAGGGTGAGAGAAATGGACCGGTTTGAAGCAATGTCGCTTTTGGTAAGGTCGGCGGAGGCCGGCAGTTTCTCCGCGGCAGGCCGTCAGCTCGGCGTCCCTCTACCGACCGTCAGTCGGAAGGTCGCCGAATTGGAGACCCACCTCAATACCCAGCTGCTGGTCCGATCGACGCGGAAACTGTCCCTGACCGAAGCGGGGCTCGCCTACGTCGCCGCCTGCAAACGCATCCTGGAACAGGTCGAGGAAGCCGAATCGCAGGCCTCTGGGGAGTACACAGTCCCGCGCGGTACGCTCACGATGACCGCGCCTATTGTCTTTGGGCGCTTCCACGTAGTGCCTGTCGTGAATGAATTCCTCGCGCGTTTCCCGCAGATCAGCATTCAACTGACGCTCACCGATCACACGATCAACATCGTCGACGAGCACATCGACCTGGCCGTCCGCGTCGGCATGTTGCCCGATAGCACACTCGTCGCGACGAAGGTGGGCGAGATCAGGCGTGTGGTGTGCGGCAGCCCCGACTATTTCGCCGCCCATGGCGTCCCGAAAACGCCTGACGACCTGGCCGAGCACATGTGCGTGACGTTCACGGCACTCGCAGCTGGGATGACGTGGGTTTTCAAGCCGCGCGGCAAGGCGACGAGGAGCGTGCGTCCCTACTGTCGGCTGAAGATCAACACGGCGGAGTCCGCGATCGACGCGGCGCTCGCCGGCGTCGGCGTGACGAACGTGCTCTCTTACCAAATCGCGAGGCCTGTGGCCGCGGGGAAGCTCAGGATCATCCTGGAGGACTACGAGCCTGACCCGATCCCGGTGCATCTGGTGCACACCGGACAGGCGATCCTGCCCCTCAAGCTGCGGCGCTTCATGGAGTTCGCCGCTTCTCGGCTGCGCAAGTCGCTTGCGGCCGACCTGGCCAAGCTCTCCGCGCCAAAGATATGCGCAAAAACGACGAAGTAGCCAACTCTCTCTCGGGCGATCATTCATGCATGAGAAAAATAACTCAAACTCGCGCGGCAAGACTACCGGAGCCACGCTGCACCAGCGATTATGCTAGTGGCATGCCGGGCCGCGCGCGACGAGCCGAAGATGTTACTCCAAGACGAATTGGACGCCGTTAGAGCCGAGGATTTGGCCAGGACCCCGCCGAACGTGACGCTGGTTCGGCAACGGGCGGTGGAAGCGCTTGCCACATCCGGATTGGCCGAGCGGGCCGCGCAGGCCGGGGATCAAGCCCCTCCGTTCCGGCTGCATGATGGGCATGGCCGGGCATTCTCATCATGCGAGGCGCTGCGTCGAGGCCCGATGGTTCTCTTCTTCTACAGGGGGAGATGGTGTCCCTACTGCACAGTCGACCTTCGCGCGATCGAGGCGTGCTCTCACGACATACGCAGCCTCGGCGCCTCGCTGGTTGTCATCTCACAACAGACGGCCCACAACAGCCTTGAGACGCAGAGGTGGAATGCCCTTTCATTCGCGAGCCTGGTCGACGCGGGTGGCAAGGTCGCGCACGCTTTCGGCCTACGCTGGAGGGCCTCCGACGAACTGCGTTTCGTCGAGAAGGAATGCGGCATAGATCTCGCGACCTTCAACGGCGATCCGAGCTGGACGTTGACTATGCCGGCCCGGTACGTCGTTGCGCCCGACGGAACGATCAAATACGCCGATATCAGTGTCGACTATACGCGACGCGGCGACCCGTGCGATCTGATTCCGGTCCTCGCCAACCTCGCTGCGCACTAGCCGCTTTCTGGGGCTCCAGAAAGCGTGTCCGGGCGTCCAAACGAATAGACCCGGCCATTCCAACGTGCGCCTGCAAGTGGCATCCATGCTCCGTTGTTACGGCGTGCCCCGCACGCCACCGGGTGCATAACCTCGCCATCATAATGGTCAGCCACTTGACGGAGAAAACACATGGAGCTTCATCAAGTCCGCTACTTCCTCGCCGTCGCGGCCACCCTCAACTTCACTCGCGCGGCCGAGCAGTGCAACGTAACGCAGCCCGCCCTGACAAAGGGGGTGCAGAAGCTTGAGCAGGAGCTCGGCGGCGAATTGATTTACCGTGAGCGCCAATTGACGCAGCTCACCGACCTCGGAAAGGAAGTCCTTCCGATGCTGGAACGCACATTGTCCTCGGCGGAGGCGGTGTGTCGCAGAGCCCAGGAGTTCCAGCGCAAGGAGGTCGCACCACTGAAGATCGGCCTCGCCCCCTCCATCTCGGCGTCGCTCGTGCTCGATCCGATCGCGGAGATTGCAAAGTTCGTGCCTGGACTTCACGTGGAGCTGTACGAGGGTGTAGCGCAGAGACTCGTCGATTTATTGCTTGAGGGGGAGATCAGCGCCGCAATCGTCGGTGACGTGCCCGACATGCCCGCCCGCATCGACGACTGGTTGCTATTCGAGGAGCGCTACGTCGCAGTTCTCGCGCCAACACACCGCTTGGCGAACCGTCTATCGATCGGTATCGACGACCTCCGACAGACCGTCTTGCTGGATCGCGCGGGATGCGACGTCGCCCCAAAAATCCAACAGACGTATTTTCCAAAGGGACCACCCCATCTCGGCCACTGCAGCGGTCATGAATTGCACCTGCAGCACATGGCGGCGGCTGGCTTCGGCGTGATGCTCGCACCAGAGCACATGCCGCGCCTTCCCTCACTCAAGACCATTCCGCTCGAAGGCGATCAGGTTTGGCGGGAAGTCCGGTTGCTGGCTGTGCAGGGGCGCCGCTACTCGCCGGCGCTGGACGCTTTTGTCAAGGTCGCGCGGCTTCGCGACTGGTCGATCGATGTCCCCCATCGCGGGATGCTGGACCCAACGTTTCCGAAGGCGGCGGGCGTGCCGGCATGACCGCGGCACGCACGCCGCCGGCCAACCGCTTCCAGCCAACCGATCCGCAGTTTGACGCCAAACGGATGCCAAGCCAGATCGACAAGACACTCGCCCAGATTCGTTCGGAGCTGTTGACGAGGTTCAGCGAAGCGGACTGGGCGTCATACAACCACCTCGTGGGCTGGCTTCGCGATATAGACGTGGTATCGTACGCGTTGAAGGTCGGAGATGCCGCGCCGGACTTCCTCCTTCCGGACGCGGACGGTCGTCTTCACTCCTCCGACCAGCTGCGCCGGGGCGGCCCCCTCGTCCTGAGTTTCTTCCGAGGAGACTGGTGTCCGTTCTGCACCGCCGAGCTGTGCGCCCTTCAGGCGGCGAAGGAGGAGTTTGAGAGCGTCGGCGCAACTCTCGCGGTCGTGACACCCGAGACGGGACAATTCCCGCGGCAACTCAAGCGAAGTCTGGGCCTAGACCTGAAGGTACTGTCTGACGTCGACTACGGCGTTGCGTTGTCGTATGGCATATTGTTCCGGGTGCCTGACGAAATCAAAGCGCACTATTCCGGGCTCGGTTTCGACTTCGGTGCGCGGCACGGTTCGCCAGTCTGGATGCTGCCCATTCCCGCGACTTACATCATCGACACGGAGGGCCGGATCCGCAGCGCGTCCGTCGAACCCGACTTCACGATGCGGGCGGAGCCGGCGCAAATCTTGGCCTCGCTGCGCCGTGCCGCTTCCACGTCTTAGCCGGAGGGGTCCGCCACCCAACACCACGACCTGTTGCGGACCGCGGCCGGTGGGCGCGTCGCCCCGACAGGGATCGACGGCTTTGAACAAGCATGTCGAGGACGGAATCACTCCGACCGACGGCTCGCCAAAGCAGTGCTTCTTGCCGCTTGCGCTGCGTCGATGGCATCGTTTCGATAGCCCGAGGTGATTAGACGCTCGCCAACCCGCTACCTATTCTTCCAGCCTGCGCGAGAAGGAGCTCCGCGAAATGCCGACCTATAGGAAAAACCCAGCGACGGTCTCGAAGCTGACTCCGGAGCAGCACCGCGTCACGCAGACTGACGGGACCGAGCGCCCTTTTGCCAACGAATACTGGGGCAACAAGGAGCCTGGCCTCTACGTCGACGTGGTTTCCGGCGAGCCGCTGTTCGCATCTTTCGACAAGTCCGACAGCGGCACCGGGTGGCCGAGTTTCACGCGGCCTCTCGAGGCCGCGAACGTCGTAGAGAAGGACGACAGCTCGCATGGCATGACACGGACCGAGGTCCGCTCCAAGCACGGCGACAGCCACTTGGGCCACCTCTTCCCGGACGGACCGCTCGACAAGGGCGGGTTGAGATACTGCATGAACTCGGCCTCCCTTCGTTTCATCCACCGCGATCAAATGGAGAGCGAAGGGTACGGCCAGTACGCGAAGCCCGTTGCAAAACAGGAGGTCTGACAATGGCAGCGAGTACAGAACGAGCGATCCTTGCCGGCGGTTGCTTCTGGGGAATGCAGCAGCTGATGAGGCGTTTGCCCGGCGTCGTGTCGACACGGGTCGGATATTCCGGCGGTGACGTCAAGAACGCCACCTATCGCAATCGCGGCACGCATGCAGAAGCTATCGAGATCATCTTCGATCCAAGCAAGACGAGCTTCCGCGACCTGTTGGAGTTCTTCTTCAAGATACACGACCCGACCACGCCCAACCGGCAGGGGAACGACCGCGGCACGAGCTACAGGTCTGCGATCTTCTACACCAACGACGAACAGCTACGCGTCGCGCAAGACACGATCGCCGACGTTGAAGCCTCAGGACTGTGGCCGGGCAAGGTCGTGACCGAGATTTATCCCGCTGGCGATTTCTGGCAGGCGGAGCCCGAGCACCAGGACTACTTGGAACGTTACCCGAACGGCTACACCTGTCACTTCGTCCGGCCGGGTTGGAAGTTGCCGCGAAGGAACGCCGCCTGAGGGCGGCTGCGGTACGTGTGACCTGCGGCGGGCACATCTTGACTGCATGTGCCTCACAAACCGTTTTGTTAAATATTCCCGCCGCCGCGAAGTCGCCCACACACGACAAGGCTGCGAGATTTGGACGGCCGGACACAGCTTTCAGATTCCAAGCGCGGATGCATCAGATGTTCGGCGACGCCTGGGAATGGACACGCACAGCCCGTCCTCGCCTCACCGGGGTTCCGCGCGGTCGAGGGCGCGGTCGGCGAATACAATGGCAGTTCATGTCCGGGCAGTTCGTTCTACGCGGCGGATCTTGCGTGACGCCGCCGGGATACCTCCGCGCGAGCTATCGCAATTTCTTTCCGGCACACGCGTTGGCAATTCTCAGGACTTCGCTTGGCGGCGGACAGCTCGGTCCGCCTGTTCGCGAACGACTTGAAGGCGCTCCGCCGGAGGATCGCCGAAAGCCTTCTGTGAGTTCCGCGACGTCGCCTCGGCTGAGAGAAAACGCGGAGCCGTGATGATCTTCGTGTACCACCTGAAAGCCTTGATGTCTCAAAGCGTCCCGTGGCTGCTGGGGGCGCTGGTGCGTCCAGCGCACCTTACCGCGGTCGCGCCTACGCAATCCCGGAGCGAACACCGGCGTCAGGCTGCGTCGGATTCCTCGATCGCGTCTTCGATCGGCGTAGCGCTGTTGGACCAGGCTCGCTGCGCCTTGGCGCGGTACTCTGATGGGTCGCTGCCGTAATATCTGCGGAAAGTGCGCGTGAAGCTGCTTCTACTCTGGTAGCCGGCGTTCAGGGCGACCTGATCGACAGACAGCGCATTGGCCGCGAGCAGGTCCGCCGCGTGACGCATCCTCACGCGGCGGAGCAATGACATTGGAGACTCTTCGAAGGCGGCGGAAAACCTAGCCATAAAAGCCGAGCGGCTGAGACCGACGGCATGAGACAAGCTCTGGACAGTGTGCGGCGCGGATGGGCGCGAGGCCATTTCGGCAAATGCCCGTGCGATCGGAGGATCGCTCAAGTTCGAAAACCGCTCCACCCACGCGTTCGTCGACACCAGGCTGCGCCGGAGCAATGCGAGGAGAACAAGTTTCAGCAGTGCCGCCGACATCGGCCCTCCACCAACCTCCTGGGCTGCGAGCTCGGCCATCGCGTAGGTCATCACTTGGTCGAGCTGGTCGTGCACGTCGAACCTCTCGACAATGGGCGTTGCCAAGGAGGCGAACAAGTCGAGCGCCGGACCATAAGTGGCCCGGAAGGCCCCGCACGCAAGCACCAGTGTCGGATCACCGTCTCCGACGGTGTGCCGCTGAGACGACCCCAGTGTGAAGCCGCCGTTGTTGTGTTTGCCGGCGTTCCTTAGTGCGATCGGATGCTCCGTTGCGGTGATCGTCATCGCTCGCCCAGGAGGGACGACTACCAGCGTGTGCGGTATCAGGCGTATGGGCGTTTCATGATCACGGAGAATGAACCCGGCGCCTCGAAAGCAGTAGTGGATGGTGGAGGTTGCCGCGCGGGCAACCGCCAAGTGGGCTCCCGCCGCAAGCGTGCACTCCGACAGGCTGACTAGGGTGACGTCCAAAGTGGTCATCAACTTGTCGAGGTCTTGTCGCGATATACGCCAGAACGGCTCGCCTGCCACGTCCAGAAGCCTTCTTTATGGTGCTCAGGCCCAGCTCGACTGCGAGACAGCGGGACGATGCCATCTCGCCCACGCCTTCGGCCTGCGCAACCGGGCGAAGGGCCATTCACGCTCCCACCTGATGTGGGATTGATCGGTTCGATCTTCACTGCCTTCAACTGAAGACGCTGAACAATCACTCAGTTGCAGCTGACGGAGTAGTGGCTGAAGTCGAATTAGATATATTCAGGCGCAACATGAATGATCCTGCTGAGCGTCTCAGCGACCGGCAAACTTTATAAATTCACACAAACCGATGCCCAGGCGCCTCAACAGGAAGCCCCGAGTCTCGGTCGCACGGCCGAATTCGCGACCGACCGATCGCGACGCACCAGTATCGGACGTCAGCGTCATACCTACACTGTGCGTGCCGCGCGGCCACGCGGCTCCTCGGTCTGCGACAGTATCCGGGACAGTCCGGCAATGAGCGTCCTTGCAACGGCCCTGGGCAATTGTGAGCATGGCACCTTTGGATGACGATACCTCGCGCCTATCGAAAGCATGTCCAAAGGGAATTTCTAATTTCGTCCGCCGCGTCCGATCTTTGAGTCTGGCTGGGCCGGCCGAGCACACGCGGCCGCCTTGACATCGATTGAATTTATTGCAGCGCGTCGCGCGTGGGCTGCAAAGGAGCGCTCTATGGACTCGCGATTATGCCGCGACCAAAAAGTGGTTTGCAACTTCCTGAGCAACGAACAGAGCGACAAAATTTTCCATACGTCCGTCGCGGCTTTCTCGACGTTGCCGCTCCCCGCGGGCGCTGCTTCGCTGGCGCCGGGCGTCCTGGCAGGAACGGCGGCAAAGATCGCCGCTCTCGCGGAAGCATCCCAACCCACCTCCTCCCAAGCCGTGGATGCTTCCGCGAGTACTATCGCCACCAGATTGCCATCGCCAACGCCCTTCTATCTTTCATTCGGCCGGAACGAAGCCGGCTTCGTCGAGGTAACGGCCAACGTGATGTTTCCTGCGGAAGCGCTGATACCGCGCCCGCTGACCATCGCCGGCCCGGCCGGAGCACGGCCCACCAATGGATTGGCGGTCGACTTTGTCGTCGAGTCCAATCGTGACCAACTGAATGAGATTGTCCAACGGGTGCGGGACGGACGATTGCGGACGAACATCGACAAAGTCGTAACCCTCGACGAGGCGATCGCCGCGTTCAACGTGACCGAGCGACGTAAGGGGAAGACGATCATCCGCATTCGTCCGTGAGCGAATCGCGCTCATCGATGAAGCATTTCCGCTAAGCAGACAAAAGACCCGAGGAGACAATTCCCATGAAAGCGATCGTAGTGACGGACCAGGCTGCAGGAACGGCCGGGATGAAGTTGGTGCAGCGGCCCGAGCCGCAGGCGGCGATAAACGATGTCGTCGTCGAGATCCATGCGTCGGGGTTCGTCCCGACCGAGCTGACGTGGCCCTCGACCTGGACCGATCGCGTCGACGGCGACCGGACGCCATCGATCCCCGGGCACGAACTGGCCGGAGTGGTCACCGCCCTGGGCTACGGTACGACGGGACTGTCGGTGGGCCAGCGGGTGTTCGGCCTCGCCGATTGGTATCGCGACGGCACCCTGGCGGAGTATGTAGCCATGGAAGCGCGCAACCTCGCGCCATTGCCGGGCGATATCGACTTCACGGTGGGCGCTAGCCTGCCGATCTCGGGCCTGACCGCGTGGCAGGGACTGTTTCAGCACGGCCGTCTTCAGGCGGGGCAGAGCGTCCTTGCGCATGGTGCGGCCGGCGCCGTCGGGTCGATGGTGACGCAGCTCGCACGAGAGGCCGGCGCCTACGTCATTGGCACCGGACGCTCTGCCGACCGCCAGAAGGCGCTCGACTTCGGCACAAACGAATTCGTCGACCTCGAGAACGACACCCTGGAAGACGTGCGCGCAGTCGATCTGGTGTTCGATGTCATCGGCGGCGACATCCAGAAGCGGTCCGCGGCGCTGATCCGAGCCGGAGGCACGCTGGTGACCGTCGTCGGCCCGGCCGAGACGCGGCCCGTGGAGGGCCTGGCGGTCGACTTCGTCGTCGAAGCCGATCGTGCCCAGCTGAGCGAGATCGTCCAGCGGGTGCGGGACGGACGGCTGCGGACGAACATCGGCAAAGTCGCGCCCCTCGACGAGGCGATCGCCGCCTTCAACTCGACCGAACGACGCGCGGGGAAAACGGTCATCCGCGTTCGCCCGTGAGAGACACGTGCCGATCGATGCACGCAGCCAGCCGACGCCTTAATCCTTACCGGTCATACCGTTCCTGTCGCCGTGAGTGCAGGGTGACGGTCGGGAGCCGATTCGTCCGCATGGGGGCCATACCGGACGATGCACCATTCGAGGGAGTGGCTCCAAACAATGCGGCTCCGCAAGCTTGTGGCAAGGAGTTCCTCAATGGGTCTTGATGGATAACGGCGCGATCCGAGATGTCCTAGAGCGGTCGATAGAAATTGCCTTATGAGCTGCGAAGCGTCTTCGTGGCCCGCGTTGCCAACGTCCTGACGGTGGGGCGTTGCGCCGCGTTATTCGATCGCCGTGCTTCCAGGCACACGCTTCGCTCGCCGTCTGCCGGCAGACCACCGCCTATTGGCTGCTAACTTTGTTAGGCTGATGAGCAAGGAGACAGAAGGTGAAAAGGGAGATCCGGGACAATCCGCCATGAGCCGGTTTGCATTGCCTCTAGATTCGAAGACGGCGGGGTCGTCCTGCACACATTGGTGTCATAAGAGCTGTCCGGCCTGGGTACGGATCGCGGCTGGCGCATGGCGTTTTCGAAGCATTGCAACGCGACGGCAAAAGAGCGATCGCGAAGTGCCCCTTCATGTCTTCCTACGCCGCGCCGCACCCTGAGTACGGTGCGTTCCTCGACGGCTGATCGAAGACCGACGCGACGCCGGTTGCGACCGGAGCTTTTGGACAACGATATCCCATTCCTATCAAATGCATATCCAAAAGGAATTTCTAATTTCGTCGGTTGAGTCGGATGCTGACGTCCATTCGCCCGGTCGCGATGCGTGGCCGCCTCCAAAGCGATTGAATTCGCCAGCCAAGTCATAGTGTCTTCAGCGAGCGACAAAGGAGACCTCCAATGAAGTTACCGAGGACTGTCAGCCTGGGCGTTGCCATTGCGCCGGTCGCCGGCACCGCAGTGGCGCTCGCACAGGTCAGCGGAGCGGCTCCAGCCTGCCGCACGCGTAGGCGCTCACCTGCTGCGGCGGTTTCTCCGAGCCAATGTCGAGTCCGGCAGACTGGCGTGGCTAAATCGGAAGATTGATGGGCTTATTGTGACCACTCGTTCCCGTCAGCGACCTTTCGGGTCCGACGGACGTTCAAAGTACAAACGAGCGCATGGAGATTGGCGTGTCCTTCTCGGTCTATGACATCACTGTCCCTGTCATGGTACATGGCCTGAACGTGATGGATGATTATCTCGACCACGCTCAAGCGCTCGAGCGGAGCAAGGGATTCGATCCCGGGAGGATCCTTGGCGAACGGCTCACGCCCAGCATGCTGTCTTTCGGAGGACAGTTCTCCGTAAGCTGCAACAAGGTCGACGCGCACATGGCGAAGTTGATGCAGCGCCACCCGCCGGCACCCCGCACCACGGCGATGATGTATCCAGCATTGAAGGGGCGGCTCGTTGAGACGCGCGGCTTTCTACAAAACGTGCAGCCGGAGGAAATTGCCGGCGCGCAGTCCCACACATACGAGCTGACGCCGCCTATCGTGCGCGGGTGGTACGGCGGCGACGACTATATCCGGCACCTGGTTCTGCCTGACTTCTTCTTCCACATCTCGATTGCTCACGCGATCCTCAGGCGGCTCGGTGCGGCTATTGGGAAGCGCGACTATCTCGGTAACCTCACTCAGCAGAGCGGCGGTGATTACTCGTGAGGTGGTGGCGCGACGCACGATAACAGCCGATGCCTTCAGGCCTGGAAACGAGCTCCAGGCACATCAGTAGTGAGCGAGTTGCGAGAGGTCATTGGCGCGCGACAAGGCTTAGTTGAATTTGAGGCCGATATAGCCGAGCTGGGAGCTGCGGGTATCGACCCTCTCGTTTAGGTTCGGGCACAAGGGGATATGGCAGGCTCCTGGAAGGCGCCTCAGTCCTCCGGTCCCTCGACGGTCCGCGTCGCCTGGCATGCACGAGCCGACGGCAGTCGCCAGTTTGGCCGGATAATGGCAGCTTTGGCCGCCCGGGTGCCGTTGCAGGTAGTCCTGGTGCTCGGCCTCGGCCTGCCAGAACCGCTCCTCGGAGTTGATTTCAGTCGTGACAGGACCGGGCCACAACCCAGAGACATCGATTTCTGCGGCCGTCGCGAGCGCCGTCTCCTTCTGCCGTTCGTCGGGGGTAGAAGATGGCAGCTAGCTTGGTCCAAAGTCGCTCCTGCTCGTAGGTTGTCGGGTCGTGAAACTGGAAGAAGCGTTCAAGGATGGCCCGGTAGCTTACCACCGCGGGATCGAAGATGATCTCGATTGCCTCTGCGTGCGCTTGATGGTTGCCGTAGGTCGGATTGGGGAGGTCGCCGCCAGTGTAGCCGACGCGTGTCGAGACCACGCCTCGCACTCGCCGGGACATGGCCTGCATGCCCCAGAAGCATCCACCAGCCAACACCGCCTTTTCCGTCGCCATGTTGGAGTTCCTCTGACCGGCCACACGCCGTAGTGAGAGTACCGGTCGCCGACATGGTAAGATCATAGAAAGCGGACATCCAATCGATAACCGGCCGGGATGAGGTCGTCACGGACAGTCCTGCTACCCAGCCTCCGACAGGGCGCCTCCACGACCGGCTCTGACGTGCAGCTCGCTACGTGGAAAGCGGAGAACGAACTTACAAGCGGCTTGGGCGGTTTTGAAGGCTGACCGCCGGTATCTGATGAGCGTGATCTTTGTCTGACATCATTTGCTTTTGGCGAAAGTGGAAGAATTCGTCGCCTACAATTCCCGACCGGCATGAAATCCATACAACGTTTTCATTGGCCTGGATTGGCGGCTTCGGGCGAAATCTGAGCGCGCCAGAAACAACGCAATTTTCGATCCTGGGCAAACACACATTGCAGAAGAACTCCCGCAAACCAGAAGGACACCTACTAATGAACCTGAGACCCATTCTGTTCGGAGCATTGGCTTTTTCAACGCTTGGTGGCGGGGCTTTCGCAGGCGCTCTCGACTCGCCAGCGATGATGGCGCCGTTTTTCAATGATGCAGGAATGAAAACGATGAAGCCCAAGGCCGAATTCGAGGCCGCGTGGAAAAGCATGTCGAAGAGCGATCAGGACGCGATGATGAAAGAGTGCCAAGATGAGGCAATGAGCAAGCCTTACGCGGAATTTTGTGCGAACCTAAAGCCGCTAGGCGGCGCGAACCATTAGGCCGAAGCCCTTGATCGGCGACGGGCCTCGCGCCCGTCGTGCATGACTTGGCTGCAAGCCTACATCGAACGGCAACACTCCGTCAGTGGAAGACGGCTCATCATAAGCTGCTCGAGTCGACTTGATCGAGGCGTTTGCGTCCCCCCGCCCTGGGATCGTCGCGTGCGGCGTGGCGCCTGACGAAATGCCGGACCTTCCACATCGCTCGAACAGGTCGGCGGCTATGCGCTCGAGAACGTCAATAAAGCGATCGTCGCTCTAACCGGCGGTTTGACGAGCACGCGCCCTCCCCGCTCGTTCCACGCACGCCAGGGACTCCCACGTACAAAGACAATGAAAGGGCTGCCAACATGACAACAAATGTCCAAGAGCTGCCGAACGGCGAGCGAGACGAGCCGGCGGTGCGAAACTCGATTGCGACCTTCGCGGCAAAAATCAACCAGCTCCTTGCTGACGCTCTGTCGCTCTATCTCAAAACCAAAAACTTCCACTGGCACGTGAGCGGCCCCCATTTCCGGGATTACCACCTCATGCTGGACGAGCAGGCGAGCGACATTCTCGACCTGATCGACCCACTCGCGGAGCGCGTCCGCGCGGCCGGCAGCAGGACGATCCGCTCGCTTGGGCAGGCGGCGCGGCTGCGAACCATTGCGGACAACGATGCCGATGGCGTTGCACCGGTCGCTATGCTCGCCGAGCTCATGGAGGGCAACTTGGCCTTGGCGGCTTCGATGCGGCTGGCGCACAAGCTCTGCGACGAGTTGGACGACGTTGCGACGGCAAGCCTTCTCGAAGGGTACATAGACGCCGCCGAGAAGCGCGCGTGGTTCTTGCGCGAGGCGGCGCAGCCGCACTGATCATCGACGGATGCACTGAGCCGAAAGTTCAAAACACGATGGCGCGAGTCTGAAGCGGCGGCGTGTTCGCCAGGACTCACATTCGTTCATATCCAGAGTGAGCTCTGGTCTAGGCGGAAATCGGCGTGCGCGGACAAATACGGTCAGCGCACGCATTTCGACCGCCCACAGAATGGATCGGATGCCTGAGTTGAGCGACACGGACGAATTGCAGTGACCTCCAGCCGCGTCGAGACTGGCGCCCGCCGCTTCAGCGCCTTCCGGTGAAGTGGAATTCGATGTCGACCTTGTTCGTGATCGGGGGCGGGTCAGGAGACGTCCGCGCCGCGGGCGTGGCGTCGGGACCCGGCGCGAAGGTGATGCTCGCCGAGGGCTGCAGGTCGTGGTGCCGGTCGCGATCGAGTGTAGGCGTCAGGCGGTCGGGAATGAAATCGATAATGCAGCGGCACTTCCGTAGGGACGAACGCATTGGCAATGTGGCGTCGGCGGCTTGGTCCAGTGGCTCCGTCGACCCGGCGCCCGGCCCTTGTGCGCAGTCTGTGAAATCCTGAAGGTGAGTGCGATGATCAGCTTCTATTTCCACCCTACGCCCAATCCAGCCAAGGTGGCCCTGTTCTTGGAGGAGTCTGAGCTAACGTATGAGCTGGTGCCGGTCGACACCAGCAAAGGCGAACAACACCAGCCCTCATTTCGCGCCGTCAATCCCAATGGCAAGGTCCCTGTGATCGTCGACCCAGAAGGCCCAGGCGGAAAAAAGGTGCGGGTTTTCGATTCCAGCGCAATTCTGCTGTACCTGGCCGAGAAAACAGGCCGCTTCCTTGGTCAGCCCGCCGACCGGGGTGAGCTTTTGTCATGGCTTTTCTTCCTAGCAACAGGCCTGGGGCCCTTCTCGGGACAGGCTGTGCATTTCCAGTTTGCGGCTCCCGACGGCCTGGACTACGCCGTCAACAGATATCGCCGCGAAGTGGAGCGCCACTATCGCGTACTCGACAGTCAACTCGTCGGCCGCGACTATATCGTCCGGTCCGACTACACGATCGCCGACATGTCCGCCTGGGGCTGGATAGACCGTGCCTCACGTGTGATGAAGGGCGCCGACGATCCCTTGGCGCCGTTCCCGAACGTCAAACGCTGGTTCGCCGCAATCGATGGTCGGCCCGCCGTCGCGAGGGCGCGTGCGGTCGGAACGGATCACGAGTTCAAGAAGGTGAACGACGAGGAAACGATGCGTGCGCTCTTCCCGTCGAACTACGTCGCGGCCGACGGCTAGACCAGAGGCGACCGGATCTCATCCGGCCGCAATTGCGAGAATGGAAACCAGAACAGTACTGCATTTCCCAACGTCTGTTACGAAACTTAGCGTTCGGTGCGGGGTGTCTAGGGACCACTTGTCGTGTGGTGTCGCGTTCGCGGGTCTGTTCCTGTGACCGATATATTTTGCCGCCTGAGCGGCGAAAATCTAGGAGGATGTAGATGAACCTCGACGCGAGGGACATGGTCGTGGCTGTTTCAGATCTCTTGAGACGCGGCTACGACCACAAATACCGGATAAGGATGGCCAACTCTACGACCTGACTGCCGAGAAGCCCGTAGGTGGCGGCGGCGCCCGCGTTGATGGCGCGATAAGGTTCGAGAGCCCGCCCGAAGCGGGAGACGGTTCCAACATCTATGCGATCACCGACAGGGGGGGCGGCAGCAAGGGCTTGTTGATCGATACCTTTGATGCCTTGGACCAGGAGCGCTCGCGGGGGCTTGACGAACAGCTAAACGCGAACCGCCCCACACGTCACGACAACGGAGACTAAATAGCGAGCCGATATGGCCTGCGAAAGATATTTAAGGAGGAATTCGATCGGGATCCCGAGCGGTTTGTGCTGCGCATCGGGTTTCCTGACTTCCCCCCGTGTCCGTTAGGGCAGTCATCCTCCATGCTCGGGTTCGACACGGTGAAGCAATCCTACGTCTGTCTGGTCGCCAGCATCCTACGAGATTCCAGGGTTGAGAGAATCCCTTACCAGGGGGCTGACGTTCCCGACAACGAATGAGCGCGCAGTGGTCGGGCTTGCCGACACTGTCACCACAGCGCCGGCCCGCGGCGCCTCCTTTAAAACGACGTGAGATGAATAAGCAGATCGTGAAGCAAACAATGCTGTCGCTCGAGGCGCGCGACCTCGAGAGCGCGAGAGAAAAATACCTGGAGTATGTCGCGAGCGCCCGGCTGGATAGAAGTGAGCCGATCGAATACGATGAACAAGCGCAGGCGGAGCTCGCAAGCGACCTGTCTGAAGCCTTCGACGACACTGTTCACTCGCACTCCGACAAGATCGAGAAGCTCGACGATAGACTTCGGACCAAAGAGCAAGGTCGAAGAAGGCGCAATGCTGAAGCTACACGGTCGGTTTTTCGTTGTTGCCGTGCCGACGGCCAAATTTGCGTGCGACGGCAACGAAATTATGGGCATCTCCACGCAAGCGCCGATCTATGCTGAGTTGGAAGGCAAGCGCGCCGGTGACACGGTCTCGTTCAATGGAAGGGACCTCGTGATCGAAGAGGTCGCCTGACGGCTGCGACGCCGAATGTTGAAGGCAAGCACCCCGGCATAACGCGCGGCAAGTGATCCGGCTCTTGTGGGGTGGCTAGGGAATAAGCTGATGACGTAAGGTCTGAAGCACGGTCACGTCGTGCGCCTGAAGTGCACTCCGCACTTACTGTCGGCCGACGCTCTACGCCGCATTAACGCTTCCATGGCGCGCCGGGCGACTGGAATGGAAACGATAACAACCCGGCATTTCTAATGGTCAGCCTTTCGGGATAGCTCTGTGCAATTAACCGAGCTGACCCGAGAGACGCATGGAGTGGCCGCTAGCGTAAGGCGTCGTGATCGCCCTCTTAGATGATGCGCTATCCACGTCGCAAGGACCCGCCCAAGCAAACAAGCCATAGGAGTCACCAATGTCGTTCCGCTTCATCACCAAGTCTATGCACGCCTACCTCATCGATTATCCCGTCGCTGTCGTCTTGATCGCAGCACCGTTTGTGCTGAAGCTCGGCCAGAGCGGACCGATCGCGGTGTGGCTTTCGGTTGTTGTCGGTGTCGCGGCGCTACTCTTGCCCGCCCTTACCGACCATCCCACCGGGCTCGTCCATATCATTCCCTACTGGCTGCATCTTTGGGTCGACCGGGCCGTTGGCGTCGTGTTTGTCATCGCACCGTTCGCCTTCAAGTTTGCTGGGCTCGACGCTTGGTACTACTGGGTCCTCGCTGCCGCTGTCCTACTCACCACGTCGGTCTTTAACGCGCCTGAGGAGCCAGCCGCGACGCATTTGGGAGCGGACAGGCGTAGGGCGGCTTGAGGGCGACGATTGTCGCAGCGCTCTTCTGCGCCGCTAAGAAAACCATATGCACCGGCTAGTGGAAGGTTTCGTTCCTCGCTGCAATCGATGCCTATCGCTTCCGCAGATCTTCTCGAGTGACGCGCAGCGCAGCCTGGAACGGACAAAGCTCAATTGCGTGAGGCAGAAATGCACGGCTCGGTGCAAGACGTGCCACCAGTGATCAATGAGGCTCGCCGGGGCGGAATGCGCCAGCTGGCTTTCATATCCGCCATGGTGTCCCTGGTCGCTTCCTTTGCCGTAGCGGCCGCTCCAATCCCGCTCTACAACACCTACCGGGCGGAGGACGGGTTCACCAACGCCGGCATCTCTATGGCCGTGGTGGCGTACGCCATCGGCACTATCGCCTCACTGTTGGTGCTGGGACGTCTGTCCAATCATCTGGGCCGCCGGCTCACTTCGATCGCTAGCCTCGGTCTGCTGCTGCTGGGCTGTCTGCTGTTGCTGAATGTGCGCGACATCGAAATCCTGCTGGCCGGTCGGCTCCTGGTGGGTGTCGGCACTGGGTTGGCCAGCAGCAGCCTGACTTCCTACATCGTCGACGCCGCGCCCAGCAGGCCAGAATGGTTGGCCTCCGTCGCCTCCAGCCAGGGACCGATGCTGGGCCTCACTGTCGGCGCCATCGCCTCCGGTGCTTTGGTCCAGTTCGGCCCTTGGCCACGCGACCTCATCTATCTGGTTTGCGTCGGCTTTCTATTGCTGTCTGGTGGACTCATCTCAATCAGCCCGGAAACCGCAACTCTGACCCCGGGCGCTTGGCGATCGCTGTTGCCTCGGGTGGGCGTACCGGCCCACGTTAGGCATCTGCTCCCTGTGGCGGCAGCGGTGTTCCTGGCCACCTGGGCGACCGGAGCCTTCTACCAAGCGTTCGTGCCTGCGCTGGTGGAAGATCAACTCCAGACCCGCAGCCCGCTCATTCTCGGATTGGTGTTCGCCGCCTATATGACGCCCAGCGTTCTCGGCGCTCCTATCGGCGGCCGGTTCACATCGGCGGTCGCCCAACGCGTCGGAATGGTCATCTTCCTGACCGGAATGATCGGCGTCATCACGGCGATCGCCGCCGGCACACTTGTGTTTTTCATCATCGCAACCATCCTTGCGGGCGCCGGCCAAGGCATCGCCATCAGCGCCGCGACACGCGGTCTGTTGCGCGGCAGCACGCTAGCCGACCGCGCACCGATCTTCAGCGCGATCTATCTCCTCTGCTACAGCGGCGCCGCCTTCCCCAGCCTCATCTCCGGCAAGCTGTCCAACACTTTCTCGCTGCCGCAAATAGCCGTCGGGTACGGAGGGCTTGCCCTCCTCGCCACCTTGTTCGCGGTCATCGGTGCACGCAACCCGCACGCTTACACGACCGCGAACGACGGCTCATCGCGGTCGATAAAATGACCCAGAAAGAGAACGCCAGGACGGAAGCACAGTTGGCTGTCGCGCACCATGCTCCGCGCCGGCAAGCCGCTCTAAGTCTCCCGCCAGCCGGTCGAGCAAATCGCCACGCATCGCCAATATTCGCCCTGCTGCCTCTCCTCCCATTTGCTCTCATTGGCGACCCGGTGGTCCTGCTGGATGGGACGGTCGTTACTGATCACGAAAAGCAGGTTTACCGCGAGGCTCCGGGCGTAGATGCGATAATTATCCGGCGTGATCACGACGTCGGGATTGGTGTTGCGCTCCTGGAGCCATTCGATCGTTTGATCGACCTTGCCCTCGGCGGGCTCTTCCCAATTTTCGATATCCTGGTCGAGCGTTTGCTGGACCCTATAGGTGTACTGCAGAAACTGTACCGTCGGCTGATCACTGGCGTGCTTGATCAGACTCGCCACAAACTCCGTTTCCGTGACTGGGTAGAGGACCGGTTTTCCGACGGCGGTCATCCAGGTACCTCTTTCGCAACCGCCATTCACGTCTCCCTTTAATCCAGTAGTTTCGCGCGGGCGAAGCTTTTTCTTCACCCTTGAAGAATTTGACCCGACCGACAAGGCCTGGCTTGAGCCATTCGGCCTTTTCTTTTCAGGCCCTTCGACACCGGTCCGCCTATCTGCCCCGTTGCCGATGCTCCCAATAGGCGGCGGGCTTCTGTGGACGCACCACTGGCGGCGCGGTGCGGTTTCGGCAGCGGACGAGCTTAGCGTAAAAGCCATCGCGAAATGGAAGAGCAGCCCGCCTTGACGTAATGTTTGGCATCTCGGGGATGCGCGACCGGTGGGGAAGTCCGATGAGAGTAGCAATATTTTTCGCGGCGATCGTGATCGCTGCGACTGGTGGTGCCTTTGCCAAGGAGAAGAAAGTGGTGGTCGGTGATGCTGCGGCCCTGTGTTCTACGAAGCATTCGACCAAGAAGCCGGTGAGAGATCTGGACTGCGGTTTGACTGGCACGGCCAAATTGCCGGATGGAACAACGCCGGAAAAGCCGCGCCTCGGATACGACACCGATCCGTGGATCCTAAATGGCTTTTAAAGCTGGCTTCAGATAGCCGCCAACTTGCAGCGTGGCCGGATGGAAGCGTTTTCAGGTACTTGGAACGACACTCGCATGAAATTCCAACACAACCACACGAGTATCCCCTTTTACGCGAAATGCGGGGTCCGATTCCACGGTCATTGCCGTTCAATCGTATCCGTCCTGTCCATTTCGCCTGTGGCGGAGCTTGTTGAACCGCAAACCGAGTGTAAGGCGTGATGCGGAAGATTCCGAGCCGCAACCCTCGCCACGACAACAAATGGGGCGCCCGCAGCATGTCGCTGGCCGACGCCATGGATCCCAAAAACATCCTTTGTTACGAGATGAACGGGACTCCCTTGCCGCCTGATAATGGCTTCCCGTTGCGGCTTATAGCGCCTGGCTGGTATGGGATCGCGAATGCGAAATGGCTACAGCGTATCGATGTGCGCGACCAGCGCTTCGAGAACCGTTTCATGGGACGCGACTACGTCACACGGCGCGAGGAGGACCACAACGGCGAGACTGTATGGGTGGAGACTTCTGTCGGGCGGGCGCGGCTGAAATCGGCACCGGCCCGGGTCACTCATATCGGCAATGACTATCGCATTGTCGGGGCCGCCTGGGGCGCGCCGATCGACCGGGTTGAGGTGAAAGTCGACGATGGGCCGTGGATGCTGGCGGCCATCGATGAGACGGACAAGGCGGACTTTGCTTGGAAGATATGGTCGGTCAACTGGCCCAAGCCCTCCGCCGGGGAGCACAGCGTCACCTCGCGGGCGGTCAGTACAGAGGGGCAAGTTCAACCGGCTATGGACGATCCTTTGATTGCAAAAAAGCACACATACTGGGAGAGCAATGGCCAGGTAACGCGGCACGTCAATATCGTTTGAGAAGCGTGCTCGAAAATTCCCTTGGGTGAAGCGCATGCGCGAGACTCGCATGCGCTTTCGCCAAGGGCAGCGGTTATACTGAGCCGACAAATCGCTTGCCTAGGTGTGACGCGCGGACCTTGGCGAGCCCAACCCGGCACGCCGCCGGAATGGGTAGCCCGCCTAGACGGGAGGCTACCATGAAAGTTGCATCGCTACTTGCAGTCGGCTGGATCATATCCTGCGCAATCGCCCCCTTTGCTTCGGCCGAGGACGCGCACACTGTGACCACTCCCAGCGAGGTTAAGTGGGGTCCGGGCCCCAAAACGCTTCCTGCTGGAGCAGAGTTGGCAATCCTGTACGGCGATCCGGCCAAGGAAGGTCCGTTTGCCCTTCGGCTCAAATAGCCGGCTGGGTATGCGATCGCGCCCCATACGCATCCGGGGCTTGAAGTTGACACAGTAATATCGGGAACCATTAATCTTGGCATGGGCGAGACCGCCAACCGTAGCGCCGTCAAAGCAATTCCTGCGGGCAGCTACTTCGCTTTGCCGCCAGGCATGGCGCATTTTGCATATTTCGACGAAGAGACGGTGCTCCAGCTCACCACTAACGGCCCGTGGGGCATAAAGTACATCAATCCGGCCGACGATCCTCGAAAGACGAAATAGCTACGAAGGCTCGAAAACGACAGGGTGGTGTGGACCCAGACGAGGTCGCCGCCGGCACTGACGAGACTAGCCAAGATAGTCTCAAGTGCACAACTTGCGCGCGCTGGGCAAGCGGGCATTTTTGGCAATGAGACGAGAACTCGCGCGGCTGCGGAGAAGTCAAGACTAGCTGCAAGAGAGCAGGGTTTCCGAACGCAGATCAAAACCAAGACAAGGGAGCTTGCCTCGCTCGTCGGACAGAGTCGCTCTCCGAAAGGCGTACTTGTGTCGATACGTGAGATGACCGAGGCTATCCTGCCTTGCCTATAATCGGATTTGTACGTCGATACTGCGGGATTCTGGGTATCAGGTGGCGCGGAGGTTTGGGCGGGAGCATCCTTCTGCAGGCAACCGATCCCGATCTGCGGCATGGCGGTTGCGGCAGTGGTTGTGCTGGAACGACACTTTTCCGGAGGGCGGCTATGCGAATTTTTATGACGCTCTGCGTCGCAGCCGCCGCTCTCCTTTTGGATGCGCCACAAAAGGCTGCAGGAGCAAGCTTTGATTGTTCTCGTGCGAGACTTTCCGTCGAGCGCATGATCTGTGCTGATGCATTGCTCTCCGATCTGGACGAGAAACTGTACGCGGCTTTTCAAGCGATTGACGGCCGGAAGGCACCGGAACTCGTGGCTGCTCAGAAACGTTGGATCAAGCAGAGAAACAAATGCACCGCTCCGACATGCGTTTCCACTTTGTACAGGGAGCGGATTTTCGAACTGTCCCAACTGGGTGCCACCGCGCAGGCAGTTCCAGGCAGCACAGCGGCATCTGCGTCTACGACACCTGCTGCAAGACTGGCGGGGGACGCTCGCAAGCAGGTTCTGAAGCTTCCGAGCCAAAACGATATTTACGTTCAGAACGCCGACGTGCTTGTTCAATTGATTCAAAAATTGCCAAGGGACATTCGTGATCTCCGATTTTTCCAGAATTACGACATAAGGTTAAGATCGTATTTTCAATTCCTTACCGCAGATCAGCAGCAAAGATATTCCAAGGTAATGGACGATTGGTGGCAGACAACCTTGAAAGAAATCGGCGGGCATCCCATTGCTGTTAGCGACATCACTCTCCTACAACTTATCGCGCCCAATTTCCCTCCTGAGCGTCAGGCGCAATTGCGCGAACTAGTGGGCAGTGCTCTTTCCTCTGGTCCCGGTCCCGCCCTTACGAACGCGGACACGCTATCGATCGAGGACGGAGTTGCTGTCGAGCCTACGGATCGGGAGATTTGGGAAGGCACTGCGCCGTGCGCGCCGAAGAATACGACGTATGACTTCGTTGTCCTTGGGTCGATCGATAAGGCGAATTCCGCCTATGTGATGTCGCGGGGAGATCAGCAGACGATCGTGCGATACGCAGCAAAATACGACCTGACCATCGGCACCATCGATCTCTCCGAAATGAGCATCATCCGCAACAATGATTTCGTCACGCTTCCCAAATCCGCGAACGTGGAACTTGAGGATGGCGGATCCACGCTGGCGATGCATCTTGCGCCATCCTGTGAGGTGCGTTTGCAGAGAAAGAAGTTTCCTGAGGCGGTCCTGCAGGCGATCTCGCACGCTAAAGCCGATCCGGCATATGTACCGGCGCAAGGCCTTCCGTTCTGCGTGAGCATGTTGGCGTGGTCGCATCAGATTCAAACTGGCGCGCCTAAACTCGACCTGACCAAGAACATTACGACAGACCCCCCCATGAAGCTGCTGATCGCCAGCGCATTCCACGATTCGATGACCAGGAAGTTCCTGGGGCGTCCGCTGACCACACTGGATACGCGACAGAAAGGAGACCAGGAAATCTGGTTCAGATGGACGGAGCTTGCGCGCGAGTGCCTGGCTCATCCGCTCTATTTCGACGACAGCCCCGCGCTGGTGAAAATAATACTTCCGTACTTGAACCATCTAGGTGACGAAGATGGCGAATTGGCGATCATCTCCACCGTGGAGAACCGCGTCAAACAGGTGGCCCAGGCTGGGGCAAATTTCAGTGCGACGGCCGATGGCTTCATGAAATTGCGGGCATATGTCTCGCCGCTCGAGATGCAATTGGAGCCGGTGCTGATGCAGGTTCGCCAAGCCGTGCTCAAGCCCCTGATCGACCGCGAGGCGGAGATCGCAATCGTCGCCGTGCATGCGGAGCCACCGGCAAAGCAAGGCAGTCCAAGACCGCTCGACAGGTTGAGCGTCATTGCGGATATGATCGACGCCCTGAGAAGTGCGGACCAAGCCGCAGAAGTCGCTTCGGCTGAGACCGTCGCTATCGGGATCGTCAATGCGGATTTGACGGAGATAATCGCGCTCGGCCGCACCCATGTCGAGTACGTCGGGGCGGACATATTCTCGCTCAGCCACCTGCAACAGTGGAAGAGCAAGACCGAAAACGAGCTCGGGAGATTTTCAGAATTCGCTTCCTACAAGACCGCCATGCAATCTGCCTCGCAGGAGATAGACGGCGTAATTCCGCAAGTCGTGGCCGGGCTGGCGAGCGTCGTGACCCAAGCCACGGACATCGGCGAGATCGGGACCATATCGAGCGCCGTCGCGGAGCTCCAATCCGGCCATTCCGACGTCATGACATCTCCCATGTGGCAGGCTTACATGCGCGGCCTCGACGGATGGTTTGCGGCCCATACGACGGGCAGTGCCGCGGTCGCCGGGACATCACCAGCCAGCCATGGCCAGAATGTGGCTTCGATCTTCCACTCCCCCGAGTTGAAGAATCGGCAGCTTGTGGGGGCGATTTTTGATCACGATTTCTTAGCGCTCAGAAACGATCAGGCGGACGCCTTCGCCGCTATCGTGGGGATGGTCAGGCCGATCAATCAGGCCTGCCCGGGAACCCTCACGGAAAAATTATTGCGAGCAGTGCTTCAGCGAGGACTGGGATCGGGCGTATTCGGGACCAGCGAAGATGCTCAGAACAACAATGCAGAGTTCCTGTTGCAGGAGGGGCAGTGGCTTGGAAAAGCCCTCAATAACCCCGGGCAGTTCATGAACGACATGGTCCGAGACGCGGCCGCTCAGGATCGCGCCGAGGCCGATGGACAACTCGTCACCGACATTTCCTGTAAAGACCCCGACATGCAAACCTTTTTTGCAAATGCCGAGGAATTCCTCGCAGACCCGACAAGCGGAATTCCAAATGATAAACTGGGCGTAGCCGAGATGTGTACGAAGGCCCTACCTGCAAACCAACCCGAGACGGCGCCTTATTGTGCTTGCGCAGGTCCTATTCTTGAACAGCGGTTGACTGCGGTTGAAGGCGCTTACCTGAAGTCCGATCCGCGCCGGAACTACTCGACCGTGGTCAACCTTCTGCCGAGCGTCAGTGAGGATCTAAGAAAGTGCCAGCAGTAGCACCACCTTGTTCTTCTGGTACATTGGCCGCGCGACTGATAGTTGCCATGCTGTCGGTTGGCATGTCGCTTGCGCCGGCACGGGCGACATCCCTCTACGACTTCTTTGTCAACTACCGCAGGCAGGATACCGATCTTCAGATCGCATTCTCTACAGAGGTTTTGCGCAGCGCGCGGCTCCAGAACGGAAAGCTGGCCGGCTGTATCGAGAAGAACTTTGTGAAGCACGGCCCGGCCTTCCTGCCCGTCTACGATGCCTTCAAAATCAAGCTTTATTCGACAATCACCCCCGCAAAAACCGGCGTCGAACAGTCCATCGTTGAGGCGATTTCCGAAACGTGCAATCCGGCCGCGCTGGCGGCATACCCCGACCTGGCGCGCGATAACGTGAGCGTTCATCCTACCGACGCTTTCCATTCCGAGTACCAGGACGATGCCGCCAGGCTGGGTGCTGCCACGATCGCGGTGAATACTCAGCTGGCGCGCGTCACTTCCGAGGGCGATGACGCCTATGCTGGCTGTCTGAACGAGAAGCTCGTTACCACTGACGGCGCGATCCCGGACGCGTTGGGTGATGACAAGACGGCATGGGCCTTGGGTGCGGAAGGACAAATTCTTGGAGCAATCATCTATTTCTGCAAGGAGCAGACGAATACTGCGTCCCGGAGAAGCCGGGGCAGTACCGTCCCACCGCCGAATCCGACTTCCACGACCCGATCTTCCGGAACCAACTGCAATTGATCGAAAGCGTAGCTGTTCAGCCGGGCATTGCAGCGGTTCATGCCGGCCCGGACAAACCAGCCGCCGATTCCCGTCGGCCATCCCCGCACCGGATCATAGGGCAGTTCCTCTAGCCGGAGCAACTCCGCTTTGCCCGATCGGTCCGATGAGAGCACCTCTCCCGCCAGTGGGCCACAACGTCCGAACACCGCAATGGTTATCGTTCTGATGAGAGGGCGCGCTTCGGGCTTGTTATCTTTTGAAAAGCCTCGAGGGTGGCTCCGCAAGAATGATGCGACTTCCGTCCGGGTCTGAAAACTGAGCGATTCTTCCGTCAAGGTGAAATTAGGGGCCGCAAGCGAGAGGTCGGCTGTCGGCATCGAGCAGCTCATCCACGCTCCACTTGACGGCGCGTGCCACTCCAGCCGATGTCGGGCTTATCTACGTCGATGGCGGGACCTGCCCCTGACCACGCTTTATGCGCGGCCTATGCAAGACCAGATGCCCTTCGCGTCGGATTTGATTGGTAGTCGCGCATTCTCACCGCAGCTGCCCAGAACAGGGCGGGGGGAGAAGCTCAAGATTTTGTCGAAACACCGCTGCTTTACATTCGCGGCGCGGATGAGCCTGGCGACATCAATCGTTATATCGACGGCTTTTCGTAGCGTTGGCATTCGCAGCATCCGCTGCGCCACTATTAAGGATTGCGGGCACCTTGCGCCCGAAGAACAGGCTGCTACGACACGCCGTGAACTTATCGTTTCCTGCGCCTCGTCGGGATGATCTAAAATACCACTTGGCACCAAGAGGGCGATGAATGACGAAACACCGCATCTATTCGATGAGCTTCGCCAAGGTGTATCCCCTTCTCGTCGCCAAGGCGGAGAAGAACGGCCGCACAAAGGCTGACGTCGACGAGGTAATTCGTTGGCTGACAGGTTACTCGCAAAAAGCGCTCAATGGCCAAATTGAGAAAAAGACGACCTATGAGGACTTCTTCGCACAAGCGCCCAAAATGAATCCATCGAGGTCCATGATAACCGGCGTCGTTTGCGGAGTCCGGATCGAAACTATCGAAGAACCCACAATGCGGGAGATCCGATATTTAGACAAAATGGTCGATGAGCTCGCCAAGGGCAAAGTGATGGACAAGATACTCCGCGCATAGTTCGCGCAAAGCGGTTTTCGACCCGACGCAGATCAAACCTCGGCGGATGCGCAAGGGGAATGCCGTCTCCTGCGGCCGAGCCCCACGTCTCGGCCGATGGGGAACCCCGCAACGGCCCAAGAGTGAAGTGCCGAGCATGCGTTCTTCAATATAGAAGGCGCGCTTGCTTCGGTCGGGACCTCTCCGAAGGATGTCGTCGTCGTACACGTCTTTGTGCCCGATCGTCAGGACAAGGAGATCGTCAACCGGCTTGTGGCCGAAAAGTTCCGCGGTATCCATCCAGCAAACACGACACTGTGTATGCCTTTGGGAAAGCCCGAACTGAAAGTCGAGATAGAGATCACAGCCTATCGGCGTCGGCGACCGGAAGAGCCGGAAAATAGACTGGCAGTTCACCTCGGCTGACGACTACATGGGGTGCGTGCATCGATTGCAGCAGGCATGAGGCCATCCGCCAACGTGCCGCTGCTTCTTGCGGTTATTAGCTTGCGAGAACAGCCGACTCATCAGTTTGATGAACATCGTCACAGCATCGTCGGTGAGCTTCTGGCCCAGATTCATGCGCCCGATCAGCGAGTCGCGACGGCTGGCATGATCCGCCACTATTCTCTTTCGCCCGGCCGATTTGCTGGAAAACCAGCTACGGCGCCGTGAACCCAATCAACTCGGCTTTGCCATCCAACTTTGCCTAATGCGCTACCCCGGCCGGCCACTGGCCCCTAATGAGGTTCCACCGAAAGCGATGCTCGACTATGTTGCCGGCAAATAGATGCAAGTCCGGTCGGCTACGCGAGCGGCTTTGGAAATGTTCGAGCCAGCACAAATCCGGGACCGACAGCCACGGGCAAACGGTGCGATTGATCGGGTCGCGCCACACATTTCAAAACCCCTGCGACCGGCGCCACCCAACCTCAAGCAAGTCACCGACTTCAACGAGCTCCATCGGCGGCCTCTTCCAACTCGGTCGCCTGCTGCACAATCCAGTTTTCGAAAGTGCGGATCAGGAGCGTCCGCCGCGTCGCGCGCGGATACACCAGATAGTAAGCGCCCTGCGTCGGCACTCTCAAACCGAAGGGTGCGATCAGGCGTCCCGTGCGCAGATCGTCCTCGACGAAGGCGCGCTGCGCCATCACGATGCCGAGTTCATCGGTAGCCGCCTGGTAGGCGAGCGCCGAATTCTCGAATTTGAGGCCGCTATTGCCGTCGACCGTCGTCACGCCAGCGGCATGAAGCCAGGCAGGCCAGTCATCCGGTCTGTGCATCGAACAGAGCAGGACGTAACGGACCAGATCCTTCGGCTCGACGAGAGGCGATGAGCTGCCAATCAGGCCAGGGCTGCAGACCGGCAGCACGATCTCCCCGAACAATCGCCTGCAATAGAGGCCCGGTGGAGGCTCCGAGCCGGAATGGATGCAGACGTCTATCTCCTCGCGATCGAAATCGACCTGCTGGTGCGAAGTAGTGATCTGCACGTCCACATCCCGATTGAGTGCGTGAAAACGGGCGAGCCGCGGCACGAACCAGCGGATGGCGAAGGTCGGGGGCAGCTTGATGCGCAATCTGTTGCCTTCCGGTTTTTCCTGAATGCGCCGCGTCTGCGCCTCGATCTGGTCGAAGGCGACGCGCAGCACAGCAGCCAGAGCCGCCCCCTCGGACGTCGTCTCTACTCCGCGCCTGAGCCGTAGGCACAAGGTTGTGCCGAGCCAGTTCTCAAGCTGGTGCAGATGGCGGCTGACCGCACCCTGGGTCACTGAGAGTTCCTGGGCGGCGCGTGTCAGGCTGCCGTTGCGCGCCGTCGCCTCAAAGGCGCGCAAGGCATTCAAGGGAGGAAGTCGGCGCGACATGTGCTATGCCTTTTCCTGATGGCAAAAGAGTAAATTGTGGGTGTACCCTAGGGCCGGAGGAGGTTACCGTCAGCAGAAATCTACTCTAACGGACGCATTATTGCGCGAACACCGGGCGGAGCCAAAAGCCAGAAGTCGCGGGTTTCACGACTCATGTGGGAGGAAAAGTCATGCCAGTTCACGCGCCGCCGACGCAAGCAGATGGCTTAGCAGCCGTTGCAACGTCTTCGGCGCGAGCTTCGGCCTCCTCCACTGGGCCGAAGACCGTCTTCGAGAAGATCTGGACCGCCCATCTCGTTCGGCAGTTGGATGACGGGCGCGACCTCATCTTCGTCGACCGGCACGTGCTGCAGGAGACGACGTGCGCCGCCGCTTTCGCGGGTTTGGAAAAAACCGGACGGCAAGTGCGTCATCCGGAGCTTACCCTTGCAACCCAGGACCACATCATCTCCACGGCGCCGGGTCGTACCGAGAACACCAATCCGGAAGGCCGCGAGCTCCTTTCCCTGATGCGGACGAATGCGTATCGGCACCACATCCGCCACTTCGGCGTCGGCGATCCGCGCCAAGGCATCGTGCACGTGATTGCGCCGGAACTGGGAGTTGCACTGCCGGGCAGCGTGCTGGCCTGCGGCGACAGCCACACCTCCACCGTCGGAGGGATCGGCGCGCTTGGCATCGGTGTCGGCACCAGCGAGGTCGAGCATGTGCTCGCGACGCAGACGCTTGCGCTCGCGCGGCCGGAGACCATGCGTGTCTCCTACGAGGGTACGCTCGGGCCGGGCGTAACCGCCAAGGACATGATCCTGCGCACCATCGGCGAATACGGCATCGCCGCAGGTCGCGGGGCGGCGGTCGAATACGCGGGGCCGGCGGTGCGGGCGCTCTCCGCAGAGTCGCGGCTGACACTCTGCAACATGTCGATCGAGTTCGGTGCGCGCCTCGGCCTCATAGCCCCTGACGAAACGACCTTCGACTATGTCCGTGGCCGCGAATTCGCACCCGCCGAGGCGGATTTCGAGCTCGCGCTGGCCTATTGGCGAACGCTGCGGACAGAGGCGGACGCCGTCTTCGATCGCGACGTCACCATCGATTGCGACAAGATCGTTCCACAGGTTACCTGGGGAACGACGCCGCAAGACGTCACGGGCATCGACGGGCATGTCCCCTACCCCGCCTCCTTTGCCGATGTGAAGCGCCGCGAACTCGCTGCTGCCGCAATTCGCTACATGGGGATCGAGCCTGGCAGTTCACTCGAGGGTATCCCGATCGACATCGCCTTCATAGGCTCCTGCACGAACTCACGTCTTGCGGATCTCGAAGCGGCGGCGGCCGTCGTGCGCGGGCGGAAAGTCGCTCCGAATGTTCGCGCGCTCGTCGTGCCGGGCTCCATGTCGGTGAAACGCGCAGCCGAAGACAAGGGCCTGCACCACATCTTCCGTGAAGCGGGCTTCGAGTGGCGCGATGCGGGTTGTTCCATGTGCGTAAGCATTAATGAGGATGTGGTCGGTCCGGGCCTGCGCTGCATGGCGACCAGTAACCGCAATTTCGAGAACCGGCAGGGGCCGCGCAGTCGCACCCATCTTGCGAGCCCCGCCATGGTCGCCGCTGCGGCGCTCGCTGGTCACATCACCGATGTCCGTAAGGGGAATGCATGAGAGAGCCCTTCGCCAGTGTCAATGGCGTGGTGGCAGTGATGCCGCTGAGCAACGTCAACACGGACGCGATTATCCCGTCGGCCTATCTGCGGTCCGCGATGGCCGACCTCGGCAAAGGCCTCTTCGGCGGCCATCGCTATGATGAGGCCGGCCGCGAACGGCCGGATTTCGTGCTCAACCGGCCGCCGTTCCGCGCTGCAAGCATTCTCCTGGCGGACGAGAACTTCGGCTGTGGAAGCTCACGCGAGGCGGCCGTCTGGGCATTGCAGCAGTTCGGCATCCGTTGCGTGCTGGCGCCGAGCTTCGCCGACATCTTCTACGAGAACAGTTTTCGCAATGGCCTGCTTGCCGGCTTGATCGACGCAGAGACATTCGCCGCGCTGGCCGCAACGGTCGAGAGCCGTCCCAGCAACCCAGTGTTCACGGTCGATCTGACGATGTCGGAGATCGCTGCGCCGGACGGGCACATCTACGCTTTCCGGGTGCCGGCGATGCGCGCTGAGGCGTTGGTGCGTGGCGACGATGAAATCGACACGACGCTTCGCCACGCCGCCGAGATCGAGGCTTATTATGCCGCCGGCAAGACAGGTCGCGGCTGGATCTACCGGCCCGTGGAAGGGGAATGGAACACATGACGCGTACGACCATCCGTGAGGCGCTGGCACAGGAGACGCCGCTCGTTACGCCGCTAGCACATGACGCGCTCTCCGCCAGGCTGATCGAACAGGCCGGCTTCAAGGCCTTCGCCATAGGCGGATCGGCGTTGCTCGCCGCCCGCCATGCCTATCCCGACATTGGACTGATCGGGCTGACCGACATGGTCGAGGGCATTCGCGATATCGCGGCTGCATCATCGCTGCCCTTCTTTGCCGACGCCGATGACGGTTATGGCGACGTGAAGAGCGTGGCGCGTACGATCGCCGCTTATGAAGCGATCGGCGTTCGCGGACTTCTCCTGGAAGACCAGAGTCGTGACCATAAGCAGCAGCGTGCCGACAAGGCGGCCGCGGTGGTCGAGGAAGCGGTGATCGAGGCGAAGCTTCGTACCGCCCTCGGTGCACGGAGGTATCCCGAGACTTTTATCATTGGCCGCACGGACGCCTATGGCCCGCTCGGCCTCGACGCGGCTATGCACAGGGCGGAACGCTTTCTTTCCGTGGGAGCTGACGGCATCTTCATCGCGGGGCTCCGCACCGAAGCGGATTACCGGAAGGTTGGTGCCGCCTTCAAGGGCGCCTATCTGTCGGCTGCCATGTTCGAGGGCGGCGATACGCCCTGGCTAAGCCCCGCCGAACTCGGCGCCATGGGCTTTACGCAGGTGTCCTTTCCGGCAAGCATCATCTTTCGCGTGGTCGCGGTCATGCAGCAGGCAGTCTCCGCGCTGCGGCGCCATGCCGAGGGGACGGAAACACTGCAGCCGCTCGCCAACGGCGTGGCCGTGCGCGGGATCCTGGATCAGGCAGTCAATCTCGACCACTGGCGGGCGATCGAAACTCCCGGGGCGAGGTAGGACGTACTGGAGTCGCCTTTCCGAGGGTATGAATGCCGCGCAAGCAGTGGCCTTGGCATGGCAAAGAGAGTCACGGGCTTAGCGACGCCCGGAGAATTGAAAAGGGAGGAACTTATGAAAGTATCGAATGCATTCTCGCGTCTAGCGGTTCTCGCTGCGGCCAGCCTGGCGCTGGCGGGCACGGCGCAAGCCGAACAGATCGTTGTGAGCAACTACGGCGTCTCGGCAAACGGAATGCCTTTTGCCGTGGCCATGGAGAAGGGCTTCTTCAAGGAAGAGGGCGCCGACGTTACAGGCATCCTTTCCTCGGCCGGCGGCGGCACGACGCTGCGCAATATGCTCGCTGGCGACGCGCCATATGCGGAAGTCAATCCGAATGCCATCATCGCGGCGATCCAGCAGGGCGCCGATATCAAGATCATCAGCGACAACGTGCTGACAGTTGCAGAATTCATCTGGGCAGTGAAGCCGGATTCGCCGATCCAATCGGTCAAGGACCTGAAGGGCAAGAAGATCGCTTTTACCAACCCTCGCTCCACCAGCCAAGGCTTGGCAGCGCTGGTCTTGCAGGCTGGCGGCCTCAAGACTGAAGACGCCGAGCTCGTGAAGACTGGCGGTTTCGGCGAAGGCGTTGCGGCGCTGGACACCGGGCTTGTCGACGTCGCGCCCATTCCAGAACCGCTGTGGTCGAAGTTCAAGGACAAGTATCGGCCTATCGCCAAGGCCTCCGATCTGCTGCCGCCCATCGCCAATGTGCTCGGTGCCGCTGCTGGCTCGGCGGCCGAGAAAAAGGGCGATTTCATCAAGGCGGTGATCCGCGCCCGCCGTCGCGCGGTGGAGTTCATGGCGCAGAATCCCGATGAGGCAGGCGACATCATCGCCAAGGTGTATAATCTCGAGCCAGAAGTAGCGCGCAGCGCGGTCAAGAACCTCGTGGACAGCCGTACCAACGGCATCGAATATTGGGGCACGGGGCAGATCCACCTGGACGGGCTAGAGAAGTCCGTCGAGGTGCAGAAGATGATCGGCGCCCTGAGCGGCGACGTCGACCTCAAGGCAATAATCGATACCCAGTTCCTGCCAGACGATATCAAGGAATTGAAATGACCATTTCGCAAAGCGCACAGGTCGCGCTGCGCGGCGTAGACAAGGTGTTCACCCGGCCGGGACGGCCGGGTGACACCGTTCACGCACTCGGCGCGATCGATCTTGAGTTGAAGCAGGGCGAATTCTTCGCCGTGGTGGGGCCGTCCGGCTGCGGCAAATCTACCCTACTGGAACTCGTCGCGGGACTTTCGACCGCGACCCGCGGCGAAGTCACCTTCGAAGGCCGGCCGATCGCCGGCCAGATACCGGATGGCGTCGGCGTCGTCTTCCAGGAAGATGCCTCCTTCCCCTGGCTTACGGTCGCCGACAATATTGCCTTCGGGCTGCGGCGCATGAAGATTTCGCATCAGGAGCGCGAAGAACGGATCGCGCGGGCGCTCGCGATGATGGGGCTCACATTCTTTGCCAAGAGCTATCCTGCCCAGTTGTCTGGAGGTATGCGCCAACGCGTATGCATCGCCCGGACGCTAGTGACGGAGCCGCGGCTCATTCTGCTTGACGAACCGTTCGGCGCGCTCGACCAGCAAACCCGCCTCCTGATGGGCGATGAGGTGCTGAACCTCTGGCGCAAGACCGGCGCGACGGTCTTCCTCATCACCCATGCGCTCGATGAAGCCGCCATGCTTGCCGATCGCATCGGGGTGATGTCGGCCCGACCCGGACGGCTCATCGATATCGTTAAAACGGACTGGCCGAAGGATCGCGACAGCCGCATCGTGCAGGAGGAGCGCTTCGGGACAATTACAGCCCGGCTCTGGCGTTCGCTGCGCGAGGAATCGCTCAAGGCGATCGGCAAGATGGAGGGGGCGGCATGAAGAGCGCCACATTCTGGCGGATCGGTATCGTCGTCGGCTTCGTCGGCCTGCTCGAAGTCTTGTGCTTTGTTGGGGTCATCCCCCACCTCACGATGCAGCCGCCGCACCGCATCGTCATCGATCTCGTCAAGATGTTGGCCTCGGGCGCGCTCAATGCCGCGATTGCCAAGACGTTGGGCAACGCCGCAATCGCCTTCGTCATTGCCGTTGTCACCGGGGTCGCGAGTGCTATCGTCATCCATCAGTTCGAGCGTGTGCGCGACACACTCGACCTGGTCTTCGCGACCTACTATGCGATCCCGGTCTTTGCTTTCTACCCGCTCCTGATTATCCTCTTCGGGCTTGGTGACGCACCGCAGATCTTCATCGGAACCATGCTGGGCGTCGTCGCTGTCATCGTGAATACGTTGAATGGCCTGGACCGGGTGCCGCGGGTGTTCCTCAAGACCGCCAAGATGGGCCATATGTCTGCGGTCGAGACCGCGTGGCGCATCACCCTGCCTTGTGCAGCACCTTATATCCTCACGGGGGCCAAACTCGCCGTCGCCTATTCGCTGATCGGCATCATCGGCGCCGAATTCATCATGTCGACGGGGGGGATGGGCTACGAGATCAGCTTCGCCTACAACAACTTCGACAATGCGATCATGTATCCGCTCATTCTGCTGATCCTGATCGTTTCGATCACCATCAACGCGCTTCTCGCCCGCTGGGAGAAGAAGCTCATGAACCGGCGGGGGCTTCGATGAGCAGCAAACTGCCTCTCAACGCGGTCGTCTCCGGCAAGGTCGATACGGTTGCGTCGACCGAGACCCGGTCAGCCGCACAGGACTTCCATATTCCCGACGGCCTGCGCAACGGCGTCACCCTCGTTGTCGCGCTGCTCGTCTTCTGGCAGATCCTCTATTGGATCGTGGGAGAGGTCGCGCTGCGCTCGCCGCTCGAGACGCTCGGCTTCACGGCCCATCTCGTCACAACCGGGCAGTTCTGGGTTCATCTTACCGAGACCGCCCAGGCCTTCGGCCTCGCGCTCCTGTTGGCGGTCGTCATCGGCCTCGCGATCGGTTTCACGCTTGGCCTGAACGGCGCCATCGCCGAGGTTCTCGAGCCCATGCTCGTCGCAGTCTATTCGATCCCCAAGATCACGCTCTACCCGATCCTGCTGCTCGCCTTTGGGCTTGGCATGTCGGCGAAGGTCGCATTCGGCACGATCCACGGCGTCATTCCTATCGCACTCTTCACGATCAATGCAGTGCGAAACGTCAAGCGCGTTTACGTCAAGACCGGGCACGTCATGCGCCTGAACCCTGCCGACATGATCGCGCGCATCGTCCTGCCGGCCGCCATGCCGGAGATCTTCGCCGGCATCCGGATTGGCTTTTCGCTGACGCTGATCGGGACGCTGCTCGGCGAGATGTTCGCCTCACAGCGCGGCCTCGGTTTCCTCCTGATGAACGCAATCGGCTTGCACAACATAGACCTCATCATGGCGCTCACTTTCCTGCTCGTCGTCATTGCGGGCGTCTCCAGTAGCCTGCTGCTTTATCTCAACCAGCGGCTTTATGGACGCGCCTAGCTAAGCCCCGGATCTTTTTGTTTTGAGCGTGCAATCTTTGTCGAGCTTGGCTCTTCAGAAACGACCCGGCGCAACCATGGAAGTGCTCGCCGATAAGACAGCCGAAACGCCGCATTCGAGACGGATGAGGTTGTAGCCAGGATCGTACGGCTGGTCGTGCCGCGAAGGCTTCACCGCGCCCGCTCCAAGGCGGATATACTGCCTCCATCACGGCACGGTGTCTGTGCTTGTGGCCGAAGAGGTGCAGGATTGCACGAGAGGTCAAAGCATCGTTCACAGCGCCTCCGTCAAAGAGCCAGTCGATTGGATGATGGACGAGCACAAGGCGACTGTATTCGGCACCAGCCGTTTGTAGGACTCAGAAAGATGTCGCTGGCCCTGTCGTCTTCAGTACGGCCAAACGGTGCCATGACCCGAGAATCTCTCGCCGAAGAGCTTGAGAGTGCGGCCGAGTGCCATTGCGGACATGTCGCGGCCGGATCTTCAAATCATCCTTCGCCGCGGTGCCTTGATGTTCCGAAACCTCGCTGGCTTTCCTTGAAGCCGGCGACGGACGATGCGCTCGCCTTGATCGCCTCTGTGATGAGGATCTGGGCTTGGAGATTACTTCTCCACAGTTCTCCGGGCAAGGGCGGTCAGGCGAAGCGCAATTTCATCCGGCTCATCGCGCGCGGCAGCGCTGGAATGTTTCCGGATCATCGGACGACCAGGAAAAGCCGTGCAGGGACAGGCTTATCCTGTTGGGCTCCGAACGCGAGAGCTCGACCGTGCCTGCGCTCATCGGGCTGCCGCCCTTGTAGCATTGGGCGGCAACGCGCAGCGTTTTTCCGTCAACGTGCGGTTCGCCGAATTCGCAGCCGACCTCATAAAAGGTCAATCCCGACGGCAGAACCTCCAGCACATCGACTTCCCCGTTCTCCTGCTCGCAGCGCAGCGGATCGGTCGACCATTTGCCGAGGAAGTCGTTCGGCATCTTGGCTTGGACGGCTGCCGGCAGGAACGACGCCAGTGCGACAAGGACCGCGAGCGAACGCTTAGCCCCGGCGCGGCGATGGCTGTCCGAGCTGGATTGCCTTTTCAGCATGACCGATCTGGTCATAAGCATGGTTCTCTCCTTTCTGCTGCCCGCCCATTCACAGCCGCGCCGGCCCTATTCAGGATTGACAGCGGCAATCAGGCAGTCCTTTCCTTGACCTTGTTGGTTCTGGGCCTTGCGCGTTTCGGCGGCGCGGATGCCGTCGCCTTGGCCTTTGCAGCCAAGCTCTTCGCGGCTGAGGCCTTTGCCACCGGGATTTTGGCGACTTGCTGATCCTTGGCGCCGGGCGCCTTTGCCTTCCTGGCCAGTGCCTTGCTCTCGCGGCGGATCGGCCGGCCTACCGGGCAGATCTCCTGCACAAAGCCGGTTAACGTCGAGGCCAGCGTGTTAGGCGCCTGGCGGTAATAGACGAACTTGCCGCGCTTTTCGCTCAACACCAGGCCGGCATGCTCAAGCAATTGCAAATGCTGCGAGATCGACGGCTTCGACATGTCGAAGCGCCCGGCGATGTCACCCGCGCTTAGTTCGTGATGCGCAACATAGGCAAGGATCTTGCGGCGTACCGGCGAGGACAGCGCCTCAAAGATGAGTTGGATGGACATACGACAATGCTACACGACAGCAAGTCGATTAGGCAATCAATTAATTGTTGACGCATTGACGATAAGCTGATTACCTAAATGACGAAACGAATTCGATCGGGGCTACAGGGGCGGGAGACAAGGCTGACCGCCGATGGCGGACGGCAAAGAAGGATGGCGAGATGCGCCCGGCCCTGAAAACCTTGCTCAAGATCGCCTTTGACATAGTCGCCACGATCGCCTTCTTCTACCTGGCCATGCTCACGGTGCCTTACGCGGTCGGCTTTCCTGTCGCCGGGCTGATGCGTCTCTTCTCATTAGGTGCTGGGTTTGTGGCGAACACCTGGATCGGCCACCAGTCCTTCCTGACGGATGCCCTGCTCGACACTTTGGGCATCACGTATCTGATGTTGGTCTTCGCCGTCGGCATTGAGATCGTGCGCCGGCTGGTCGGGTCCCGATCGATCTGGCTCTATGTCGTCGGCGCCTTCGTCACGATGGCGGTCTATATCGGCCCCGCATCCACAGCACCCCGTCCGGCTAGTGCCTTCGCGCTGGCACTACCGCTGATGATGGCCGCTGGATACGGTGCCGGCTACTGGCTGGTGACCATCCGTCTGCGCGCCGCTGTCATCCAGTTCGCCAGGCGCCTGATCTGCGGCCCCGACGCCAAACCCTGCGTGTTCTCCTGAGGATATCAAAATGTCTGCTTTGCGCCTTACATCTCTTTTGCGTTTTTCAACTCTGGGGTTCTTTACGCTGTCGGCATTAGCGTTGCTCGCCATCGCCACCGGCAGCGCTATGGCGGCGCCGGCGAAGGATCTCTACAAGCTCTGCCGCCAAGTGAAGAACGACGACGAGGTCCTCCCCTATTCGCACGCGCTTTACGCCGGCACGGTCAGGGCGTTCAAAAAGCTGTTTCCAGATGCCAAGATCGTGCCGGAGGAACCGGAACTCGAAACCCAGGTTCACTATCGCTGCATGAATGGCAAGCTGCTGGCCTGCTTCGTGGGCGCCAATCTGCCCTGCACCAAGATGAACGCCTCACGCGACAATCCTGGCGCTGACGAATTCTGCAAGGCGAACCCGAATGAAGACTTCGTGCCGGCCGCGGCGAGCGGCCACGATACCGTCTATTCCTACAAATGCCAGGACGGCAAAGCTGTGGTCACGGGTGATACTTGGGCACTCGACGAGCGCGGCTTCGCCAAGAAGCTTTGGGCCGAGGTAATTCAACATTGAGTTTGGTTTTGGCGCCTCAACGCTCTTCACCTCACTTGGGCCGAGACAAAGGGGCGGCAATTCCAGAGCATCAGTCAGGGCGGCTTCGGGAGGGGCAACGACACTGCATGCCCGTTACAGATTTGATCTCGCACGACGTCTGGTCGTGAGCTCGAATGGTAGAGACTCGCCTGTGGCTCTCAATCTCCTTATCGGTACCATCGTGATCAGCCTGACGGTACTGATTCATATCTTTGGCCTCATCGAGGTCACACACCCGGTGGGGGGTGCCTTGTGTCCCGTTTTCGCATGCACGGGCGCCGCAGCCGCATCGTCGCGATGACGCGTGGTGATGGGTCTCTTTGCCGTCATGACGGCAAAGATCTGGCTTTGGGCGGGGTTGTACCGGATGCTCAACATCTTCGCCGACTTTGAAACTGCATTGTACTTTTTCCACCATCACCTTCTCGACTGTTGGCTACGGCGACATAGTGCCTGCCCTTGCGTGGCGTGTCCTGGCGGCACTCGAATGCGTTAACGGGTTCTTGCTCATCGGCTGGTCGACCGCCTGTCTCATCGCAGCCGGCACCGCATCGGACCGTCCAAGGCGGGCGAGCATTTCTGACCAGTTGGTGCTCAGGTTTGCTCCCGATCAATACTGTACGGGCATTCTGTTGGTACGCTCTTACGATCGGGTCAGCCATGATTTGGCCGACGATCAGCAGGAGGGAGAGATCTGCCTTTCTGCTTCTTTGGACGAATTGACTATGACCTGATCGAACCGCAGACCGGGAGGAAAGACATCAGAGTTGGGAGGATAAGCATGGGAGAAGATCTATTCGGTCATCATGCCGACCGCATCCAGGCGGCGATTGCGTCGGACGCTGCGGCGAAATCCGCCCTGGTTGCCTCCTGGCGACGGTCTTCCAATTTGCATCGACTCGAACCAGCCGATTGCAGGCCTCCACATTATCTGACGGAGGCCGAACTGGGACAGGCCCGGCAACGAATCGAACCTCTCATTTGCGCTGCCCAAGCGAGTCTCGACCGTCTCTATCTCGCAGTAGGCGGCGTGGGATGCTGTGTCCTGCTCGCCGATCGCGACGGCGTGCCTGTCGAACGGCGCGGCGCGCTCGTGGACGACGAGACGTTTTATTCCTGGGGTTTGTGGACTGGCTCCGTCTGGAATGAGGAAAGGCAGGGCACCAACGGGATCGGCACCTGTCTGGTTGAGCGACGCCCGCTGACAATTCACCGCGACCAGCATTTCCATACGCGCAATACGCTGCTCAGTTGCACCACCGCTCCGATCCACGATCATGAGGGGAATCTTGTAGCCGTGCTTGACGTGTCGTCCTGCCGGGCTGATCTGACCGAAGCCTTTGTCAATCTCATCTCGATGGCTGTGGTCGACGCGGTGCACCGGATCGAGATTGAGAACTTCAAGATGGCATTCCCGAAGGCGCGAATTCTGCTGGCGCCGGTGACCAACAAAGGCTCTGGCGCGCTGATCGCCGTTGACGCGGACGATCTCGTGGTCGGCGCGACCCGTTCGGCCCGCCTGGCGCTTGGCATCACACAGCAGTGTTTCGACAAACCAATGCCTGCCGCCGATCTGCTCGGCTGGGCTGAGATCGGCCCTAAAGTTCTCGCTGAGGCAGAGCGTGGAGCCCTCCAGCGTGCGCTCGCGCGCGCTGACGGGAACGTCTCAGCCGCAGCTCAGGCGCTTGGGATCAGCCGGGCGACGCTTCACCGCAAGCTCAACCGTCTGGATGTCCGCCGGTCACACTGACGCCCAAGCTCTCATAACTGTCGCAATTCTGCGACACATCCTACCCGACCAGCGTGACCGGCGCGGTGACAAGCACCGCCGAAAATCGCAAGTGTCTTTCGAAGCGTCGCATCCCGCGACGTCAGCTTTGGGAGGAAGACGCATGAACAAGGTTGAATTCTCACGCTCGGTCAAGGCGCCCTTCGACAAGCGCTATGGCAATTTCATCGGTGGCAAACGGGCCGAGCCCCGCTCTGGCCGCTATTTCGAGAACTTCTCGCCGGTGAATGGCCAGCTGCTATGCGAGGTAGCGCGCTCGGACGGCCAGGACATCGAGGCGGCCCTGGACGCCGCCCATGCCGCCAAGGACGCCTGGGCGCGCACCAGCGTGGCCGAGCGCTCCCTTATCCTCAACCGCATCGCCGATCGCATGGAGGAAAACCTCGATCTCCTCGCATGCGCCGAAACGTGGGACAACGGCAAGCCGATCCGCGAAACGACCGCGGCCGACCTGCCTTTGGCCATCGACCATTTCCGCTATTTCGCCGGCGCGGTGCGTGGCCAGGAAGGCAGCCTTTCGCAGATCGACGACGACACTGTCGCCTATCATTTCCATGAGCCGCTCGGCGTGGTCGGCCAGATCATCCCGTGGAACTTCCCGTTGCTGATGGCATGCTGGAAACTTGCTCCCGCGTTGGCGGCCGGCAATTGCGTCGTCCTGAAACCTGCCGAGCAGACCCCGGCTGCCATCCTGCTCTGGGCCGATCTCATCGGCGATCTTTTGCCGCCGGGTGTGCTCAACATCGTCAACGGCTTTGGCCTCGAGGCCGGCAAGCCGCTGGCTTCGTCGCCGCGCATTGCCAAGATCGCCTTTACCGGCGAGACAACGACGGGCCGGCTGATCATGCAGTATGCCAGCCAAAACCTGATCCCGGTGACGCTCGAGCTCGGCGGCAAGTCACCCAACATTTTCTTCAAGGATGTCGTCGCCGAAGACGACGATTTCTTCGACAAGGCGGTCGAAGGCTTCGTCATGTTCGCGCTGAACCAGGGCGAGGTGTGCACCTGCCCGAGCCGCGCGCTCATCCAGGAATCGATCTACGACAGGTTCATGGAACGCGCCCTCAAGCGCGTCGAGGCGATCGTGCAGGGTGATCCGCTCGATCCGGCAACGATGATCGGCGCCCAGGCTTCGTCCGAGCAGATGGAAAAGATCCTGTCCTATATCGATATCGGCCGCCAGGAAGGAGCCGAGTTGCTGACCGGTGGAGCGCGCAGTCTTCTGCCCGGCGATCTGGCCGGCGGCTACTACGTCCAGCCTACGGTGTTCAAGGGTCACAACAAGATGCGCATCTTCCAGGAGGAGATTTTTGGGCCGGTGGTATCGGTCACGACCTTCAAGGACGACGACGAAGCGCTCAGCATAGCCAACGATACGCTCTACGGCCTCGGTGCCGGTGTCTGGACACGCGACGCCAACCGTGCCTATCGCTTCGGCCGCGCGATCCAGGCTGGCCGCGTCTGGACCAACTGCTACCATGCCTATCCCGCGCATGCGGCCTTCGGCGGGTATAAGCAGTCCGGCATCGGCCGAGAGACCCACAAGATGATGCTCGACCACTACCAGCAGACGAAGAATATGCTGGTCAGCTACAGCCCGAAGAAGCTTGGCTTCTTCTGATCGGCTCAAGGGCGCGGCTCCGCAGGGGACCGCGCCCCAAGCTGGATCGAAAACCTAATGCATACCAGGTCACGGCAACGCCGGCAGCGCTTGAACTGATCGCGGAGATCGTTGCCGAGCACGGTCCAGTGCTGTTCCATCAATCCGGCGGCTGCTGCGACCGCTCTTCGCCGATGTGCTATCCGCTGGACGAATTGATCGTCGGCGATCGCGATGTCTTGCTCGGCCATATCGGTGATGCGCCGTTCTACATCGGCGCATCGCAATTCGAGGCCTGGAAGCATAACGATCTCATTATCGACGTGGTGCCAAGCCGAGGCGGCATGTTCTCGCTGGACAACGGAAGGGAGAAGCGGTTCCTGACGCGGTCGACGATCTGCGCTGTCCAGATCGGGATGTAGGCCTTTCCATACGATTTGGGCGAGCATTTCTGACCGCAGCCGATGTTCAGACCGCCACGGAATGCCTCGCCTTGCCGGTTTCGAAATACTTGTCGAACTTCGCCGCGACGCTTCTGACAAAGGGGCGGCTTTCCAACGGCACGACGAAGCGGTCACCGTCAAGTTCAAGCAACCGGGCAGGGTCAAGAAGGGCGGTGGAACTCGCTCTGCCGAGAAGCCTTTGGCCAGCTTCGCCAAAGCGCTCGACCAGGTCGATCGCTGAAAAGCCGGAATCGCACATCAGCCGCTCGATGATCCACCCGCGAGCGCGGTCGTCGTCGGACAAAGCAATTCCGCGGACCGCAGCCAACCCACCGTCATCCACCATGCGGCCATACTCGGCGGTCGAAGGCATGTTCTGTACATAGCCTTGCCGGAATTGGCTGATGGATGACGGGCCGAGGCCGATCAAGGTTTCGCAGCGATCCTCGGTGTAGCCCTGAAAGTTACGACGCAACATCCCCGCGTGCGCAGCAAGCGCCAGCGCATCGCCCGGTTTGGCGAAATGGTCGAGCCCGATTGCTTCGTATCCCTGGTCGAGTATGGCGCGAGCTGCCAGTTGCGATTGAGCGAACCGCTCCTCCGGGCCTGGCAACCAGGCCTCGTCGATCATTGTCTGATGTTTCTTGAACCATGGCACATGGGCATAGCCAAAAAGGGCGATCCGATCGGGTTCGAGCGTCAGCGCCTGCATGACAGTGGACAAGACACTCTCCCTGGTCTGGTGCGGCAAGCCGTAAAGCAGGTCCAGGTTGACCGACTCGACGCCGCGTGACCGAACGCCGTCGACGACTGTCTTGGTCTGCAAGAAGGTCTGTTCGCGATTGATGGCCTTCTGCACCTTCGGATCGAAATCCTGGACCCCGAGGCTCGCCCTCGTCATGCCGATTTCGGCAAGTGCGTCGAGGCGGGCTTCGTCCATATCGTTGGGTTCGATTTCGACGCTGATCTTGGCGCCGGGAAGAAATGAGAAGCAGTTGCGCAGAACGGCTCCCAGCGCGACCATGTCCTGTGGTTTGAGCATCGTCGGTGAGCCGCCACCGAAATGGACGGCACGTACCCGGCCCTTGCCTCCGGCGAGACTTGAGACGGTGGCGATCTCCGCATGCAGTGATCTCAGATATTTGGTGACCGGTTCGTAATGGCGTGTCTGCTTGGTGTGGCACGCACAGAACCAGCAAAGCTTGTCGCAATAAGGGGTGTGCAGATAGAGCGAGATCTCGTCGCCCTTGTTGAGCGCCTTCAGCCAGTCGCGACAAACGGCGGCATCGACGCCCGGATGAAAATGCGGCGCCGTCGGGTAGCTCGTATAACGCGGCACGTTTTCACCAAGCCTGGCAATTAATTCTGGCCGCATCTCGATATCTGCTCCGATGTGTATTGCACGATCCTGCTCACATCGGACAATGGCAGCCTTGATCTCGGTCAATGATATCTCGCCGCGGACAAACTGCCGCAACGGATTTCTCGGGCCGATACTATATCCTGCCAGTACTTTGGGTTCGCGGACGACCACGATGACAGTGCGTCAGGATGTACATAGCGCCGGCATTCCCGTGCTTTGCCAGTCATGCGAAGCGCGGCATCATGGCGTTTGCGGCGCGCTCGATCCGGACCAACTGGTGGGCCTCGCCAAGACCTCATCGAAGCATACCGTTGAAGCGGGCGTGGAATTGATCGGTGATGCCGAGGCCATCGACAGTTACGCGAATGTGCTTTCCGGCGTGGTCAAGCTGACGAAGAGCCTTTCGGACGGACGCCAGCAGATTGTCGGGCTTCAATTTGCTCCCGATTTTCTGGGCCGGCCCTTCAAGGTGGAAAGCGCGATCAACGCCGAAGCCGCAACCGCGGTCTCCCTGTGCTCGTTTCCAAGGGCCGTCATCGAACGGATGATGAAGCAATCGCCGGGACTGGAGCATCGTCTCTTCAAGCAGACGCTGAACGAACTCGATGATGCCCGCGACTGGATGGTGATGCTGGGCCGCAAGAGTGCTTCGGAAAAGGTGGCGAGCTTCCTTCTCATGATCGCCAAGAACATCGACCCCACGCTTGATCCGACCGCCCAGTCGACACGTTTCGACCTGCCTTTGACCCGCGCCGACATCGCCGATTTCCTCGGCCTGACGATCGAGACTGTCAGCCGTCAGCTGAGCCGGCTGCGATCAGATGGCGTGATCCGCATCGAGAACAATCGGCATGTTAGTGTCGATAGCTTGAATCGGCTGCAGAGCCGCTCCGGCGCCTAGGCTCAATCGACAAACCCGATCATCGGCAGGACATGCTCGCGCTCGAAGGCGATATGCCGGCGCAGGCTTTCGAAGAAACCGCGCAGCATGAACCCAACCGCCTCGGCGTTGTCGATCGTCTTGCCGTGGCCGATCGCCAGCAACATTTCGGTCACCTCACCGGCAAAGCACTCGTCCTCGATATGCTCGGCGCTCAATCGCCTTGCTGAACCAAGGTCGGCATCACTGCTGGCCAACGCGGCCTCGTAGGCGGGAAAGATGACCGTCTCTTCGTATCGATGACTGTCGCGCAACAGCGGAACGATTGCGTTGGCTACGCTCAGGCACGCCAACGTGTCGACCTTGGGCAACGTGTCCGCGATCCTTTCCAAGACGTCGCAGAGCTGCAGTTTTTCTAGGTGTGCACGTTTCATCACCGCAGCAAACGCTGTCGGTATCGAATTTTTGCCGGCTGCATGCGGCGGAAATGGTCCCCCTGCTGTCTGCGAGTTCAACGGCAATCTCCTGATCGTTCGCAGGACCAAGCCTGCCCACTCCAAATGCAAATGACTTTGACATGGATCAAGGCGGCGACGTGCCGGCTGCGGAATTGGTGTTGCCGCGGATTGGCGCCCGCGCAGGGAATCCGAGGTCGGGGATATGTCATGAAGTTCGGCACACAAATCTTCGCGTTGAGCCTTTTTACATTCGCGGCTTTGGTGGCCGCCGGCTTCGGCGTGGACCAGCCATTCCGGCAGCACATGTGGGTGCTGTTCTTCGTGCTGCTCGGTTTTGTCGCCATCCTCATTCGCAACTCAAGCTTCGAAGTGACCGCACCGATCGACCCTTCCGCCTACATGGACGGTCCGATCCGCTACGGGGCCATCGCCACAATGTTCTGGGGCGTGGTTGGCATGCTGGTCGGCGTGGTTATCGCGCTGCAGCTGGCCTACCCCGATCTCAACATTCAGCCTTGGTTCAATTTCGGCCGCTTGCGGCCGCTGCACACTTCCGGGGTCGTCTTCGCCTTCGGCGGTAATGCGCTGCTGTGCACCTCATTGTACGTCGTGCAACGCACTTGCCGCGCCCGCCTGTTTGGCGGCGATCTCGCATGGTTCGTCTTTTGGGGCTACCAGCTTTTCATCGTAATGGCCGCGACAGGCTACTTGCTCGGCATCACCGAGAGCCGCGAATACGCCGAACCCGAATGGTACGTGGACATCTGGCTGACTATCGTCTGGGTCGCTTACCTCATCCTGTTCCTTGGCACGATCCTGAAGCGTAAGGAACCGCACATCTACGTCGCCAACTGGTTCTACCTGTCCTTCATCGTGACCATCGCGATGCTGCATGTGGTCAACAACCTTTCGATGCCGGCCTCTTTGCTCGGTTCCAAGAGTTACTCCGCCTTTTCGGGGGTCCAGGATGCGCTGACGCAATGGTGGTACGGCCACAACGCGGTCGGCTTCTTTCTCACCGCCGGCTTCCTCGGCATGATGTATTATTTCGTGCCCAAGCAGGCGAACCGGCCAGTCTATTCCTACCGGCTTTCGATCATCCATTTCTGGGCGATCATCTTTCTCTACATCTGGGCCGGGCCGCATCACCTGCACTACACCGCCCTGCCCGACTGGGCGCAGACGCTCGGCATGGTGTTCTCGATCATGCTGTGGATGCCGTCCTGGGGCGGCATGATCAATGGTCTGATGACGCTGTCCGGCGCCTGGGACAAGCTGCGCACCGACCCGATCATCCGTATGATGGTGATGGCCATCGCCTTCTACGGCATGTCGACCTTCGAAGGCCCGATGATGTCGATCAAGGCGGTCAACTCGCTATCGCATTATACCGACTGGACCATTGGTCACGTGCACTCCGGTGCGCTCGGCTGGGTCGGCATGATCTCGTTCGGCGCGATCTACTACATGGTGCCGAAGCTCTGGAACCGTAACCGGCTCTATTCACTGCGGCTGGTTACCTGGCACTTCTGGCTGGCGACCCTGGGGATCGTCGTCTACGCCGCGGTCATGTGGGTGTCCGGCATCATGCAGGGCCTGATGTGGCGCGAATACGACGAGCAGGGCTTCCTGGTCTACTCCTTCGCCGAAACGGTCGCAGCCATGCACCCCTACTACGTCATGCGCGCCATCGGTGGCGCCATGTACCTCTCGGGCGCCCTGGTCATGGCCTGGAACATCGCCATGACCATCCTCGGCCACCAGCGCGAGGAGCAACCGATGCCTGGCTCCGTTCCCGCCCTTCAGCCTGCCGAATAAGGAGCCAGAACATGGGCTTGATGGATAGACATGCACTAATCGAGAAGAACGCCACGCTTCTTCTTGTGGGCTCCCTTCTTGTTGTGACAATCGGCGGCATCGTTGAAATCGCACCGCTCTTCTATCTCGACAACACGATCGAGAAGGTGGAAGGCATGCGCCCCTACTCGCCGCTCGAACTTGTCGGGCGCAACATCTATGTGCGCGAAGGCTGCTACCTCTGCCACAGCCAGATGATCAGGCCGTTCCGCGACGAAGTCGAGCGCTACGGCCACTACAGCCTGGCTGCGGAGTCGATGTACGACCACCCCTTCCAGTGGGGATCCAAACGCACCGGGCCGGATCTCGCCCGCGTCGGTGACCGCTATTCGAATGCCTGGCACGTCGCGCACCTTGCCGACCCCCGCTCGGTCGTCCCGGAATCGGTCATGCCGAGCTATGCCTTCCTGAAGGACGCGCAGATCGAGGTGAAGAACTTCTCGACGCACCTGGTTGCGAACGCGCGCGTTGGTGTCCCTTACTCGGACGACATGATCGCCAACGCCAATGCCGATTTGAAGGCGCAGGCCGACCCGAATGCCGACACGTCCGGCCTCGAGAAGCGCTATCCCAAAGCCAAGGTCGGTGACCTCGACGGCAATCCGCAGGAGGTGACCGAAATGGATGCCCTGGTTGCCTATCTCCAGATGCTCGGGACCTTGGTCGACTTCAAGAACTACGACGAAGCCGCCGGCTACCGTTGAGGAGTTTATCCATGGATTACAATTTGATGCGGGAGTTTGCTGACAGCTGGGGTCTGGTCGCCATGGCACTCTTCTTTGTCGGAGCAATTGTCTTTGCCCTGCGCCCTGGCAGCCGCAAGCTGGCCGACGAAGCTGCCCGGATTCCCCTTGAGGACGAGTGATCATGAGCGACGAGCACATCGATGAAATCTCTGGCGTCTCAACCACCGGTCACGAATGGGACGGCATCAGGGAGCTGAACAACCCGCTTCCGCGCTGGTGGGTCACAACGTTCTACGTCACCATCGTGTGGGCGATCGGCTACACCATCGCCTATCCGGCATGGCCGCTGCTGCACTCGGCGACAACGGGTGTTCTCGGCTATTCGAGCCGCAATGACGTCAAGAACGAGCTGGCGGCGGCGGAAGCAGCGAAGGGCAAGTACGTCGCGGCGGTGGAGTCGAAAAGCATCTCCGAAATCGCCGCGGACGATGTCTTGCGGGAATTCGCGGTCGCGGCCGGCGGCGCCGCATTCAAGGTTAACTGCACGCAGTGCCACGGCTCCGGCGCCCAGGGTTCCAAGGGCTTTCCCAACCTCAACGACGACGACTGGCTGTGGGGCGGCAAGGCCGAGCAGATCCAGCAGACGATCACGCACGGCATCCGCTTCGCTTCAGATCCGGACACGCGCCTGTCGGAAATGCCGGCCTTCGGCGACATCATCACCGCCGACCAGATCTCCCAGGTCAGCGCCTACGTCGCCAGCCTGTCCGGCAAGGTCCGCGATGCAACTCTTATTCAACTCGGCGCCAAGGTCTTCGCCGAAAACTGCGTCGCTTGTCACGGCGACAATGCGAAAGGCAACAGGGAGCTCGGCGCGCCCGACCTGACCGACGCGATCTGGCTCTACGGGTCGGGCGAAACGGCAATCGCCGACCAGGTTCGCGCACCGAAGCAGGGCGTGATGCCAGCGTGGGGCGCGCGTCTCGGCGAGACCAAGGTCAAGGAGTTGGCGGTCTACATCCATTCGCTCGGCGGCGGGGAATAGGTCGGGGGCCCTCTTTCCTGCCCTTCGCCGCCTGAGCGACGCGGCCCGGCCAGTCCGGGCCTCAATTTTTTCGGCATTCCTCGATTGACCTGCATCAACGCGGGTCTGTCCATGCCGCGGCAAGGTTGTCCAGCGCACTCAAAGTCACGGTCTGCGCGCAAGTGGAGATACTCGTGCTGGACAAGACGCAGATAGAACGGCTGGAAGCCGAGGCGGTCAATTCCGCCAAGACCCGTCAGCCCCTTTACGCTGCGCGCAAGAAAATTTTCCCAAAGCGCGCCTCAGGCAACTTTCGCCGCTTCAAATGGCTGGTGATGGCGATCACGCTTGGCATCTACTACCTGACGCCGTGGCTGCGTTGGGACCGCGGTCCATTTGCCCCGGACCAGGCCGTGCTGCTCGATCTCGCCAATCGGCGCTTTTACTTTTTCTTTGTCGAGATATGGCCCCAGGAATTCTACTATGTGGCCGGCCTTCTTGTCATGGCCGGCGTTGGACTTTTCCTGATTACCTCGACTGTCGGCCGTGCCTGGTGCGGCTATGCATGTCCGCAGACCGTATGGGTCGATCTGTTCCTTGTCATCGAACGTGCGATCGAGGGGGACCGCAACGCCCGCATGAAACTTGACGATGGTCCCTGGACCGCCCGCAAGCTGATGCTGCGCGTATCGAAGCACGCCGTCTGGCTGGTCATCGGTGCGGCGACCGGCGGCGCCTGGATTTTCTATTTCGCTGATGCACCGACACTTGTGGGCGAGCTTTTCACCGGTACCGCCGCGCCTGTCGCCTACATCACCATCGCCGTGTTGACGGCGACCACCTACACGTTCGGCGGCCTGATGCGCGAACAGGTCTGCACCTATATGTGCCCATGGCCGCGCATCCAGGCAGCCATGCTCGACGAGAATTCGCTCACCGTCACCTACAATGACTGGCGCGGCGAACCGCGCTCGCGTCACGCCAAGAAGGTGCAAGCCGCAGGGCAGTCCGTCGGCGACTGCGTCGACTGCAATGCCTGCGTTGCGGTATGCCCAATGGGGATCGACATTCGCGACGGCCAGCAGCTCGAATGCATTACCTGCGCGCTGTGTATCGACGCCTGTGACGGCGTCATGGACAAGCTCGGCAAGGAGCGCGGGCTGATCTCCTACGCGACGCTCTCCGACTACAACGCCAACATGATGCTGGCGACCGCAGGCGGCTCCAGTTCAATCAATCCGTCGCTGGTCAGGACTGCCGTCGGCACCTTCTCCGATCAGGTGGCGCATTTTCACATTCGCAAGATCTTCCGGCCGCGCACCTACGTCTACATGGGCCTGTGGTCGCTGATCGGGCTGGGCCTGCTCTATTCGCTGCTGACGCGCAATCGGCTTGAGCTGAACGTGCTGCATGACCGCAATCCGCAATTCGTCACGCTATCCGATGGTTCCATCCGCAACGGCTATACCGTCAAGCTGCTCAACATGATCCCTGAGCCAAGGACCATCGCCGTCACCATGCAGGGCCTGGAGGGTGCCGACATGGTCGTCGTCGGCGACGACATCCCGGCCGGCCGGTCTTTCGCCGTCCCGGTCGAACCCGACCGCCTGAAAACGTTGAAGGTCTTCGTTCGCCAGCCGGCGGACCAGATCCACGCCCCGGCCCAGACCTTCAAGCTCCGTGTCGAGGACAAGGCGAGCTTCGAGTCGAACGAGTACACCGCCACATTCAACGCGCCAGAGGCCGCCAAATGACCGCCAATGCCCAAAAGCCTCGCGAATTCACCGGCAGGCACATGCTGGCCATCATTCTCACCTTTTTCGGGGTGGTCATCGCGGTCAACCTGACCATGGCCACGCTCGCCAATACGAGTTGGACCGGCCTCGTCGTCGAAAACACCTATGTGGCCAGCCAGCAATTCAACAAGGAGGCCGAGGCCGGCCGCGCCCAAGCAGCGCTCGGTTGGACCGGCAAGCTGACCATCGCATGGGGCGAAGTCCGCTACGGCCTCTCCGACGCAGCCGGCAAGCCGGTTCCTCTGCACGGCGTCAAGGTGCTGTTTCGTCATCCCGCCTACGAGAAAGAGGACGAGTCCGTCACGCTCGCGCTTGCCTCCGGCCAGGAATTCGCAGCGCAGCATATGCCGAAGGACGGTGTCTGGATCGTCGAAGTCGACGCCGATGCCGGCCAGGCACGACCCTATCGCGACGTCCGCAGGATCATGATTTCTCATGGAGGCTGCAGTGAGCTGCTGTGCACCGGGCGCTGAAATGGCGCTAGATCTGAACGGCGCCACATCGGTCCTGCCATCCAGCCAGGAGATCAGGTTGGCGAGCCGATCGCTTGGCGACGATCTTCGGCAGACCGACCTTTCAGTGCCGACGGTTCATTGCGCCGCCTGCATCCAGACGATCGAAGCGGCACTTGGAAGGCTCGATCACGTCGAAAGCGCGCGCGTCAACCTGTCGACGAAACGGGTCGCGGTCCGGTGGCGTGGAGACGAGGTGCCACCCTTCGTCGCCGCGCTTGGCAGGCTGGGCTACGAGGCGCATCTGTTCGCACCCGAGATCGACGACAAGGACAAGACGCTTGCCGAACTGATCCGCGCAGTCGCTGTTGCCGGCTTTGCGGCGGGCAACATCATGCTGCTTTCGGTTTCGGTCTGGTCCGGCGCCGAAGGTGCTACCCGCGACCTGTTTCACTGGGTCTCGGCGTTGATCGCCATTCCTGCCCTCGCCTTTGCCGGCGGCATCTTCTTCCGTTCGGCCTGGAATGCTCTGCGCCATGGTCGCATGAACATGGACGTGCCCATCGCGGTCGGTGTTTCGCTCGCCTACGCCATGAGCCTCTATGAGACGGTCAATCATGGCGACCACGCCTATTTCGACGCGTCGGTATCGCTGCTGTTCTTCCTTTTGATCGGACGCACGCTGGATCATGTGATGCGGGAGCGTGCCCGGACTGCCGTGAAAGGCCTGTCTCAGCTGGCCGCGCGTGGCGCCATGGTGCTGCGCGGCGACGGCGCGCGCGACTATTTGCCGGTCGGCGAGATCGAACCAGGCATGCGATTGTTGATCGCAGCCGGCGAGAGGATCCCCGTCGACGGCAAGATCATCCAGGGAACGTCGGATTTCGACTGCTCGCTGGCCTCGGGCGAAAGCACGCCGAAAAACGTGGCGCCGGGCGAAGCAGTACAGGCCGGCGTGCTCAATCTTACCGGCCCGCTGATGATTCAGGCGACAGCCGCCGCAAAGGATTCGTTCCTGGCGGAAATGGTCCGGCTGATGGAGGCCGCCGAGGGCGGTCGCGCGCGCTATCGCCGCGTCGCCGATCGCGTCTCGGCGCTCTACGCCCCGGTGGTTCATCTCACCGCCTTCTTGACATTCCTGGGCTGGATGGCGGGGACCGGCGACTGGCACCGGGCCGTGACGATCGCCATCGCGGTTCTCATCATCACATGTCCATGCGCGCTCGGCCTCGCCGTGCCGATCGTTCAGGTGGTCGCAGCACGACGCCTGTTCGAGAACGGCATCATGGTCAAGGATGGTTCGGCCATGGAACGCCTGGCGACAATCGACACGACGGTGTTCGACAAGACCGGCACGTTGACCCTTGGCCGGCCCCGGCTGGTCAACGCTTCGTCGATCGATCCAGGCATGCTGGCGATCGCAGCCGACTTGGCCGCACATTCCCGTCATCCATTTTCAAAGGCCATAGCCGGCTTTGCCATTTCGAGCCGGCAGCACAAATTCGATGCGGTGACCGAGCAACCAGGTTTCGGGATCGAAGCCACCGACGCCGGAACCATCTGGCGTTTGGGTCGACGCGGATGGGCCGGCTGGAAGGCTCGCACTGGCGGCGAAGGCAAATACGGCTACGGCGGAACGGTGCTGACGAAAAATGGCATGATTGCCGCATCCTTCGTTTTCGAGGATGCGCTGCGCGCCCACGCCAGAGCGGCCGTCCAACGGTTGGACGATGCCGGGGTATCGGTGGAAATGCTGTCGGGCGATACCGCTAAAGCCTGCGCCGAGGTTGCGGACGTGCTGGGTGTCGATAACTTCGTTCCCTGCCTGCTGCCGTCCGGCAAGGTCGAACGCATCGAGAGTCTGGCGAGAGATGGGCACAAGGTTCTGATGGTTGGCGACGGGCTCAACGATACGCCGGCGCTGAGCGCGGCCCATGTCTCGATCGCACCGGCCAGCGCCGCCGATATCGGCCGGAATGCAGCGGATTTCGTTTTCCTGCGCGAAAGTCTTCTGGCCGTGCCTCTCGCGCTGGACATCTCGCGGAAGGCAGGAAGCCTGATCCGGCAAAACATCGCCATCGCGATCGTCTATAATGCGGTCGCGGTACCGATCGCCATCCTTGGCCACGTTACGCCCTTGATAGCGGCGATCGCCATGTCCGCCTCATCGCTGCTTGTCATCGGCAATGCGCTGCGACTGCGATCGTCGAAACCAATCTCACCGGCCAGCGATATTCGCCACGATAGGCTGTCCAACTCCAACGAACGGGTCGGACCGTAATGACCACACTGACCTACCTCATACCTGTCGCGCTGTTTCTTGGAGCGCTTGGCCTGGGGGGCTTCCTGTGGGCTTTGAAAACTGGCCAGTACGAAGATCTCGACGGAGCCGCCGAACGGATTCTGATCGATACGGAAGATAAAAGCGGCCGCTGATATTCAAGAAGTGGCCCGTGACGGCGCATCCTTGCAGAAAACGGCGACGCCAAAATTCTCCACTTCAAATAGTGACACATAAGATCGCTGCGTTCCGAGCTGTTGTTTCCGCGATTAACATCACCAATTTGCGCCAACGCAAAGAAACGCTAGGTCAGGTCAGGTAGTTTCTCCTCATCCACAATGGTCGAGAGACAGGAGATTGACATGATTACGCGACGCGAAGCCCTCTTCGGAGCAGCGTTTGGCGCTGCCGCCGTTGCGGCGCTGCCCGCATTGTCGGCAACGGTTACAAAGGCAGAGGTGCGGGGGCTGCCCCGCGAAAAGATCATGCTCGTTGCGCCGCCTTTTGTGCATTCGCATGACCAGATTGCCAAGGGCGGACCGAAGATCGTCGAGTTCACCATGACAATCGAAGAAAAGCCGATCGTCATTGATGCCGACGGCACAAAGCTCAACGCGATGACCTACAACGGCTCGATCCCCGGCCCGCTGATGGTCGTGCACCAGGACGACTACCTCGAGCTGACGCTCATCAATCCTGAAACCAATTCGCTTGCCCACAACATCGACTTCCACGCCGCAACCGGCGCTCTGGGTGGCGGCGAGCTCACGCTGATCAACCCCGGCGAACAGGTGACCCTGCGCTTCAAGGCGACGCGGACGGGAACGTTTATCTATCACTGCGCCCCTGGCGGCGCGATGATCCCCTGGCATGTCGTGTCTGGGATGAACGGCGCGGTCATGGTGCTGCCGCGCGACGGCTTGAGGAACGACAAGGGCGAACCGGTCAAGTACGACAAGATCTTCTACGTGGGCGAGAGTGACTTCTATATCCCGCGCGACGAGAAGGGCAACTTCAAGAGCTACGAATCCGCCGGCGACGCCTACGATGACACCGTCAAGGTGATGCGCGGGCTCATTCCCACGCATGTGGTGTTCAACGGCAAGGTCGGATCGCTCACCGGCGACAACGCCATGAAGTCGAAGGTCGGCGAAACCGTGCTGATCGTCCACTCACAGGCCAACCGCGATACGCGGCCGCATCTGATCGGCGGCCATGGCGATTACGTCTGGGAACAGGGTAAATTCGCCAACCCGCCGGCCAAGGATCTGGAAACCTGGTTCATTCGTGGTGGTTCCGCGGGCTCGGCGCTCTACACCTTCCTGCAGCCGGGCGTCTACGCCTACGTCAATCACAATCTGATCGAGGCCGTGGAGCTCGGAGCGACCGCTCACTTCAAGGTCGAGGGCGATTGGAACGACGACCTCATGACGCAGGTGGAAGCGCCCAAACCCGTCGCCATGAACTGAACGGCCCTCGCATTTGCCCGGACAGTGATCCTGTCCGGGCTTGGACAAGAACTATGTCGGCTTTCATCCTGAAGCTCGTGCCAATGGCCGTGGTGGCCGCAGCGGTAGCGGTAGGACTCTCGATACAGGCCGCCGATGGCCAGCGACAGCCCCACGCCATTGCCACAACGGTTAGCCTGTTCCCCGGTTCGATCACCTATCCGATGCCCGGCGAGTTCCTGAAGAACGGACGACCGCAAACCAATCCCAAGGTCGAGCAGCAACTCAACGGTCCGCTTGAGATCATGACTTATCAGGTCAGCGCAGCCGACTATACGGATTGCGTGTCGGCTGGGGCCTGTCGGCCGGCGGAGGAGACCCGCTCAATCCCGCATGACGCACCCGCAACGACAGTGAGCTATCTCGACGCCGTTGCCTACGCCCGGTGGTATTCAGAAGCAACAGGTGACCAATGGCGGCTGCCCACCGACGAGGAATGGGCATTTGCGGCAGCTGAGCGGTTTGCAGGCGAATTCGAAGGTGTCGAAAACGATGCCAACAACCCTGCCAGGCGTTGGCTCACCAGCTACCAGGCAGAGCTTGACCTCAATCGCAAACCGGACCCGTTGCCCAGGAGCCGGGGTTCCTTTGGTGTGAATTCGCGTGGCTTGGCCGACTTTTCCGGCAACGTGTGGGAGTGGACTTCGACCTGTTATGTCCGCACGACGCTGGCCGAAGACGGAAGCGGGGTTGTGAGCGCGGTCGACAATTGTGGCGTCCATGTCCTTGAAGGCCTTCACAGAGCCTATATGTCGAATTTCGTAAGTGACGGAAAAAGCGGAGGCTGCGCCGTCGGCTTGCCCCCCGACAATCTGGGATTCAGACTGGTGCGAGGGCATCGTGGATGGGCCAACCGTTTCCTTAGCTATCTCGGCATTACCTGACAGTCAGGAGCAAGTGCTGCGTTCTGGTTTCGTCGGTCGATTGCTGCTCCGGGCTCACGGTGTCTTTGGCCTCATCTATGCTGTTCGATAGATCAGGATAAAGCCGGCAAAAGCCGCCATCCGGCCAGCACCCGCCGCTCCAGTTGGGGACGAAGGCGATCAGAATTCCCAGTGATCCCGCAAGAAGGACGGCTACGAAGATGAACAAAGGCGCCATTTCCAGCTTTGAACTCTCGCCCAGTGTGCCCGAGCGCTGGTCATCAGAGCAGGTGTCAAAGCGCCCACCGCACCCGTTCCGAGCGCGCATAGCCCGGCAGCGGTCGGCACCATGGCAGGAAAGAAGATCGGCGCCGAAATGAAGGCAACTTCAACCGGCACGAGGCCCATGCAAGATGGAGGACCAGCGCAGCCCACGGTCGCCACGCCTGGCGGATAGCGGCCACGGCCATAAACAGTCCTGAGGCGCTGTCGTCATGAGCGGTCGACCACGTGCCCAGCGCGACGGCCGAGATGACTATTGCCACGATGTCGAGTTGGGCAAATTGTGTCGGCAGCCGGTCGTGTCTTGGCGGACGAGCCAGTTGCGCGTGAAACTCGGAACGATCCTTCCGCCGATGAACGAGGGTGGTTCACCTTGCGTCAATAGGTGAAAAGCTCGTCCTCTTCGACCTCCATGAGTAAGGAACCACATAAGCGTCCCGAAATTTGCCGAGGATTTGGTGGCCGTCTTGAACGCGGTTGATCGCAAGCGAACGCTTGGCAACGCTTGATTGATCCTTCGCGCTCAAACATTCCCGGCCGCTTTGGTTCGGGTGTTGATTTGCTTTGTGGGGTCCGTTCAACAGGGAGTAAATAAATCCTTTCGAGGGGGAGGAAGCCCCATGCTTGCAGCGCATACAGACATCGCGCGCGGCCATCGAAGCCACCTTCCTGCTGCGGCATCGCTCCTTTGCTGAAAGAGCCGCATTTCGGCGCGATATTAATCATACCCGAAGCGTAACCACGGCATCACACGACCTTCTGAGACGGCTTCACCAGTCCCAGAACGATGACACCGTCCGACCTTGGGAAGATGCAGACCCGGCTCCCCTTACCATCTCAGCGTTCGATGCCGATATTCTCCGCGCTGTGTTCCGAGATTTGGTCTCGGGAACGAACGCGCCCGAGTGTCAATGGCGCGATCTGGCTAAGAGCCTGGTACTCGAATACGTCGGGTGCGTGCCGGTCGAAGTTGGCTTGGTGGATTGGATCATCAGCAAGTAGTTGTCCCTGCCGGCGTCAGTTTAGCCTGAATGACGAAGCTCAGGGCTCTCGGGCGCTTTCTGGCCTTGGGAACCATCCAGGGCACCCGGAGTTCGGTGCTGAACTACTCGTGCAGACCGACCATGGCAGAACTCGACAAAGCCCGGCAGCAGGCCATAGCCCACCTTGTTCGCCGGTGGATCAAGACAGAGGCGTTCCGCCGCCACCTTCGCCAGTTGCTGGGGCTGCGGATAGACCACGATCTCCCCCAGGAGCATCGGTCCCTGCTCGAAGAACTGAGACGGAAATACAGCGAATGGTCTCATGGCCCCAAGGTACGAACGGAAAAGAGACCCCAAGGGGTGGACGGTGGTCGACCAAAAGACCGGGAAACCCGCTGAACCCGAGGGTCACCCAGCGGTCGGCCTTGAGGTCACCTTACGCGACGGACCTCGTGATGCTCCTGAACGCCTCTGAACTCAAACGCAGGCTCTCCTATCGGAGCGTCAGCTGATGGCCACCTTGATGGCCACCCACTGGTTCACCCCACCGGTCCCGTCAGCGGCAACCCGTCAGGCATGACGTACATGGTCAGCAGCGTAGAGGCTGCCGCCGAGCATCTCCTTCAGTGGAGTAAGCGTGGCCCTAAGTGGAAACAAGCGGTGCGCGCTTGCTGGGCCGCTCTGGCTGGCCAAGCGACACCTCAGGAAGGCTCGAGAGTGCTTCAAGCTGGCTGCTATCGAGGAGGGGAAATTCCGAGGTGCCCCATTAGGGGGCTGACTGAGCAAGGAAGGCCCGCTGCCGGAGGGACGGACAACGGGCCTCAAGCGGCTGCATCCTCGGGGAATCGAACACTCTGCAAAAGCAACCTGTACGGCGCAGAATGGTTCCGCATGGAGTTGCCGGTTCAAGCGGGTTAGTATGAGCTAGGATCCTTCGGTCTGGCTGACAATACGCGTCGATGCCCCAGAAATCGCCTGGAGAAACCCCAAGCTGCCCCGCCCGTTTCCGACCCCGCGTTTCTGCCAAACACTGCGGTTCAGGCTACCTTTCCGGCTCAAGCTCCATCTGCTTCGTCTCGTCCTCTCCAACGCGCTCCTCGACCCGTTTGCGGCAATTTCCGTGGCCCATCAGCTCATGTCTGTGAAAACAAGCGAGTTGCCGCTGCGGGGGTTCCATATCCTTGCTGTCTTGGTTATGGTCTCAGCCAGGCCGATGGAGCTTAGGTATGAGCAACCCAATTCCGCTCGCTGTTGTTGCGTCTCTGTTGCTCACCTCCGTCTCCGCACTTTCGCAAGACAATCCGCCAAACAACGCTCCAGACACAATGGAAGCTCGCGTGCAGGCCTGCACCATTTGTCATGGCGACAAAGGCAAGGGCACCAGCGACGTCTATTTCCCGCGACTGGCGGGCAAGCCATCCGGATATCTCTATAATCAGTTGCTCGCGTTCAGAGCGGGACGGCGCCATTATCCGCCGATGAACTACTTGCTCGAATTCCTGCCGCAGTCCTATCTCAAGAAGATGGCGGACTATTTTGCCGACCAACGGCCGGCCTTGCCTGTTGCCGCGCCCCCCGACGTCTCGCAAGACGCTTTGATGCATGGCAAGGAACTGGTGACACATGGTGACTCAGCGCGCTCCATACCTGCGTGCGCGAGCTGTCACGGCCCTTCGCTTACGGGCATGGAGCCTGCAATTCCCGGCCTTCTTGGTCTGCGCCCAGCCTATGTAAGCGCTCAGCTCGGCGCCTGGCGCTACGGGACCCGGACGGCGACTGCTCCTGATTGCATGCAAGTCGTGGCAGGGCACCTTACGGAAGATGATGTGAGATCCGTGGCGGCGTGGCTGTCTTCCCTGCCGGCCCCGCCGAATGCCGCGCCAGCCCCGAAAGGCACCTTCACATTGCCCTTCGATTGTGGAAGCCAGCCGAACTGAGAGGACGCTATGCTGAAGCCCAAAGTTCTCGTCGGCCTCCTGGCGTTTTCAGGCGCGGTTTCGTTTGCCGCCCTCAAGCTGGACGACGCCGCCTGGGCGCAAGAACGGACATTGACAAACCCGGCGGCCACTATTCTCAAAGGCGAGTATCTGGCACGTGCCGGAGATTGCATCGCCTGCCATACGGCGCCCGAAGGCAAGTTGTTTTCAGGCGGCCGCGCCATGCTCACCCCCTTCGGCACACTCTACACTTCCAACATCACACCGGATCCTGAGACCGGTATCGGCCAATGGACGGCCGACGAGTTTTACAGGATGATGCATACCGGGCGTTCACGGGATGGGGGATTGATCTATCCGGCAATGCCGTTCGCCTCCTACACCAAGGTGACCCGGGAAGACAGCGACGCGATTTACGCCTATCTCAAGTCTGTCGAAGCGGTGAAACAGCGAAACCGGCCCCATGACCTCAGTTTTCCATACAACAACCGATCACTAATCCTTGGCTGGCGTACCTTGTTCTTTACCGAAGGCGAATATCAGCCCGATCCAAGCAAGTCGCAGGAGTGGAATCGCGGCGCCTACCTCGTCGAGGGGCTCGGGCACTGCGGCATGTGCCATACGCCGATCAACGCCCTTGGAGGCAACTCTCAGTCCGACGCCTTCAAGGGCGGTCTTATCCCGATGCAGAACTGGTATGCCCCATCCCTCACCTCGAACAAGGAAGCGGGGCTCGGCGACTGGAGCATCAAGGACATTTCCGATCTGCTGCGCACCGGGGTCTCGAACAGGGGCGCGGTCTACGGGCCGATGGCCGAAGTCGTTTACAACAGCCTCCAGTATCTCAGCGACGAAGACACGCGCGCAATGGCCGTCTACTTGAAGAGCATCGCTCAGGACAGCGCCCCCGATGTCGCTAAACCTTCCGTGCCGCCGAGCGAAGGAAGCCTGCTGATAAGCCTTGGCAAAACGGTGTACGATCAACGATGCGCAAGCTGCCACGGCGCGCGAGGCGAAGGGGCTCCGCCACATTACCCGCCATTGGCCGGCAACCAGTCCATCCAGATGCAGTCGGCGGTGAACGCGATCCGGATGGTACTGAATGGCGGTTATCCTCCCGGCACCGCCGGCAATCCGATGCCGTATGGCATGCCTCCGTTTGCCGGCACTTTGTCAGACAACGAGGTGGCGGCGGTAGTCACTTATGTCCGCACCTCGTGGGGCAATCGGGGAGCAGCGATCAGCCCGTCGGAAGCAAACCAGCTGCGCTCTGCGACATTGAATTGAGGGCCGGATGATCAACTCTGATGAGCCGACAGGCGCAGCCGGATCCGAAAAGGAGGCACTGGAGCGGATATTACGATCGGGCCCAGGCGGAGCTTTTCTCCTCGCCGGTATTACGACCGCCATTGTGCTTGGCATGTGGTTGACGTTCTACCTACTCGTATTCATCCCCCACGCCAATCCTTAGGGCTTCGAGGCTATCCAGATGACCGAGGATCCTGTTGACCATGCCGGGGCTGCGATTCGCGCCGAGAAAAACTGGGCAATAATCGCGGTCTTGATCATCGCCTTCCTCGCCGGCATGGCGGCCTTCGCCGGCATCCATCAGGCGACGATGCCGCAGGCGCGGGTGGAGACCGCTGATCCAACCACGCTTCACATTTCGGGTGAGTTCGTCGAATCCAACCTTGGTAGCGCCATCGAGCCTGACGGTTCAGTAACTGTCCGGGCAATCGGGCAACAATACTCCTTCGCGCCACAGTGCATTCTCGTCCCGACTGACACGACGATAACCATCCGCGCCACCAGTGCAGATGTCATCCACGGCCTTCTTATTCAGGGGACGAACGTCAACACCATGCTCGTCCCCGGCTACATTTCCGTGCAGAACGCCCGCTTCCGCAAGCCGGGCGAGTACCTGATGCCATGCCAGGAATATTGCAGCTTCGGGCACGAAGGAATGTGGGGGAAAGTCAAGGTCATTGACAAAGCCGAGTTCATGACCATGGCAACCAAGCAAGAGAGGGTGAGCTGTGTTAAATAGCCGGCGACTGATACTTGCTCATTTTTGGCTTGCGTTTGCGGTTTTTGGGCTCGCGCTTATCATGGGCGCCTGGCAGATGTTCATTCGAAGCCCGCTTCATACCTGGATCACCAATCCGGAATGGTATTATCGCTCGCTGACGGCCCACGGAACCATTATGGGTTACGTGTTCCCGACGCTCGTGGCCATGGGCTTCGGCTACGCCATTTCCGAAAGCGCGCTCAAGCAACCACTCATCGGACGGCGATGGGCCTGGGCGGGCTTCTGGCTGATCGTGATCGGCGCAGTGACGGCGATGGTTCCCGTGTCGCTTGGCCGCGCATCCGTACTCTACACGTTCTATCCGCCGCTGATTGGGAGCCCATTCTACTATATCGGCGTCGTGCTGGTGGTGCTCGGGTCATGGATATGGGTCGCACTCATGTCCATCAACCTGAGGATCTGGAAGCGAAACAACCCGGACGCGCCGGTGCCTCTCGCCATGTTCGCCAATGTAGCGGGCGCATATCTTTGGGCCTGGACGGCCGTTGGAGCGGCGCTAGAGCTTTTGTTCCAGATTTTGCCGGTAGCGCTCGGCTTGAAATCGACCATAGACGCTGGGTTGGCCCGCGTCTTCTTCTCATGGACGCTTCATGCCATCGTCTATTTCTGGCTGATGCCTACCTATATCGCCTATTACACGATCGTGCCGCGGGCCATTGGCGGGAAGCTCTACAGCGACTCCATGGGCAGGATTGCCTTCATCCTCTTTCTGGTCGTTGCGATGCCCATCGGCATCCATCACGCTTTCGCCGATCCGCAGGTCGGCGCCGGCTTCAAGTTCATCCATTCGGCGTTCACGGCGCTTGTGGCCCTGCCGACCCTGCTGACTGTTTTCACGATCTGCGCATCTGTCGAAATCGCAGGTCGCCTGCGTGGGGGCAGAGGACCACTGGGATGGATCGCTACATTGCCGTGGAACAATCCGATCATGCTGGCAACGGCATTCTCCTTCGTGCTTCTGGGTTTCGGCGGCGCCGGAGGCCTCATTAACATGAGCTATCAGCTCGACACCACGATCCACAACACGCAGTGGATAACCGGCCATTTCCATCTGATCTTCGGCGGCGCGATCGTGATCATGTATTTCGCCATCGCCTACGATCTATGGCCACATCTGACGGGGCGCGCGTTCATCGACTTCCGCCTCATGCGCCTGCAGCTCTGGCTATGGTTTCTGGGCATGATCATTACAACTTTCCCGTGGCATTATGTTGGTATATTAGGCATGCCTCGCCGCATGGCTTACTTCGATTATACCGACCCCGGACTTGCCTCCGAAGCGATGTCAGTGAGCATGTCGGCCTTTGGGGGGCTGATCCTGCTGATCTCCGGCGCGATCTTCATTCTCATCCTCATACGAGGCCAGCGCGCCCCGGCGATGGATGCGGGCGAATATCGCTTCAGCACGGCCGTCCATGCTCCCGTTTCTGTGCCCGCTGCCCTTAACAGCTATGGCCTTTGGCTGGCACTGATGATCGGGCTCACTGTGACCAATTATGGGTTCCCAATCTTGCAACTCGCGTTCAGGCAGGGCACCTCTGTTCCGGCTGTCTACATTGGAGCCCGATAATGTCGACGGAACGCCTCTTCTCAGCGACAAACCCTTGGGTCAGGTTGAGTATTGGTATCACGGCCGCGCTGGTGGTCTTGACAGCCCTTGGCGGCTTCATCCTGCTTCCCTATGCACAGTCTGATCTGAAGCTGGCTGGCTTGTGGGACGCAATATGCAGTGCTGCCGGCATTCCCAAACTGACATCGGGTGCCAGGACCGTTCAGCCCACGTTCAAGACCTCGGACGTCATCATGACGTCAGCCATGCTCGCCAATCCTTCGAACGAGTCGATCAACCGCGGTGCGACGCTCGCTCAGCAATGCGCGATATGCCATGGCCCGACGGGCGTCAGCCGCGCCGATTCGCCCAACCTCGCAGGGCAATACCCAGCCGCCATATACAAACAGCTAAAAGACTTCAAATCGGGCGCGCGCGTGAACGCCGTAATGAGTCCATTCGCGCCTCATCTTGCCGACCAGGACATGATCGACCTCGCGGCCTATTATAATTACCTGCCGCGATTGCCTGCCTATCATCCCTCGCAAAAGGTTCCTGCGCCTCGCATCGTCATCAATGGAGCCCCAATGCGCGGAATTGCGCCTTGCGGCTCGTGTCACGGCAGTTTGGACAACAAGGCCGGCAGTCCGTGGCTCGAAGGCCAGTCGGCCGTCTACATCAAAGCTCAACTGCGCGCTTTCGCAGACGGAGGTCGTCGCAACGATATTAGCCAGCAGATGCGAAATATTGCACGCGCAATGACGGACGATGAAATGGAGCAAGTAGCACAATACTACGCATCTCAACCCCCGGATAAGTATAAGCCGCAACCTTGAAGGCGTTCAGCAGCGTGGGTAGCATCTTCCACTGGACCGAACCGGCGGCCCTATGCTGTCGCAAAAATAACTTCACGAATTGGGTGTGAAGGCAATCGGCAGCGACGGCATGGCACCCTCGGATCAGCTCAATCAGGCGCGCTGCGGCATTGATCGTCGCTTAGGATGTGGAGCGGCAGTCTGGCTTCGTCTTGCGCAGGATGAGCATTCTACGGAATGCTGTGACAAACAGACCGAAGGCGACAACCCACATTGCTCCCGAGAGGTTGGTCAAGCCTGTCCCGTAGTCCGGCAACAGTTCGACGAGGAGGCGCGACAGGCAGCAAGTCGTCATCGCTATGAACGCACCGGTCGTCGGAGCCGAAGACGCGAAGGCGCGGTGGCTATGCTTACGGATCATGCTCGCCATGATAGCGAGGGCCATCGTGCCAATGGCGCCGATCGTCCATGCGTGGACCGCAGCCGCCTGTCCCAGCCACTCCGGTGCTAGAATGTGGATCGCCAGAAGTCCGAAACCCACGATGATCCATCCATATCCTATGTGAAGGGCAAGAGCCGTCGCCGAGGCCGCGCTTCGCCAACCATTCCATTGGGCGGCTCGCATGGTCTGACCGCAGGCGGCGAGCGCGCAGGCAACGCCGGTGAGTTGTGCCTGCGGCGCAACAACCCACAAACCAAGGGCGCATGCCGCAATAGCCGCTGCCGCGTATTCCAAAACGGCAGAACGGTTGACGGAGATTCGACCGCCCGCGCTCTCGACATAGGCCACCGTCAACGCCGGGACGACGCGTCCTCCGATGATCATGACAAGTCCGACGATCGAAGCCAAGGCTAGCCGCAGCGCAAATTCTACTTGGTAGGACGCCGCCGCAAGTATGTTGCCACCACAAAAGGCGAGCAGCAGAAACAATATCTTCAGGTTGCGGCGGTCGCGGCTCGCGATCACCCGTCCCGCCGCAATCAAGAGGAGCGTCAGCACCAAAAACGCATAGAGGGCAAGCCCGGCCGAATGCGACAGAAACAGGAAAGTCCCCCGGCTGCACAGCCATAGGGCGACGAGCAGACGCGTGGTAAGTGGCGAGACTGCGCGTCGTCCTGTCCATCGAGGCAATGCCGTCAACAGAAAGCCAGTCAAAATGGCTGGAACCATCCCGAAAAGAAGCACGTCGCGATGCCAATCGCCGGGAGATATCCCGGTCGGGCCGATGGCCTGTATTCCGAACGTTGACGGCAGCCAGACCGCCGGGCCTACAATCGCGTCCAACCCCGCGATTAGAAAGAATGGCCGAAACGGCGCCGACATCCGCCTCTGCTTCGCGTCGAAAATAAGCACACTCCCGTCGGCGGCCATGCGACAATTCCTCTACAGGGATGACTGACACGACGTCCTCGTGCCGCTTCTCAACTCGCAAGATCGGCGGTCGGAAAAAACTCAATGCGAAGGCAATACCGTCGATGATCGGTCTACGTGTTTGCTCCAGCGCAAACAGGCAGCAAAAATAGTCGCTTATAATCAAAACAATTTTCGAGACCGCGTCTGCCGATTGGCAGGGCGCGCGTCGTCTGTTCGCGTTGCGACCGGCTGCGAAACGTCTGCCCTAGGAGCGAAGAAGATGAAACAAAACGTTCCATTGAGTAGTATTGACGACTGTTCCCGGCGCTTTGCTGGCATGGCCGTTGTCGGCAGGCTGGCAAATTTGATCAAGGACGCCCGGCTCGATTGTGAGTGCCGTTCCAGACTCGACGAGACGCTGGCGCGATTTACGGCTCTGGAAGTGCGGCGCGCGGCACGCGAGCATCTTGCCAACGCCCGCTGTCAACGCGAGCGCATCGAAGCCATTCTCTTCTTCCTGCAGGATCTCGATGAAATGGGCGCAGCCGAACGGGATCGCAGCGTCTACATGGATCTCGCTCTCCTGTTTGACGACATCGCGAGCACCGCAAAGGAGGGTGCATTTTCGATGCGGCAACTCAGTTTATCTGCGGTGCAGACGGGCCATAGGTGATCAGCGGCAAGAACTGGTGAAGGCTTCAGGCGACCCTGCTAACCTGGTTCCGCCGATCGCGGTCCAAAACAGAGCCCGCGGCCACCTCCGACAGGGTGAAACTCAACACATTTCACAACGGAGAAATCGCACTGAAGAAATGCATGATGCCAACAATCGCCATGGTCCTCTTCATCGCCCCGGCGCTTGCGGCGGGAATGCATTCCGGCACTCATGACGGCCATGAACTGATGGTTATCGGTCAGCCGGGCATGGCGGCCAAAATAGATCGTACCATCGCGATCAGCATGGTCGAGAACGAAGATGGATCGATGGCGTTCGATCCGGTTTCAGTCACCGTAAAAAGAGGCGAGACGGTGCGTCTGGCCTTCACCAATGAAGGCGAATACGACCACCTGATACGGGGTCATTATGAGCTTGGAATGAAGGGGGCCCTCACGGTCACTGCCACCTGAGTCTTGAGTGACCAGATCGGTCGATCGGCGTGTGCGACCTCTTCGTAGAGCTCGACATCACTGCGCAGGTTGAGGTCTTCCTATCTCGATCAGCCATTCTGGTGGCCCCGGTCTAAGGCAAAGCCAGATGTGTTCGCCAGCAAAGAACGCTTCGAACTGACGCCTGAGTCTATCAGGATCAAAATCGAGAACGACCACGAATGTCTGACCGGGTTTGAGTCCGTCGAACATTGACAATACAGCGGACTGCTTCCTTTCAGGTGGAAGTTTCCGTACGTCATATGTCGCGCCTTTCGACGTCTGCAAATTCATTGCTATCCTTGCACGTTGAGCCAATCCATCAGGATGATCACGCGGCGGCGACTTTCTTTTCGCCCCAACGCGTGAGCTTGTCGCCCGGGTCAACGCCCGCCCAGCCAATCAGTCGGGCAGCCATCTCGACTACCATTTCCTCGATCGAGGCAAGCTTGACATAGAACGGCGGTACCGGCGGTGCGATGACTGCGCCCATCCGTGCTAGTCTCAACATCGCGTCGAGGTGCCCTTCATGGAGCGGCGCCTCGCGTGGAACAATGACCAGCCGGCGCCTTTCCTTCAGGACGACATCGGCGGCCCTGGTGAGAAGATTGTCGCCTAAACCGTGTGCCATAGCTGCCAAGGTCCGCATCGAACAGGGAACGACGATCATGCCATCCGTTCTGAAAGAGCCGCTGGCGATTGGTGCGGCGAAGTCCTGATAGGAATACGCGCGGTTGGCGACGGAGGTCAGTTGGGCAAGGCCGTCGGTGCCGAGCTCATGTGGGATCGCCAATCGCGCGCCCTTGGAGACGACGAGATGCGTCTCCACCCCGGCCCTGACCAACTGACGTATGGTCTCCAGCGCGAGCACGGAGCCGGATGCACCTGTCACACCGATTATCAGCCGTTTGGTCATTGTTGCCCCTGAGCGGTCGTCTGCGAAACAAACTCGTTCCATCGTTGAGACACCTGCTCCTCGATATGAGTTGACATCGTCAGCTCCTTTCCCCATTCGCGAGAGGTCTCGGACCCAATCTTGCGCGTCGCATCGAACCCGATCTTTCCCCCAAGCCCTTCGAGGGGTGAGGCGAAATCGAGCTGGTCGATAGGGGTTCGGTCCACCTGCATCAGATCGCGCGAGGGATCCATCCGGGTGGCGACCGCCCACATCACGTCCGGCCATGATCGAATGTCGATATCGTCATCCACCACGATGACAATCTTGGTCATCGAAAACTGCGGCAGCAGGGACCAGAACCCCATCATCACGCGCCTGGCCTGTCCGGCATACTTCTTGGCGATCGAGATGACCGCAATCCTGTAGGAGCAGGCTTCCGGCGGAAGCCACACATCAACGATTTCCGGTATCTGCTGGCGCAGGAGTGGCTTGTACACATCGAGCAGTGCCTCGCCGAGAACCGAGGGCTCGTCGGGCGCGCGCCCGGTGAACGTGGTCAGGTAATTTGCCCCGTCGCGAACGCGAACGCGCTTGAGGTTGAATACGGGGTATCGCTCCGGCGTGTTGTAATATCCCGTGTGATCGCCGAAAGGGCCCTCCAGCGCGGTTTCTGTTGAAGAGACGGCACCTTCAAGCACGATTTCCGCACTGGTTGGCACGTGAAGCATGATGCTCTTGCAGGGCGCCAATCCGACTCGGCGATTATTGATCATCCCGGACAGTGCCAGCTCCGACACGCCTTCAGGCGCCGGCATCACCGAGGCGATCAACGTCGCGGGATCTGCCCCGATGACGACCGCCACCGGCATCTCAAGCCCCCTCGCCTGCCATATGCGATGGTGGGCTGCTCCACCTCGCATGGGCAGCCATCTTACGATGGCACGATCACGGGCTAGCACCTGCATCCGGTATATGCCCAGATTGTATGTGCTCGGGTCGTCCTCGCCAGGCGGGCGAGTAATGACCACTGGCCATGTTATGAGTGGGCCTGCGTCTCCCGGCCAACAAGTCTGGATGGGAAGAAGCGAAAAATCCGGATCGGCGTCGCGCCACTCTCTGGGCGGGGAGACGATCTTCGGCCGCGCCACGAGTGCACCCCGCGCCGCAGGCAACATCTGTCGGGCCTGACGAAGGTTCTGTGGAGCCTGAGGCGATCTCATCCACGCAAGGAGCGCGCCGAGGGTTTCCAGACCGTGAAGGTCGGTGCCAAGGCCCCAGGCTACACGTTCCCGGGTGCCGAAAAGATTTGCGACGACGGGAAAGGCTGACTTGACGCCGCGATCGTCGACAGGCGCCGTAACGCGGAGCGCTGGGCCTTTCGAGGCAATCACCCGCCTGTGTATCTCGGTCAGTTCGAGCCGTGTCGAGACAGGGATGCCAACCTCACGAAGCTGCCCGTTCCGATCGAGGAACGAAAGGAATGAGCCAAGATCTGAAAACAAGGGAAGGCAGCGGTGATGCATAGCGAAATCCGGCCCGACCGGTTCGTCGGCGATCGATTTTGCCATCAGGGCTGACGAAGAACTTTGCGCTAGCGCAAAGAGCGAACGATCCGTCCCCGCTATTTTTCCCTTCTCACATCATTTCCGAGGAAGGCGATCGAGCCAAAAGGATTTCACATGGCAGGCAATCTCATTAGCGAAACTGTCGAAGCTTTGCGGTCCGTAATTTCCCTTCTCGCGGATCGCCGGCAGAGCATGGCAGCGACAAGGGACTTTTGGGCAATGGGTTTGGATGAGTGTACAGGCATCCTGAATGGCATCGGTTTGTCACGAAGCGAATTCGATGAAGCCATGCGGCTACCCTACGCTTCGCAAGACCTGCTTTCTTCCGCGATGCGTTCGATTGACATCGATCCTGACAGCTTTCAATCGCTGGAAGCCGCGCACCGTTTCATGTCACGCATCTGCATCGCCTGCCAGCATCGCCGCCAGTGTCATGGCCACCTGGCCGCCTTCGATTTCGAAAGCCACTATCAGGATTTCTGTCCCAACAGTGTCAATTTCGCGGACTTGCTGGCAGACGGACGCAGGAAGTCGATGGCCGGAAGGGCCTGCTGAACGAGCTCATGTGGATAGGATGTACTGAATGGTGACGATCAGCACGGAACCGACGTTGCCGGCGGTCATTCGTCATCTTTTCCCACCTTTTGCCGGACTTCCCCTCGGGCCGTTGCTGACGCTATCCTTGCGCTCGATGGCTAGGCGCCAGCCCCGATTGTTCGACCGCCTGGGCGAACATCGAACAGCTTGCGATTTCATCGACCCGGTCGACCTCGCCTTCGCATTTACCGTCGTACCGGACGCAGAGCGTTCGATCGTTCGTGTCGTCAGGAGAAGTGAGGCCGCGACATCAAACGTCCAGATCAGGGGACCTCTTCTGACACTCTTGAGCCTGCTCGACGGCACGCTGGATGGCGATGCGCTTTTCTTCAGCCGGATCATCTCGATCAGCGGCCGCACGGAGGCGGTGCTCGCGCTGAGGAACACAATCGAGGACGCCGAGCTTAGCCCCGCGGACCTACTCGGCCTGCGTGGCTTCCTGGCTCGTCTCGCCAATACGGGCATTCTCGGCGCATTGAGCGTCGCACGCCAAATGGCCAATCGAAATTCCAGACGCGAGGCGCCAGAGGCATGACAAGCGGACGCATGGAACTTGTCTGCCCGGCCGGAACCCCGCCTACATTGAGGGCAGCCGTCCAGGCAGGCGCGGACGCAGTCTATTGCGGATTTCGCGACGAAACGAATGCCCGGAATTTCCCCGGGGCTCAACTTCTCCGGGGAAGAACTGGCCGAGGGCGTCCGCTTCGCGCATAACCACGGCAGCAAGGTTCTCGTCGCCATCAATACATTCGCGCGTGTCAACGATGTTGGCCTGTGGAAAAAGGCAGCGGATACCGCAGCCGAATGCGGCGCAAATGCCATCATCGCGGCGGACATAGCCGTCCTTGATCATGTCGCCAAGAACCATAAACAAATTCGTCTTCATCTGTCGGTACAGGCTGCGGCAGCAACGCCGGAAGCAATCGGATTCTACGCGAAAAGTTTCGGAGTTCGTCGCGTCGTGCTGCCGCGGGTTCTTTCGGTTCAGGAGATCGCGGCGCTCAACCGCGCGATCGACGTGGAGACGAAGCATTCGTGTTCGGCGGCCTTTGCGTGATGATCGAAGGCCGATGCTATCTTTCTTCATACGCGACGGGAAAATCGCCAAATCTGAATGGCGTCTGTTCGCCACCCGAAATGGTGAGTTACGACGACGAGCCTAACGGCACGGCAGCACGGCTTTCAGGGTTCACGATCGACCGCTACGAGTTCGGCGAGCCAGTAGGCTATCCCACTTTGTGCAAGGGCAAATTCAAGGCCGGCGGCAAGACCTCCTATTTGTTCGAGGATCCCGTCAGCCTGAACGCTGGCGGGATGATTGCCGGGCTGAAGGCCGCCGGCGTAACCGCCTTGAAGATCGAAGGACGCCAGCGCGGCAAAGGTTATGTGACGGAAGTGGTCCGCGCCTTCCGGAAGGCCGTTGACGCGGTCGAGCAAGGCGGCGACGCCATTGAGATCGATCGGATTCTTGCTGGCCAGTCGGAAGGTTCCCGGCAGACGGCAGGAGCGTACAGCAAGAAGTGGAGATAGCACCTTGTCCGCAATTGCGTTGACGCTTGGGCCGGTCTTCTTCCACTGGTCGCCCGACCGCCTCACGGACTTCTACCGCAGGATCGCGGACGAGGCTCCGATCGACCGGGTCCATATCGGCGAAGTCGTCTGCGGCAAGCGGATGCCGTTTTCCGACCCCGTATGGCCTGAGATCATCGAACGCCTCGAGCGTGCCGGAAAGGAAGTGGTGCTGTCTACCCTGGCAGCACCGGCGACCGTTCGGGAACGCAGAAGCATCGAGGACCTCTGTGGCGACGATCGGCTGATCGAGATCAACGATGTCACCGCCCTGCCGTCACGCTCCGGCAAGCCTTTCGTGACAGGTCCGTTCCTGAACGTTTATAATGGGTCTTCCGCGCAATTCCTCATTCATCGCGGTGCCAAAACCATATGCCCGCCAGTGGAATTGTCGCTCGCCGCCGTCGGCGCCATGGCCAGCGCATGTCCCGAGGCGGATTTCGAGATTTTCGCCTTCGGTCGGCTGCCGCTCGCGCTTCCGGGCGATGCTATCATGCGCGCATTTACGGCCTTCACAAGGATTCGTGCCAGTTTACCTGCGAGAAAGACCCGGACGGTCTTGCCGTAGACACGCTCGACGACCAGCAGTTCCTCGCGATCAATGGCGTGCAGACGCTCTCCAACCAGGTGCAGGCCTTTTGCCCCGCACCCGCGGATCTCGCCTCCAGAGGCGTCCGGCGCATCCGCCTGTCTCCGCACACGTGCGACATGATCGAGGTGGCAAAGACGTACAGAGCTCTTGCCAATGGGAGAGAGGATCGCGAGGGGGCCCGTTTTATTCTCTCGTGCCTCGATCTGCCCGGCACGCTCGTCGATGGATACGCCCATGCCAAGCCCGGATGGCAAGCGACCGCTTCGATCTGAAGGTGGATCTCGAACAGAAAAAATGACCCAGATTGCAATCATTACAGTGTCAGAACGTGCAAGCCGCGGCGAATATCAAGATCTTGGCGGGCCTGCCATCGAGCGCTGGCTTCGACGTGTCGTAGCATCGCCTTGCGTCTTCATCCGCCGCATAGTCCCTGACGGCGTGGAAAGTGTCCGGAATGTGCTCATCGAGCTTTGCGACCAATGCGGCGTTGATCTTATCCTGACGACTGGAGGGACCGGTCCATCTCCAAGGGATCTTACCCAGAGGCAATGCAGCAAGTCATCACCAAGGAACTTCCCGGTTTTGGCGAACTCATGCGGCAGGCCAGCATGCGGCAAGTCCGCACAGCCATTCTTTCACGTCAGACTGCGGGAGTCCGCGGCCATCCGCTGATCATAAACCTGCCAGGCAAGCCGGCTTTAATCGACGTATGCTTGAACGCCGTCTTTCCTGCCGTGCCTTACTGTCTCGAACTGATCGGCGCAGCGCCAATCATACCCGAGCGATGTTCGGATGATCCCGTGTCGACAGCGCTTTTAGATTAAGAGCTGCGGACAATCACCTGATCCATCGGATCGTAGCTGCGAGAGGGCGACAACGAGGGAATTCCTGATTGTTTTCTCAAGCGAGTTGCGATGCGTCACACCTGTTTGAGCTTTGAGAAGCAACATTCGACCAGAGTGGCTTGGCGCACCGCGTGTTTGCGATCACATGGCGCAGGCGATCGGCATCGTCGGCCATTGCGACTTTGGCTGGCCGCCGATCAGAGCATAAGCCTGCGGCCTTTGCGCGACGGCCGGATGAAGCGCACCGGATGCCCTCATGCCTCCTGCGGCTGAAACAGCGGAAAACTCTGTTCAATCGCCGAAGACATCGGGCCTATCACGCTAGGCGATCAGGTGCGCACCCCTGCCCGGACACGCAGGATCCGAACTTGATAAATTGCTATGTTCTTTGAGCCAAATGCCCTGAACTCAGCCGCGCCGCACGCACTCAGGCTTCCCGCTGGGAGGCTGACGGCGACAGCTTGGTGATCTGCTCCTCTTTGTTCCAGCGCAAAGACGCGGACCTTTATCTGGGCAATTCATGGTCCAACGGTTGGCACGATTTCGTCCTCGAGACATTGCGTCGCGTCGAATGGGCCCGCTTCAAGTTTCAAAGCCGTTGTGTCGAAAATGCATGGAGCTTCGTCATGAACACCCAATTCCCAGTTCCAGAACTATGGGAACGCACGGTCGGCGACATAGCCGCAACGCTGCCTGGCGCCACCGCCGTTTTCCGCAAATTCAAGATCGACTTCTGCTGCAATGGCGATCTCACCCTCGATGGCGCCGCGCACCGGCGCGGAGTCGATCCCGACGACCTTGAGCGCGCGTTGGAGGCACTTGGTACCGACACTGCGGGTACAGCGGCGCCGGCTGCGATGGACAGCGATGAACTGATCAACCACATCGAAGCCTGCTACCACGAAGCGCACCGGCGCGCTCTGCCCGAGCTCATTGCACTGTCGCGTAAGGTTGAGGCGGTGCATCGCGAACATCCGAAGGTGCCGGCCGGCCTTTCGGATGCGTTACGGCAGTTGCAGAGCGAACTGGAGCAACACATGGCCAAGGAAGAGGCCATTCTGTTTCCAGCAATGCGGCAGTGGGGCAAAGGCAAGTTCGATATCCCGATTTCGGAACTGCGGCACGAGCACGACGACCAAGGCACCTTGCTTCGGCTCCTCGAAAGCCTCACCGGCGACTTCGTCACGCCCGACGGAGCCTGCCGCTCCTGGCAGGCGCTCTACGTCGGCACGGCTCAGTTTGCCGAAGACCTGATGGAACACATCCACTTGGAGAACAACATCCTGTTCCCGCGGTTCGCGGCAACGGAAGGCCGCGTCTAGCCGCCTAACGTCGACGACGACTGCAGCTACGCGGATCGCATAGCGAATCCTCGGCTGATGGTCTTGGTACTGAGGTAGCCACCGTGTTGTCGTCAGCACCAACTCGCTGTGGACCAACGCGCCTTTCCAGTTCGTCCAACCTGTCCCTGATGTCGTTGGCATCGGCCAGGTCTTCGCCCTGCCCTATCCTAGTTTGGCCTGATCTCACGACGGCCAATGGCGTGGCGGAAATGCCTAGTGGCGGTCGCTAAAATAGCTACGGGCTCGCGATAACACTTCCTCAGCGGTGACCGCATCGACAAATTCCACGCCAACGACACGACCCTCGGCCTTCTGACGGCATATGCGCTCGAGCAAGCCGACACAGCTCGATCTATTTCCGATTATAATCCATTTCTTCCGAGCTTCCAGAAAGCCAAGAACCTCCCCGAAGAAATCATCGTCTCGACGTTGGCCTTTCTGACCATCATGCGTCAGCCGCATGTCACCGATGAATTCAGGTTCTCCAGCGACTGACGGCGTTGCAGCGTCTTCAAAAAGGAACACTTTTGCTGTTCGGAATTCCAGCCACACAACAGCGTGATCGATTGACATGCCCTACCCCAGCTATCCTACGAGATATCCGGTGTGGGCGCTTGCCGCGCATTTGATATCGTTCGGCGGCATCGGCAGTGAACAGGCATGGAAGGGATGCACGGCCAGAAAGCGCAGGCGCACCCTAGGCTTCGGACCGAGTGCAATACCACAGTGGCTTAGATGCACCTCCATGACCATTGTCCCTCAACTCAATCCAGCGAGGACTCGCACGGGTATTGGCGGCAAATCTGTCAGTTCAGTGCCCAGGGCATCATTGACGGCGTTGACCACGGCCGCCGCGACCGGGATTGTCGCGATCTCTCCGACGGCTTTGGCGCCGAAGGGGCCGGTCGGCTCACCCTCTTCGGTGAGCAGGACACGCATCGGCGGCATCTCGGAGGCATTGGCCAATGTATAGCGGCTGAAGCTGTCGCCACGCATTCGACCAGTGACAGGGTCGATCGCAACATCCTCGTAAAGGGCATATCCGATACCGATCTGGATTCCCCCATGGAGTTGGCCTTCCACCAGCATGGGGTTGATCGCTCGGCCGACGTCATGGGCGGCTAGATAATCTGTCACGCGTACGCGACCGGCGAGTCCGTCGACCTCCACCTCAGCAAAATGCGCTGCGTATGAGCCTGAATTGGCCTGGGCGCGATAGGTCTCGGTCGCCGTGGGCAGTTCCGCCCCGCGGACCGTCAAGCGGGCAGCGAGTTCTGAAAGCGCCAGGCCCGAGCCGTCCGGGCGGCGCACTGCGCCCGCCTCCAGCCTCAATTCATCAACTTCTGTATTCAATTCCAGGACCGCCGCAGCCCGGATCACTTCCGAGAGTGCCACGCCTGCAAGTCGGATTGCTTCGCCGCAGATATAGGTCATGCGACTGGCCCGTGTGCCGAGATCATATGGACAGCTATCGGTGTCGGCGGGAACGATGGCAATGTCGCACGCCCTAAGACCCAACGTCTCGCCCGTGATCTGCGCAAGCGTCGTGTCGGCCCCACAGCCGAGGTCGTGGAGCGCGCAGACGAGTTCCGCTCGCCCGTCGGGCAGGAGGCTCAACCTCGCCGTCGTTTCCTCGTGGAAACCGGGATAGCAGCCGTTGATGTGAGTGGCCGAGGCTACCCCCACTCCTCGCCGCCACCGGCCTCGTCCGGCATCCGTCTGCCTACGCGCCTGCCAGCCGAATGCATCGGCCCCGCGTAGCAGACATTCTCTCCCCCGAGCGTTGCCAACGTTGAGCCCTTGCCAAGGTTCAATCGCGTTAGGCTCAACCAGATTCCTCAGCCGCATCGCCACCGGATCCACCCCCAGCCGCCGCGCGGATATATCAAGCGTGATCTCGGCTATTGTGTGGATCTGGGGGGATCCGTAACCGCGAAAAGCGCCTGCCGGGGCGGTGTTGATGTAGACTGCGCGGCCCGTGTAGCGCTCGGCGGGAACGTCATAAAGCCGAACCAGTCTTTGAAGCATCGAACTGGGCAGATAGTTGCCGCCGGTGCAATAAGCGCCGATGTCCACCAGCGTCTCGGTGTCGCGCGCCAGGATTCGGCCGTCGGAGCTAAGCGCGATCCGCATCCGGCCGACAACGCTCGACCGCGTGCGGGTCGCGGTGAAGGTTTCATGCTGGTCGTAGCGGATCATGACAGGCCGCCCTAGTACCAGCGCAAAGAATGCACACAACGGATCGAGAATCGGCTCGGCCTTGCCGCCGAAGGAGTCGCCTATGGGAGTCTTCACTACGCGTATCTGATCTGGTGGCACTCCCAATGCCTGGACGACGACAGCCTGCACTCCAAAAACGCTCTGACACGGCGAAAGGATCAAGATTCGACCGTCGGATTCAGGCTTGGCAATACAGGCGTGAGGTTCAAGGGCACAGTGATGGCTGCGCGGAGTCGTGACATGTGTTTCCACCACCAGGTCAGCCGCCGCAAATCCGGCATCAAGATCGCCATGCGTAAAGCTCTCGTCGGCCACGGGGTTCATGAAAGCCGGGATGCCATCGTCCCGCATCGCTGGCCCGGCGTGACCGAGCGCAGCTTCAGGATCAAATATAGCGGGGAGATCTACATCTTCGACCGCCACCAACCGTGCGGCGTGCCGCGCGATCTCCTCCGTGTCCGCCACCACAGCCGCAACCCGGTCGCCAATATGGCGCACCACCGCCGGGAACATTCGCTCGTCTGCCAGCGCCTCCTGTCCGGCGAACCAGATCGAGCTGTTGTAGTATCGTGGGGGCGTGTTTTCATGCCAGAAGACAGCGTGTACGCCCTCAACCGCCAACGCGGATGCAGCATCGACACAGGCGACGCGGGCATGTGGATGCGGGCTGAAAACGAGCGCGCAGTGCAGCAATCCTTCGACATGCAAATCGGCCGCGAAGCGCAATGCGCCCGTGACCTTTGCCACACCGTCAACGAGCGGCACCCGATGGGAGATCTGGTTCATCCCGCTGCTTCCTCGAAGAGCCGATCCACGTGGGCTGAGCCCCAGGGCCTGCGCGATCAGGTCGAGGCCGAGTCCGGCGATCGCGCGGCGCTTGTATATCTGCGAATTCCGGCCGGGAATGGCCGTATCGACATCGTCGACTAACGCCGCAATGAAGTCGCGCAACGTGGCGGCACCGAGCTTACGGCCCGCGAGCGCCCCCTCTGCCTGGAGCAGTCTGCTAGAAACGGGACCAAGCGCTCCGGCTGCGATCCGCACGACACCGAAATGGTTGCTCTGAAACTCAGCCAGCAGTGCGAGATTGAGGCGCGAGATGGTCATGTCCTGCCGAGATCCGAGCTTGACGAAGGCGCTTCGCGGCAGAAGGCCGCTTGCTGGCAAGATCACTTCCGTAATCAGATGACCGGAGCTTGGAAGGTGTTCGCAGAGCGCGGCCTCGTGTTGTGTCCCGTCGTGCTTGAGCAGCACCAGTCTTGTTCCCGCGGCGACCAACACGGGCATCAAGTCGGCGGCTGGGGCGGCATTGGCGATGTTGCCACCGATGGTGGCCCGGTTGCGGATCTGGACAGACTCGCACTGTGCGGCAGCCTCGCAAAGGGCCGGAATTCGTACTCGCAGCCTGCAATCCGCGGCAAGCACCGCGACAGTGGTGGCACCTCCGATGCGAACATCCGAGCCATCCGTGGAAATGAAGGCCATGCCCGCCACACGGGCGAGATCAACCAGCAGTCCGATTTCGGGGAGCGGACGGCCCGCGATCAGCATGTCCGTCCCTCCGGCGACGAAATGCACCGGCCCCGCTTCCGCGGCGAGCGTCGCCCGCAACTCGGCCATGTCGACGGGCGCTGAGACCGTGAGCGCATTCATCGCCCTGCCCCCTGGCGAGCGGCGGCTGCGGTAGCGACCGCCTGCACGATGGTCTCGAAGCCGGTGCAGCGGCAGATATTGCCTGCTAGTGCATGGCGGATTTCGGCTTCACCTGGGCTGGGATTGGCATGTAAGAGTCCCTGGGCTGCCAGCAGCATTCCCGGCGTGCAGTAGCCGCATTGCACGGCACCCATCTTCAAGAAGGCCTGCTGCAGATCGTTGATGCCGCTCCCACAGAGTCCCTCGATGGTGGTGATCTCGCGCCCCGCGACTTGAAAGGCCAGCATCAGGCAGGAATCAACCGGCTGGCTATCCAGCAGCACCGTGCATGCGCCACACTCGCCTTCGCAACAGCCTTCCTTGACACCCGTCAGGCCAAGGACGTCGCGAAGAAAGCTGCTCAATCGCGAGATTGGCAAGATCTCAGTCTCGATCGCCTGACCGTTAACCTTCAGCGACATTCTCATGGCGAGGAACCTTCCTCGCCTTAGATGTTTCGAATGTTTGACCTAGGCGGCGGCCAGACCAGTCGGTGGCGACGAAAAAGAAACCTTGCAAAGTGCTGCCGGACGTTGGGCTGGTCATCAGCTGCCGCAGCAACAGTCGCAGCCAGACGATTGCGGTCTGCTGATTTCGACGCGCCAGACCTCCGGCCCTCGCTCAAGGTATTCCCAAGCGAATACACCGGGATATCTGGCCTCGATCTGATAGTGCAGAGGTCGTGGGTCGTGGTCGTTGACGATGATGAAAGAAGAACCCTCGACCAACGCGGCCGCTACCCCGAAGATTCGCGGGTGACGATCTATCGGGGCGATGGTCCGCACGTCGATCAAAAGTGTCGATGCAAGTTCTGGGTCTGCCATGTCGATTGGAATTCCCGGCCGCCAGAAACGTTGGAGCCAGGAGACGGCGGCGATGGTCGATCCCGGCGCGAAAATCTACCCCGTGGTCAGTCAGCCTATTTGTCGAAACGCAAACAATTCCGAGAATCCTGGAGGAATTGGGAAATTGCCGCTTGTCGGCATTCCGCAAAGAGCCGTACGGGCGAACGGCTAGCATGACTGACGCTCCGTCCGTCCTGAGAAAATAGATGCCCGTCCTTCGCGGTTGTACCAGTGACCCAACGGCTCCGCGTTCTCGCCGGCAGTGGGAGGCCAGGTACCTGTGCCGACTGACTGGCGATTTCTAAAGGTGAGCCAGTATCGCTTTTTCTCGATTATCTCGCAGTCTTGCGGGAGAAGACTCACTTGGCACCCGATCCTGGCAGAGCCGCCTGACAATGCGGGCAATTGGACTTGTACCTTTGCCGCCCATCCCCACTCCCCGATTTAAGACTTGACGTGCGTCCATAGAGTGTCTTGCGACAGAACATACGCGTCTACGCCATCGAGGCGTCGGACCGCACCGGCAATTGTCTCCACGTCCATCAAGCTGAAGGCGGTCGACAGTGCATCCGCAATCGTGGCAGTCGGCGCGACGACGCTCAGGCTCGCATAGCGTTGGGGAGTGGATCCGGTTCGCGGATCAATAATATGGGTGAACCGGCCGTCTTCATCGAACTGAAAGCCGGCCGGGCTCGAGGTGGCGACGGCGCTGTCCGTCAGCGGCAAGACTTTCAGAATCGAATCGGAATTGAAGGGATCAGTTATGCCAATGCGCCAAGGACGGTCCTCCGGCGCCGATCCGATCGCACGGCCCTCGCCCATGTTGACGAGCGCGTGCTCAACGCCGCCGGCACGCAGCAGATCGACAACCTTATCCGTTGCGTAACCCTGCGCGATGCCGTTGAGCGTGAGCGCCGACCCGGCCATCGGCAATTCTATGCGATCTTCCGAGTAGGCCAATCTGTCGAAGCCGACCCGATCAAGGGCCTCTTGCATGACCCGCCGCGACGGCCCGGCCGCAGTGGCTCCGGGATCGGAAAAGTGGCGTTGATAGGCCAGCCACAATGGCTGCACCGTAGGATCGAAGGCGCGCCCGGTAAGACGCCAGACGTCGTTGCAACGGCGAAGGATTTCGACGAGATCCGTTGCCGGCGAGACCAGGAATCCTTGGCGATTCAATCTCGAAAGGTCCGAATCCTCACGATAGAGGCTGAAAATCCTTTCCAAGCGGCGGACTTCGGCGGCAACTTGGTCAACGAGCCTCAAGGCCAAGGCTCGGTCGGGATGGTTGATCAGCAGCGTTGCCTGGGCGCCCATAGCTTCTCCGCGCCACGAGACGGCCGACGGTGTCGCCAGAGCTTTGCGACCGAGCGGAAGCAAGGCCATTCCAGCAGCCGCAGCAGTTATGCCAATGAATCGACGGCGAGACATATGGGAGATCATGGCGCCCTCAATTGACGTTGTCGGGATCAAGCGATTGCGGGTCCGAGCCCCGATCGGAAACCGTCTCAGACTCCTGCCCCAGAACGTAATCGCGCGGCAGGTCGGTGAAGTTCAGGACCTGGCCACCATGCTCGCTGGCAAAGGCCCGGGCGGATTCGCTGGAGGAGAAAGGCACCGCTTCCGCAGCTCCCATGCCGCCCTTTTTGTCGCTCCCGATGACGAAAAAGGCGTCCTTGGCATTCACCCAGTTGTTGATACCTGGATTATCCCAGTTGGGTGCTTTCGCCATGTCGGACACGTAGACCGCCCGTATGTCCTTGGGTTCCTCTGGCAGCATGGTAAAGGCGATCGTGTCGCGGGCCGAGGAGAACCAGATGGGCTCGTCATACTTGGCAAGGATAACCTGCCCTTTCGGGCCCGGATGTTCGAGGATGTTCATACCGCAATAGCGACCCATCGCATCTTCGGTCATGGCGAACGGCGCCGGCATCTTGTCCGGGCCGCGCTGACAGCCGGCTATGGCTATGAGGCTTCCGGCGAGGAGTCCCAGTCCCAAGCGCATCCTCACAACTCCCTCGTCGAAAATATGAAAGCGGCGGCGGCCATCGGCGCCACCGTCCACGCTGCTAGTGTCGCCACGAGCGACAAGGAACCGAGCCCGACACTCTGGACGGTTCCAGCCATGCCGGATGCCGAACTGATCTCGGCAGTGCCCATGAGATTCAGCAGCCTGTACGCATCGGTCGGATTAAGAAGAAGCAGGGCATTTAGCATGCCGGCGGTCACGAATCGCCCTTGATCGGCTACCAGCAATCCCAGCAACCCCATGTCGTAGATCAGCACAAACAGGAGCCAGATACCGATCGCGATCCCACTCGCGGTTCCGTGGTCGCGTGAGAGCGCGCTCACAAGATAGCCGATCGCCACAAACACGGCTCCGAGCAGCACCGATGAGGCCGTCATTGTTCCGAAGGCGAACCAACTGGCGCCGCCAATCGACTTTCCGGTCGCCGCCAGCGCAATCGCGGCAACGCCATACCCAATGAGGGTCGCAAATGCCAGGATCGCAAGATGGCCAAGGAACTTGCCGAGAAGCACTTGCCAACGCCGCACGGGATAGCTCAGCAACAACGTCATCGTGCCGCGCTCGATCTCGCCGACAATCGCATCATGGGAGATCAGTAAGGCGATGAGCGGAACGATGAATATGGTGAGGCTGGCCAGGCTCACCACGACAACGTCAAGAGCGCCGGCCCCGACATTGCCAGTTGGCGCACTGCCGAGAAACGTCAGGGTTAGCGCGAGCGCCGCCAACAGTGCTGTCGCTGCCACCACCCAGCGGTTTCGCAGCCCTTCGCGGATTTCCTTGACGGCCAGAAGCGCGATCGTACTCATGCTGATGGTCTCCCGCCGAGGAAATGGGCATAAAGTTCATCGAGGCCGGGCGGCACCATCTCGATGTCGTCGAATGGCACTTCGGCGCCGCCTGTCCGGCGCAGGAACGCGATCTTGCTATCGGGGGACGCGTCCAATTCGATGGTATGGCCGTTCACCTGCCGGAGATCCGGCCCATTTCCCATCCAGTCCCTGATGCGCTGGACGCCGCCGTCGGTAGCCCTCATCCGAATGACCGTCGGCAGGCGAGAGATCCGCCGCAATTCATCGAGCGACCCGTCCGCGATCTTCTTGCCTTCGTTCATTATAATGACGCGCGTGGCGTTTCCTTCGAGCTCGTTGAGGGCGTGCGACGACAGAAGGATCGTTGTCCCCGCATCCCGCATTTCACGCACGATCCGATAGAATTGCTGGCGCAGTTCTGGATCGAGGCCGGTGGTCGGCTCGTCCAGCAGAAGAACCCGCGGCGTTCCGATCAGCGCTTGCGCCAATCCCAGCCGCTGCCGCATGCCCTTCGAGTAAGTTCCAATGCGTCGGTCCGCAGCATGCGCAAGACCGATCCGATCCATCAGCTCGTTCACGGAGCGCGGGCTCTCGCCCTTCAATCCAACGTAGAATCGAAGCATTTCGCGGCCAGTCAGAACCGGATTGAACGAAACGTTCTCCGGCAGATAGCCAAGATGTCTGCGAACGGCGGAATTTCCGGCTGACGTATCCTGCCCCAGCACGGTCACGGAACCTGATGTGGGCCGGCTCAGCCCAAGCATGAGCTTGATCAGGGTTGTCTTGCCCGCACCGTTATGTCCAACGAGGGCGACGGTCTCAGCATCACTCAGTGCGAATGAAACGTCATCGACGGCCCTGACCCTGCCAAAGTGCCTGGCAACGGAGTTCAATTGAATGTTGACGCTCATGGGCTCTCCTTCGTGTCAGCCGGCTTCATCAGAGGATGGCTGTCGACGACGCCGCCGGGGAAGACTGCGGGAAATCGGGTCTGCGCCCAGCGGATCACCTGCACCGCGGGGCTGTTGACGAGAACCTTCGCCGCCGGCGCTGTCCAGAGCACTTTGTCGATCATATCGTTTGGTCGGTAGGAGTTGTCGCCGATACCGTCGCCGTTCAGGTCAAAAGCCGGGTTGTCGCTCCAGTAGTTACCTCGGCCGCCGCTCGACCACTCAAGGTAGCGCGTACCGACATATTTCACCTGGTTTCGATTGCGGATGAAGGCGTTACCGGCCATCTCGTTGCCTTCCGAACCGGCCGTAAAATGCACGCCGATCTCGCAACCCTCGAATCGATTGCCGCGAAAGCGGTTCTTGTTTGCATTGTAGATGAACACGCACTTCTCGGGGCCTAGGCGGGTAATGGCCCCTGTCGGAGTCACCACCCTGTCCGCGTCGGCCACAGGAAGTCCGTCCGTGTCGGCGAAACGCTGTCCGTTGCTCGCCCATCTTCCGATCGGCTGCCTTCGGCCGCGAACCACGTTGCCGCTTATTTCTGAGCCATTGGCATAATTGAGCAGCAGCCCGTTGTCGCGGTCGCCGTCGGACAAATTGCCCGTGACCCGCAGCCTACTGGAATACATGATGGCGTAGCCAACAACATTGCCGACTGAAACGTTGTCACTGATCACGCTGTCGTTTGTGTACATGTAATGGATGGCGAACCGCACATCGTGGAAGGTGTTCGCGCTGAATTCATTGTGTTTGCTGGCAGTCGCAAAAATGCCATCGCGTCCAAAGCTGATCTGGTTGCCGACGACCTTGGCGCCTGGCGCGTTCCAGACGGAGACGCCATTTCCAGCCTGGTTCGTCCGCCCTGTGCGCATGCCCTCTATGCGGTTACCCCTAGCGACGGCGCCCGCAGCGCCATGGAGATATATTCCGTAGAGGTTGCCGAGGATCGTGTTTCCCTCGACCATCACGCCCTTGGCCGTCTCTTTCACGAACACGCCGGCGTCCATCGCATCCAAGTCGGACCCAGAACCAACAATCTCCAAATCGCGCACCGCAGCATTCGCGGCCTCGACGGTGATCACGTTGCCCTGGCCATCACCCTCGACGATTGCGCCCGCCTGGCCTTGCAGGGTCACCCGTTTGTTGATGGATACAGGACCGCGATGTCTGCCGACTGCGAGCAACAGCACGTCGCCGGGGGCGGCGGCATCGACGGTCGTTTGAAGGGGCGTCTCATCGGCCGGCACGGCGATTTCCGCCGCCCCGGCATCGTTACCAGGAATGGCGACGAGAAACGCCGCCATTCCCAAAGTTCCGAGGGTGGCCAATCGAGCCATGCTGTCACGCCGCCTGCGGCTCGACGAACATGCGGCCCTGCATCTCCATGTGCATGGCATGACAGAACCAGGAGCAGTAATACCAGTAGACGCCTGCGCGGTCGGCCGTGAACGTCACCGAAGCAGTTGCCTGGGACGCTACTTCCATGTTGATCCCGTAGTTGACGATTGCGAAGCCATGGGTGAGGTCTTCCACCTCATCGATATTGGTGACGTAGACCGTGACCTCGTCGCCTTGCTTGACGGAGAAGCTCTCCAGTCCGAACGCCGGTGCAGCCGACGTCATGTAGACGCGAACCTTGTTTCCGTCGCGGATGACTTCGCTATCCGCCAGCAGGTCAATGCCGTCAGCAACTGCCTGTTTTACCGCGTCAGCGAAGAACGGGTCCGCCCGATCCCATGCGCTGACGGGGTTTATTTTCGACCGGTGAACCAGCGTTGCGTCATGTGGTTCGGCAAAGCTCGGCCCGTCATGGACGAGCGCCATGGTATCCCCCGAGATATCGATGAGCTGGTCGTTCTCAGGCTTGAGCGGGCCGACGTTGAGGAACCGGTCCTTGGAGAACTTGTTGAGGGAGATGAGCCATTTGCCGTCCGCCTCCTTCGTCTGCCCCATCGAGGAATGGTTGTGGCCGGGCTGATAATGGACGTCGAGCTTTTGGCGGATCGGATCGACCTTCTCGCCGGCGAAGGAGCGCTTGGCATCGTCGATATTCCATTTGCAGATCTGGCTGTCGATGAACAAGGTGGTGTAGGCATTGCCCCGGCCATCGAAAGCCGTGTGCAACGGCCCAAGACCGAGCTGGGGTTCGGCCACGACGGCATCGCGGGGCTGGATCTTGTCGTCGAAGAGATCGTCGAACTTGCGCACATCGAAAACCGTGCAGGTGGGCGACAGCTTGCCGTTGGCCACCACATGGATTCCGTCTGGCGCGGTATTGATGCCATGCGGGCTGTTCGGAACGGGAACGTAGCGCGTGTAGGGCGAACCGTGGCGTCCGTCGATGACCGGCACGCCGCCGATTTCCTTGAAATCACCCTTGGCGACGGCTTGCTCGATGCGCTTGAGATTGAAGATGACGACCCAATCCTGCTCTTTCGCCATCGTCTCGGCCAAATTGACACCTTCTTCGGAATTGTAGCAGGTGGCATAACAATATTTGCCCTGGTAGTCGGCATCGACGTTGTCGAGATTGCCGTCGACCATCACCTGCCATGCGACCTTCATTGTCTCCCCGTCAACGGCGGTGAAGATGGCGTGGTACTTCGTCTTGTCGTCGAGGACTTTACCGTCGTTCGGGATCGGCACCCGGTCCTCGCCATTGCAGAAAACGTAGCCTGTCTTCGGATATTTCTGGACGCGCAGCCCGTGCACGGTGTGCTGGTTCGGCAGCTGGATGATCTTGTCGCATTTCATCACGTCGAGGCGGATACGGGCCACGCGGGTATTGGCCTTGTCATTCGCGAACAGGTAGCGGCCGTCATAGGTGCCATCCGTAAACGAGAGGTGCGGGTGATGAAGATCGCCGTTGAGGTAGATGCCGCCCTTGTCCTTCAGGAATTCCTTGGTTTGCGGCAGCAGCCCTTCGGTCAGCACCTTGCGGCTTTCGTTGGTCAGGCCCCATCCGGTCGCGCTGCAGCGGTTGAAGACGGGGATCCGCATCAGTTCGCGCATCGAAGGCGCACCGACAATGCGGACTTCGCCGCTTTGGCCGCTCGAAAAGAACACATAATATTCATCGAGCTCGCCTGGCATGACCTCGAACTTTTGCCCTCCAGACGCAGCGCTCTGTGCCGCAGCCGGCGACACCATGCTTCCGCCCAATGTCAGCGTGCCGCCAATGCCCGATGCGCCGGCGGCCGCCACGATTGCCGACGTACCCAACAGCTGGCGCCTGCTCAGGGTTCTCTTGCGGTCTTCTTCCGACATATTCCGTCTCCTTCTGGTTGAGTCTTAGGTCGTTGAACTGAGAACAGGGCTGCTTTGCTCGATTGGCTTGCCTTTGAAGGCGATCACCGGCTTGGCCGGCCCCTTGCCCCGGCTCGACGGTGACGAGAGCGCCTCGAATTTCTCGCGCTTCAGGCGCACCTGGATCATGTGCGGGCAGCGATGGTCGTCGTGGTAGAGTTCTTGGCAATGCATGCAGTAGATGCATTCATTGACGTTGATCTGGCCCTCTGGATGGATCGCCTGCACGGGGCATTCCTTGGCGCAACGCTGGCAGGGCGAGCCGCACTCGGGATAGCGCTTCAGCCACTCGAACATGCGGATGCGCCCTGGTATGGCGAGTGCGGCGCCGAGCGGACAGAGATAGCGGCAGTAGAAGCGTTCGATGAACAGGCCGGCAACCAGAAGCGCCAGCGCGAAGATCACGAACGGCCATTCGCGGGCGAACTTCAGGATGATCGCGGTTTTGAACGGCTCGACCTCGGCGTAAGTCTCTGCCATTCCCACCGAATAGAGCGAAAGGCCGAAGAGGCCGAGGAAGATGATGTACTTGATTGGCCACAGCCGCTCGTGCAGGCCGAAGGGCAGCGTGATCTGGGGCACTTTCAGCCACTGCGCCAGATTATTGCTTAGCTCCTGGAGCGCACCGAACGGACAAAGCCAGCCGCAAAACGGCCCACGGCCCCAGAAGAGCAGCCCGGCCGCAACCGCACCCCAAAGGATGAAGATGAGGGGTGCCGACAGAAAGAATTCCCAGCTGAAGCCGCTGATCAACGAGTTGAAAAACGTCAGCACATTGACCACGGAGAGCTGGGCATTGGCGTACCATCCAAGCCAGACCAGTGTGAAAAGGAGATAGCCTCGTCGCACCCAACCGAACAGGCGTGGCCGCCGAACCAGCCAGTTCTGGAAGAAGAAGATGGCGGTAAGGACAAGGAGGGCGGCCACGGTGATGGCGAGCGAAACGGTGTCCATCCTCCAAATTTTCATCCAGAGCGGTTCTTGGTCGGGGAAAGTCGCGCCTGGCTCTTCAGCCGACGCAGGTGCCGGCGCGGCCGCTTCCGAAACCGATTTGACGGCCTCCTGCACCGGAGGCTCTTCGATCGTCAGGTAACGGTCGGGAAGAGTATAGCCGACATTGAACGGAAGCACCGCCTTGTCGCGCGCACCAAAGCTACGCTGGGCTAGCAGTTGCAGTTCCCAAGGCCGCGTCAGATCGAGCGAAAATTCCTCCGGTACGGAAAACAATGCTATTTCGCGCAGGCTCGGCGCGCCTTTGGCCGCCAGGTCGCCGAGTCTGGTGTGGTTTCGATCGCGGAACCGGACACCTTGGCCGTCTTGCAGCAGTTCGATCCGATCAAAGATCCCGCCCCGGACATAGCCAGAGCCCTTGAAGGAATAAGCGCCCTCCCCGGCAACAACGATTGCCTGCTGCCCGGGCTTGAGCTTCCTTTGCAGCCGCTCGTAGGCGGCATCTCCCAGAAGGCTGCGACCGATCGTCGGCACACTGACCGCAGCCACATACAAGTCGATGAAGCGATCGCCTGGATTGGCTGTCTCGGGCTTGACGGAAGCTTCTGGATGGCCGGCTTGCGCGAAAGCGTCGGAGACCTCGCCGACGCTGAGGCGGAGGCTGCGAATTGAGCCATCGCCCAGGAGCGAAGCCCAATCGCGGATTTCAGACTTGGATAGGTCCGGTTTCTTAATCAGCCCTGGGGCGACTGGTGAGGTGGACGAACCCGTTGCACCAAGACGGTTGCTCCGGATCAGTTTGACGGCGGAGCGGACGACGCTGTCGCTCATCACCAGAACTGTCACGGTGGCACCGCTGACGATGTCGACCTGCGGAAGTTGTTCTGCCCCAGCAGCGACGCGACTAAGGTCCTTGCCGATCAATAAGTTGAGCGCCGCAACGACCTTTGCCTGCGGTATGCCTATGAGGACGATCGGTTCCTTGTGCTCGACCAGCTTGATTCCGCGGATAATGCCCGCGGGATCAATGCCAACAAGAATTCTGATCGGTTTTCCCGAATATCCAACGGCGCTGGAAAAGTCGGTGTTGAGGTAGGCATATCCGATCTTTCGGTTTCCCGAATAGACTGGCGCCAGCGCCGGGACCCCCTCCATCTCCCCGTATCGGTCGCCTCCCTGGATAAGCTCCCCGGGCTTGGTGTTTGCCAGGTAATCCTTAAGGCTCCCAGCCGCATGGGTGGGAGCGGACAAGACAGTTAGGATTGCAAGGGTTGTAATTGCCCACGCAGCAAGGCGGCGCCAGTTCCTCCAGAGTCGGAAACAAGCGGCCAACATATATCGTGTGGAAATGCTCCCCGGCATTGGCTTCCTTCATCACGTTCTCAAGCTGGGAGCCGGCTGGTTTCGTCCGCCAGCAGCCTCTGGCGCGTGTGTCGGCGGTTTTGGACGGGAGTTCTTTGACGCAGCGCAAACAACTCCCAGGCAGTTGGCTTAGTGTCGGAAAAACTGGCATCGGAGGAAAAAGTCATGTCTCGTTTGGGAGCAGAGCCGGCGGCGCCGGTCAGGTCGATGGCCGAACTTCTGGCAATCGCTTTCGCGATGGAGAAGGAATCTGCTCAAAGGTACTCAGAACTGGCACAACGAATGCGCGATAAGGGTCAGGCGAGACTGGCCGAGGTCTTCGAGCGCCTGGTCAAGGAGGAAACGGGCCATATCGAAAACGTCACTCGCTGGTCCCGGCAATCCAGTGGCAATGATCCGGATCTGAGGCAGCTCCGATGGACGCCGAAAGGTGTTTTCGATGACGAGAACACGGCCGTGGTCTCGCCGGAACTTGTGGACCCCTACCATTCGTTTGCGATGGCAGTGAGAAACGAAGAGCGCGCTTTTGCCTTTTGGTCCTACGTAGCTTCGAACGCACCTTCAACGGAGATCCGCTCCGCTGCCGAGCAGATGGCCAGAGAGGAGTTGGAACATGCCCGTGTTCTGCGGGTCGAACGCCGGCTTGCATTCTCTTCGCGTCGTGAGGCCGACGCGACATTTGCCAGCGCTGGCGACCTTGCAACCATGGAAGAACAGGTCGCGATCCGACTGAAAGCATTTGCGGCGCTTCGCGGGGAACATGACGAGACCGTGCTTAGCGGTCTGGCGGCAGAGGCACGAAAACTTGCGCAACAACTCACGGCCAGTCCGTTTGGAACGAACACGTCTATCAGCGACCGATCGCCGGAATCCTTGGATGCTCTCTGCGAGCTGCTGGCCGAATCCTACCTCAACGCGGGGGAAACCCTTCCCCTCCAGGCCGACCGCGACCGAGCTCAAATGCTGGCAACGACTGCCATTAAGCGCTTGGCTACTTTGAGATATCTCGACGAACAGCCGCTATGATTGTTGGCGCGATCAGTGTGGGTTCAACACCGAAATTCGCCAATTGCGCTGCTCCAACGTGATACAAATTCCGGATTCGTCATACCAAGCGATGTCGACGGCATTCCGTTTGCTTCGATACGGCGCGGTCCAGGTCTCGCGCGTCAAGAAGGCGCCTTGTTCGGCTGCCGCGCACGTAATTTGGGCCGAACGAGCATGCCGCCAAACAGGGCCACATATCCGAGGAAGGCCGCCACCCACAACGTCGCCGACATGTGGAGAAGCATTGCTTGCGCAGGTAGGAACGCGGCGCCGATGCGCAGGACGGCCGCAAGCACGATCGCGACAAAGACCACGCGTGTGCCAATGGTCGCCCGCAATTCGCGCCCTGTATGCCCAAGCGTGGCTCGGGTCATGACGGCGAGCGTCATGCATGCCACCGCTCCTACGCTGAACGCGTGAATGCCCGCCGCCGAAGGGACTGTCTCCGGCACGACGACGGCAAGTCCGGCGAGCAGGAGACCGATCGGCACGAAGGCAAACGCGACGTGCAGGATCAGCACCAGCGGATCACGAAACGTGCGATCACCCGCCCAGCGCACAAGCCGGATAGCGTTGAAGGCCGCCCCGACGATCAGCATCGCGCCTGTCGCGCTGCTTTCGGGAAAGAATGCCCAGGCCGCCAACGCGGTCGCCGACAGTGCGATCGCTGCGATGTCGAATTGGCTGAACGGGGCCGGCAGGCGTCCCTGATTTTCGCGTACCAACCAATTGCGGGTGAAACTGGGAACGATACGTCCGCCTATGATCATGATCAGAACGACGGCAGCCCCGAGTCCGAGCCGGCGGCTGATGTCCGAGACTGCATGGTTGTGCGCTTCGACATGAAACATCACATTGGCCACCAAAAGTACGGCGACCGGCAACAGCACCTTGAGGTTCCGCCAGTTCCGACCCGCGATGATTTCAGTCGCGGCGGCGACCGCGACAGCCACAAGGAAGGCGCAGTCGATTGCGGCTCCAACGAGCCAGCCGGTCTGCGCCGAAAAGAACACGGCGAACCGCCCCGCAAGCCACAACAGGACGAGTGCCAGCAAAGGCAGGCCTTGCACCGGCAGTCGTCCGGTCCAATTCGGGATCGCGGTCAGCAAGAAACCCGTGACGATCGCCGCGAGATAGCCAAACAGCATCTCGTGGACATGCCAGTCTACCGGCAAGAAGGCGCTTGAGGTTTCGATACGACCGTAAAACAACGGCAGCCAGAGCAGGATCGCCCCTCCGGCATACAGCGAGCCGAGCAGGAAGAACGGCCGGAAACCGTAGGAGAGAACCGCCGGATAAGTGCCGGGTCGTGTGCGTGGGATTGCCATCGGATGCATTTCAAAAGGGAACCATAGGCGGACTAACGTCCGCCCGCAGGTCCTTTAGGTCTCTGAACAAGAATTGCCCCACCTTCAGTTGCCTGCTGGAATTGCACCCAACAGCGTCTCGAACACTTTCTTCGCCTTCCCGGACTGCTTAACCGCCGCTGCCTGCGCCAGATTGACCGGCTTGCCGACCACGATCAACGCCACCATGCCCATCCCATAATGAGGCGCGCACTTCACGCCATAGATACCTTCCTTGTCGAGTGTAACGGTGATTTGTTCGCCCGGCTTGCCCTTGAAAGTCTTCGCGCCGTCGGGGATCATGCCGTTGATCGTTTCGGCATCGTGGCCCTTGTCGGTTGGCACGAACGTGATGGTGTCACCAGGCGCTGCCTGGACAAAGTCCGGTTGAAAGACCATTACGCCTTTCTCACCTTTGTTGAGCATCTGGATCTGGTGATCGGCGGCTTGAGCAGCTCCGCTCATTAGCGATGCGGCGGCGAGCGCGGTGGCGATGGTGACTGCGTATCTCATGATTTTACCTTTCTGTGATTTCATATTTGACGGGTTCGCCGTTGGGGAGCTTTTAGACTGACTTCAGCATGCGAACTTTGATGCAACGCAAACAAGGTCGAAGGAAAAGGCCGGGCTTGGTGCCCCTTGCCGTCCGTCGGGAACCCATGACATTGTGTGCTCGACAGAGACACGGATTTGCTGATGCCCATTGCAAGATCTTGGAAGAGGAATTGCCCTTGAGCCGTCTGGATCGGTCGTTGATCTCCGGGCTATCGGCCTTCCAGGGCATGACCCCGACGGATCTTGATTACATGATCGGCCAAGCGCGATCGTTGCGGGTTGTCAAGGATCAACCTATCTTCGAGCAAGAGCAGGAAGCCCACTCCTTCTTCTTGTTGCTCGACGGACATGTGCGTGTCGTTAAGACAACGCCAGACGGCCAAGAAGTGACCGTGCGCTACATTAGTCCTGGTGAACTGATGGGGATTGCCCACGCGTTGGGTCGCAGCACCTATCCGGCCAGCGCAATTGCTGCCGTCGATTGCGTGGCTCTTGCATGGCCAGGTCATCTTTGGCTCAAGTTCGCGGATTCCTTCCCAAGTTTTGGCGCCAATACCTATAAAACCGTTGGCAGCAGGCTGCAGGACGCTCACACGCGCGTGATCGAGATGTCCACCGAACAGGTGGATCAGCGCGTCGCCCATGCGCTGCTCAAGTTAATCAAGCAGACCGGTCGGCAAACCGATGAGGGAATCATGATTGATTTCCCGATATCACGGCAGGACATCGCCGAGATGACAGGAACGACGCTGCACACGGTGAGTCGGCTGCTCTCATCTTGGGAGGAAAAGGGGCTCGTTAAAAGTGGCCGCGAAAAGGTGACCGTGGTGGAACCTCACCGCCTGCTTTTGCTGGCCGAAGGACGGACTGGGAACAACTAGTCCGCTCCGGTTCGCTCGATCGCGGCGTTCAGATCGACACGCAGTGATTCCTCGCCTATCCCGTGCTCACGCGCCGCTTCGGAAATGGTGTGGAACGAGGCAACCGGGCAGCCGACGCAAAGCAGGCGATACTGGAGAACCACTCCGATGGTTGCCGGCCACCTGAGCATTATTTCGTCCATCGTTGCATCGTCGCGAAGTCGGGTCTTCATGCGCGTCGTCCAGGTTTAGGAAGCAATATCTTGCAACCGCTGTTCCAGATGATCGTTGCGCTGAGACAAAGAGGAAGCGCCCTCCCGCGTGTGCCCCCTTCCCAAGCAACGCTGAGATGCGTTTTGGACACCGAGGGCGGGCGCAGGCTGCTTGGTCCATAGGAGTAGGCATGCCACCCCAACAGGAAACTCTGAGCCGATGCTAAGCGCCCGTGTCATAAACATTCCGACGGTCGGGAAAGCGAGCGCGCTTCGCCGTGGCCGAACAGCGTAAGCCCACAAGTGAAACGCGCCACTGCAAGGCCCGGCCTTGCAAGGCAAGCATATGCGCCGCTGGTTGCGGGAACTCCGTAGCAAGGGTCCGGGTCAGAAATCGCGCACACCTTTCAACCATGAAGACGATCAGGACCGATGTCTTCACAACGCCGTGGAGCGCATTTGACCGTCGTAAATCAACGACGTTTCCAGAGCGGCGCACCGTCTATGACGAGGCGTTGCCTTGCAGCCATGCTGTCATGCAATGGGTCACGTTGCGGTCAGGCCAAGACGGCACTTGGCGTCTGTATTCATCATATCAGGTGCCCATGGTGGATCATATGTGAGCCGGATGTCTACCCAATGGATCCCAGGTACTATCCAGGCGGCCGAGCGGACTGCATCCTTGAGGTATCCCGTCGCGGGACAAGCACGGGCCGTGGTCGTCATTTCGATATGCGCTATCCCATCCTGTTCCACCGAAACTTGGTAGATCAATCCGAGATCGACGACATTTTCTCCAAGCTCCGGATCAATGACCATGCGCAGGGATTCACGTATGCCAACCGCTAGTGCCTGGCCTTCCGCTCCGTTCATGATACTCGCCCTCCTGACCCACCAGAGCGGATGACTATGCGATAGTGCCCTTGCGGCTCGAAGGTGCCGCGCCAGCGATGCCCACGTACCTGCAACTCATCGAATAAAAAAACTGGTTCGCGCGGCAGCAGCACTGCCATCGTCTGACCAAGTGCCAAGGTCTTGACCGCTTGCAGCGTTCTGACCATCGGTTCCGGCGGCTCGAGATCGCGATTGTCGAGCTCCATGATTGGTTCTGGCCAGTCGCGTGGCATGTCGTCGGTGCTTGCTGATCGTTCCGACGGTTCCCCTACCTGCTGTGCTGCCCCAACCGGCGTGAAGACAACTTCCCAGTCACCATTGCCAATTTCTTTGGCCGAGGGCTCGAAGCCTCGCGCGCCAAGCACCTGAAACAAGGGAATGGGCTTAAAGGACACAAGCAAGCGCAGGCTTTGACCCGGGCCGAGTGCGGCCACCGCTTCCATGATGGCACTGAAGGGCTCGCCACCTTCGCGAAGGATCGGCCGAACGTCGAGGTCGTAATGCGGGGCACTCATTCGGGTTTCCTCTATAATGGGCGCCAGGAGGGCAGGAAAAGGCGCGGGCGCGATGCTCCCTCGGGCAGGCGCAAGGCTGCGGTAACATTGGCAAGGCGGCGCGCAAGAACGAGTTCCGCGACGATCGCTATCGTAGCAGCTAAGGTCACAGCCGTAGCCATGCGGAACAGACCCGGCACCTCGGTCAGAAGCGCCCCAGTCCCGACCAGCACGCCGGCGTAGAAGAGTGCGAAACTCACCTTGCCGCGCGTTTCGACGACAAGATCCTGGACGCGCGGCGTTGGCTTCCTGCCCATCACCGGTCCGTAGCATTCGAGCCAGGTTAGGAACGGCACGATCTTGTAGAGTTGCGAAAGCCCCAGCCCTGTTAGCCAACCGAAAGCAACGAGATAGACAACTGCGCCTGCATGCTGCGCAAGCGTTCCCGTCGCCAGCAGAGCGAGGAGAAGCACAACCGACAGATAAAGGGCGGAGAAGGCGCCGATCGCCGAACTGCTGTTCAATTCGATCTTGCGTCGCTTGCGGCTGCGATAGAAGAAAACGAGATCGATGGCATAGAACACCGTCGCGGCGGACGCGAGTAAGCAAGCGAGAACGGCAGGCAGCATTATCTCTCCGGAAAGACGTGTCAAAGGCTCTGACGACACAATAAGAAGCAGGGCGGTAGCGCCGGCCCACAAGACCAGATAACCCGTGGTGCGTTCGCTGTCCGGGGAAAGCATAAACATTGGCAGCAAGCGGTAACTCACACCAACGGCCGTGAAGCCGAGCCAGCCGCCAAGGCCTACCATCACGTGAGTGGGAAGAGCCGCTTGCACATCTATGCCAATCCCACCTAGCACCTCGCCGGAGAGCGAGAATGCAAAGGAGGCACCCAAGACGCTGGTGACTGCGATGCTGGCAAGCCCTCCCGCAACGAAGCGCGCGGGCAGTGGCAGTCTGGATGGTCGGACATCCCATAACGTACGTGCGAGCGCCCATCCCACCAATCCGAAGCCAGCCGGAAGGAGAAGCCCGGCAAACGCAAGCGCAGGAACATCAACGTCAATTGCTCCTGATAGGCGCAAGAATCCGGTGACCAGGCAAGTCAGACCGACAATCAGGCACAGCAGCGCCGGCAAGGCCAGAGACTCGCAGCGAAGTGGCCGCGCAACGAGCACCGGGACAAACTGGAACAAGGCTCCGCACATCAGAAGGCTAAGCCAGCCTATTGTGATCATGTGGACGATCATAAGCGTCTCTGGGGCTTCCAAGGCAACAGTCGGAAAACCGTAGCCGGCCATCATCAGCATCTGAGCGGCGACCAAAGACACCAGTGCCGAGGCGAAGTACGCCATGGTCCAGCGCGAAAGAGCCGAGTTGATCATCGCCAGACAGCTATACAATGAAAACATCTGCGATCATGGGACATGTCAGAACTCATTCGCCAAATCGGAGCAGCAGACATTCTACACAAGGGCCATCACCGCTGTGGCACCCAACACGATTGGGGCGAGCCCAGCGATGAGCATGGGCAGCCATGTCTTCTCTGCCTTTGGGCCGCTCGCCGCTTCAGTGCTGAATACGAGGCTTGGGCATCCGTTGATCGCGTCTTCCATCCCTATCTCGAATTGCATGTTCATGTCACTTCCTTGAACTCCCGGTCGCTGAGGCGTCCGTCAAAGCGCTTCGCATTTGCCTCGCAATCCTTTGTTTGCTTCGACGTGCGACCGCTTTAGCAATCCCGCATCGTACGGCAGAAGCGCAATCGTATCCCCCTCGGGCAGCGCGCGAACACATCAGGTCAAAGTCGTCGAACGTCGATTACGAGAAGCTATCCGACATGCCCCAATAGTTCTTTGCGTTCGCGCAAACTGGGGTCGATCCGCGTCTTACTCGGGTTAGTGATCGCCCTGTGGGATTTCGGGTGCCATTCCGGTGCAAGAGCAGTGAGGACGCTGACAAGCGCGATTACGCCTGAGCAGGGAACGATCTCCGCAATCGCAACTGCTTGACCGACAAGACCAAGCCTTCGTAGAGCAATTGCCGCGAGGATGGCCAGAGCAGCTTGGGAGCGCTTTAATCAGTCGTCCAAAGGCAATCACCACAGTCCACAACGTCCCTGGGCAAAGCCGCCCGTCCAGGCCGAAATCCGTCGGGGCGAGCACGGCGACGAGGACGCTTGCGTTAGAGCAAAGAACATCCGATGGGATGCCATAAACTGGAGCTAGCAGTTTGATGGAAGGCCGTCGTTTAGAATCTATCGCGATGCTAATGGACGCAGAACTGCGGTGAGCGGATTCACCTTGCCAGTTGGCCGAGGGCAATCAGCAGGTTGAGAATTATGCAGAACAAGACGCTGCCAGAGATTGCGTGTGGAGGTCTGAATGATCTCGGTTAAATGGGCGGATGCTGCGCCCGAGATCGATGCCGCGGCTGCCGCCAAAGCGATGAAGTTCTCTGTTGAGTATTTCATAAGGCAGATCCAGCGTGGCGGCATCAAAGGGCGGGTTGAGCGAGGGGTTGGTGAGGACGATGGCAAACACCGTTTGGCCTTCCGTTCTCATGATCGTGAGTTGACAATAGTTGTCGGTCCAAACGGTGAGATCATCAGCCAGGAACTAATCGTGGCGACCCCAAAGCGTCGTTGGAGGCGGGCTTGAGCCGTGCCCAGCGCAATTGGAGACATCTGCGAGGCCGTCAATTCCTTCCTTGTAGCACAATGAGGCTGCTGACGTTGGGACCCCGACTGATCTGGCCCACTTCGATCCCGAGCCACTTCGCTTCACGAACAGGTTCCACTGCGCCTCGCACACTGACCATGTAATGATCTGAGCGCTGGTGCTGAAGCGCTAGCCCAAGCCACACAGCGAGATCGAAATAACTAGGCCGGTCAGATGGCAATACCAACGGCGGCGCCGATACCGGCGGTCAGAGCCATTGCCAGCGCGCCCCAGAAGGTGACACGAACCATTGCCCTCAGCACATTGGCGCCGCCGGCTTTGGCCCCGATGGCACCCAGAACCGCCAGGAACAGGAGGGAGGCGACAGACACCGTTGTGGCAAGCCAGGCGGCCGGCGAAATAAGCACCATCGCCAAAGGCATGGCTGCGCCAACCGAAAATGCGGCAGCCGAGGTCAGAGCGGCCTGGATCGGCCTCGCCGTGGTCACCTCGGAGATACCAAGTTCGTCACGTGCGTGGGCGCCGAGCGCGTCCTTCGCCATCAATTGGTCGGCGACCTGCAAGGCCAGGGTTGGCTCGACGCCTCGTCTGACATAGATCTCCGCAAGTTCGTGACGCTCGAAATCTGGCTGCGTGGCCAACTCGCCCTTCTCACGCGCAAGGTCAGCTTGTTCGGTGTCGGACTGCGAACTGACCGAAACATACTCTCCGGCCGCCATCGACATCGCGCCGGCGACCAGTCCGGCCACGCCGGCCACCAGAACATTTGAGGCCGCGGCATTGGCCGCCGCCACACCAACGATCAGGCTGGCCGTCGACACGATTCCGTCATTGGCGCCCAGCACGGCGGCGCGCAGCCAGCCGACGCGCGATACGAGATGGTTTTCACTGTGCAGGCGGCTCATGGCATCACCGCGCGCGCCGTCCAGCAGGCCGGAGCATTCTGACGAGCACATCCGATTTTACGAAGAAATGCTGCCACAGCGCCGCTACGGCATGAAGGCCTACAACGATGATGATCACTGGCTTGGCGAGTTCGTGTATCTCACCCATTGCTCGAATGTTGAAGTACCATGCCAGCGCTCCGGTAATTGGCATCCCGAAAATGAACAGGTAGAGCAGGAAATGGGCGGCAGCGGCGATCCCCTTTAACAGTGCGCTTTCTTCCGACGGTGCTGCCGGCACACCAACCTTGAGACGGACCGCAAGCCGCCAGATCGCCAGTACCAGAACTGCCAAACCGACATAGACATGAATATTCGCGTTTAAGATGTCGCCAGCTGCCGGCTCGGTGCCGCGCGAGAACGCCCGGTAAGCCGGCTTGATGTCCTCACCGATTACAAGCTGCAGGACGATCAGCACCGCGATGGTCCAATGCAGCAATATCTGGGTTCCGGTGTATCCGGCCGGCTCTTTGACAACAGCCATAGGCAGCTACCTTGTTTGAGAGAGCCCTCTTAGCTCAGGCTTTATGTGGATATCTTGATCTATGACAAATCGACTTGATGTCGTCCATGAGCTTTGCCGGGCACTCGCAGCTTGAACTCGGCTGACAGCCAGTTGTCAGCTTGGTCGTGGGATATTGCCTCCGGAGAGCAGATAGGCCGCCCTGCGAGAGTCAACGTGGAAACACCTCCGATGAAACAGATTGCCTTGTCACTTTTCGTGATCGCCGCGTCGGGCGCTTATGTCTGGGATCAGGCCGGCAAGGACCCTGCAAACGATATGCTCGGCGAAGCGCTGCCGGCCGACGCAGCCGAAGCGCCTTCAGCGCAGCCAAAAGAGCCGGCCCCGTTTGCGGCGACCTTGCCGGCGCCCCTCGACCCCCGGTTCAGAACAAGGTTCCCGATTGCCCCGGAAACGACGGCTGGCATAGCAGTGCCCGCCGAACGAACAGATGATCCGGTCAAGCAGACAGTGGTTCCGGTGACCCCACAACCCTCGCGAGCGCTGCTGGCGCAGCCAGTGGCGCCGGCTGCCTCCGATCCTGCGCCATCGGTACCTTCATTTGCCGTCACTCCCGCCGTCTACATACCAGTCCCGCAGCCGAGGCCAGCATATCGGGATGCGCCAGCACGTGTCGTCCGGGTCGACATGAAGATCTATGCCGACGGCGTCTACACCGGCCCTACGGCCGATGCCTACTACGGCATCATCCAGATTCAGGCCCTGATACAGGGCGGGCAGCTTAAGGCGCTGAAGGTATTGAAATACCCATCCGACCGCCGCACCTCCATCAATATCAACAGGCAAGCGCTGCCCATGCTGCGCGACGAAGCGATCAGCGCCCAAAGCGCCAATGTCGACATTATTTCGGGCGCGACCCTGACCAGCAGGGCTTTCATCCAGTCGCTGCGCGGCGCGCTGAAGAAAGCGACGTCGTAGGTCCATGCGCGACACGCGAATTTTGATGGGCATGCCCATAACGGTCGACATCGGTGGCGCCTCGACCGGGGAGCTGATCGACAGGGTCTTTGGCTATTTCGAGAATATCGACCGGCGCTTCAGCACATACCGGGCCGACAGCGAGATCGCGGCCATCAACCGCGGCGACGTTCCGGTCGCCGACTGGAGCGGCGAGATGATGGAAGTGCTCGCTCTCGCCAGACAGACGAAAGACGAGACGGACGGATACTTCGATATTCGCAAGCCCGACGGATCGCTCGATCCTTCCGGCATCGTCAAGGGCTGGGCAATCCGCAATGCGGCAGGCATCGTTCAACGGGCCGGCATCAGCGATTTCTTCATCGAGGCGGGCGGCGATATCCAGTCCTGCGGCAAGAATGCTTCGGGTCAGGATTGGAGCGTCGGTATCCGCAATCCCTTCAATGCTCACGAGATCGTAAAGGTCGTCTATCCCCGCGATCGCGGCGTCGCGACCTCAGGCACCTATGTCCGCGGCCAACACATCTACAACCCGCACGGGATTGGTAATCCAATCCAGGACATCGTCAGCCTGACCGTGATCGGCGCCGATGTGCTCGAAGCCGATCGTTTCGCCACCGCGGCCTTCGCCATGGGTCGGGACGGCATTTTCTTCATCGAGCAGACCCCTGGCCTGGAGGGATATCTCGTCGACGCCAGTGGCCGCGCCACCCCGACAGCCGGGTTCGGAGCCCTTTGCCTGCCATGATCAAGACCATCGACCGATTTCTCGATCACCTGACCATGTACAGGCTGGTCCTCTACTATCTGATGACGCTTGTCGGCGCAGCGTTCGTGCTCGGCTTCGCCAAGCTGGTGCCACATGACCCCATTGCGCTTGGCTTCACGACGGCTCTTGCGCTGGCCGCCTGCTGGATCACCAACAAGGCCTTTGCGCGTGTCTTCGCGGTCCCGGCCAACAACGAGTCCGCCTACATCACCGCGCTCATCCTGGCGCTTATCCTCGATCCGGTGGCGGTCACGGACACAAAGGGGATCGCAGCGGTGGCATTCGCGTCCGTCTGGGCGATTTCATCGAAATTCATTCTCGCCATCGGCCGAAAGCACCTTTTCAACCCGGCTGCGCTGGGCGTGGCGCTGTCCGCGCTGCTGCTCGACCAACCAGCCACCTGGTGGGTGGGCGGCAATCTGCCATTGCTTCCGCTCGTGCTCGTCGGCGGTATGCTCATTGTCCGCAAACTGCGCCGGCTTGACCTTGTCTCGACCTTCCTTGTCGCGGCGCTGGCGACCATCCTGGCAACGACCGATCCGGACCAGTATTGGACGGCGCTCACGCAGACACTGAGTTCCTCGCCCCTGCTGTTCTTTGCCTTCGTGATGCTGACCGAGCCGCTGACCGCGCCGACGATGCGTTGGCCGCGTATCGCCTTTGCCGCGATCGTCGGCTTTCTGTTTGCTCCCGCCATTCATCTCGGCTCGTTCTATTTCACGCCGGAACTGGCGCTGCTTGCCGGCAACCTGTTTGCCTATGCGGCAGGCCCCAAGGGACGCTTCGTGCTGACTCTTGAACGCATCGAGCAGTCGGCCGTCGACAGCTTTGACTTCATCTTCCGCTCGCCGCGCAAGCTCGCCTTCGAGGCCGGTCAGTATCTCGAATGGACGCTTGGTCTCCATCGTGCCGACAATCGCGGCAACCGCCGGTATTTCACGGTCGCCTCGGCGCCGACGGAGGAAACGGTCCGCCTCGGCGTCAAGTTCTATCCGCAATCAAGCGCCTTCAAGCGCGAATTGATGGCCATGAAGCCAGGCAGCACGATTCACGCCGCGCAACTGGCCGGCAATTTCACGTTGCCCGCCCGGCGTGAAATCAAGATCGCTTTCCTGGCCGGGGGCATCGGGATCACGCCATTCCGCTCGATGCTGCAATACCTACTCGACCGCAATGAGCGGCGGCCGATCGTCATCCTCTACGGAACCGAGGGGCAGCAGGACATTGCCTACCGTGACGTGCTCGGTGCCGCAAAACGCGAACTCGGCATCCGAACGTTCCACGCCGTCGCGCGAGGTGGCGAGCGTGGCCAGTATCCTGGCTACATCGACGAGCGCCTGATCCGTCTGGCTATACCGGACCACCTCGAGCGGATTTTCTACATTTCCGGCCCGCAGGCGATGGTCAAGGCGCTGCGCAAGAAGCTGCTGGCCATGGGCGTGCGTCGCTCGAAGATAAGGGTCGACTACTTCCCGGGTTTCGTCTGAAGGACGCTCAACTGTGTCGTCGCAAGGAAATGGCCATAAACAGACCCGGATCGGCGTTGGCCATGGCAAGGCGTCCGCCATAGGCTTCGACGATATCGGATACGATGGCCAGGCCAAGCCCGCTGCTGCCGCCCTTGCTGTCGAGCTGGACACCACGGGACAGAGCGGTCTCCCGATCGGCATCCGGTATGCCAGGACCATCATCGGCGACAGTGACGATTACCTCGTCAGCGGTGGAGGATGCATCGACACGCACTGACGACTTTGCGTAGCGCGCGGCGTTTTCGACCAGATTGCCGAGGATTTCCGACAAGTCGCCTTCATCCATCGGCGCTGTCAGATCCTCCGGGACGGTCATCTTGAATGAAAGCTGCTTGCCGCTTGGCGTGCGCTTGACGACGGCAATGACGCCGGCCGCGACCTGCGATACCCGGCAGGATGCCTCGCCGGAAACGCCGGGCGCGAGGCGGGCGCGCGCGAGCTCCCGCTCGACATGGCGCCGGATCGCTTCTGTGCTCTTCTCGATCTCGTCGGCCAGATCCGTCTCGCCTTTCTTGCGCAAGGCACGGATGTCAGCCGACAGGACCTGGAGCGGCGTCTTGAGGCCGTGCGCCAGATCGGTGGCGCGCGAACGGGCCCGAGCAAGAGCCTTCTCCTGGGCATTGAGAAGACGATTGATTTCGTCAGCGAGCGGCTGCACTTCGCTCGGTGCCACCACATCGAGCCGTGTCGTTCGCTGCGCAATCACGCTTCCGACGGCGGCCCGCAAGGTCTCCAGAGGTGCGAGACCGATCGTGATCTGGATGAAAAACGCGGCCATGAGAACTGCGGCGAGCATCAAGAGAGCCGGAGCAAGATCGCGAACATACTCGCTTACAGACGCCTCGATGGTTCGATGATCCTCCGCCACGACTGCGCGAAAGGACCGACCTCCGGCGTCGATGATTGTACGCTCGACCGCAATGCTGAGTTCTCCGCCAGGTCCCGTGAACTCCTCGACCGTTCGCATCTCACCCGTTGCGCTGCGGGCAGGCAGGACCAGCTTGGCGTCCCACAAAGATCGTGAGCGCTGGAGACCGCCGGTAGCGATGTCTTCGACCTGCCAGTAATAACCGGACAGCGGATTGGCGAAGCGCGGGTCGGTGAGCACCGGGGCTAACACCAGTTGGCCGTTGCTTGTGAAGGTCGTTGCGCCGATCAACTCATTGAGATCGACCGTCAGCTCGCCCACAACGCGCCGCTCGACGTGAAGTTCAAACAGATAGCGCAAGCCGGCGCCGGCTATGGCGAGCGCGACAAGAATCGAGATCGTTGCCGCCAGCCACAGCCTGAAGCGGATCGAGCCGCCCATCAGGCGGGATCATCGGGCATCAGATACCCGAAGCCGCGCCGCGTTTCGATGGCGCCACTCCCGAGCTTGCGACGCAAGCGCGCGACGATCACCTCGATCGTGTTCGGATCGCGGTCGTTCCCTGAATCGTAGAGATGCTCAGCAAGTTCGGTGGGCGCCACCACCCGACCAGCATGATGCATCAGAAACGCCAGGAGCCGGTATTCCAGCGGCGAAAGAGAAATGGGGACGCCACGGAGCGAAATACGCATCTGGCGCGTATCCAGAAGCAACGGCCCGGACCTCAGAACGGGTGCGGCCTGCCCGGCCGAACGACGCAGGATCGCCCGCAATCGGGCGAGCAGTTCTTCCATCTCAAAGGGTTTGGGAAGATAGTCGTCAGCACCGGAATTGATACCGTCCACGCGTTCGGTCCACGTACCTCTTGCCGTCAGGATGAGAACCGGAAACCTGCGCTCATTGGCCCGCCAGCGCTTCAAGACAGTGAGACCATCGAGCTTCGGCAACCCGAGGTCCAGGATCGCAGCATCGTAGTTCTCCACATCGCCTGCGAACCAGGCAGCCTCTCCATCGCGAACGATATCAACCGCCAGACCGGATGCCTTAAGGGCTGTAGCGATATCGGCGGCGATACGGGGCTCGTCCTCGGCAAGGAGGATCTTCATCAGTCCCCCTCCCTTTCGCGCATGATGACACCGGCACCGGCGTCAACATCGACAGTCTTTCGCCGGCCATCGGCGCCGACGACCTGGAATCGATAGACCCATTTGTTGGCCTTGCGGAGGAGGTCAACCGCGACGATGTCGCCTGGAGCCTGCGCGCGAACAATATCGAGGATATTGGAAAGGCCTTTTATCTCACCGTGTTCGTAGAGATCCCGCGCCCTGTCATGATCGCCATCGTCGTCCTCGTCAGCCCGCGCGGCAAGTGGCTGGGCCAGGACAAGCCCGGCCAGGCCCAGGATTGCGAGGCTCTTTAGTTTGACCATCATGAGGGAGGCATGTCGCACGTCGAAGCTTTCAATTTGCTGTCAACCATCCACAGCTGCCGGCAAGCAAAGGCTCGCTATCACGGCATCCTCGCGGCCAATCATGGCCGCGCAGAGAAAAGGATGTCGAAACCATGCGCAATTCCCTGTTCTTACTCGCAGCACTCGGATGCTTCTCGACCTTTGCCCTGCCGGCAGCCGCTGAATCTGAAGAAGGTTCATGCGCAGCGTCATCCTCATCCTCAATTGCCCCTGCCGGCCCAATCGATCTGGAGGCCATCCCCATGCAGGATGCCACCGGTCCCAAGGCGATCAAGGGCGTTGGCGATGACCACGAATGCGACGACAGTCACACTTCCAGTAAGGCCGTTTTCAGCAGCACTGACGAGGACGGCCAGGGGGACGACGACTGATACCGAAAAGCTTATGCCCAGCCCTTGAGCTGGGCGTCCGCTGATCAATTGCGCTATCGCCAAACTTACCCCCTCTATCTGCGCCATCCCTTGGCCACTCCGGAGATTTTCCTTGTCATGATCCCAGTCCAGCATATCCATCCCATGCTCGTGCATTTTCCCATTGTCCTCATCTACACTTTGGCGGCGATCGACCTTGTGGTGCTCGCTCGCGGCAACGCGGTGACCAAGCGTTCTGGCGTGGGGACGGTATCGACCTTTATCGCTCTCGCAGCCGGGGCGTTCGCGATTGGAACCTGGTTCTATGGGGGAATGGCACTCGATCATGCTGAAGCCGCCGGCTTCAGCAGTGACATAGCGGAGATCCACGAGAGCCTGGGAGGTATCACAGCGTTCGCGTTTCTGATCTGGGGCCTAGTGAGGCTCGGCCTTTGGGTGCGGAATCGTGAACTGCGGCTACTGACCATTGCTATTCCTCTGGTCGAAATTGGCGGAGCAATTCTGGTCACGGCGACGGCCTATTATGGTGGACTGCTTGTCTACGAACTTGGCGTGAACGTCGCTAAGACCGCGATCGCTGGTTGACGGGCACGCGCCTGGTTATTTGCAGCCCCAGCTTGGGTCATTTGTCTCGAGGGCAAAATGATTCAAATCAAGGCCCTTCGCTCATGCGGCATCTAAGAAGCCGGGAATGAAATATCTCCGGGGAGCGAGCATGCAAGCCGAAGCCATCATGAGCAAGCCAGTCATCTGCACGGACCCGTCCGCCTCGATCGCCGAGGTGGCCGGGCTGATGCTGTCCAATAAGATCAGCGGCCTGCCTGTTGTTCGCGGCGACGGCACGCTGGTGGGGATTGTCAGCGAGGGCGATTTCCTGCGACGAGGAGAACTGGACACCGAGCAAAAGCGCTCGCGCTGGCTAGAGTTTCTCGTCAGTCCTGGAAAGGCCGCCGACGAATATGTCCACGCCAATGGTCGACGGATCGAGGAGGTGATGTCCAGCGATGTCGTCACGGCGTCTCCCGCCGCGTCGCTCGCCGAGGTCGTCGAACTCATGACGCAACATCACGTCAAACGCATTCCGGTCATCGATGCCGGGAAAGTCGTCGGCATCATCACCCGTTCTGATCTGCTGCGGGCATTGCTCAGCGTCCTTCCGGATGCAGGCCGTTCGGTCATCGATGACGAGCAGATTCGCCACAACGTCGCTGGCGAGCTTGCAAAGCACAAATGGACCGGCAAAGACCTGATCCACGTGATGGTGAACAAGGGCGTGGTGATATTGAGCGGTGTCATCTTCGACGAACGTGAGCGCCAGGCAGCCTTTGTGGCAGCCGAAAACGTTGCCGGCGTAAAGGCTGTCAGGGATGGTCTCTTCTGCGCCGATCCGTTGTCCGTGGTGCTTGTTTCGTAGCGGCGGGACGATCCCGACGAACTTGCCACTGCAAGCCGCGGGTCCACGATCAATCTCGCTCGACAGCGAATTGTCGAGAATGAGAACATCACCAGCCGATTACCATGCCAAACGGGTTTGGATGCTCGCCTGAAGATGTGGCCACCAGCTGAAGAGGTCCGTGCTATCAAGCCCGCCAGGGCGATCCATGGAGTCCGGAGCCTACGCATCCGGTTGCGCTGGACCTCCAAGACGTACGGTCTTTCCAGAGGTTGAGTGACCCTCCATCCAGCTCGAGGCGTCGACGGTTCTAACGTTGACCGGCGGCGTGTTGCAGCCGTGCGATAAGATCACGGTTGCGGCAATAGTCTGGCGGATTATCGGCTTGCTGGTGTTCGTCGAGCCAGGTCGAGCATTCGTCCTGATGCCCACACGAGCGGCATCGGTCCACTGCCCGGTTGGTGACGGCGGCATGATCCGGCACCGATTTCAATTGTTTGTCGACGCCAAGCTTCTGCATCATGCGGCCCATCAGGGCGGTCCTGGCGTCGACTGAAACCAGATAATCGAGAAATGTCATGCTGATCACTCCTGCCTAGCGACCATCATTGTCATGTCGGCGGCCGCAATCATTGATCTCGATCAACAGCAGGCGTCGTTGCTAATCCCTGAGGCTAAACGGGAGGGCTTGGGCTCTGAGCTGAAGCGACAAGGCGGTCGAGAAAACGCCGTTGGCCGACTACCAACTTGTCCCGGGCCAAGGCTAGATCCAGCCATTCACCGCGGTCGACGTCGACAAACAATTGTCCCCGGCCACTGCGTGGTGGCCACTCCATAGCAGACAGATTGCTGCGCATCATCGCGGTGTCGAAATCACCCTCGAGCGCTGGGTTTGCCTTCTCGCTGGCGCTACTCACCCAAATTCAGCAGTGGGCCCTTGAGCTCCCAGCCTGTCTCTTCGGTGAACTCGCGCCGCGCCGTCCCCGCTAGGATTATACTCGCCCTTGCAATCGACCAGGCCCCAAGATCTCGCTTTTGCCAGAATGGGCCGCCTGGATGAACGAGCAGCACCTGCAGCCCCTTGTCCAATCTGCGATAAGGCAAAATGCCGGCGCTCTTTTCACGATGGTTTCAAGCCTCTCCACCCAGCCTATAATGTCGGGTACGCAGAATGAGACTTGGTGGCTCTGCCAATAGGTTGCCCCGGCCTCTTCGGGTGCGACTGCGGCTCCTCCTGGCCGAAGAACCCGCGCTTTGTCGCCTCTGAGGCCCATAGATAGAGCGCGGTGATAGCGACAAGTCCGGCAAGTATAGGCAGCGGCAAGGGCACGAAACCGAACCAGTCTGCGAACGGCAGATACGGAATCATGATCGCGACAAACCCGACGCCCAGTGTCAGCCAGGCGAGCAAGGGGCTCGGACGGCTCGCCCAAAAAGCGCGGTGCGTACGAACGATGAGCACGATTGCAAGCTCGGTCAGCAACGATTCGACAAACCAGGCTGTCTGGAATGCAGCCTCTGTGGCATGGGCGAAGAGCAGCAGGAACGCGAAGGTTGCGAAATCGAACAGCGAACTGACCAGGCCAAAGCTGATCATGAATCGCCTCACGAAACGGATGTCCCAGTGGCGCGGCCTGTGCAGCTGATCTGCGTCAACGTTGTCACTTGCGATGGCGAGTGAGGGCACGTCGGAAAGGAAATTGTTGAGCAGGATCTGCTTTGCCAGAAGTGGCAGGAAAGGCAGGAATAGCGAGGCGACCGCCATACTTATCATGTTGCCGAAATTGGCGCTGGTGGTGATGGAGATATATTTCATGGTGTTGGCGAAGGTCTTGCGGCCGTCGTCGACGCCCCGCACCAGCACTCCGAGATCCTGCTTGAGAAGGATGATATCGGCAGCCTCACGCGCGACATCGCATGCGGTGTCGACGGAGACCCCAATATCGGCCTCATGGAGCGCGGGCGCATCATTGATGCCGTCACCCAGATAGCCAACGACATGGCCCCTGCTCCGCAAGGCCTGGACAATGCGTTCTTTCTGGTTGGGATCGATCTCGACGAAGAGGTCAGTGTCCTGCACGGCTGCAAAGAGCGCGCTCTTGGTCAACTTCGACAGATCCTCCCCGGTCATGATCCGATCGCTACGCAAGCCGACCGCTTGAGCAAGATGGGCTGCAACGTAGCGGTTGTCGCCCGTAATGACGTTCACGGCGATGCCCCGGTGGGCGAGTTCGGCAAGCGTGCTCTTTACGCCTTCCTTGGGCGGGTCTAGGAAAAGCAGAAAGCCGGCGAAGGCGAGATCGACCTCGTCCTTCCTGCCATAGGTAGCGTGGCTTTCAAATCGACGCGTCGCTAGCCCCAGAACGCGATATCCTTCCGCGCTCCAGCGTCGAAACATCTTGTCGATCGCCGCGCGGTGCGTGTCTTCGAGAGGTTCCAGGCCTTTCGCTGTGCCGACGAAGCTGCAGGTTTCGAGGACGTTCTGTACTGCGCCTTTCGTGATCAGAAGATCTTCGCCATCCTTGGTTCGCACAACAACGGATAGGCGCTTGCGAATGAAATCATAAGGGATCTCGTCGACCTTGGTGAAAGCGGCCAATGATGCACCCTTGCCCGGCGCACCGGCGATGGCTTCGTCCAGCGGGTTCTTCAGTCCAGTGTGCAGGGTTGCGTTGAGACGTGCCCAAAGCAGGATGTCGGTTGACGGGTTGCCGTCGACATCAAGCCATCCGTCAAGGTGGATCACGCCTTCCGTCAGCGTGCCGGTCTTGTCGGTGCAAAGCACGTCCATGCTGCCCAGATTCTCGATGGCGTCGAGACGGCGCACGATGACGCCATTGGCAGCCATGGCGCGGGCGCCACGAGCAAGTGTTACACTGATAATGGCCGGGAGCAGTTCAGGTGTGAGGCCGACCGCGAGTGCCAGGGAAAATAACAGCGATTCTATCAGCGGACGATGCAGCATCAGATTGGCAAAAAACACGATGATGACAATCGCCAGCATGATCTCGGTCATCAGATAGCCAAACGATCTGATCCCGCGGGCAAAATCCGTTTCCGGGATTTGTCGCTCCAGTGCCGCTGCGATGGAGGCGAATTCGGTGCGCCGGCCGGTCGCTGCCGCAAGCACGGTCGCCGTGCCGCTGCGCACGGACGTACCGGTAAACACCGCATTGTTGCGTTGGGCGACGGACGCATCAGGATCTGATCGCCCCGCCGCCTTCAGGACGGGGAAGGTTTCGCCAGTCAGCACCGCCTCGCTGACATTGAAATCCCGCGCTTCGAGGATGACGCAGTCGGCAGGTATGAGGTTTCCGGCCGATAGCCGGATGAGGTCGCCCGGCACGATTTCTTCGGCAGAAACGGAGGATTCGACGCCATCTCGCAGCACGGTAGCCTTGCGCGAGATACGCTGTTTAAGTGCCTCTGTCGCCCGCGACGCCCCATACTCCTGGGTGAAGCTGAGAACGCAACTTGCCAGCACGATCGCCCCGATGATTGCGGCCTCCTGACCTGCACCGACGAAGGCCGAAACGCTAGCCGCGAAGATCAGGATCAGGACAAGCGGGCTACGGAACTGGCGAACGAACACGCTAAGCGCCGACGCGCCTGACTTCGAGGCCGGCGTATTCGCGCCGTATTTGATGAGCCGCGAGGCGGCATCCGACCCAGCCAGGCCCGATGTGGGCGAAGTTGCCAGACCTCGCACGAGATCTTCGCTGGTGATCGACCAATACGGACTTGCGGCCGCCGCAACGGAATGTTGGTCCACGCCAGAAGACACGATATTCGCCATCAGTATGACAGGAAGCGGTTGATGCTGCTCTCTTCGATCAGCGTGCGGGTGACGCCACCAAACGCCCATTCGCGCAGGCGGCTATGGCCATAGGCGCCTGAGACGATCATGTCGGCATTGATCGAGCGTGCGAATGTCAACAACTGCTCGCCATCGACTTCACCGGTGATCAGTTCCGTCTGCGCCATGATGCCATGGTGCTCAAGATAGACAGCGACATCGGCGAGACTGTCACGAACATTGTCGTCGCCTTTGGCGGCGGCGATCGTGGCGACGACAACCTCATTGGCCTTGGCCAGAAAAGGCAAGGCATCCGCCACCGCCCGTCGCGCCTCCCTGGTATCCTTCCAGGCAACCAGGACCGTATTAGCGCGGAGGTGTTCGACGTTGTTTCCGATGACCAGGACTGGCCGGCCGATGCCGAGCGCCAGGCTGCCAACATCGGCGGCGCGAAACACGTCGTCTCCCGACGCACCGGTCACGACAAGATCGGCTGCGCGGGCGAAAACGCTGAGGAAGCGGGTCGGGCTGCAGACGGCCTGTCCCCACTCGCTTGTGATCGAAGCCGGGACCAGGCTTTCGAACTCGGCACGCAGTTCGGCAAGCCTCTTTTCGATTTCAGTCCGCTGAATCTGCATGACCTCCCCTTCGTAGACCATGCCTTCACCCGTCGCGACCAAGGGCGGAACATCCGCCGCCGCCAGACCAATGAGATGGGCGCCGAAACGCTCTGCGAGTTCGATACCCACTTTCACAATCGCAGCAGGGGGCGTATCGACGGCGAGATTCGCGATTATGGACTTGTAGGACATTGGACGCGCCTTTCACTCAAGCGTTTCGAATGTGCTATGAATTGCATTCACGGGCGCTGGCTTCCTTGATGCGCGTCAAAGAACCGGCCAATCGCTTTTGCATCTAGACTTCGGCCTCGATCCGTTTTGTCTCTGATCGGAGAAGTGATAGTTAGGCCTTGTTTATGTGTCTCGAGCCTAAGGAACCGCGGGTGATCCAAGACGAAGCATTCAGTTTGACGCCTGGCGGGACGACGCTCGAATCCCTATTGTCGCAAATGTTCGATCGGGCGCCCGGGTTCATGGCTCTGATACGCGAGCCTGACCATGTGTTCGTACTGACCAATGCCGCCTACCAGCAACTCATTGGCGACCGGCAGGTTATTGGAAAATCGGCGCGCGAGGCCTTTCCCGAACTCGAAAGACACGAATTCCTCGAACGGCTCGACCGCGTGTACGTGACTGGCGAGTCCTACAGCGGCAAAGGCGTGAAGGTCGGATTCCGCAACAGCAGCAATGGGCCAATTGAAGAGCGTATCCTGGATGTTGTCTATCAGCCGATCAGGGCCGATGACGGTCGAATTACCGCCATCTTCATTGAAGGCACGGATGTCAGCGACCTCTCATTTGCGAATGCCGCGCTTCTGTTGCGCGAAGATCATCTGCGTTCAATCCTGGCGACCGTGCCTGATGCGATGGTCGTCATTGACGAGCAAGGCAGTATCCAGTCCTTCAGCACGGCCGCCGAAACGCTGTTCGGTTACCAGTCGGGCGAGGTCATCGGACAGAACGTCAAGATGCTGATGCCGGCGCCCTATCGCGAAGAGCACGATGCTTATCTGCTTCGCTACCTGACGACCGGGGAGCGTCGGATCATCGGGCTCGGCCGCACCGTGACCGGGGCACGCAAGGATGGCACGACTTTCCCGATGGAGCTTTCCGTCGGCGAAATGCACCCGGGAACCGGACGCTTCTTTACCGGCTTTTGCCGCGACCTGACTGAACGTCATCGCGCGGAAGCAAGAATTCAGGAACAGCAGCAGGAGCTTCTGCACATGGCGCGGTTTACCGCCCTTGGCGAGATGGCATCGACGCTCGCTCATGAGATCAACCAACCGCTGACAGCCATCACCAATTACCTGAAGGGCAGCCGACGGCTCCTGGAGAAGAGCACGGAAGCAAACGCGCCGATGCTGCGGGATGCCGTGGAAAAGGCCGCCGAGCAGGCCCTGCGGGCAGGCGACGTCATTCGTCATCTGCGCGATTTTGTTGCCAGGGGCGAAAGCGAGCGCCAGGTCGAGCGATTGCCGGCGCTCATCGAGGAAGCCTCGTCGCTCGCCCTGGTTGGTGCGAGGGAGATCAATGTCCAGATCGGCTACAAGCTCGACCCTGCCGCGGAACTGGTCTTGACCGATCGCATCCAAATTCAGCAGGTTCTGCTCAATCTGATGCGCAACGCAGTGGAGGCCATGCAGGAAACGCAGCGCCGTGAATTGAAAATCACAACCGTTGCCCGGGACGATGGCATGGCTGAAGTGAGCGTGATCGATACCGGTCCGGGGCTCGCGCCAGAGGTTTCGGCGCAACTGTTCCAGCCATTTGTGACCACCAAGAAGCAGGGTATGGGTGTCGGTCTCTCCATCTGCCGCACCATCGTTGAATCGCACGGCGGCCACATCTGGGCCGAGGCAATGCCGACGGGCGGCACCGCCTTTCGGTTCACCTTACGCATCGTTGAGAAGGATGAGGTCACAAATGGCCGACAGTGATCTGGTCCACGTCGTCGACGACGATGTTGATGTTCGCAAGTCTCTCGGTTTTCTGCTGGCGACAGCCGACTTTGCCGTACGCCTGTACGAGTCGGCCACTGCTTTTCTCTCAGCGGCGGATGGCCATCTCGACGGCTGCATCGTTACGGACGTGCGCATGCCGGGAATAGACGGCATCGAATTGCTACGGCAACTCAGAACAGGCGGCCACAAGATTCCGGTCATCATCATGACAGGTCACGCCGACGTGGCGCTCGCCGTTCAGGCCATGAAGGAAGGCGCTTCCGATTTCGTCGAAAAGCCGTTTGACGACGAGATGCTGATCCAGGCGATACGCTCTGCACTGGCCAACCGGAACGAGGCGAACGCGGCGCATCCCCAGTCCGCGGATATCCGCGCGCGTCTATCGACCTTGTCTGACCGCGAGCGCCAAGTGCTGGACGGACTCGTTGCCGGTTTACCCAACAAGACGATTGCCTACGATCTGGGGATCAGCCCGCGCACGGTCGAAATCCACCGGGCCAATGTCATGAGCAAAATGGAGGCGAGTAGTCTGTCACACCTGGTGCGTATGGCGTTGATCGTGGAGTCCCGACCCTAGGGAGAGTCCTCGAGAGGATTGCGATTTCTGACCTCGGTCCTTTCCCAATCCCAATCGCGCCAATGGGTCGGCCGGATGTCGAGACGGGCACCACTAGCAGCATTCTTCCAGCCCTCCTTTATCCTTCTGCAGGCAAACACAAGCGCGTGCTCGCCGTCTTCGTCGAAAACGGCCAGTTCTAGATCGCGACCAAAAGGAGCGCTTAGGATTGGTTTCCACATCGCATCAAAATCTTCGCAAACGGTGTGGCGCGCCTTGATCTGCATCACTTTTTGAAATTACCGGCAAAGCGGGCGCGATTGCCTGTGTCGAACCGATGTCGACCACAATTCCTGCGGCAGACGCCATACCGGCCGCAATCACATGCGCGCCGCGGGCAGCCCAATCGATCGCGATTGCAGCATTGATATCTGATCCGACGTCCATGGCGATGGGCACCATTTCCCTGAACTGCTCCATGACCTCGCTCCGGCGATGATCGGCCATCTTAGGCCGGCTGCCGAACCAGAATTTGATCCGCGTCAATCACCGCACAATCGCGGCATCTGCGCCATACGCCGATTGATCGTGATCAAGGACTGCGCCGCCTAGGAGCCTATCGTTCGACGGCAAAACGAGATTTGCCATGCGGTATACCTAGGTCGACGAAGGCGCAGTGGCGGCCAGCATGTTGCCAGAGGGCATCCTGGAGCACTGGTTCATTGCCAGCGGCGACCCGATCAGGGCCGGAGAGCGCATAGCCGAGGTTCGCGTCGAAAGCGCGCTGCACGAGATTGTCGCGCCGGCAGCTGGGCGTGCGACCATTGTCGCATCGGCGAATACCGTCATTAAACCTGGATCGATCCTGGCAATCCTGGTGTCGCAGCCTGCTTAAGCCCTCAGCGCCTCAGATTGCCGTTCAGCAATACACGCAAGGATTTCCAGCAATGGCGACCCGACACGCCGCGCCTGCGACCATTGTGAAGCCAAGGTGTTCTTTTTCAACCGCGAGAACCTCCGACAGTGTGAGACTTGCGACGACGCTTGCGCATCATCCGAGCCACAACAAGGCTGGCTCGGTCGACGGCAAGCGTGCATTGGGAAATCAGGCCTTCTACCACGACATCCTCAGCGCCCTTCGGTCCGCGACCAGGGTCGGCGAAGCACGAGCTGGCCACGCACATCCGCGAGTACAACACCGGCTTAAACAATCGCATTGTCGGCATCGAACCGGCGGATCCTCCTACCGAGGCCCAGATCCTGGCGCATGCGCAGTCGTTTCTTCGTGCCCCTGGCCGGATGTTGCCCTGGCCCTCTCCGGTAGCAGTTTGCTGGCCGGCAATTGGCCGCGAATAGCCGGAGCCGTTCAGACCCGATCGCCTGCCGCATTCGAGACTGGGTCACGGCTGCTGCAGCGTGCTGATATACGTGATGATTGCTTCGATCTGATCGGGGCTCGCAGTCCACTCTGGCATATCCGGATGGCCAGTCGAAATGCCCTCCGCAAGAGCTTCCTCCAGATCGGAGATCGGATAGCGCTTTGACAAGGTGCGAAATGGCGGAGCGTCGGGATGGTTGCTCCTGTCAGTTTTTCCGACGGCGTGACAGCGGGCGCAGTTGACCTCCACCAACGCCTTGCCATGCTCCGTTACGCTATCGGCCAAGGCTGGCTGCACACATCCGAGTAACATCAACGCAAATACGGAAGCCCTGAGACGACTATGTCTGTAAACGGCGTTCATGTTGTCTGACGACCTCCGCATTGCCGTCTACACGACAGTCTTAGCCGCGGCATCCTCGATCGCTATCCTGGCGCCCTTACGCATGTTTCTGGCCGTTTCGGAAGCGAGCCTGGAGGTCAATGCGGCGACCTTGCCGGCTTCGATCACGTATTGCGACGTCGCATTCTGCACGAAAGCAGCGAAGATGTCGAAGGCATCATTGAACTGCGGACCACTGATCAAGTCATCGGCCAGCCTCACGTCCTGCTCACAACGATGCTTCAGAAACGCCAGCGTTTCAACATTGAAGCGCATCATGGCCTTGAAGGCGTGCACCTGAAGGGACGCGGCGGCGAGGAAGAGCTTCTGGCCATTCTCCGCCACCGGCAACAATTGTGTGCCTAATGAGGATGGCTCGGGCTGAGTGTGCATTATCGACTACTCCGTTCTGAATCTCCACAGCACGACGTTGACGCCATTCGTCGTCATGTCCTTGATCAGGATCAACCCTATGGTCTTGCGGGCTGTACGAGCGTGCCGGCACCAGCCGTTTTCCTTGCTTTTACGCCTCCCTCTATTTGATGGCCAAGTCGGTTCAACCGCAGATGGAATGAGCGATGGCTTTTAAGATGATTATGGTGCAACTGGACGTAGACGCGACGCCGCGCCGCGCATCTCGATGGCATGGGATTTGGCTCAACGGCTCGAGGCCGACCTCTGGCTTCTAGCGCCGCCGAGCCGCATTTTGTCCTTCCGACCGGCACTGACGACCAGGCCGCGCCCAAGGCGTTGTGGTGCCAGGTGGAGGAGATAGAAGGTCGCCTCGACTGCCTGAGAGAGGAATTCCTGAGCACCGTCAACGGCAGCAATCTGGCATCTTGGCGCGCAAAGATAGGCAATCCCACGCGCGAACTTGCACTCAATGCGCGTGCTGCCGATTTGATCTTGACCGGCTCGCCGTCGACCGATCTGGTGGTCGACCATAATCGTATGCTGGATGCGGCGAGTCTCATCCTGGCGTCCCGTGGCGACGATGTCGCGGACGTTAGCTCTTTCTGGCACGGCACGGAGTGACAGCGCGATCTGTGGTCTTGGATGCGCGCCTCTCCGAACCGGCGGACATCCTCCTGCAGATCGGACAGGATATTGCGGCCGATCTCATAGTTCTCGGCGGCTACGGTCACAGTCGGCTACTGGAGAGGACCTTTGGCGGCGTGACGCGTTCTGTGCTGCGCAGCGGATCATTGCATCGGTTCATATCGACCTGAGCAGGCGGAGCCTCGGAGTCGTGATTTTGACATGAATCAAGGTCGTCCGTTGCCGCAAAGGGTTACGTCCAACCCTTGCCAAATTCGGTGTAGCCGATGCCCGCAGCGCGACAGCGAGTAAATAAGGAGATTCGGACATGAATTATCAGCGGTTCTTCGAGGACGCGATCGACCAGCTCCATGCGGAACGACGCTACCGCGTCTTTGCCGACCTCGAGCGCATAGCGGGCAAATTTCCGCGTGCCATCTGGCGCGCCAACGGCCGCGCAGAGGAAATCACCGTCTGGTGCTCCAACGACTATCTCGGCATGGGCCAGCACCCGGATGTCATCGCAGCGTTCCAGAACGCGGCGGGCCGGATGGGTTCGGGCGCCGGCGGCACCCGCAACATCTCCGGCACCAGCAATCCGCTGGTCGAACTCGAGCATGAGCTCGCCGACCTGCACGACAAGGAAGCCGCGCTGGTCTTCACCTCCGGTTTTGTCTCCAACGAAGCCTCGATCTCGACCATCGCGCGGCTTTTGCCCAACTGCCTGATCATTTCGGACGAGCTCAACCATGCCTCGATGATCGAAGGCGTGCGGCGCTCGGGCGCGGAAAAGAAGATTTTTCGCCACAACGATGTCGCGCACCTGGAAAGCCTGCTGCAGGCGGCGGGCCGCGAACGCGCCAAGCTGATCGTGTTCGAGAGCGTCTATTCGATGGATGGCGATATCGCGCCGATCCGGGAGATCGTCGACCTCGCCGAGCGCTATAACGCCATGACCTATATCGACGAGGTCCACGCCGTGGGCATGTATGGTCCGCGCGGCGGTGGCATCACCGAGCGGGAAGGCCTCGCCGACCGCATCAACATCATCGAGGGCACGCTGGCCAAGGCTTTCGGCACGCTGGGCGGCTACATCACCGGCACGAGTGCTGTCATCGACGCCGTGCGCTCCTATGCGCCGGGCTTCATCTTCACCACCGCGCTGCCGCCGGCCATCGCCGCCGCTGCCACCACCTCGATCCGTCATCTCAAGCGCTCGCAGGCCGAGCGTGACGCCCAGCAGCAGCAGGCGACGCGGACCAAGCAGATCCTCTCCGCCGCCGGCCTGCCGGTGATGGAATCGGCGACCCATATCGTGCCAGTGCTGGTTGGCGACCCCGAGCTTTGCAAGATGGCAAGCGACCGGCTGCTCGGCGTGCACGGCATCTACATCCAGCCGATCAACTATCCGACCGTGCCGCGCGGCACGGAGCGGCTGCGCATCACGCCGACGCCGTTCCATTCGGATGCGCTGATCGCCGAGCTGCAGGACGCCCTGGTCGAGACCTGGGACGCGCTCGGCATTTCCTATGGTTCAGCAGGACGACCTTCCGTGGCCAAGACCGACCGGATCATTCCCCTGCTGGTGCAGCAGGCTTTTGGCTGAACTGGCGCCCAGCACCTCCGGTTCGTTTGACGCAGAGCCCGAACGATTTGATCCCGCTCAATGCTCAGAGCCTTATTATGCCCCAGAATGGCGCCAAATCTCAGGAGCATCGCCATGGGTCCTTGTCCTCACACGTCCTTCGCTGACTTCACGCATGCCGGCCAGCAGGCGCAACAATGGGTCAAGGAGCTCGCCAAAGACCTCTGCTGGAGCGAACCGAGCGCGTGCCGGCTGCTGAGGGCTGTCCTGCACACGGTGCGGGACTGGCTGTCGCCGGCGGAAATGGCCGATCTCTCGGCGCAACTGCCTGTTTTGGTCCGCGGCATCTATTTCGAAGGTTGGAAGCCGTCGGTGCCTGCGCATGAGCGCACGAAGCGCGACTTCATTATCAGTGTCAGAAACAGTTTCGGCTACGATGAGGAGATCGATTTCGATGTCGCGATCAGTGCCGTGTTCAAGCTTCTCGACCGTCACATTTCGCATGGCGAGATCGTACAGGTCAGAAACTCGATGAAAAAGTCGCTGCGAAACCTGTGGCCGGTGGATTGACCGATGTTCCGTGACCGGGAAGACGCTGGAGCGAAGCTTGGCCTGGAGCTGAGCAGACTTCAACTGCATCGGCCCATCGTACTGGCATTGCCGCGTGGCGGCGTGCCCGTCGCAGTGGAAGTGGCCAAAGCCCTCAACGCTCCTCTTGACCTGCTGATCGTCCGCAAGATCGGCGCCCCGGGCAATCCCGAATTGGCTGTTGCCGCAATCATCGATGGCGACCCTGGGGAGGTCGTGCTGAACCGTGAAATTGTCGAGCCTATGGGCTCGACGACGACGCCTTACGTGTCTTGATTGCAAATGAACGTCCTGAACTCGAACGCCGGCGCGTTGCCTATCGTGGCAAGACCAAACCGATGTCGATCGCAGGAAAGACGGCTATCATCGTCGATGACGGTGTCGCGACCGGTACGACCATGAAAATCGCGATCCGCGCCCTCAAGCGCCGGTCACCGAGGGAAATCGTCGTGGCGGTTCCCGTTTCACCGCAAGTGACGGTCGCCGCGCTGGAGCAGGAAGCGGACCGTGTAGTCTGCCTCAGTAGGCCAGGACAGTTCCAGGCCTTGAGCCATCATTATCGCCAGTTCCCGCAACTCTCTGACAACGACGTTGTCTCCGCTATGGACGAGGCTGCCCAGCTGTACAAAACTGGCCAGTGGCACGTTTCCGGCCTGGTTCAAAGGCCATGAAGAACAGGAGATCGAACTGATGCAGATCCGCACGCTTTCTGCTTTGGAATGTACCAAATTGCTGACGGCCAATCGCGTGGGCCGCCTGGCATGCGCAAAGGATGGACAGCCCTATGTCGTGCCGTTCCACTACGCCTATTCGGACGCCCATCTTTACGCGTTTTCCATGCCGGGCAAAAAGATCGAATGGATGCGGGCCAATCCGCTGGTGTGCGTCCAGGTGGATGAGCATGGACAGGGGCGGGGATGGAGAAGCGTCGTTGTTGACGGCCGATACGAAGAACTGCCTGACCGGATCGGCCACAAGCTTGAGCGGGATCATGCCTGGACGGTCTTGAGCAAGCACTCCGACTGGTGGGAACCCGGCGCACTCAAGCCGCTGGTTCCTCCCACAGCCGACAGTGCGCCGCATGTCTTCTTTCGGATCCTGATCGAACGGGTATCGGGACGGGAAGCGAGCGAGTAGTCATTCCATCAATTTGCGCGAGATGCGAAGGGCTGGCGCAATCTGCACCGGCCCTTTTGGATTGTTATCGCGCCATTAAGACCGGTAGTGACGAGCCCTCAAGCATTGACTTAGTGACCCCGCCGAAGATTCGCTCCCGCAGGCGGGAATGACCATAGGCGCCCATGACCAAGAGCTCGGCCGCGACGTCGCCGGCATGCTGGCGAAGCACGTCGGCAACCGAATGATTCGAACTCGGTAGCCGCTCGACGGTAACCTTCACGCCGTGCCGGGCAAGATAAGCCGCGGCATCTGCACCTGGCTCGTCGCCGTGATGGAACTCATTTTCGATGGGATCGATGATGACAAGGCGCACATCTTCGGCGCCTTTCAGCATATCGAGCGACTCGCGGACGGCGCGCGATGACTCCAGGCGGGCGTCCCATGCAACGAGGATGCGTTTCGGCTTCAGCGTCGGGCGCGAGCCCTCGGGAACAAGCAGGATGGGCTTTCCCGATGAAAACAGCGTGCCCTCGATGACTTTCTCCTTCAGCGCATGGCTTGCCAGCAGATCTGGTCCGAGAAGGGTCAGATCGGCGTAGCGGGCACGCCTTCCGATGACGTCGTCGGCCCATCCCATGTCGGGATAGTCGTCGCTCAGATCGGCCGATACGGCAGTCTGGGAGAGAAAGCCGGCGACGTCTGATTTTCGTTTCTCAAGCCTTCTCAACTCGGCCTGCCGCTCCGCAAGCCAGGCAGGCGAGACGACAGCGGCATACTCGCCCCCAGAGGGCGGCGCGGCCAGCTCGAGAACGAGCACGGAGAGATGGGCACCGACCTGTTCGCACAGTGAGGCGGCCAGCTTTAGATCGGCTTCGCCCTGGTTCGGCCCAGTAACCGTAAGCAGCGTCCTGAAAGTCACGGCGGCAACTCCTGATTTCGATTGAAAGGTCAATCTGGCTTCAGTCATTAGCGCGGGTGCCCGGCGCGCTCATTGCGCTGAATCAAATACCGTGACCGCGGGGCATTTGATCCGCATCAACGTACTGCCAAACCAGGGCTGTAGGTTTTCAGCTAATCAATCGGAAAACGCAGATGAAATTCCTGATCGCGGCGGCTCTGGCAGGATTGGCCTTCAACGCGGCTCGCGCCCAGGAACTTGGCGACGGCAAGGCCGAATACATGAACTCGTGCGCGGTCTGCCATGGTCCGGAAGGCAAGGGGGACGGCCCGTTGGCGACGAGTTGTTGAAGCGGCCGAGCGACCTGACGCGCCTCTCCAGGCGCAATGGCGGCGAATTCCCTTACTGGCGTGTTTATGCCGTGATCGACGGCCGCGCCATGGTGCCGGCGCATGGCGAGCGCGACATGCCGGTGTGGGGCAGCCAATTCCTGCCTGCCGACGTGAAGAAATATGGCCCGAACGCAGGCGAAATCGTCACCAGGGAACGGATCCATGAGTTGGCAGGCTATGTCCAGACATTGCAGCAATGAACGCAGCTCGCGCAAACGAAATACGCAAAACACACGTGGAAGGCCGGCCATGATCGTCGATGAGCAGCAAGCCGCTGCCTCTTTTCTGCTTGATCCTGCTACCCATGGCGCGGTCGGGGCCGTCGAGGCGATCGAGACTCACATTTCCCGTATTTTCCTCGTTGGCCAACGCGCCTACAAGATGAAGCGGGGGGTCAAGCTGCCCTATGTCGATTTCTCGGCGCCGGCCCTCAGGCTTGCCGCTTGCGAGAAAGAGGTGGAACTCAACTCGAAGACCGCGCCCGGCCTCTATTTGGTCGTGCGTCGAATCACCCGCGAAGCCGACGGCAAACTGGCTTTCAATGGCACCGGCCAAATGGTCGATGCTGCGATCGAGATGGTCCGCTTCGACCAGTCGAAGCTCCTCGATCGGATGGCAACCGCCGGAGAATTGACGCCGGCGCTGATGACCGCGGTTGCGCGCATGATCGTCAGCTACCACCGTGCCGCGCCGACGATCCACAATGGCGGCGGCTCATCAAATCTGGCTGGCGTGCTCGACATCAACGAGGCTGGCTTTGCCACCAGCCACGTTTTCGCAAAAGCTGAGGTCACGAGCTTTGCCGAGGCCTTCCGCAACGCCCTCGCCCGGCATTCCGGATTGCTCGACCGCCGGGAAGCCGCAGGCAAGATCCGCGGCTGCCATGGCGACCTGCATTTGCACAACATCTGCCTTTTAGACAGCGAGCCTCGCCTCTTCGACTGTATCGAATTCAACGACCAGATCGCCAGCATCGACGTTTTATACGACCTTGCTTTCCTGTTGATGGATCTTTGGCATCGCGGTTTTCCGCAGCTCGCCAACCTTGTGATGAACCGCTATCTCGATGAAGCCGACGACGAGGATGGGTTCGTGCTGCTGCCCTTTTTCATGGCTGTGCGGGCTGCCGTGCGCGCCCACGTCATCGCAACGCAGGTCGAGGAACGCAGCGCCGACAGCGACAGGCTGGTTGCCGAGGCGAGATCCTATTTCGACCTTGCCCGAACATTTCTCCAGGAAAAACCGGCGCGACTCGTTGCCGTTGGCGGTCTGAGTGGCTCGGGAAAGACGACCGTTGCCGAGGCGCTGGCCGCCCATTTCGGTGCAGCGCCAGGCGCCCGCATTGTCGAAAGCGACCGCGTCCGCAAGGCCATGCATGGTGTACCGCCGGAGACCAGGCTGCCGGACAAAGCCTATCGGCCCGAAGTTTCCGATCGCGTCTACCGCGAAATGGCATGGCGCGCCGGCCTGATCCTTTCGCAGGGCGGCTCGGTCGTGGCCGATGCCGTTTTCGACAGACCCGCCGATCGTGAGCGGATCGAGAAAGCGGCGCGCAGCCGGGCTATCAGATTCTCCGGATTTTGGTTGGAGGCGGCCCCGCTTGTCCTGTGGCAGCGGGTCAGCGAGCGCAAGGGCGGCCCTTCAGATGCCACGATCGAGATACTCTCGCGGCAATTGGAGCGAAATGCCACCCAGTCTGGCTGGCGAAAAATCGACGCTGATCGGATGCTCGCCGACATTGTCTTGGAATTGAGAAGGCACTCAGAGAGCGATGCGTCCGAAACCCTGTGCACAGCGTCCTGATCGGTGCAGCGGGCGATCGGCCTCAACTGAGTTCGAGCGTTACCTCGACAAGGCCGGGTTCGCTAGGATGACGCCTTATCGAGAAGCCAAACTCGCGGCACATGGCCAACATCCTCGTGTTCTCGGCGAGCATTATCCCTTCGATTCGTCCGATCCCATCGGCCCTCGCATAATCGACGATCTGGCTGAGCAATTCCCAGCCAAGACCATTACCCTGGAGATCTGTACGCACCAGCAAGGCGTATTCGGCGACGGTGTGGTCGGGATCGCAAGATATCCGGCTGATACCGGCCAGCGCGCCGGAGCTCGTATTCAGCGCAACGAAAGCCATGTTGCGACCGTAGTCTAGCTGGGTGAGCCGCTTCAGCATCTGGTCGGAGAAGCTTTTGCGGGGCGACAGAAAACGCAGGCGCAGATCATCGGGCGAAATCCTGGCAAGGAATTCGGGATAGAGCGAGATGTCGGCCGGCTTGATCGGACGGATATTGTAGTCGATGTCGCCCGCCGAAAACACCTTTTCCCAACCCGACGGATAGGGCCTTATGGCAAGTGCCGGGTTCGGCCCCGCCTCTTCCACCCGTTCCGGCTCGATCTCGATGCGGGCGTCGAGTGCAATCACACCCTCGGCGTCGGCCAGCAGCGGATTGATATCCACCGCAACGAGGCACGGAAAGTCGACGATCATCTGCGATAGGCCGTTGAGTGAAGCAATGATCGATTGCCGATCGGCCGGCTTGCGATCACGAAACCCGGCAAGAACGCGGCCGATCCGGGTTTGGTCGATTAGGTCACCGGCAAGAATGTCGTCGAGCGGCGGCAACGCGATCGCCGTGTCGTTCATCACTTCGACCGCGACGCCCCCGGCTCCAAAGAGGATGACTGGCCCGAAGATCGGGTCGCGGCTTATCCCGAGGATGAGTTCCTGCGCCTGTTTTCGCGCCACCATTGGCTGAACGGCATAGCCTTCAATGTCGGCTTGCGGTGCGTGCTTGCGCACGCGCGCCTCGATTGCGCGTGCCGCCTCCCCGGCGGCAACGGGGTCGGCGATGCCAAGCACCACCCCACCAATGTCCGACTTGTGCGTGATCGCCTTGGACAGGAGTTTGACGACGGCCTGCTCGGATGTCTTGAGGAACCGGCTGGCTGCCAGTTGCGCTTCGGCAGGAGATCTGGCGACGATCGTCTCGGGGACAGGGATGCCGTAGGCCGAGATTGCCGCCTTGGCTTCGGACTCGGTCAGCATACGCCGCCCTTCCCTGGCGACGGCCCTGAATATTGCAAGCGCGGCTTCCCGGTCGCTCGCGATGTCGCTGCGGCTCGACGGCGTGCGCATCAATGCCCGCTGGGCACGCGACCATTCGCTGAGATAAGAAACCGCCGTTGCGGCGTCCGCCGGCGTCTCGAAGCTGGCAAGACCAGCATCCTGAAGAACACGTCGCCCCTCGCGCGCCGTGTGTTCGCCGAGCCAGCAGGTCAGGACAGGTTTGCCGCTGATCTTGCCGCCCTGCGCGAGCACCGCCACGGCGCTTGCCGCGGCAAGCGGCGAGCCGAGCCCAGTCGGGCAGTTCATGACCAGGACGACGTCGGTGCCGGCATCGGCCATGATCGCCTCGATCGCGGCGGCATAGCGTTCTGGCGGGGCGTCCCCGATAATGTCGACCGGATTGGCGTGGGACCATGTACTCGGCAGGACGGCATCCAGACGAGTGATCGTTTCCGGCGATAGCTCGGCCAGGTGCCCGTTGCCTTCGACGAGTTGATCGACGGCAAGCACGCCGGCGCCGCCACCATTGGTGACTATGCCGACGCGGGCTCGTTCCAGCGGAACGAAACGGGCGGTCGTTTCAACCGCATCGAACAACTCGGTGAGACCTTTGACGCGCAGTATGCCAGCACGCAGCAATGCCGCATCGACGACGCGATCGGCGCCCGATAGCGCGCCGGTATGGGTCGCGGCTGCTTTGGCTGATTGCTCGTGCCGGCCCGACTTTATCGCAATCACCGGCTTTATGCGTGCCGCCGCACGCGCGGCCGAGATGAACTTGCGCGGATTGGGGATGGTTTCGAGATACATTACGATGGCGCGCGTGTGCATGTCGCCCGCCAGCATGTCGAGACAATCTCCCACGTCGACATCCGCCATGTCGCCCAGAGAGACGATCTGGGCGAAGCCGACATTGTTGTCCGCCGCCCAGTCTATCAGCGACGTCGCGATGGCGCCGGATTGCGACAGCAGCGCGATGCTGCCGGGTTTGGCGGCCATGTGCGCAAATCCAGCATTGAGCTTCAATGGCGGGATCATCAGCCCGACCGTGTTCGGCCCAATGATGCGGAAAACGGTGGGCTTGGCCGCATCGAGCATCGCCTGACGCAGGCCGTTTTCGTGCGTGAGCCCGGCGGTGATGACGATCGCCGCCCGCGTGCCCTTCTCTGCAAGGTCGCGCACTATGGCCGGAACTGTTCGGGGCGGCGTGACGATGACACCAAGGTCTGGAACGCCTGGAAGATCGGCCGCCTTGGCATAGGATTGCCGACCAGCCACTTGCGAATATTTCGGGTTGACCGGCCAGATCTCGCCCTCGAAGCCGCCGCTGACCATATTGTCGAAGACGACGCGGCCGACGGAGCCTTCGCGCACCGATGCGCCGAATACGGCGACCGACCTCGGGGCGAACGCATGTTCAAGATTTCGGATCGTCACCGGTGGGTCTCCCGTTCGCGGCGATAGTCGCCAATCGATCCTGCCCCTTCATTGCGCTGGATCAAAGCCTCGTCCGGTTCTCGCGATTAGCTGTTGCAAGAGGGTTCGAAGCGGTCGCTTGCGACGTAGCAGCCACTGCTGCGGTCAAGGATTGGAGAGTTAAGATGAGTTACTATTTCAGCAAGATCGTCGCCATGCCGTTCACAGCGGCAATCGACCACGTGAGCGACAAGCTCGCAAGCAAGGGGTTTGGCGTTCTGACCTCGATCAATGTTCAGCAGACCATGAAGGCCAAGCTTGGTGAAGATTTCAGGCCCTATGTGATCCTGGGCGCGTGCAATCCGCATTTCGCCTGGCGAGCCCTTCAGGCCGAAGACAAGATCGGAACCATGCTGCCCTGCAATGTCATCGTCACCGAGGTCGAACCAGGAAAGGTAGAAGTCGCGGCGGTGGATCCGGTCGCTTCAATGGGGGCCATCGCCAATCGCGAGCTTGCGCAGGTCGCGAACGTTGTGCGTCGCGTGCTCGAGGAGATGGTCCGCGAGCTCTAGCGCCAAAGGGGCCATCAAGGTTGAGGGACATCGGATGAGCGAGTCTGCTCTACGACGCGCATTGCTGGTCATCGCTATCCTGGGTCTCGCCGTCGGAGCCGGAGCCTGGCGAACGGGGCTCGGTCCCATCGAAGCCCACACGATCTGGACGGTGTCGACCTTGCCCGTGGTGGCGGCTCTCGCAATCTCCATTCTGCGCGATTTCTGGATCGGCCGCTTCGGCGTTGATGCGATTGCGCTGGTCTCGATGTCCGCCGCGCTGCTGCTCGGACAACCGCTTGCGGCAGTGGTGGTCGCTATCATGTATGCCGGTGGTACAGTCCTTGAGGATTTCGCTCGTGGCCGCGCGGAACGGAACCTCAAGGCGTTGACCGACCGATCGCCGCGTGTGGCCCATCGGACGACAACCCGAGGGACAGAGACAGTCCCCGTCGAAGATGTTGCTGTCGGGGACGAGCTTCTGGTCCGGGCCGGCGAATTGCTTCCCGTCGATGGTATATTGCTTGATCCTTCGGCCTCCCTCAACGAGTCCGCGGTGACCGGCGAGCCGCTGCCCGAGCGGCGGATAGCGGGCGACACGCTGCGCAGCGGCACCATCAATGCCGGCGAGACATTCAGCATGCAGGCTTCCGCCTTGGCAGACCAGAGCACCTATGCCGCGATCGTACGCATGGTCGCTGCAGCGCAGACGGCGAAATCCCCCTTCATTCGCATGGCCGACCGTTTCGCCCTGTTCCTGCTGCCTGCCACTCTGGTGGTTTCCGGCGCCGCCTGGTACATCTCCGGTGATCCAATCCGGGCGCTGGCCGTGCTGGTAGTCGCCACACCTTGCCCGCTCATCCTGGCTGCCCCTGTTGCCTTCATCGGCGGCGTCTCGCGTGCCGCGCGTGCAGGCATCCTGATGAAAGGCAGCGCGGCTCTGGAAGCGCTTGCGCAAGTCCGAACCGCGATCTTCGACAAGACGGGGACCTTGACCATCGGCGGCGCCGAGCTCATCGACATCGAAGCCGCACCCGGCTGTGAAGCGAACCAATCGCTGCAGCTGCTGGCATCCCTGGAACAGGCATCGCACCATGTGCTCGCCGACTCGATCATCCGGGCGGCGCGCGGCAGGCAGCTGATGCTTTCGCATCCGCATGATGTCAGCGAGCATCGCGGTGCAGGCCTCAACGGCCGGGTCGACACCATGTCGGTCGCGGCTGGATCGCGGGCTTTCGTGCTCGCCGACGAGCCGCTGCCCGGCTGGGCGAAAAGCGGCGAAGAAAAATACCGGGACGAGCCGGTGCTTAGGGTTTTTGTCGCCGTCGCTGGAGAGCTTGCTGGGATTTTCACCTTGGGCGATGCGTTGCGTCCTGATGCACGCGACGCGCTCGCCAATCTGCGCTCGGCTGGCATCACGCGCATGGTCATGCTTACAGGTGATGACAGTGCGGCAGCAAAGCGTGTTTCCTCCAGGCTTGATCTGGATGTCATCATCGCCGATGCCGTCCCTGCGGACAAGGTCACCACCGTCGAGGCCGAGAAAGCAACAGCGCCCACAATGATGGTTGGCGATGGCATCAACGATGCACCTGCCCTTGCCGCCGCAACGGTCGGTATCGCCATGGGCGCCCGTGGTGCGACCGCCTCCTCCGAGGCGGCCGACGTCATCGTGCTGACCGACAGGCTGCAGCCGGTTGCGGACGCGGTTCGGATTGCACGGCGAACGCGATCGATCGCCTTGCAGAGCATCATCGCCGGGCTGGCGTTGTCCGGGCTGGCAATGATCGCGGCGGCCATGGGGCAGATCACGCCGGTTGCCGGAGCGCTGCTTCAGGAGGGGATTGACGTCGCGGTTATCCTGAACGCCTTGCGCACGCTTGGCGATGGGCATCTGTGGCGCGCATAGTGGTTGAGAACAAAATCGGTGAATGGCGATGGCACAGCAAAATCTGGTGGTTTGCAGCAAATGCGGTGGGGTCAACCGCCTGCCGCCAGCCCGCAATGCCAGTGAGGCGAAATGCGGAAAGTGCGGGACCGCGCTGTTTTCGGGTCACCCGGAAGATGTCGACGCCGCGCGTTTCGATCATCAGATCGCGCGCAGCAGTCTGCCCGTTGTCGTCGACGTCTGGGCACCCTGGTGCGGCCCCTGCAAGATGATGGCGCCAGCCTATGAAGCGGCGGCAAGTGAACTGGAGCCGCATGTTCGTCTGATCAAACTCAACTCCGACAATGAGCAGGCTGTCGCGGCCAGGCTCGGCATCCGTGGCATTCCGACCATGATCCTGTTCCATGGCGGGCGCGAGATCGCGCGCACATCCGGCGCAATGACGGCAGGCCAAATCGTCAGGTGGGTTCGTGACCGCCTGCCGCCAACGGTCACCGCCTGAAGTCGTCGCGCCAATGGATCCGATCATCGCCCGGCTTGGGCTGGCGCTCGCAATAGGTCTTCTTGTCGGCTTGGAGCGTGGTTGGCAGGAGCGGGACGCGCCCGATCGCAGTCGCACAGCTGGCATCCGGACATTCGGCATATCTGGCCTGCTGGGTGGCGTGCTCGCTGCACTCGCCAACGCACTCGGCGCTGTATCCGTGCTGGTCGGCGGGTTCATCGCCTTTGCGACAATCTTTGCCTGGTACAAGGCACGCGAGGCTGCCCATGACGAGGACTTCAGCGTCACCAGCGTGATCGCGGGCCTGGGGGTGTTTGCCCTTGGCGCGCTTTCCGTCGCCGGCGATTATCGTGCTGCAGCCGCCGGTGGCGCGGCATTGGCGGTAATCCTGGCCAGCCGCGAGGTCCTGCACGGTCTTTTGAAGCGACTGACCTGGGTCGAACTGCGTTCGGCGCTGGTCCTTGCGGTGATGACGGCGATCGTCTTGCCCTTGCTGCCAAACCGCACGATCGACCCGTGGGCCGGTTTCAATCCCTGGGAAGTCTGGTTCCTGACGGTGCTGATGGCCTCGATTTCGTTCGCCGGATACGTGGCTGTTCGCATTCTGGGAAATACACGCGGTCTGCTGGTCAGTTCGCTCACCGGTGCAATCGTCTCTTCCACAGCAGTGACCTTGGCGCTTGCCCGCAATGCCGCGTCGGCAAGCAATCCGCTGCCGCTCGCCGGGGCGGCGTCCCTGGCAGCAATGGTTTCGGTGCTCCGCGTCTGCGCCGTGGTTCTGATCGTCGAGCCAAGTGTGCTCGCATCGGTCGTGATTCCGGCGATTACCGCAGCGCTTGCCTTCGCTGTCTGCGGCGCATTGCTGCTGGCTCGTGACAGCGGGAACGGTAAAGGCAGCGCGATCGCGCGCAATCCATTCGAACTGGGCCCCTTGCTGCTCTTCGCCTTGCTCTTTGCCATCGTCGCGACCGCAAGTGCCGGGCTGGCCGTTCAATTCGGTGGGCGCGGTCTGCTGGCGAGTTCGGCGCTGGCCGGCGCATTCGATGTCGATGTCTCGGTGCTTGGCGCGCTGCGCCTGGTCAAGCATTCCGTGTCCGTCGAGACCGTGGGCCAGGCCGTGCTCGCGGCGCTCGCAGCAAACGCGATCGGTCGCCTGTCGCTCGCAGTATTTGCTGGTCCGATCACGTTCTGGTTGCCACTGGCCGTCACAACACTGATAGCCGCGGCCATGGGTATCTGCGCCCTGTTGTTGCTCGGTCCTGGATAGAAGTGCTGTGCTCGCGCTTTTTTTGATACGGATCAAGAGCTAGGTCCCGCCACCGCTCTATGAAACTCCGTAGAAGGAGTTCGCCATGACCAGTGTGAAGGACCTCACCCCGAAATTCCGCAACGTCCGGCTGCTGCTCGCCCGTGAGAAAGGTCATCCGGAAGGCGACCGCGAAGAGGGCTATGACGTGCTCGCTCCGTTGACCGGCGAAGGCCGGATCGATGCGCAAGAGTGGAAATCGCACAAGGCCTCGTGCCGCGTTCGCCGATTTCGCACTGGCGAGGAGGATCTGGTCGGTCGGCTGAGGCGCAAGCCCGGCGGACATTGGTTCTTCGACTATGCCGACGGCGACCGCGACGACGAGATCGGCTTTCGTCTCGGCGACGAACGGTTCGTGACCGGCGAGTATGTGTCGATCGAGCGCAACGGCGCCATGCACACGTACCAGGTGGCGAGGGTCGAGCGGCCCTGACGCGGCGACGCAAGGCTCCCCTGGAGTAGACCATGTCGCGACGCATCTTGATTGTGGTCGGCCATCCCGATCCGTCCCCGGACCGGCTCTGCCGCGGTCTCGCCAGGGCCTATGGCGAGGGCGCGGAGAAGGCGGGGCACGCCGTCCGCCGGGTCGACCTGGCGGCGATCGATTTCCCGATGCTGCGGACAATGCAGGAGTTCGAGCACGGTTCAATTCCCGATGAACTGAAGGACGCAGCCGAAGCGATCGTCTGGGCGGAGCACATTGTCTTTGTTTTTCCGCTGTGGCTTGGGACCATGCCGGCCATGCTCAAGGCATTTCTGGAACAGGTCATGCGGCCGGGGACGGCCTTTGCCTATCCGGACAAGGGCGGCAGCTTTACCAAGACACTGCTTCGCGGCCGCTCCGCGCGCGTTGTGGTGACGATGGGTATGCCTTCCGTTCTTTACCGGCTATGGTTCCTGGGACACGGCATCGCCGGCATGAAGCGAAGCATCCTGCATTTTGTCGGTATCAGTCCGGTGCGCGAGACGTTGTTCGGCATGGTCGCCGGCGCCAGCGATGCGACCCGCGCGAAGTGGATCAGCCAGATCCGAAATCTTGGCGAGCGGGCCAGATAATCCTCAACCGCCAATCACGGTACCAGGACGGCGGCGCCGCTCAATCTGCCTTGCCTCAGATCGTCCAGTGCCTGATTGGCCTGTTCCAGTGAGTAGACCTTGGTGTGGGTGCGTGCCTGCGCACGCTTGGCAATGGGGAAAAACTCTTCGGCATCGCGGCGCGTCAGGTTTGCCACCGACACCAGTTCGCGCTCTTCCCAGAGCAACTCGTAGGCCATCGCCTGAATGTCACTCATAGGGATGCCGCCGCAAACCACCCGGCCGCCCTTGCGGACGGCACCAAGCGCGATCGGCACCAAGTCACCCACAGGAGCAAAGATGATCGCGGCATCGAGTTGCCCGGGCGGAAGTTGATCCGAACCGCCCGCCCAGGTCGCTCCAAGCGAGCGCGCGAAATCCTGTGCTTGCTCGTCACCGGGCCGGGTGACAGCGAAAATCTCACGGCCTTGCCAGATCGCGATCTGAGCGACGATGTGCGCGGCGGCGCCGAAGCCGTAAATCCCGAGCCGCTTGCCGTCGCCGGCCTTCTTCAGGCATCGCCAGCCGATCAGGCCGGCGCAAAGCAAGGGTGCCAGCGATACGGGGTCGGCATCCCGGTCCAGATCGAAGGCGAATTGCGCGTCGGCAATGACATGGCTGGCAAAGCCGCCATCGCGCGTGTAGCCCGTGAAATCTGGCTGATCGCAAAGATTTTCATGTCCTGTGGCGCAGTAGGGACAACGCCCGCAAGTATGCCCAAGCCATGGCACACCGACTCTCTGCCCGATCCTGGAAGGCGCCACCCCCTTGCCCACGGCATCGACGATGCCGACGATTTCGTGACCGGGAACGAGCGGCAATTTTGGGTGATGCAGATCGCCATCTATGACGTGAGATCGGTCCGACAGATAGCGCATGCCTCGACCTTCAACCTGATCTCACCCATCCCCGGTAAGGGGTCGAATCTTCGACCAGTTTCAAGGGAGTGCCTATGCTTTCGAGCACCATTGCTCTTATGACGCGCTCCATGTTGCCCCGCAAACAAACGAAGCCGATTACGATCAACTCCTCCGCTATTCCCGGCACCAGGCGATGGGATGCGATCCGGGCAACCTTTCGAAAACGGCGACAAGTCGCAGGCTCCTAGCGCTGCTCTGTTTTGGGGGTTCATGGACCGACGGTGAACTCGGTCCACATGCCGGCGCCAAAATGACCTGGCACGTTGCAGATAAGCAGGTATTTTCCAGCCTTCAGGTCGACGGTCAATGTGCCCGATTTGCCGGGATCGAGCTCCGAAACCTCGCCCTTGTCGCCCGCCTTGTCTTCGTCGACCCGGTTCTCGGCCTCAACATAGGGAAGCGGCTTGCCGGGATCGGCAAGGTACATCACGATCATTTCGTGAACGGTGTCCTTGGAGTCATTCTTCACTTTGAATGTGACCTCCCCGGCCTTCACGGCTCCGGGGGACGCCTTGATGCCCATGGTGGCCTTCGAGAGATCGCGTCCTGGCGTTGCATAAGCAAGAGCCATCGGCATCTCCGTACTCGCGCCCTTGTCCGAAAGCGAGACCTGAACAAGCTCGGCAGTCCGCGCAACGCCCGCACTGCTTGCCATCAGCATTGCGGCCGCAAGCCCGAGCGCCACTCTCCTCGATATGGTTTCCACGGTATTCCTCTTTCAGGACGGCAGCAGAAGCGCTCTACATCCTGGCGGTCATCATGCTCGCAGCACACCCGCGGTCGTTGCGCCAGATCAAACCGACCGATGCGAGCCCGATCTGCGGCCCGACCAAACTGTCAGCCAGTTGTCAGGTTGAAGTGGTTATTTCGGAACCAATGACGGCGAAAAGGCCGTCTGACAGACCGATCGAAATCCACCCGCAGGCGCAAAATCGGCGCCCAACTCCCGAATGGAGCCATCATGTATCGCACACTCGTCCTCGCCGCTCTCGCTGGCATGATTGCAGGACCGGCGCTCGCCGCCGGCGACAGCTGCAGCACCGCCCCGAAATCACAGTTCAAGCCCAAGGCAACGCTCGAGGCGCAATTGACCGGCCAAGGCCTCACCGTGCGCCAGATCAAGGTCGAGAAGGGTTGCTACGAAGTCTACGCGGTCGACAAGGCCGGCAAGAAAGTCAACCTGGCCTACAATGCCGAAACCCTTGAAAAGCTCGACAATGCCGAAGCCGGCGAAAACTGATCTGCGTGTTTCAGCCACTGCGGACGTGCAGCCATCTTCGCAGATGGTGCGCGTCTGGGACCTGGTCGTACGGAGTTTCCACTGGGCGCTGGTGCTCAGCTTCGTAACGGCCTGGTTCACCTCCCATTCCTCCGAGGTCTTGCACCATTTGGCAGGTTACGCCGCCGCCGCCCTGGTCGTGATGCGGCTCCTGTGGGGCGTTGTGGGCACGCCCTATGCGCGGTTCACTCAATTCGTGCGAGACCCGGCGACGGTGCTGCGCTATCTCTCTGCAATACCGAGCGGTCGCGAAGCCCGCTACATCGGCCACAACCCGGCCGGCGGCGCAATGGTGGTCGCGCTGATGGCTGCGATGGGGTCAACCGCACTGACCGGCTGGCTGATGACTACGGACGCCTATTTCGGCGTGTCGCGGGTTGAAACGGCGCACAGCCTGAGCGCGCACGGCTTACTTGTGCTGGTCCTCTTCCATATAGGCGGCGTCGCGCTGGCAAGCTTTCGCCATCGCGAAAACCTGGTACGGGCCATGATCACCGGGCGAAAACGCAAAGCCGAGTCGGCGGACATCGCCTGACGACCTGCCAATGGGCCAAATTCGATTTGCGCCCCGGCCGATATCGGGGGCGCGTGTCGGTCGCTCCTTGTTCAACATGGCCCTGGAAGCGCGCGATGCGACATGGGCGGAGCGGATAATATAAGAGCAGGCATTGGTGCGGCGACCCAGAAACCGGAACACCAACGCCACTCTTTTTATTCAGCAACCGCTTATTGACCCGCATCAAAGCTGCCGGTCCTGCCTTCCTGTTTATTGCCTCCCATCAGAGCTTTCAAAAGTGGGGAGAGCATCATGACTACGGCTGATTTCAACATCCCGGTTCCGCAAGTCGGTACCTTGGCGCCTGCGAAACTTCGATTGGGGTCGTTGACCGCCTTGGTCATCGGCTCGATGGTCGGGTCCGGCGTCTTCAGCCTGCCGCAGAACATGGCGGCAGGCGCTGGTCCCCTCGCAATTCTGATTGGCTGGGGTATCACCGCGTTCGGCATGCTGGCGCTGGTCTTCGTCTATCAATCGCTTGCGACCCGCAAGCCCGAGCTCGACGCCGGTCCCTATGCTTACGCCAAGGCCGGCTTTGGTCCCTTCATCGGCTTTAACAGCGCCTGGGGCTACTGGATCAGTGCCTGGGTCGGCAACGTCTCCTATGCTGTGATCGTGTTCAGCGCCCTGTCCTATTTCTTTCCGGCCTTCGGTGACGGAAACACCTGGCAGGCGGTGCTCGGCGCATCGGTCCTGCTGTGGCTGATCCACATCCTGGTTCTCGCCGGCATCCGGCAGGCCGCGGTCGTCAACCTCATAGTCACCGCGGCAAAGATCGCTCCGATCGTCCTGTTCGTTGGCGTTGTTGCCGTTGCCTTCAAGCTTCAGGTCTGGTCCCTCGACTTTACCGGTCTCGGCAACGCCAGTCTCGGCTCGATCACCGCACAGGTGAAGAGCACGATGCTGGTGACGTTGTGGGTGTTTATCGGCATCGAGGGCGCCAGCGTCTTTTCTGGCCGTGCGGAGCGCCGCAAGGACATCGCCACCGCGACGGTTCTTGGCTTCTTCACATGCCTCGCGCTCTACGCCCTGGTGTCGCTGCTGTCACTCGGCGTCCTCAGTCAACCCGAACTCGCCGGCCTGAAGAACCCCTCCATGGCCGGTGTGCTAGAAGCCGTTGTCGGCCCGTGGGGCGCTAGCCTCATCAACATCGCGCTCGTGGTGTCGGTGGTCGGCGCCTTCCTGAGCTGGACGCTGCTTGCGGCTGAAATTCCGCATGTCGCCGCCAAGGACGGCACAATGCCGAAGTTCTTCGGCTGGGAGAGCGAACGCGGTGTGCCATCGACCTCGCTGCTGATCACCAACCTGCTCGTCCAGGCATTCCTGGTGATCACGCTCTTCGCCCAAAGCACCTATCAAGCGCTGTTCTACATCGCGTCGGCCGCGATCCTGGTTCCCTACATTTTTTCCGGAGCTTACGCAGCCAAGCTCGCGCTGACCGACGAGAGTTACGGGAATGGCGAGCAGCGCGTCGGGGCTCTTTTTGCCGGATTGCTGGCCACGGTCTACGGACTGTGGCTCGTCTATGCGGCGGGACCCGCCTACCTGTTCATGTGCGCGATCCTCTATGCGCCCGGCATCATCTTCTACATCTGGGCGCGCCGCGAAACCAACCAGCGTGTGTTCCACCCTGCCGAAGCAGCGCTCGCCGCAGCTCTCGTCGCCGTCGCCATCCTCGCCGTTTACGAGATGTGGACCGGCGCCGTCAGCCCGCTTTGAAGGGATCGGTTCGATGACAAGCCTGGGTGTTCACTCCGAAGTCGGCCGTCTGCGCGAGGTTATGGTCCATCGTCCGGACCTCAGCCTGCGCAGGCTGACGCCGGAGAACTGCAAGGCGCTGCTTTTCGATGACGTGCTATGGGTCAAGCGCGCCCGCCAGGAGCACGATGTCTTCGTCGATGCATTGCGTGAACGCGGCGTCGTGGTCCATTCCTTCGGAGAGCTCCTGGCTGAGACGATGAGCCTGGCCAAGGCCCGCGAGTGGCTTCTCGACCGCAGGGTCCACCCCGGGGTCGTCGGTCTCGACATGGTCAATGAGCTGCGCGGATGGCTCGATGATATGCCGTCGGCGCAGCTTTCGTCCTTCCTCGTCGGCGGGGTTGCCAGGGCGGAGCTTCCTTTCGAACCCAAAGGTCTGACCGGGAGGACGCTCGCCCCCCAAGATTTCGTGCTGCCGCCGCTTCCGAACCAGCTGTTCACCCGCGACAGTTCCTGCTGGATCTACGGCTCAGTCTCGGTCAATTCCATGTACTGGGCTGCGAGGCGCCCTGAAGCCGCCAACGTCGAGGCCGTCTACCGCTTCCATCCTCGCTTTCGCGACAGCGGCATACCTTTCGTGTCGCCGGACCTAGGCACAGGCACGAGCCTCGAAGGCGGCGACGTTATGCCGATCGGTGGCGGGACTGTTCTCGTCGGCATGGGGGAGCGCACCACGCCGCAAGCCGTTGGCGACCTGGCCCGCAAGCTGTTCGCAGCCGGTGAGGCAACACGCGTGATTGCCGCCTTGATGCCACGCGACCGCAGTTTCATGCATCTCGACACCGTCTTCACCTTCTGCGATCGCGATCTTGTGACCTTGTATCCACCGGTGGTCGACCGCTTGCGCTCCTTCTCGCTGCGGCCGGGCGATGGCGAGGCGGCGGTCGAGGTCACGGATGAGGCAAAACCATTCACGGCTGTCATTGCCGAAGCGCTTGGGCTGAAAACGCTCCGAATCATCGCCACCGGTGGCGACCGCTACGAGGCCGAACGCGAACAATGGGATGATGGCAACAATGTCGTTGCGGTCGAACCCGGCGTGGTGGTCGGTTATGACCGCAACGTCTACACCAACACGCTTCTGCGCCGCGCGGGCATCGAAGTGATCACCGTCGAGGGGGCTGAACTCAGCCGCGGCCGCGGCGGTGGCCATTGCATGACCTGTCCGGTGGTCCGCGACGCAATCTGACGTGAAAGGAATTCTGGATGTCGACCAATCTTCACGGCCGCTCCGTCCTGACGCTGGACGATCTCACCGCCGATGAAATCCGCTTTCTTCTTAAGCTTGCCGCGGACCTCAAGGCGGCCAAACTCGCCGGGCATGAGATCCCGCGTCTGGTCAGGAAAAACATCGCACTGATCTTCGAGAAGGACTCGACTCGCACGCGCACAGGGTTCGAAGTCGCGGCCTACGACCAGGGCGCACACGTGACTTACTTTGGTCCCAGCGGCAGCCATATTGGCCACAAGGAATCGATGAAGGACACGGCGCGCGTGCTCGGTCGCATGTACGATGCGATCGAATATCGCGGCTTTGGCCAGCACCAGGCGGAATTGCTTGCCGCGCATGCCGGCGTGCCCGTCTACAACGGCCTCACCAACGAGGCGCATCCAACACAGATCCTCGCCGACCTCATGACCATGCGCGAATACACGCACAAGCATCTTTCGGACATGACCGTCACCTTCGTCGGCGAAGGGCGCGACAACGTCGCGCTGTCGCTGGCACTAGGCGCAGCCAAGGTCGGTATCGACATGCGCATCGCCTCGCCAAGGGAGCTCTGGCCGGATGAGGTATTTTGCGGCCATGTCGGAGAGCTCGCAGCACAAAGCGGCGGCCGCTTCCGGCTCGACGAGAATGTGACGGGTTGCGTCCAGGATGCCGATTTCATTTACACCGACGTGTGGATGTCAATGGGCGAGGACAAATCCGGCTGGGCCGAGCGTATTCGTCTTTTGACACCCTACCGCGTGACCGGCGAGGTAATGGCTGCCGCCGGCAACCCCCACGTCAAATTCATGCATTGCCTGCCGGCGTTCCATGACACGGATACCGAGATCGGTGCCTTCGTTGCGAAGGAATATGGCATCGATTGCATGGAGGTCACCCACCAGGTGTTCGAGTCTGCTGCCTCCATCGTTTTTGATCAGGCCGAAAATCGCATGCATACAATCAAGGCGCTCCTCGTCGCCACGATCGGTAACTGAGATGCTGATCGTCGTTGCACTTGGCGGAAACGCGCTACTGCGACGCGGCGAACCGATGACGGCCGAAAACCAGCGCGCCAACATCGTGCGCGCTGCCGCTGTGTTGGCGAAGCTGGTCAACACAGGGCACTCGATTGTCGTCACGCACGGCAACGGTCCGCAGGTGGGACTGTTGGCCCTGCAGGCAGCGACAACTGCGGACGGTCGCACATTTCCACTCGACGTGCTTGGCGCCGAGAGCGCGGGGATGATCGGCTACGTCATTGAGCAGGAGCTCTGCAACCTCCTTAAGGAGAGGCTTTTTGCGACGCTGCTGACGCAGGTGAGGGTCGATCCGCAGGATCCGGCCTTCGCTCATCCAACGAAGCCTATCGGCCCTGTCTACGATGAGACAACCGCACGCAGGCTTGCCAGCGAGCGCGATTGGCAGATCGCGCCAGATGGCGACAAGTGGCGCCGCGTCGTGCCTTCGCCCAGGCCCCTGGCAATCCTGGAAGCATCGGTAATCGCGTTCCTGGTCGAGCGCGGCGTGATCGTCATCTGCACCGGTGGCGGCGGTGTTCCTGTGATAGCAAGGGAGGACGGCAGTCTTTGCGGTGTGGAGGCAGTCATCGATAAGGACCTGGCAAGCGCACTTCTCGCCCGACAGCTGAGAGCCGACATGCTGCTCATGCTGACCGATGTCGACGCCGTTTATGAAGGCTACGGCACGCCGGGCGCTCGCGCGCTTCGTCAAGTGCGGTCAACGGAAATATCAGGGCGGAATTTTGCAGTGGGATCGATGGGGCCAAAGATCGAAGCTGCGGTCGAATTCGCGCAAGCGACTGGCAATCCTTCAGCGATAGGCCAACTCAAGGACGCCGTTGAAATCGTCAAAGGCGAGCGAGGCACCCTGTTCGCCCCCTGAGCCGTCCGGCCTTCAAGGCCTTCGAGCATTTTTCCAGCCGGGTTGCTCGCTGAGATCCCAGTACCTCTAAAATTCATCGTCATGCGCATCGCTTGATCGCCGTCAAGGCAAGCCGCGTCGCACGTTAGGTTGCTCCTGGAAACGCGAACGGGGCGCCGGCGGATGAGCTACAAATCCATTCGCTTGAACGTGGACATTGACGGTCCGATCGAGCCCATTGCCAGGGTAGGTATCGACCTCGCCCGGTTGATAGGCTTTTTGCGCGGCCGAAGCTCCGCTGCCGGTGACAATGGCTCCGGAAGGCGCCGAGCTGGCCGCGCAGTTTGTGGGAGCAGTCGATGGCGAGCGCAGTGCCGAGCACCGCGCCCGCATCTGCGCCGGCAAGATCATAGGCGAGAAGCCCGAGCGCGACAGTGGCGAGGCCGGTGCCGATGAGCGCGATGACCTGCGCCATGAACAGATGCCGATAGGTGCGATCGGCGAGAACTTCCAGCATGATTATCTTCTCGGGATGCTTGGGCGGCGTAAGGTGCCACGCCAGTAGTAGGATCAGTGTTTGTGGCCTTCCGGCTCAACCATCTTGAACGGCAGGACCTGTTGCTTGCCCTTTGAGGTCAGGATCAGCCTCGCCTCGAACTCGTGCGGCTCGGCGGGGGCGACGCTGCTTTCACGACGGTGGTGATTGCCGGCGACAGGCCCGAGCGAAAGCGTCTCGGGATCTTCGGACCGGTCGATGATCACGGTCGCCCCTAGATCGTCGGCATGGCTGTCGATGGTGAGACGGAAGCGCTCGCCAGCGGGCGTATCGACGATTTCGAGCGTTCCCGTTGCCAGGTCGCTGACGACCTTGAAAGGCTCCGGCGCATGATCGGCGTGGGCCGAACCGCCCGCCACGGATCCGACTTCGCCTTCCAGACGGATGTTCGCCTCCGAGAGCGCCGGCAGGTGGTCGAACAGCTCCCCTCTCAAAGCCTCCGCGATGCCGACCACATCCTTTGCGCTCGCTGTCTCGGCCACCTTGATGGCGATATCGGCGTGCAGCCTGTGGCCTATCCAGCGCGCCCGCACCTGGGCGACCCGTTGGATGCCCCCCACATGTTCAGCCGCATGATGGATTTCCTCGACGATGCCCGGCTCGACGCCATCCAGCATGCGTGTCAGCACCGCCTTTGAGGACTGCCAGACGATGGCGAGGATAGCCACAGTGATCAAAAGGCCGATGATCGGGTCCGCGAGCGGGAAGCCTAGCCAGACGCCGGCCGCGCCAAGCACCACCGCAAGGCTGGTGAAGCCATCGGTGCGGGCGTGATAGCCGTCGGCGATCAGGGCCGCGCTGTTTATCTCGCGGCCGACGCGGATGCGGAATACCGCGACAGCCTCATTGCCCAGGAAACCGACGAGGCCGGCGGCGGCAACCCAGCCGAGGAAGCTGATGGCTTGGGGATGGATCAACCTGTCGATCGCCTCATAGCCGGCGACGATGGCACTGAAGAGGATAATCAGGACGATGATGATGCCGGCCAGGTCCTCGACCCGGCCAAGGCCGTAGGTGAAGGTCCGTCGAAACCCCTCTCCCAACAAATGTCGTCCACTGTTGTCCACCCGCCATTTCGCCAGTTGCTGCCATTCGTGTCGACCGCAGCCTTGCCGTTCCGACATAAGGCTATCGAGCATATCGGAGATCACGCTCCGCTAAGCGGCGATCAGCAGGAAAGCGATCGTGACCAGACCGGCCTTCGAAGTCCAAAATCCGCCTGCCTCGGCCTTCGGTTCTGGTTCGGACCCGGTCGGGGGATCGAACATGCGGTGCACGTTGTTGGTGTTCATGGGGTGGGTTCCTTATTTGTCAGCGATTGTCGTTGCGGGAGCTTTCGAGCCCATAGACGATGAGGCTGACGGCCCAGACCAGTCGCGGGCGAAGAGTGGCCACCTAAAGTCGGAGCCGATTGTGAAGTTGACCGCCGACATCAAGCCGATGGACGACGCTCCTCCGATCAGAACGCCGGCCACCGCGATCGCATGGCGCGCGCGTAACGCGGTGATTGCCAGCGCAACCAGGAGAACGCCGGGGGCGAGGGCGTAGCCGCCGAGCATCCGGAAACCTGGGTGAGCCACACGGAGGTCGAACGGATCCTGCAAACGCTCTACGGCATCTTGCGAACCCGAGGCCAGAACGGCCAAGACAAGGTGACGGCGGCGGCGTCAAAACGCCTCCTAAACCGGCGGATTTGTACCCAACCATCTCGTAGGCAAGGTTAGCGCGGCTTGGTGAAACCCGCAGGGTCAGCACCAATGGCGCGGTCAGGCTTTTAACCACCCTCTCCAGAAATGCTTCAGGAACTCAAGGCAGACCAGCACTGCGGCTCCTGCCGCCAGCGTCATCGAGAGGTCGTCAAGGTGCAGCGGTCCGAACTGGAAGAGACCACTGGCGAATGGCCAGAGAAGTGTCCCGCCCAGCGCTGCAGCAACCACCACGACGACAAGAGCAAGCGATCGATTGGGCCGGAACAACGCAATCAGCAGCGAGTCGCCGAACGTACGGTTGACGAAGATCAGGCCGACGATCGAGAGGACCAGCGAAAAAAACGTCAAGGCGCGAATTTCGTTCTCCGGCATTCCCCAGTGGAAGGCAAAAAGGAAGATGCTTGCGACAAGTGCGAACGCCAGCAGGCCCTGCACAACGCTCCAGGCTATGAGCGAGCGCGAAAAGAGCGATGCTTGCGGATCTCGTGGAGGGCGATTCATGACGTCATCTTCCTCGGTCTCGGCTTCAAAGACCAAGGAACACACCGGATCGATCACCATTTCCAGAAAGGCTATGTGCATCGGTCCGAACAGAATGGGCAGGCCAAACAGCAGAGGAAGAAGGGCCAGCCCAGCGATCGGCACATGCACGGCAAGAATGAAGCCCATGGCCTTGCGCAAATTGTCGTAGATGCGGCGGCCCAGCCGTATGGCTTTGACGATCGACCCGAAGTCGTCGTCGAGAAGGACAATGGATGAAGCCTCGCGCGCGACGTCGGTGCCGCGACCTCCCATGGCAATGCCGATGTTGGCCGCTTTCAGCGAGGGGGCGTCGTTGACGCCGTCTCCTGTCATGCCGACGATCTCGCCATTGGCCTTCAACGCTCTGACGATCGCCAGTTTCTGCTCGGGCGTGATCCGCGCGAACACTGTGGCGGTCTTGACGCGCGCGCAAAGTGCCGCATCGTCCATTGTCTTGAGCGTTTCACCGGTCACGACGTCGTTGAAATCGAGCCCAGCCTGACTGGCTATTGCTCTGGCGGTCGCCGGATAATCCCCCGTGATCATGACCACTCTGATTCCAGCGGACCGGCAGTTGTTCACGGCATCCGGAACCTCCGGGCGGAGGGGGTCAGCCAGCCCGACGAGGCCCATGAACTCGAAATCGAAGCCTGTCTGCCTTTCTGGCAGTTCACCAGCACAATGACTGGCTCGGGCCACCCCGAGGACGCGCAGTCCTTCGGTCGCCATGGCGTCCACGGAAGCCTTGATCGAAGCGAAGCGCTCCGCGCTCAGACGACAGAGTGCCGCTATGGCCTCCGGCGAGCCCTTGGCGGCGACCAGACAGTCGCTGCCGTCAGCCGGTGATCGCCAAGCATTCGACATGGCCAGCAGCTCGGGACGCAACCCATAGGCGCGGACAAGTTTCCGATCAACACTGTCCAGATCCTTGCGACTGGGTGATCGCTCCTGCGAAAGGGTGTGAAATGCCTTTTCCATCGGATCAAAAGGAATTTCGGCGCTGGCGAGCACACCAAGCTCGACCAGCTCGCCAAAGGCCGCCGGCATCCCGGCATTCATGTTGTCCGGTAACCGGAACCGTTTGCCGTCAGGCGTTCTCAGCTCCGCGATTGTCATGCGGTTTTCGGTCAACGTTCCGGTCTTGTCGGTGCAGAGAACTGTCGCCGAGCCAAGCGTTTCGATCGCCGCCGCACGACGGGTGAGCACGCGCGCCTGCGAGATGCGCCAGGCGCCCATGGCCATGAAGATGGTCAACACCATCGGGAATTCCTCGGGCAGCATCGACATGCCCAGCGCGATGCCAGCAAGGACCGCGTCGAGCCACCCACCCCGCAAAACGCCATAAAGCACGACCGCCAGAACGCTGACCGCACCACCGACCAGTGCGAAGATGCCGACAAGACGTTTCGTCTGTCGCTGCAAGCGGGGTGCTTCGGTCTCCATAATGCTGAGCGATTGGCCGATCGCACCGATTTGGCTCAGCGGCCCGGTTGCCAGAACTTCGCCAATGCCCGAACCGCGCACCACGAGTGATCCGGAAAATGCGAAAGGCAGGTCGTCGCCGCCTGGGCGGCGTTCGGCTGGCGGGTCGCCATCCTTGGCTGCAAACTTGCGCACCGGAACCGACTCACCGGTCAGCAGCGATTCATCGGTCTGGAGATCCAGGCTTTGGATCAGCAAGACGTCGGCCGGCACCCGATCGCCCTCGCCCAGCACCACCAGATCGCCGCGCACGACCTCGCGCCCTGCAATGCGCCTACGTTCACCGTCGCGTATCACCAGGGCACGCGGGCTTGTCAGGTCGCGCAACGCCTCCAGAACGCGTTCTGTCCGCGCTTCCTGTACGATGGTTATCCCCACCGACAAGGTGGCAAAAGCAGCCAGGATCAACGCCTCATGCAGATCCCCAAGCAGCAGGTAAACGGCACCTCCGCCCAACAGAAGGGCCAGCATCGGTTCGCGCACGACTTCGAAGGCAATCCGCAGCGGCGTCCGCCGGTTCGATCTGGGCAGTTCGTTGAAACCATCGAGGGCGAGCCTGGCTTGTGCCTCGACCTCGCTGAGACCAGACAAAGCGATAGTGGGTCGGGTGGATTGGGACATTTGGGTGTTTCCCTCGTTCCCAACATCTTTAATCAGGTGAATAGAGCGGGCCTTGACCTACCGCAAAGGCTATCGTTCAAATGCCGAACGGACACCCGGTTCTGGATGGCCATTCGCCGATGCAACGGGCCAGCCTGAACGGATTAGGTGGTTTCCCTTAGGGACATAACCGAATTTCGCGATCTGCGGATTCGCGCGATTGCTGTGTTACGGATCAACCGGGAACACAGCCATGTACGCTCAACAGATCGCCAAGATTGAACTGCCAACGCAGCCGAGCCCTTTCGCTCTCCTCGATGGGGCTATGGCGCAACCGGTCAGCTTCTTCCCGGCTGGCACGGAGATCTACGCCCAAGGCGAAAAGGCAGGACCCCTTTACCAGGTCGAATTCGGCGCGGTGCGTGTCTACCGGCTGCTCGCCGACGGCCGCCGGCAGATCAGCGCCTTCCACATGGCCGGAGAGACTTTCGGCTTCGAGGCCGAGGCCACCCATCATTTCTTCGCCGAGGCCATCAACGCGACCGGTATCCGCGTTGTCCGGATCGCTGCGGCCGCGGACATGTCCCGCCAGTTGCTGCCGCTTGCGCTCAAGGGCTTGATCAGAGCTCAGGAACATCTGCTGGTCCTTGGCCGCCAGAACGCCATCGAACGGGTCGCAGCGTTCCTAGTCGACATGACGGAACGGCAGGGCGGCTTGCGCCAGGTCGACTTGCCGATGTCGCGACTGGATATTGGCGACTATCTCGGCCTCACCATCGAGACGGTGTCGCGGGTCTTCACCCGACTGAAGGACAAAGGCGTCATTCGCCTGCTCGGTTTGCGCAGCATCGAAATCCTCAAGCAGGACGTGCTTTTGGACATGGGTGAATAACCCACCCTCGCCGCTGCGACGACGCCAGACAACACCCAAGGATTTGAGACGATGAACAAGACGCTCACCACCCACACGGGATTCTGTTTCCAAGTGCGCGGCGCGCGCCCCGAGGACGAGCCGGCACTGGCTGAGTTTTTCACCCATGTGACCCCTGAAGATCTGCGCTTCCGCTTTCTCGGCGCCGTGCGGGAAGTTTCGCACGAACGGCTGGTGGCAATGACGCGGTCCGATGATGCGCACATCCATAATTTTCTTGCATTCGCACCAGACGGAATGCTGATCGCGGTGGCGACACTGGCCAGCGATCCGGCCGACCGGCGTGGCGAGGTCGCTGTCTGCATTCGCGATGACCGCAAGCAACTGGGCGTCAGCTGGGAATTGCTCGCCCACATTGCGCGCTACGCGGATGAGCTCGGTCTCGAAACCATCGAGTCGATCGAACACCGGGAAAACCGTGCGGCAATCGAGCTTGAGCGCGAGATGGGCTTCACCGTCACGACGGATCCGGATGACGCAACCCTCGTGCTGGTGCAACGCAAGCGAGGGGCCAAGTTGCCGAAGTAGCTGGGCACGCGGTTCCAGCGGCAGACAGACCGCTCAGAATGCCAGCGTCTCGCGGGCAACGGCCTGTTCCTCACCGGCCGGAATGACGAGAATGTCGACGCGCGAATTTGGCGCGCTGACACTCTCCGCACCTTTCTGGTTCAAATGCTCATCGAGCTCGACGCCAAGCCACGCAGCTGCTTCGCAGATCCTGTGCCGGATCAGTGGCGCGTGTTCGCCGATGCCAGCGGTGAACACCAGCGTGTCGAGCCCGCCAAGCGCGGCGGCAAGCGAGCCGATTTCACGTCCGACACGATAAACAAATAGGTCGACGGCTTGAACGGCCGAAGGCTCTTTTGCGCCCAGCAGAACCTGCATGTCTCCAGAAATGCCGGAGACGCCCAGCAGGCCCGAACGTTCGTAGAGAAGGCTGGCCAGGTCTTCGCTCGACAGCCTCCTCTCCTGCAGCAAATACAGGATGACGCCCGGGTCCAGCACGCCGCAGCGGGTGCTCATGACGAGGCCGTCAAGCGTCGAGAACCCCATCGTCGTGGCGACACTGCGTCCAGCCTTCATCGCGCAGAGGCTGGCGCCGCTGCCGAGATGGGCGACGATCACCCGACCGCCGGCGGCCGCACCGTAGCGCTCGCGCAGCTTCGCAGCGATATGGCTGTAGGACAGGCCGTGAAAACCATAGGAAACGATGCCCGCCTCGGTCATCGCGCGCGGCAGCCCGTAGATCTTGACAAGTGCTGGCCGGCTCGCATGAAACGCAGTGTCGAAGCATCCGACCTGACGCGCCCGCGGGAGGAGCTCTGCAGCCCGGGCAACGATCTCGAGATTGATCCTTTGATGGATGGGCGCCAGCGGCTCCAGCAGCTGTAGTGCCTCGAGCGCGTCCGTGTCGAGCAGCGTCGCTTGGGTGAAGTCGCGCCCGCCATGGACGATCCTATGCCCGACCCTGTTGATGCGGCCAAGAAGGTTGCGATCGGCGAGCAGCGCAGCGACCGTTGAGAAGGCTTTGGCAACATCGATCGATTTTTCGCCCAGGCTGATGTCGATCTCGGGGGATCCGGCCGCGGCCGCGACGTGCAGGCGCGGATGCCGTGCGAGCGACGAAATACTGCCGCGCAGCAGCTCGGAAAGCTCGGCGCTTGCCTCGAACACCGCGAATTTCAAGCTCGATGACCCGCTGTTCAGGACAAGGAACGCATCACTCATGAAGCCGTCCGCATTCTCGGCCCGGTGGTGCGCCGAAACCCGCTCGTCGGCTTATTGGGCAAGTCTGGCGCCGCATCCATGCCCTGCTCCCATTTCCAGCCAAGGATCTCCGGCATATCCTGACCATGAGCACGGATATAGGCCCGATGCTCAATCAGTTTGCCTTCCATCTCCTGCACCTGCCCGATATTGGCGCCCTTGCCCTTTGGCAGCCGCTCAAGGACGCTCTGGACGAGATGGTATCGATCCAGGCCATTGAGCACCGTCATGTCGAATGGCGTTGTCGTCGTGCCTTCCTCATTGTAGCCGCGCACATGGATGTTGTCGTGATTGGTGCGCCGGTAAGTCAGGCGATGGATGGTCCAGGGATAGCCGTGATAGGCGAAGATCACCGGCTTTTCCGAGGTAAACAGGGCGTCGAATTCACGGTCCGACAACCCATGGGGGTGATGCTCCTTGGGTTGCAGGGTCATCAGGTCGACGACATTCACCACCCTGATCTTGAGTTCGGGAATGGCATACCTGAGGATCTGCACGGCCGCCAGCGTTTCGAGCGTCGGGACGTCGCCGGCGCAAGCCATCACGACGTCAGGATCCTCGCCATTGTCGGTCGAAGCCCAGTCCCAGATGCCGATACCCGTCCCGCAATGAACGATGGCCTTGTCCATTGAAAGCCACTGCCACGATGGCGGCTTGCCGGCGACGATCACGTTGATGCGGTTCCATGTCTGCAGCACGTGATCGGTCACGCACAGCAAGGTGTTGGCATCCGGCGGCAGGTAGACCCGCACAATATCGGCTTTCTTGTTGAGAGCGACATCGATGAAGCCTGGATCCTGATGGCTGAAGCCATTGTGCTCCTGGTGCCAGACATGGCTCGACAGCAGATAGTTCAGCGACGCCACCGGCCGACGCCACGGAATGTCGCGGCAGGCATCCAGCCATTTGGCATGCTGATTGAACATGGAATCGACAATGTGAATGAACGCCTCGTAGCAGGAAAACAAGCCGTGCCGCCCGGTGAGCAGGTAGCCTTCGAGCCAACCCTGGCATGTGTGTTCCGAGAGAATCTCCAGGACCCTGCCGTCGCGGCCAAGATGAACGTCTTCGGGCAGGATCGTTTCCATCCAGGCGCGCTCGGTGACCTCGAACACGTCCTGAAGCCGGTTCGAGGCCGTCTCATCGGGACCGACGATGCGGAAGTTCTGCGCCGCCTCGTTCAGCTCCATGACGGCGCGCAGGAACTTGCCCATCGCCCGTGTCGATTCGGTCTTCACCGCGCCCGGTCGTTCGATCGCAACCGCGTGGTCGTGCACTAGGGGCAGGACGAGGGACTTGCGCAGCAGGCCGCCATTGGCATGCGGGTTGGCACCCATGCGCCATGTGCCCTCAGGGGCGGAAGCGCGGATCGCTTCAATAGGGGCGCCGGCTGCATCGAACAGTTCTTCGGGCCGGTAGCTTCTCAGCCAGTCCTCGAGCAGCTTGAGATGCGCCGGGTTTTCCGCAAGGCCCGACAAGGGAACCTGGTGCGAGCGCCAGAAGCTCTCGGTCTTCAGTCCATCGACCTCCTTCGGTCCGGTCCAGCCTTTGGGGCTGCGCAGCACGATCATCGGCCATCTTGGTCGCGAAGTCCCTGTTGCGGAACCGCTCCGCGCGGTCTGCTGGATCGCACGGATCCGGTCGAACGCATCGTCGAGCACGCTCGCCATGCGCTCATGCATCAGCGCCGGCTCGTGCCCCTCGACGAACAGCGGTTCATAGCCATAGCCGACGAACAGCGAGCGCAATTCGTCTTCTGGGATACGGGCCAGAATGGTCGGATTGGCGATTTTGTAGCCGTTCAGATGCAGGATCGGCAGAACCGCTCCATCGCGCTCAGGATTCAGAAACTTGTTGGAATGCCATGCGGTGGCCATCGGCCCGGTCTCGGCCTCTCCGTCGCCGACGACGCAGGCGACCACGAGATCGGGATTGTCGAAGGCCGCGCCATAGGCATGAGAAAGCGCGTAGCCCAGTTCGCCGCCCTCATGGATCGAGCCCGGCACGTCGGGCGCCGCGTGGCTCGGTATGCCGCCCGGAAAGGAGAACTGGCGGAAAAGTTTGCGCATCCCCTGCTCATCCATCGATATGTCGGGATTGAGCTCACTGTAGCTGCCCTCAAGATAGCTGTTCGCCACCATTGCCGGTCCGCCGTGACCAGGTCCGCAGACATAGATCACATTCGCGTCACTGAGCCTGATCATGCGATTGAGGTGGGCGTAGATGAAACTCAGCCCCGGCGACGTTCCCCAATGGCCGAGCAGGCGTGGCTTGACGTGCTCCAGCCGCAACGGTTCGCGCAGCAGTGGATTGTCGAGCAGGTAGATCTGGCCGATCGTGAGATAGTTGGCGGCACGCCAATAGGCATGGATGTCGTACGCCTCGCGGTTGGACAGGACACCACTGGAGGCTGGATTTGTCGTGTGCTCGGTCATGTCTGGCTCCGTTGTTGGCGACAGTCTTGAGTCTTGCGATTTCGACTTGCGCCTGTGTTTCGTCGAGCTGCAGCGAAGGAACACAAACGCGTCGGCGTTTCAGTGCATCTCTTCGCAGGATTTAAGCATCATTGCCGTCGAGCGCGCGGCGCATGCGCCTGATGACCGCCGCACGTCCCCGCTCGTCGGCCGCAGCGCCGACCGCTTCGTTGATGTCGAGGAGAAGTCTGGAAAGGTCGTTGTGCCAGTCGAGGCGGGCAACGCTTTCTGGTCTCAGACGGCGGGGCTGGTTGAGTTCGACCGGCAGACTGCCACTGAACGTCAATTGGAAGGCATCATCCAGCCGCGGCGTGATGATCCTGCCGTCAGGCATAATCGATTGCAGCCGCTCGCTGAAGCCACGCAGCCCTTCCTCCTCGCCATGGGTGAGGAACACCGCCTGCCTTACCGGACCTCTGGACGCGACCCACGCAACCAGTTCGGCTGCGTCGGCATGACCGGAATAGAGGTCGAACAGGCTGACATGCGCCTTGACCTCGACCTCCTCGCCCTGGATGCGCACGCGCCGAGCGCCGTCGAGCAGGATCCTGCCTAGAGAGCCCTGGGCCTGGTAGCCGGCGATCATCACCGTGGCATTCCGGCGCCAGAGATTGGCCTTGAGGTGATGGCGGATCCGGCCCGCGTCGCACATGCCGCTGGCAGCGATCACCACGAAGAAGCCGGTCAGGCGATTGATCGCCTTGCTCTGTTCCACCGTCTCGGTAAAGCGTAACTCCTTCGAGTTGAGGGCCTGCCGTAGCGCGTCACCCTGTTCGATCTCGTCGGCATGCCGCTCAAAAATCGCGCTGGCGCGTGTCGCCAGCGGCGAGTCGACAAAGACCGGCGCGGAGGGCACGGCACCGGTCCGCATGAGCAGATGGAGATCGACCAGCAGTTCCTGCGTTCGCTCCACGGCGAAGGACGGAATGATGAGAGGTCCGCCGGTCTCGGCGGCGCCACGCACGATGTCACCCAGCTGCGATCGCCGCTGCTCGGGCGATACATCCGGGCGCTCGCGGTCGCCATAGGTCGATTCGCAGATCAGGTAGTCGACCCCAGCCGGACCTTCCGGGCCGGTCTGCAGCAACTTGTGTCCAGGCCCGATATCGCCTGAAAACAGAATGCGCATGGGTCTCTTCTGGTGATCCAGATCGATCTCAAGTTCGACCGAGGCAGAGCCGAGCAGGTGACCAGCGTTCCAGAAGCGGGCCCGAAGGCCTTCGGCGACGGTTGTCCATTCGCCATATTCCAGGGCCCGGAACAAGGTCATGCAGGCGGCCGCATCTGAAAGAGTGTAGATCGGCTCGACCAGCGGCCGACCGCGCCGCGCGTTGCGTCTGTTCAGCTGTTCGACTTCCATTTCCTGGATATGCGCCGCGTCGGGCAGCATCACTGAGCAGAGATCGATGGTGGCGCGGGTCGAATGGATGGGACCGGAAAAGCCCTGCTTGACCAGCTTCGCCAACAGCCCACTATGGTCGATATGCGCATGCGTCAGGATGACAGCGTCGATCGTCTCCGGCGGGAACGGAAACTGGCCATAATTAAGTTCCCGTTCCGACTTCGATCCCTGGAAAAGGCCGCAATCGACGAGAACCCGCCAGCGGGAGGTTTCGATCTCGTAGCATGAGCCGGTGACGCCGTGGGCCGCGCCGTGAAAGCGCAGGATAGGATCCGTGCCGCGAGCGCCTTGCATGTCGCCACGCCCTAGTGGGAGAGCAGGACAGGCAGGCGCAGATCGGCAAGCACCCCGTCCGTAGCGCCACCGAGCACGAAATCCCTGACACGAGAATGGCCATATCCGCCCATGACCAGAAGCTTGCCGCCGATTTTGAGGGCATGCTCCTGCAGTGCAGTCGCGACCGAACGGTCCTGTGCCTGGATCGAGACCGCCTCGGCCATCAGACCACGCGCCCTCAAGCCCGAAGCAAGGCGCTCGCCAATGCCTTGCCCCGGAAGCGGCTTCTCGTCGGTGACGGTCACAACCGTAACCATTGAGGCACGTTCGAGAAACGCCCGCGCGTCTGCAACAGCCCTTGCGGCCACTCGGCTGCCATCCCAGGCGATAACGACATGTTCAAAGGGTTCCACCTTCGTGGAATCGGGAAGAAGAACGGTCGGCCTACCGGAGCCGAAGACTGTCGCCTCGGCCAGCGTCCGTGCCGTCTGGTTGGCGGGCGCCCAGCCGACAAGGCAGGTGTCGAAATAGCGGGAGTGCTCTGCGGCAACATCTCCCATCAGGGCCAGTGGCGCTGCGATCTCCTGGGCGGACAGGATCACCGCACCTGATGAGGCCTCATTGGCAACCGCCTCAAGCAGAGCTTTGCCGTGCTTGCGGCTTGTCGCCTCAGCTTCCGCTATCTTGTAGGGGAGGTCGAGGAGGTAGGTTGAGAGCGCATTTGAAACGTCGGGAATATCGACATTGATGGCGACGGCATGAAGCGCCGCTCCGATCTGCTTGGCGACGGCAACAGCGTTTACGGCCACTGCCCCAGCATTTGCGTCCGGATACGTCGCCAGACAAAGAACTGCCATTAGCTTCATCGGTTTTCGCCTCCATTGATGCCGGCCCGGATGGCCAACTTGCGTGGTATTGGTAGTCGCGGTGGGCGAGCCCGGCTTTGATCCACCGCAAATGCGTGACCACTGGACGAGATCCGCGTCGGCGCCCACGCCGACATCGTGTCGCCCGCCGTCGCTGCGCTGGCTCAATTGCATGGGCGAAAACCTGTCGCTATTTTGGAGCGAATGTTGTCTCTTGTCAGACGTCAATGCCCAAGCGGAAGACGACGCAACGATGGCACCGGCGGTCACCGCGATCCATGTCATTTCGGGGCTTCCGGACCTTTGACCGACTGACGTCGAGGACGCCTCCCGACGGGCTCGCCTCGCGACCCTCCCGTTCACGGTCCAGCATCAGCGCCACATCGTGGATTGTCTTGAACTGAAACGGCGCACGAAGCTGCGGCACCACCAGTAGACGGTCTGCCAGGGCGGGAAATCCTTCGGCAGCATGCGCCAGCCGCCACCCGGTCGGGCCATGTAGCGGATCGCGTTCAAGACTCGCGCAGGTCCCTCGCCACGCGCCGCCCGGTCATGGACGCGCCCGGCAGGAACGGTTGTATCCGCGACCATTCCTCATCCGTCAGATCGGACGGATAACGCTTGGTCTTCTTCTCGACGTCGGCCATCCGGCCACGCGTCGCTCGGGTCCACATCCCAAGCTTGAATTACGTGCGATCGCACCGTTCAAGGCGTTTTCAATCGGTCTCTGAGCGCGCTCGAACAAGCCCCGCCAATCCGCCGACCGCACTGCAGCATCGGGCGGCAATCAATCTGGTTCGGCTGTGATTCTTGGCGAGAACACGATGTCAATCGGAGATGACCAATCTGGATTAATCACTGAGTGGCTGACATTGCCATAAAATACGACAAAAAGGCGTGTGCCCGTTCCGAACCTTCGGGCCGGCCGCCACCTATGGTTCTGCACAAAACGGGAGGGCGGCTACTCCTAGCACAAGGGCTGCGTCTCTGCGTGGATACTCGTTGCCTCGACCCGAACAAGATCCGGCCTTCGCACCCTTGTCGCCGAAGACATACGGCCACTTTCGGAAACCCGAAACTTCATGGAGTGTTTCAATGACGCGAATACTGTTTGCCGGCCAGAAACCTGAAACCGTCGACTTCTCGGACCCGTCCTTGCCGCCCGGCTTCAATGCCGAAAAAATCAACGCTGGGATCGCTTTGGGCGTGGCGAAAATCGAGGAACGGGGCTGGCAGGGTGACACCTGCATGATTACGCCCGATGCCGCACTCAAAGGAGCGCTGAGCAATGCGACGTACGATTGCGTGGTGATCGGTGGCGGCCTAGGCTGCCGCCCAAGGGGCTACCCTTGTTCGAAACCGTTGTGAACATCATCCACAAGGCGGCGCCTAACGCCGCCTCAACACCAGACCCGAGGACACTGCGGAAGCCGCTGCCCGTCAGCTCCCCACGAGTTGACACCTCCCACGCAGTTTTGCAGTCGTGCTACAGCATTACAAAGTTTTAACCTTGGCGGCAGAGGTGGCCCTCAACCTTTCCGCTCCCGCTTGGCTCTAGCAAAGCCCCGATCGGTCGCGATAAATCGCTCAAGCATGGGCACAATCAGGCGAAGAGGATCAGTGGAAGGCTGACCCCCGTCGCGGCCAAGGATCTCAGCATATCTGGACAGATCGCGGTGCAGCGGCGCTGGCAGTTCCACTGTGACCTTAACCGGCTTGTCGTCTGCAATCGGACCGAGTTTCAGATTGGCCATTTTCAGCCTCCGTAGGGTTCGAGCACGAGATCGCGCGTAACGACGACACGCACATTGACGCCAGGCCGTATCGTCAGTGTGGGTGCGATGTTGAGTTGGCGCTGGACGATCTGCTGGCCCATCTGGCTGAGGCTGTCGGAGGCGCCGCTGCGCAAGGCGCGCACGATGTCACCTTCCTGGCCGGACGAGCCGGCCTCCGCGCCAACGCTGAGAATGGTGGTGAGTGCGGCCGCCTTGAACAGCTCGGCCCAATGGTAGTCGACGCCGTCCTCAAGGCCGGCATAGCCTTGGGCGTCAGTGCCAGGCTGGCGTTCAAGAACAATGGAGCGTCCGTTGGGAAAGACCAGCCTGTTCCAGACAAGCAGCACGCGCCGCTGGCCGAAGCCGACGCCATTGTCGTACTGGCCAATGACACGCGTGCCTTGCGGGATCAGCAGCGAGCGACCCGTCGGACTGTCATAGACATTTTCGATCACCTGGGCGGTGATCTGACCGGGCAGATCGGAACGGATACCGGTGATGAGGGCCGCCGGGATGACGGCCCCTGCTTGGAGCACATAGGGCGACGCCGGCGGCGTGACGCGATCCGGCGCCACGGTGCGCCGATCAGCGGCCGCATTCAGAAAGCCGAGCTGGCGGTCTTGCGTGGTCGACTGGCCGATCTGACCGGCAAGGTCGGGGCCGCCAAGGTTCGGCGGGGAAGTTCCTGCGGGCGGGGTTTCGGCCAATGCCGCGATTGACTGCCCCGTCTGGAAGAAAACACGCGACGTTCGGGCCGCCTCCTCTTCGGCCCGCCGGCGCTGTTCGGCTTCATCAACCATCGGCGTTGCGATCGTAGGCGGCACGACGGGCTGTCCCTTGTTCTGGGCATCAAGCATCGGCCGGCCAAGATCGCCAGGCAGCGGCGGTCCAAGAACAGGGCCAGTATAGTCGCGCGGCAGGCTGGCCAGTCCCTCGGCGGGCTGCCTGTTGGACGTCGAGTAGAGCTCGTCGCCATGCCTGCCGGTTTCACTCGTCCGAAGCGCGTAGATCAGCGCGCCGCCGACGCCAAGCGATGCACATAAGCCGATGCCGGCAAGCACCTTGCGCGACAAGCGCGTGACGCGCGGCGGATCGGCGCGAAGCTGCATGGGGGCAGCCGGGATTTCGTTCTCGCTCATGATTGTTCCCCTCCCCTTTGACGAAATGCGTTCTTTGCACTCGGCGCCGCATTGGTGCCTGACATCCACAGACCTCTCCTCGTGGCATCGGTGCGGACGATCCTGACGGTCTGTTGCCGCTTGCCACTGCCAAGCCGCAATTCCGCGGCGCCAAAGAGACGGTCGACGATCAGGGTGTTCTGGTAGACGCGGCTGTTGGCAATCTCGGCCTCGCCGTCCGGGCCTATGACGAAGATGGGCGGCATCTCGCCTTGCACGATCCCGCGTGGAAACTCGACCATAACAGCGCGGTAGAACCAATCCGGCAAAATCAATTCGACGCCGAGCGGGTGGCCGTTTCGATCGAAGCGCTCCTGCCACTCGTTGATCCACGAGAAGCGATGGCGCCGGCCTTCGGCGCGTTGGCGAATGGAGGTGACGACGCTTGTCGACTGCAGGCGATCGAGCGCCGCCTTGAGGCGCAGATAGTCTCGCTTCGAGACACCGCGGCCGACGAAGGTGAGCATTTCGTATGGCGTCGCGGCCATCAGGCGCGAAGTGCGCAATCCGGCGTCCCGCGCATTGACGATCTGGCTTGCGGCCCAGATCAGGATATCGGCATCCCAGATCGTCGCCATGCCGTGGTCGGGCATCGCTTCGACACGGATAGCCACATCGCCGGCGCGAAAGTCGATGGGCGCGATGCGCCTGGATTTGGCGAGGGAAAAGAAGGGATAGGCCATGAGGTCCTGCGCATCGCGTGGCGCGACAACACCGGGCAGCGCGTGGAACAGATCAAGCTGTCCGCGTTCCGATGGTTGGCGTGGTCGTGCCGACATAGGGGAGATCAGCCGTGTCAGCGCCTTTCGCGCCCGGCATAGGCGATCAGGCGGGCGGCTTGAGGCTTGGCGGGCAGCACCGAGCCTTGCGGATCGGATGTCGACGTCATCGCGCCGCGCTGCACCCAGGCCTGGAGGTCGTCGACGGCGTAGACGACGCGGCCGCCGAGTTTTCGATAGGCAGGCCCGGTGCCGTAGGTGCGGTGTTTCTCCAGCGTACGCGCCGAAAGACTGAGGAAATGCGCAGCTTCCGAAGTGCGCAGGTAGCGCGGCGGCAATGGCGCGGCGTCGGCATTCATCGGGTGTCTCCTTGCGGCCGTCGAGATTGAACGGCGATCGATGGCCAGGATGGAAGAGTGTGGAGACGGTGATCAGGTGCGCAATTGAGGGGCGCTATTTCGCACCGCCAAGAGGCCTTCAGGCAGTGGCGCCGGCGCGCAGCCATTGAGAACAGCCGCGCTCGACCATCTCCACGGCGTCGCGCATCAGACGACAGGAAGCCGGTAATGGCAGCCGGCGGCGCGGAAAGCTTCCGCGGCACCGGCAGAAGGCGCCTCGCCCGACACCGGGCGAGGCGTCTGCCAGTTCACTCGCCGTTGCGGCGGTTGGGGCGGGACCAGATGAGGCTATGGCCCTCGCCTTCCTCGTCGGCGAAGAGGTTGGCGTAGATCGGGGCGGTGAAGCTCGGATCGTCGAGCTTGAGCCCGAGATAGTCGCGGCCCTCGTTGGAGCGCTTGGACCAGGCGGCGCCGATTTCGGCCTTGCCGACCACCACGCGGTGGCTTGCAGCGTTCTCGCCGCTGGCCCGGGTGTCGGGGACGATGCGCACGCCCTTGGCCTGGACGCTGAGGGTGATGATCTCGCCGGTGAACTCGTTCGCATTGGTCTTCTTGAAAGTGCCGATGGTAGCCATTTTCAGTCTCCGTTTCTTCGTTTCCGAGCCCGCACCATGCGGCCTCGATAGCGATCACAGGGCCGGAGGCGACCGCCGCCGCATCGCTTGCGACCGCAGCAAAAGCGGAGGATGGCGGAGGCGCGCGTTTCTTGGTTCCGCGAGGAATGGGCTTTGCCCAGGGGAAGAAACGCGCAACGCGCCCTTGCGGCATAGGCGGTCGAGGCTTCAGCCGTCCTTCGGCCAGATCAGCCGGCTCGAGAGGTCGTTGGTGCGCTCTGCGAAATGAAGGAGGGAGGCAATCGCGGCATCGGTAGCTCGGCGACGAAGCGGATTGGTTGGCCAGGAGGTCCGCCCACAATGTTGACCCGCATCAAAGGCTTGCCCCGTTGTGCCAAGCGCACGCGACGGCACACTGCGAATGTCCTGTTTGGGCCGAAGAACGAACCCGCTGCGCGGGATGGGCGCGCTGGGATGAGGTAGAGATCACGAACCGGACGTCGCGCTCGCATTTGAGGGTGGTTCGGCAGCGGCAGAGCATCACAGGCTTCTTCAACAAGGAGCCTGACCATGCCCTGTCCTGTTCTTGATGCACCTATCAGTCCAGTTCGTCAGCGGCTGATCGACGACATGAATATGCGGCGTTTCTCACAGGAGACGCAGCGCAACTATCTCCGCGACATCGGACGCCTGGCGACGTTCCTCGGCCGGTCGCCGGATACAGCGACCACTGACGACCTGCGCCGATTCCAGATCGAGCAGCAGGACGACGGCGTTCCCGTGCCGACGATGAACAGCATCGTGTCGGCGCTGCGCTTCTTCTTCACACATACGGTCGATCGCCCCGATCTGGCGCGCAAGCTCGTTCGTCTGGCGCACCCGCGCAAGCTGCCGGTGGTGCTGAGCCGCGACGAGGTCGCCCGGCTACTCAACGCCACCACCTGCCTCAAGCACCAGGCCGCGCTGTCGGTCGCTTATGGCGCGGGCCTGCGCGTGGCGGCGGTGGCGACGCTGAAGGTTGCTGACATCGACAGCCAGCGCATGCTGTTGCGCGTCGAGCGCGGCAAGGACGGGCGATACCGCAACGCCATGCTGTCGCAAGACCTGCTCTTGTTGCTGCGCCAGTGGTGGAAGGGCGGACGCCAGCAGGGGGGTGATGCATCGCGACGGCTGGCTGTTTCCTGGGCAGCATGCGATGAAGCCCATCAGCACGCGGCAGCTCTATCGCGTGGTCGTCGAGGCAGCGCAGGCGGCCGACATCGCCAAGCGGGTCGGGCCGCACATGCTGCGTCACAGCTTCGCCACCCACCTGCTGGAGGACGGCACCGACATTCCGGATCATCCAGGTCTTGCTCGGGCGCGCCAAGCTAAATAGCACCGCCTTCTACACCAAGGTTGCAACCCTCACGGTGCGCACCGTCACGAGCCCGCTCGACAAGCTTGGCCTCTTCAAGCTGGAAGAGATCTCGCCCGACGGCTGAGCGTGCGCGCCTCGATTGAGGTTGCCGACATCTTCCGCACTGCCGGGCCCGCCTACCGGGCCGTCCATGCAGGGCATCTGACACTGCAGCAACTCAAGGTCATGTCGGCGATCGAGCACTGCCGCACCGCCGCCCTTGGCGGTCACGTGGAGGCCTGCGAGGACTGCGGCCAGTGGCGCATCGCCTACAACTCCTGCCGCAACCGGCACTGTCCGAAGTGCCAGGGTGCCGCGGCGCGGACATGGCTTGCCGAGCGCGAGGCCGACCTGCTGCCGGTCGGCTACTTCCACGTCGTGTTCACGCTGCCGGCCGAGGTCGCCGACATCGCCTTCCACAACAAGGCGGCGGTCGACGACCTGCTGTTCAAGGCGGCATCGGAGACGATGCTGACGATCGCTGCGGATCCGAAGCATCTCGGCGCGCGCATCGGCATCACCGCCGTCCTTCAAACTTGGGGCTCGGAAATGTCGCACCATCCGCATGTGCACATGATCGTGCCGGGCGGCGGCATCGCGCCAGACGGAAGCCGGTGGATATCGTCGCGCCCGGCCTTCCTGCTGCCGGTGCGCGTGCTCGGCAAGCTGTTCCGCCGCCTGTTCCTCTCTCGGTTGGTTGCGCTGCACGATGCCGGCCGGCTCACCTTCTTCGGATCGATGGCGCACTTCACCGACCGGCGAGCATTCCTGCGGCACCTGGCGCCGGTCCGGAAGAAGCGCTGGGTGGTTTATGCCAAGGCGCCCTTCGCCGGGCCTCAAGCCGTACTTGCCTATCTGTCCCGCTACACCCACCGCTTTGCGATCTCGAACCGCCGCCTCATCCGATTCGATGAGGCCGAGGTCACGTTCCGCTACAAGGACTATCGTCGCGACGGCACAGACCGGCAGCAGATCATGACGCTCGCCACCGACGAGTTCATCCGCCGATTCCTGCTCCACATCCTGCCGCGTGGCTTCCACCGCATCCGGCACTACGACCTGCTCGCCGGCGGCTCCCACAAAGCCAGCCTCGCACTCGCGCGCAAACTGTTGAGCGTCGCGCCGCTGCCCGAAGACGGCACTCCGGAAGAACCGACTGACTTCCGCCCGCCATGCCCGTGCTGCGGCGGACGGATGATCATCATCGACGTGTTCGAACGTGGAGGCAGCCGCGCGGGCCGCCGGACGCGTCGGCGACGAACCGGGAGAGCGTCCCATGACGCGGCATGGCGAAGTCCAGCCTTCAGCCACAGGCGCTCAGCCTCCGGCGACGAACCCACGCGCGTCCATGGAGATCATCGGCCTCGACAGGGCTAAGTCCGACCGCACGCCGAGCCGAGGAGGCCGCACGGCCGGAAGACAAGGCGGTCCGTGCATCAATCCCGCCGCTTCTCGCCGGCGGTCGCGCTATCCCCGACACCAGCCAAAAATCGAAATCCCCATAACCCCTCGCCTGTGGCTCGAGGGTTCCTTCTTCGGAGACTTTCGTACGCCTGCCGGCGCCCGAAACTCTTCACGGAATCGGACGGCTGGCTTCTAGGCTCAGATCATCAGAAGCGGACTTAACAGGAGGTCTGTGCGCCTCAGCTGAACTGATCCGAACGCGAACAGCGAAATCGAGAAATTGAAGAGAATAGGTCCGCTCGCCGGGAGCAGCCTTTACGTCTAGGGCTGTCGAAATCCCACGCGCGCCCTGTAGATTCTCCCAAGGTAAGCCAACCGCGCGGGTTTAAGCTCCTCTCGCTTCAATCCCGATGACGTAGCGCGTCGAGCCAATATCTTAATATCATAATTACAGCACTGGACCATTCCTCGGGGGCCTTCAGTAGCGCGGCTTCCCGATCAGCCCACCAGCTGTCTGTCTCACGCTCCAGCAAGATACGGACAAAGCGATGTCCTTCTGGTCGGTGCTTCTGACCTTGATCTTCAGCACCGAACCCGCCCGCAATGCGGCTACTGTTCCTTCATCGAGGGTGAGCGGCACGATGCAGCCGGCCGGCAAGCAGGTTGAGAAGCGCAGCGCCTCAAGGGGCTGGCTGTCATCGATCTGCAATGCGGCGCCGGCGTCGAGCATAAGCCCAAACGGAAGCACGACATTGCCCGCGAGCGTGGCGTCGCTGTTTCGCCTAAGCTCAACAGCCAGGACCCGCTGGCCGTTCTGCTGCGTCTGTTGCTGGGAGACACCGCACGTTACCGTTGATGTGCTGCTTTGACAGGTCAGGCTCCAGTCTTGATAGCTTTCCTGGAGCGAAGTCGCGCCGCCTGGCAGCTTTGAAGTCACATCTTGAGACAAAGCCGCGGTGCCCATCACCATCAAGCCGAGCGTCGCCGCTGCACTGGCCAGCGGGAATTTCCACATGCGCAATTCGATCACCTTTCTTGCGGGTGAGATTTATGCTCAGGAACTCCTGCAGCTTTCGCGCGGACTGCCTGGAAAGGCCGCCCTTGAACTGCTCCGGTCGGCTGGTTCGTGAGGCATAGGCGTAAAGCACGTGAATGCCCATGATTGCGATCAGCTGCTCGATATGGACGTGGCTGACGCCCTCCTTCTTCGTAAGCTCCGCCTTGAGCAGTTTGGCGATGCGCAACGCATTAAAGTCCCGCGTGCCAAGGGGCGGAGGCATCAACTCCGTCTCCACCGGGCCGAATTGCTGCCTGGCCAGTTCCTTCAGGCTGTCGTCCGGGTAGACGATAATTGCGCTCTCCCGCGCCTTCGACAGCCGCAAGCGAGCTTCAAGATGTGCCGGCTTGACGATGATGCTCCCTGCCGCCGCGTCGTAGCGCTCAGCCTTGGCTCCCCCGAGGGAGGCACACACGCCTGGTGCGGCCTCGAGACCGACATAGACAACGTGATCACTTGCCTCGAAGGTGTGTAGACCAGGTGCCATGACGGAACAAGACGCCCTGCCCCGCTGAGTCGCTATCGTCCGCTCATCGGTTGTCGAAGAAACAGATTGCAAGTCCAGTTCGGGTGGATCGAAGCCGGCATCCAGATCGTGCTCAGAAGAAGTCATATCAGTCGGCCTGTGTCACAGCGCGAGGCAGGAAGACATTCACGTTTCAATTAGTGAATCCTAATTTAGAAGACGAACACTCCCATTCACCTTAGTGAGCGCCGTCAGACGTCCCTGGAATGTAAACTATCCCCCGAATGAACCGGTTCCCGATCATTCGCTTTTGATTCAACTCAACAATGGAACAAGGGTCGTGTGCCACACCCGCAGCGGTTGTGGACCAGAGTTGAGCGGCTTGTCATTGACCAGACCCCAACCGCAAAAAAGTGAGCTCGAAGGGTTGCCATGCACTCACGGGGGCGCATATCGGGTCGCGGGGATGCACTGCGGTTCGCTGGGTGCGCGGGCCACAACCTTGATGATGGTGACGGAACATTGAAAAATCCCGAACTTCGCCCAATCGATCTTCCACAGAGCAGCAGCGGCCTCGGAGCCTTGTGACCAGACTATTCGGAGTGCATGGGAATGCGGGGCCGAGGCTGGATTCGGGAACTGCGGCTTGCTGACGCTCAACAGCTCAGAAAGCAAATCGCCCAGTTCGAAATGGAACTACTTACGGAAAGAGAGTCATTCAAACTAAGAAGGCTCGCGGAGCTCGGCTATCACATCCATTCCCGCAAGTTGCGACTTCAACGCCTGGAGCGCTGCATCTCTGCGCTGAAGTGACTGATCTCTAGGAACCGCCGGCGACCGCCGAGTGGTCCGCTCGCGAAAAATAAGCTTTGGGGAGCACGATCCTGCATTCCATGCGCAGCGATCGGAGGCGGCGAGGTTGTAATACGAGTGTCCCATTCCGTTTCTCCTTCGGCCATGATTGGCCACCGGAGAAACGCGGGTACCCCTCGGGGCGTGATCCTGGCTAACCGCAATCTGATCGGTCCCGACATCGTGATCGCGGCGACGGCTATAGTACGGGCCTCGAATCGATGGTGGGCAAGCTTGGCGTTCTGGACGGCAGGGCGTTCCGCTTTTTAACGGCGGCGATCATGATCCGACGCGGCCGGGTCTGTGGTTCACGGGAATGCAGCCAAATGTCCGCGGCTGCTTCGCCGACGCCAGGATTCAGGCGCGCCATCGCAAAGGCCATTGTCAAATCATCGCGGCGCGAAGCGCGCCAGCAGCGGCAAGCAACGCCACAACAACCCACGACGGCATCCGCCATACGACCAGAAGCAGGAACCCGGTTACAGCCAGAGCAAAATCCCCTGGCGTGACGACTGCGCTCTTCCATACCGGATCGTAGAGAGCCATCCCAAGGATGCCGACCACAGCCGCATTCGCACCGCGCATCGCAGCCTGGGCGCCTGGACGCGAGCGCAGGGCGTCCCAAAACGGCAACATGCCGTAAACAAGCAGCGTACCGGGCAGGAAGATGGCGATAAGCGCGATCGCCGCGCCGGCCAGGCCGTTTGGAACGGGGCTTGCCACGCTCCCCAGATAGGCAGCGAACGTGAAGAGCGGCCCCGGCACTGCCTGCGCCAGTCCATAGCCCTGCAGGAAGGCTTCGTTCGTCACCCAGCCCGTGTTGACGACCTCCGTTTGCAGCAGCGGCAGCACCACATGGCCTCCGCCGAATACCAAGGCCCCAGAGCGGTAGAAGGCGTCAAAGAATGCGATAGCGTGACTACCCGTGGCCCGTTCCGTCAGCGACGGAACGACAAGGAGGACAGCAAAGAGTGCTAGCGAAACAGCGCCGCCGCGAGCCGAAACGGGAAAACTCAAATGTCCAGGCACCTTGGTTTCCTCGCCAGGGCAAAGCCATAGCCCGGCGAGGGTTCCAAGGACGATCGAAGCTATTTGCGCGAACGACCCGCCGACGACGACGACAACCGCAATCGCGAGTATCGCAATGGCGGCGCGCTGCTTGTCGGGCGTTAGCGTTCGCGCCATGCCCCAGATTGCTTGTGCTACCACGGCAACAGCCACGAGCTTGAGCCCGTGAAATACGCCGTCCGCGACTGGGCCATGAAGCCCTGCCGCACCAAAAGCGAAGGCCACAATGATCAGTGCCGATGGCAGGGTGAAGGCGAGCCATGCTGTAAGGCCACCTGCCAGGCCACCACCTCTGAATACGCCGAGGGCGAAGGCCACCTGGCTGGACGCCGGACCAGGAAGAAACTGGCAAAGGGCGACGAGATCGCCATACGCTTGCTCATCGAGCCATTTGCGACGCAACACCAGTTCGTTGCGATAGTAACCGAGATGCGCGATGGGTCCGCCAAACGATGTGAGGCCAAGCCTCAGGAATACACGAAAGACTTCGCCTGCGGACCCGCGTATCGGCGCGCCTAGCTGTTGGTCCATTGCGTTGCCCATACGAAATCGCTTCTAATAAACTTGCCGGGGGTCGTTTGAAAGGTGATCCATAATGACGCCAGCCAGTGTTCGGTACATTGTCAACGATGTCGCAATCTCCGTCGCCTTCCACACGCAGCACCTTGGGTTCACCATCGAGCAGGACGCACGGCCAGCGTTTGCGTCGGTGACCCGTGGTCCCTTGCGGCTGATGTTGAGTGGCGCTGCAAGCTCCGGCGCACGGCCGATGCCGGACGGTCGCCGTCCAGTGCCCGGCGGGTGGAACCGCATCCTGCTGCTTGTCGAAGATCTGAAAGAGGAAGTCGAACGGCTGAAAGGCGCCGGGTTGCCATTTCGCAATGAGGTCATCAGTGGAGTCGGTGGCTCGCAAATCCTGCTCGAAGACCGTCGGGGAACGTGATCGAACTGTTCCAGCCCGCCGCTCACTGACAGGTTCTCAACCTTGCTTTTGGAACTGACCGAGGTTTGAAGCTCGTCGGAACGGCCGAATCGGTGCAAGCGGCCGTAGACATGGTCGGAGTTCTGACGGCGTGTATAGGCGCCGTCTTCCGACACGAGGCTTTCAGGGCCAGGCGGCGGGCCTAAATGCCGCCCATTCCTCAGGCTAACAGAATACGGCACCATCAAGCTGCGCATGGGGTTGAACGCGCATCGTCGGAAACTTGGAACCCCCGCTTAGTCACTCGGAGCCGCGTGCGCCGTGGCGGAAGAGCTGTACTTCTAACTCGCCTCCCTATTGACAGACGGGCTGCATGCCGGGCCGCTCCGGCGGGAGCGCAATGTAGCCTTACTCGGCGACGGCAATAAAACAAAGCAGGTGTGCGACATCCAAACATTTGGATTCAACGTCCGGCATAATATGGCTTGAACGAAGTGCAAATGCTATGACCGTCGGATCGACAGAGTTCGGAGACCCATTCGCGGACGCAAGCGGTCCGTAGGCGGAGATGATCCGGAGGCTGCACCAAAGGGGCGATGATGATGGAAGCAGCGCCGCATTCACAGATTGCTGACCACTACGCGCGAGGCAGCCTGGTCGCAGGTATTCGCGATGGTCTTGCCGCCATGGGGAAGACCGAAAGCACGGTCACCGCCGAGGACCTCTCGCCCGTAGACGAGTTTCACATTGGCGGCCGCGCCGCCACGGGAGAGTTGGCAGGGCAACTTGCGCTCACCGCTGCGGATCGAGTGCTCGACATCGGCTGCGGCCTCGGTGGACCAGCGCGACAGATCGCAGCGAAGTATGGCTGCCACCTCACCGGCATCGATCTCACTCGCGACTACGTCGAAGCCGGCAATGTCCTTTCCGGCTGGCTCCATCTAGGGGAGCGCGTCTCGTTGCAGCAGGGCGATGCTTTGCGGCTGCCCTTCCCAGATGGATCGTTTACTGCCGCATACATGTTGCATGTCGGAATGAATATCGCCGACAAGAGCGCACTATTTTTCGGACATTGCGCGGGTCCTATGCCCCGGGGCGCGTTTCGGTGTCTTCGACGTCATGCGCACTGGACCCGGCGAACTGTCTTATCCGCTGCCATGGGCGAGTACGGCAGATACGAACGCGATCGCCGCTCCAGAGCAGTACCGCGACACACTTTCCGCGGCAGGGTTCGAGATCTTGTCGGAACGCCAGCGGCGTGATGCTGCGCTCGAGTACTTCGCACGGCAGCGCGCCCAAGTGGCCATGGGGCGGGCAGTACTGGGCGTGCAAACTCTCATGGGAGCGCGGCGGCCCCAGATGGTCCGAAACATGAGCGAAAGTATTTCAGCCGGCCTGATTGGGCCGGTCGAGATTATTGCCCGAAGGCGGTAATATCTGTTGTCGATTTCAACTGATTCTGGCGGGAAACGCAATGTCTGCTTCGGGTCAGGAATTGAACTAACGCGCCCGCCCCGTGCAAGTCCGCTTTGGTGAGCAGCAGCGCTAACTTCAACGGCCGGAATTGGGCGCATTGCTGCCCATCATTTCGGCTGAAAGCGAAGAGACATGGTCGTCGCGCTGCATCGTGTCACGCGGGTTCTCGAATCGGACCCGAGGTCCGCATCCCGACTACCTTCTGGAATCACCTCTCCGAGACTCTCCGGCGCAAGCGGGGAATGCTTGTGGGGTTGGGACGGGTGACCCGCGGTCGCCTCATTCCAGCCGTATCGCCGAGGAGCGATCTGAGCCCAGGTCGAGTGTGGCCGACCGGACAACGTCCCGACGCTCGTCGAATGGCCCTCACTGACGAGAGAAGCAGCAGGACGATTGGCTTCGACACCCACGCCTAGAATAAAGCGTTGATGACTACCGTGCCACGCAACGACACCATGTCCCGGGGTATCACCAAGGTTTGCTTGCGCGTTCTACGTCGAGGGAAGCGCCAGCCGCTTCTGGCCAGCAACGATACGGCGGAAGAACCACAGAATGGCTGGGCAAACCAGGAGCACGACGGCCCCGAAGTCCAGCGCGGCGCTGGCGGAGCCGATCGAGGTGGAAAGCTTTCCGCCGATCGCCGCTCCAACCGGGCTCCCGGCATAGAAAGCCGTATAGAATATTCCCATTCCGATCGCCCGCGTTTTCCGCTCGAGCACACGTGCTGGAAGGCTCATGATCGCACCGGCGGGGAGGCCGCAGACGGCACCGACGGCAATGACGATGGGAAGCACGTGGCCGCTTCGCGACAGGAGAACCGTTAGCAGGGCAAAGGCGATGCTGCCTGCGACAATGATGGCTTCGCCGCGTTTGGTCTGATCAGCGAGGAAGCCACCAAAGGGAACCGAAATCGCCGCGAGCCAGAGGACGATGCTGATCGTCGATCCAGCCGCAGCCATGGACCATCCTCGCTCAACCAGCATCGATGGCCCGAAACTGAAGATCATCGACAAACCGAGATTGTAGAGACACCAGATTGAGCTAGCGGCAACGACTGCATAGACCGTTTCCGAGGTCAGACTGCCTCGTTCGCCTTCAAGAGAGACCGCCGCCTCCGGCGCGCGGTAGACGAAAGCCATGAGGCCGAAGCCGATCAGAATCCACCCCGCGACGGCAAGGTTGACGAGATGAAGCCCGAACCTCGCTCCGATCCATGGCAGGAGCATGAGCGAGATTGCGATGCCCACCGGCCACGAGTTGACGAAAATGGCCATCGCGGTTGCGATTTCGCGACCAGTGAACCAGTCGGCCACCATCTTGGTCATCAGGACGCTCAAGAGAATGCCGCCAGTGCCCGCAATCAGTCGGCCCGCGATCTGCACGCTCCATAATGCCGACGTAGTCATAAGCAATTCGCCGGCCAGCATCGCCAGGAGCCCCCCGAGGACGGTCGCCTTGTCGCCATAGCGGCGTCCGATCGTGCCACCGGGCAGAGCAAGCAGGACGCCGGGCGCAAAGTAAACTCCTATAAGGATACCGATGTCGGCCAGGCTCGCATCGACGCTTTGGCTAAGCTGTGGTGCGACGGCCCCTACGCTCCCGAACTGAAATGCGAAGGCGGTGCGAGCGACAAACAAGACAGCAAGAATGGTCCAGCGGCTTGGCACTTGAGTCCTCCCGTGGGACTGACAATCCGCGCATGGTTTTCACCAAATGCCTGGCGCACTCAGTCCTATCAATGATGTCTCAGCGCTTGCAGATCATGTCGGCCAGCGGCCCAGGCAAGCGCCTCTTCGAGCCTGTCGTCACCCCAAAACGTCTCGCCATCCACGACGAACGCTGGAGAGCCGAAAATGCCGTAGTTGCGGGCCGCGTCGGTTTCAGCCTTGAGACGCTCATGGGCACCGGGCTCATCGGCCCTTGCAATCGCACGACCGACATCTTGACCGAGGGGGGCTAGCACATGCTCCAGATGGGCACGGCTACCCAGATCCATGCCTTCTAGGTACCACGCCCTGAAGCTTGCGACGGTATAAGCCTCGCACCAGCCCTCTTCGGCCGCCACCATGGCGACTCGGTTGGCCACAAGGTCCGGATCGGTCGGCCAGATGGGTGGCCTGACATAAGGCACCCCGTGCGTCGCCGCGCGTCGCTCCACATCGCGCCACATGTACTTCACCTTTGCCGCCTGGGTGCGGAGGGCGATGTTGTTCTCGGCCATGACGGTGCGGACATTGAAGGGCCGCCATCGAACGGCAACACCCGACCGTTTTGACACCGCATCAACGCGCATCACGGACAGATACGAGTAGCCGCTTCCGAAGAAATAGAAGAAGTCGAGTTGCTGCATTCCCGTCGCCTCCCATCCATGGATGCCGACACTCAGCCAACTCGGCAACAAACCTATGCCTCAGTCGGTGCTGTTAAGGCTGCACATCCGTATCAGCCATGATCCGCCGGCCTGCTGCTCGAAGACGTTGACAGACGTACCGCTGCCAACCTCCAGGCCCTCGGTATACGTCGCCAGACACCAAGCCAGGTCACCAGATCTGCCCGCGTGTATCACTGTCATCTTCTTTTCAGGCGCCTCGTCGTGGCCGTGCGTCCAGGCTGTATGGAGAGCTTCGATAGCATCCCGGCCCCGAGCAGGAGGCGCGTAGGGCGAAAGTAATTCGGCATCGGCCGTAAACATGGCGCCGCATGTTTTGGCGTCGCCAGCACGATAGGCAGCCACATAGGAATTCCAGAAAACCTGCAGTTCCTCGTGAATCGACATCGGACGGCCCTCCGGAAGCCAGTTTGCTATATTAGCGGTTTCTTAGATGTACGACAATTCTCCAATGCTGGTCCGCCGCTGGCCATCTTCCCACCTAGCCGTTATCGCGGTGACCCCGGGGGGTCGGTCTCCGCTTCAGGTAGTATGCGATCTCACACCGCGCGCACGGGTGCGCTTATGGGATATCGCAAAGGCGGGCTCTACGTCGGAGTTGAAGGCGAAGAGCAGCCGTTCACTCCAGAATCTGCCGACAGCGCATAAGTGGACCAGGCGCCGGACGGACCCCCTTCAGGAGAGGCGCCTTCGTGCGCGCAGCAATTGGCGGTAGCCGCGCTCGACCATCTTCAGGCCGTCGCGCACGAGGCGATACGTCTGGTAGCGGAAAGGCGAGTCCTGCCAGTCAGTGGCACTGACCAACTTCCGACCAAACAAGGCCGTCGCGACTTCGAAATGAGATGCCTGCTCCTCACGGCCGTCAAGGCACTGCAGCATATGGCCAAGACGCCGCCGCTGGGCCGAGGTCAAGCGGGCATCGGGAAGGTGTTGCCTGTGGATCGAGCGGACGAATCTCTCGATCGCCTGTAGCCTGTCATGCGCCATGTCATCGAGTGGAATTATGGCAGCCAGCGGCTCGCCTGGTCGCGCGCCGCCGAGAAGCGCCAACTGCACGCCGGCCGGCGAAGATCGCACGTGAAGGCCGACTTCGTCACGCTTTCCCGCGGCCAACCGAACATCGCGGGCGCTGTCTTCCCGCGCGAGCATATCCGCCGGAACCTCGACCAGGTTCACGACCCCAGGGTCGATCTGAGGCGCCCAATAGACCGGCTGCTCGACCGCGGACTGATCAGGCCTGGCGGCGAAACTGCAAGCCCCAGCGCTTGCGCAGCGCACGCATCGCTTTAGCCGAGCGGGAGGCCGCGAAGTCCCGCTGATACTGGGGATTTCGTCGCAGGAACTCCCAGGCAATCTCATCGGCCGCGGCGCCTTTAACGAACGCGTATGCCTGTGGGTCACACCACTGCGATGTATCGGGCTTCATCCGTATCCTTCCCTTCTCATGGATTTGATACGGAGACGCAGCGTTGAGCGAAATCCTTGGATTCCGTCATTGACGAATGAACGAGAGAGATCTCGGCGCCGAGCATCAGGCCGAGACTTTGCGATGCCTACTGGCTGGCCCCTTCCAGTGTCTTGAATGTGTCCGTCCAGGCGCGATAGGCCTCCTCATCGCCCTGGCTCCACGCGCTGAAGGCGCGCCAGGCGGCGAAAGAGGATGCAGACTGCTCGAACAGCGCGCCGATCGACTGGTCGCCTGCAGGCCAGCCGGCAGGCTCGCTGTTTATCGCTTCAGGCGTGAGGCGCCGCAGATCGGCCAGGGCCGAGCGGATGTGGGGCAACGGAAATTCGCACAGGTCTGTGTTGTCAGCCGCTTCTCGAACGATGACTGCAAGCTTGGCGATAACGCCCGCCAGCGATTGGGCAGACGTCACTGCAATCTTATCCAACAAGGCATCGGCCTTTTCAGCCTCGCTCTGCTCCGCCGTCCGGGCATCGAGATAGCGGTCGGCGTCAGCGCCCTCCCCGCGCCCAGGGACTTCGCCGACGGAGAAGAGCGCGCCGCGCTCCAAGAGCCCCTCCTCGGCCTGCTGCTGCCTGACACAGGAGGCTAGCATTCCAACATGAGCGTCGATCCAGGCAAGGGACAGGACGAGTGCTGGATCGGCCGACGGCGGGTCTACGACCGCATGGTCGGCCGAACGCTTAGGGTGTTCTTTGGTGCATGGCGATTGCCTCTCCCGTCCCAGCGTGACGGGAGGCAAAGTCGTGGTATTGTCGGAATCAGCCATGATCCGAGCTCCACACAGCTTGGCTTTGGTCAGGTCGAAAAGGGTGTTCGCGCACCCTCTTCGACCGCAAGTTCGAGACAGGGGTAATATACAAATTGATTGAGGTCAATCATAATATTGGAGACAAGGCGGCGAATTTCAGCGCCGAGCAGTGCCGCGGCGCACGTGCAATGTTGGGTTGGAGCCAAGATGATCTGGCCCGCGCGGCCACCGTCGCACGGCAGACAATCGCTGATTTCGAACGCGGCGCGCGGACTCCGATTGCAAATAATATATTAGCGATCGTGAATGCGCTTGAAAGAGCAGGCATTGAAGTACTTCCCAACAATGGGATCCTCTTGCGTAAGAGCAGCTGATCGCGATTTCTGGACCACCGTCGAATGCGAAAGCCCGTCCGACCGGGGTCGAACGGGCTCGATTGAGAGTTACTCGCCGTTGCGGCGGTTGGGGCGGGACCAGATGAGGCTGTGGCCCTCGCCTTCCTCGTCGGCGAAGAGGTTGGCGTAGATCGGGGCGGTGAAGCTCGGATCGTCGAGCTTGAGCCCGAGATAGTCGCGGCCCTCGTTGGAGCGCTTGGACCAGGCGGCGCCGATTTCGGCCTTGCCGACCACCACGCGGTGGCTTGGAGCGTTCTCGCCGTTGGCCCGGGTGTCGGGGACGATGCGCACGCCCTTGGCCTGGACGCTGAGGGTGACGATCTCGCCGGTGAACTCGTTCGCATTGGTCTTCTTGAAAGTGCCGATGGTAGCCATTTTCAGTCTCCGTTTCTTCGTTTCCGAGCCCGCACCATGCGGCCTCGATGGCGATCGCGGGGCCGGAGGCGACCGCCGCCGCATCGCTTGCGACCGCAGCAAAAGCGGAGGATGGCGGAGGCGCGCGTTTCTTGGTTCCGCGAGGAATGGGCTTTGCCCAGGGGAAGAAACGCGCAACGCGCCCTTGCGGCATAGGCGGTCGAGGCTTCAGCCGTCCTTCGGCCAGATCAGCCGGCTCGAGAGGTCGTTGGTGCACTCTGTGAAATGAAGAGGGAGGAAATGGCGGCACATGCGATTAGAAGACCAAGCCACCGGGTCTCCAAGATGTCTCTCGATCGGCTTGGCATGGGCTGTATCAAGCCCTTATCACGTCGGCATGAGGCGACCGCCACCTCGTCCGCAGTGGCGGCTCGGGACCCGATCCGCGCGAACTGCCGCCCAAGGAACTGCGCAAGCCGCGACATCTACATCCCGGGTCTGCATATTGACAACATTAAGGTCAAGACGGCGGGAGTTCAGGTGAATCGAATTTCTTGCCCGGCTCAGGATCGCAAGACGACCCGAGGCGTTACACGTCGACACCGTGACTCCGCGCCCTGGCAAGAAGGAAGACGATAATGGCAGACAACAAGTCGAAGCGAGGCGCCGCCGACCGTCGGCAAGTCTCCGGCGGTGAAGGCTACGAGGTCAATTACTTTGCCCGCAAGCACGGCATCAGCAAAGAGCAGGCCGAGGCGCTGATAAAGCGGGTCGGCAACGACCGCGACAAGCTCAATGCCGCCGCGCAGAAACTAAAGAAATAGGCCGCGCGCCGGAATGGCGCGTCGGACAATTCGGTTTGGTGAGAGTAAATTCTGTGAGCAAGTCAGCGTCGCGTCGCCTCACAATCAGAGGATCTTCAACTCCCCCTACGAAGCCAGCCTCGCGACGCGCGGCCAAACTCGCGCCACCTGCCTTCCGGCCGGTCCAGCTCGCAAAACTGGTGGACACAGTTCCCCCCGGCGATCGCTGGATTCACGAGATGAAATACGATGGCTACCGCATCCTCGTCGCTGTGGGTGGCGGAGAGGCGCGCGCCTATACGCGCTCCGGTCTGGACTGGTCCGACCGTTTTCCCTCGATCCTGTCCGAGGCACGCAAGCTCAAGATTCGCTCGGCGCTCATCGATGGAGAGGCCGTCGTCACCGACACCGAGGGACGATCCAGTTTCCAGGCGCTTCAGAACGCATTGAAGGGTGCTCCGGCGAGCATTGACTATTTCGCCTTCGACCTGCTGCAGCTCGATGGCGAAGACCTGACCAGGCTTCCGCTCCTGGAGCGCAAGAAGAAACTGGAGGCAATTCTGCCGGCCAGGAACCCCATCTTTCGCTACTCCGATCATATCCAGGGCCGTGGAGAGGAATTGCTGAACCGCTTCTGCGACGCCGGCCTGGAAGGGGTAATCTCGAAGCTCGCGGATTCCGACTATGTCGGCGCCCGGGACGGCAGCTGGCTGAAGATCAAGTGCATCAAACGTCAGGAATTCGTGCTCGTCGGCTGGACGCCGTCAGACAAGGATCGCGCGTTTCGATCGCTGATTCTTGTTTTCAATGATGGCGGAAAGCTGCGCTATGCCGGCAAGGTCGGGACCGGTTTCGATACCGCCGAGATGGCCCGGCTGATGAAGATCATGGCGCCGCTCGAGCAGAAAGCCGCCACGGTCGAGGCGCCGCGCGCGGAGGTTCGCGGCGCCCACTGGCTGCGTCCCAAACTTGTAGCCGAGATCGCCTTTACCGAGATGACCAACGAAGGAACGCTGCGTCATCCAAGCTATCTTGGCCTGCGCGAGGACAAGAAGCCGGAGGCCGTCGTGCTCGAGACGGAACACCGCACAGCAACCCTGCCGTCACCGGCAATCAGCACGATTGCGATCAGCAATCGCGGCCGCGTCATCTACCCGGAATCCAACATCACCAAGGGACAGCTAGCCGATCATTACGCCGAGGTCGCCGACATCATGCTTCCGTGGGTCGGCAACAGGCCGATCAGTCTGGTCCGCTGCCCGCAGGGCCGCGCGAAGAAGTGCTTTTTCCAAAAACACGACGCCGGCAGCTTTGGCGACAAGGTCCATCACGTCGGGATCACCGAGAAGGACGGACACGAGGAGCCTTACCTCTATGTGGACGATGCCGACGGGCTGATGACCTGCGTCCAGATGGGAACGATTGAGCTGCATGGATGGGGAGCCCGCATCGAGGACGTCGAAAAGGCCGACCGGTTGGTGTTCGATCTGGACCCGGACGAGGGCTTGGATTTTGAAGCCGTCCGCGCGGCTGCCTTTCAATTCCGCGACATCCTCAAATCGTTGGGACTGACGACTTTCCCGATGCTGACGGGCGGCAAGGGGGTGCATGTGATCGCTCCGCTGACCCCACAGGCAGAATGGCCGGAGGTAAAGGATTTCGCGTCCCGCCTGGCTCAGGCGGTCGCCCAGAGCGATCCGGCCCATTTTACCGCCGCGTTGTCGAAGGCCCGCCGCAAGGGTCGCATATTCGTAGACTATCTGCGCAACCAGCGCGGAGCGACCGCGATCATGCCGTACAGCGCGAGAACCCGGCCGAGTGCTCCGGTGGCGGCGCCGATCACCTGGGCGGAGATGAAGACCATCAATGCACCCTCGCATTTCCATGTCGGCGACGCTCCCGAATTGAAGAAACGAGCGGCTTCCAAGGCTCTGGCGGGCTGGGGGCGCGCTGATCAATCCCTGCCACATCTGTAGCGCCAGCGGGCAGAGGAGAAGCCACGCCGTTTTTCCAACCCGGCGCCATGGCCCGCCAGGATTCTTTGGAACCTGCCAAGACCGGCCTCGTTTGCCTGAAGCCATGGCAAAAACCGACACGAGGACCATCGCCAATCTTCTGAGGGAATACGCGCATAGGACATCCCTGCGCGGCGGTAATCCCTATCGCGCAAAGGCGTATCTACGTGCCGCTGACAGCCTGGCGGCACTCTCCCAACCACTTGATCGCATCATCGCCGCCGGCGCCCTCACCAGTATCCCGGGGATCGGGGACGCCATCGCGGACATCGTGACGAAGCTCCATCAGACCGGCACGCACCCAAGCCTCGACAAACTGCGGGAAGAGGTGCCGGCAGGCGTGATGGAGCTGTTTGCAATCCCTGGTCTTCGGCCCGACAAGATATTGAAGCTTCACCAGGCGCTCGGCGTGAGTTCGCTGGCGGAGCTCAAAACCGCGGCGAAGGAAGATCGCATCAGGCCGGTCAAGGGGCTTGGTGCCGCGCTTCAGACGAAGATCCTGGAGAACCTGGCTATCGCGCGAAGCGGTCAGATGCAGCTTCATCTCCACAAGGCTGCTGCTCTCCTGGAGCATGCAATGGCATCGTTGCAGCAAGAACATCCGGAGTTCTCCCGCGTCGAGATCGCCGGTGACTTCCGGCGCGGGTGCGAGCTCGTTTCCGCTTTCGCGCTGGTAGCGCAAGGCACGGAGCAGGCCGAGCTCGCGGATGCGACCCTGCGGGTTGTCATCACCGACAAGAAGCACTTTGGCGCCAGGCTCCTCGACGCGACCGGTTCGGCAGATCACCTCAAGCAGCTGAAGACGCTCGCGGCCGTCAAGGGATTTGTCCTGAAGGGTGACGGGCTCTATCGCGGCCGAAAGCTGGTCGCCTCAGCGACAGAAGAGGATATCTACGAGACCATAGGCCTGCAGTTCGTCGAGCCCGAACTGCGCGAAGGCAGGGATGAGATCAGACGGGCGGCCAGCCACGAGCTGCCCGCACTTGTTCGAGACCAAGATCTGTGTGGCATCCTGCACTCCCATACGACAGCGTCCGACGGCACCGAGACGCTCGAGACGATGGCCGAAGCCACGCGCAAGCGCGGGTTCGAATATTATGGTGTCGCCGATCATTCGCAGTCCGCTCACTATGCGGGTGGCCTTTCGCTGCAGGAGATAACTGAACAGCATCGCGAGGCCGACCGGTTGAACCGGCGGTATGGTGGGAGATTCCGTATCCTGAAAGGCATTGAGGCTGACATTCTGGCGGACGGCTCGCTCGACTATCCGGATCATGTCCTGGAGCAGTTCGACTTCGTCGTCGCCAGCGTGCACAGCCGCTTCAAACTGCCCAGGAAGGAGCAGACTGAGCGCATCATCGAGGCGATCGGCAACCCCCGGACGACGATCATCGGCCACATGACAGGCCGCCAGCTGTTGCGGCGCCCGGGCTACGATCTCGACATCGCCAAAGTTCTTCGGGCCTGCGCCAAATTTGGCGTCGCCGTCGAAGTCAACGCACATCCATGGCGTCTCGATCTCGACTGGCGCTGGCATCAGGAGGCACTCGAATACGGCTGCATCTTCAGTGTCAATCCGGATGCTCATTCAATTCGCGAGCTCGATCACATGCACTGGGGCGTTGAGATGTCGCGCAAGGGCGGCGTCCCTGCGCAGCGAGTCCTCAATGCGATGCGCCTGCCGGCTCTGCTTTCCTATCTGGAAAAGCGCAAGCGCGCATCCAAGAGGATCGGTCGACCACGCCTGATGGCGAGGGACGCTATGCTGTAATTCAATTGGCTGGTCTGGTGCGGCCTCCTTCAACAGGTGCACGCTGCGTATATGATATTGGAATCGAGCCAACGGTCCAGCTGACCGAGCTGTTCGACCGACAATGTCCCTGCCGGCAACGGTCTGGTCAATGATTTGGCGGAGACCGACGGATCGAGCCACGCGGCCCAATCCTTGAATGACGATTTGACGGTCATGATAAGGGGCGATGTCCGGAACTGAAGATTGTAGGATCCGGCAGCACGAAGCTTATATCCTGGCGGAATGACATTGCAGGCAAATGGCCCCTGCCGCGGCGCTGACCCGCGCAAGATAATCCATGTCGACATGGATGCGTTCTACGCGTCGGTCGAACAGCGCGACAATCCAGAACTCCGCGGCAAGCCGCTTGCCGTCGGTGGAGCGGCCGCCCGCGGCGTGGTGGCTGCCGCAAGCTACGAGGCCCGCGCCTTCGGCGTTCGCTCCGCCATGCCTTCGGTCACGGCAAAGCGCAAATGCCCCCAACTCATCTTTGTGCCGCCTCGTTTTGACGTCTACCGGGCAGTCTCGGCTCAGATCCGCGAGGTGTTCGCCGAACATACCGATCTCATCGAACCGCTCTCGCTCGACGAGGCTTATCTCGACGTGACGCAGAACCGGCTCAATATTTCGTCGGCCACGACGATCGCCGAGACGATCAGGACAAAGATCCTGATGGTGACCGGTCTCACCGCTTCCGCCGGAATCTCGTACAACAAATTTCTCGCCAAGATGGCGTCCGACCAGAACAAACCGAACGGCCAGTTCGTCATCACGCCACGCCATGGGCCGGCGTTTGTCGAGGGTTTGCCGGTCAAGAAATTTCATGGTGTCGGTCCTGCGACCGCCGCGAAGATGGAGGCGCTCGGAATTGAGACCGGCGCCGATCTCAAGGGCAAGTCGCTCCCTTTCCTGCAGCAGCATTTCGGAAAGGCGGGGCTCTGGTACTATCAAATCGCGCGCGCCATCGACGAACGCAAGGTCGAACCAGATCGGCCGCGCAAATCAATCGGCGCCGAGGACACGTTCGCAGTCGACATATTCGACCTCAATGCATCAATCGCCGAACTCAAGCCGCTGGTCGCCAAGGTCCGGGGCTACTGTGAGGGCAAAGGCGTTCGGGGCCGGACCGTCACGCTGAAGATCAAGTTCGCCGACTTCCAGCAGATCACGCGCAGCCGCACGGTGGCGGTGCCGATCGAACTTCCGGATTTCGAACATCTCGCAGCCGATCTCCTTCAATCGGTGTTTCCGGTGCGGAAGGGAATCCGCCTGTTGGGCGTCACGCTTTCCTCCCTAGGCGATGTGTTGCCGCCGGATCAACGTCAACTGCGCTTCGAGCTTTAGCACTGCCCTGGGGCCAGGACGGAAAGGACGTCCGGCCGCATCTTGTCCGGATCATCGCTCGGGTGGATCGATCGTCGCGGACGATCTGGGAAACCTCTCCTTCATATTCGTCGGCCGCACGACCGTGAGTGTACCGTCGCCGGCGCCTGGTGGCGAGGCTGAAGGCGAAGGCGTTGGCTTCGACGAGGGACATTTTCCCGGCTCCTGTTCTGGAAGCGGGGAGCGATCCCCGCGTGACAGACGCCCGATGTATCCGGCCGAGGGCCGCAATCACCGTGAAGGCAAAGCCGAAACGGCGGCACGCTTTGCGTAGTCCGACCCTTTATGGATTGATGGCATCAGGCCCTCGGACCGGACCAAGGAATTGCGCCGACAAACGCGGGGATAGGGTCCCTGTTCTCCATTCCAGGACGGGATGGGATGTGAACCTCATGGTTCGCCACTTCGCATTCACCGCCGCCAAATCGGCAGGAGCGATCGTTCGATCAACGCGCCGGGAGCGACGAAAAACAAAGCGAATGACTGGAGGCGACTGGCCTTGTGGCGCCGTCATGTGGCGCCGAACCTCATCACCGGAATGCCGAGCCTGCGGGCCTTGTCGGCGAGGTTGTCCTGAATGCCTGAGCCGGGGAAATGAATGACGCCAATCGGCAAGGTGTCGAGCATGGCGTCGTTGCGCTTGAAGGGCGCGGCCTTGCCATGTTTGGTCCAGTCCGGCTTGAAGGCAATCTGTGGCACCTTGCGGCTGTGAGCCCATTTGGCCGCGATCAACTCGGCACCTTTGGGTGACCCGCCGTGCAGCAGGACCATGTCCGGATGCTTGCCATGGACCTGGTCGAGCTTGGCCCAGATCAGCCAATGATCGTTGAAATCGAGCCCGCCGGTGAAGGCGACTTTCGGGCCCGGAGGCAACAGCACCTGACTGTCTGTATGCTTCCTCGCGGCAACGAAGTCCCGGCTGTCGATCAGAGCCGCGGTCAGGTTGCGATGGTTGACGACAGAGCCCGAACGCGGGCGCCAGATCGAGTGTGTGTGGCGCTCGTAATGCTCGGCGGCCTGATCGCGCATCAATTCGAAGGCGTTGCGGCGTTCGAGCAGCGTCTGACCTTGGGCGATGAGGCGCTCGAGCTCGACCGACTTGACCTCGGATCCGTCTTGTTCGCGCTGTAGCCGTTGCTGGCCAAGCTCGTTTTCATCGAGCTCGCGTTCGATCCGCTTGGTCGCGCGATGGAACAGATTGACCGTCCCCCACAGCAACTCCTCGAGGTCGGGCTCAAGGCGTGTGTCGGCCATCGCCACCAGGAGAGCGTCGAAGATGTCGGCGATGCTGGCGGCTATGACCCGGCCTTCGGGAAGCGGGCGCGGATCGGGTTCATCGTCGAAGGGACGGTAGCCGTAGAGCTGAAGCTCGTGCAGGATGTGGTCGATGGATGATGATGCGGGTTGCGGCTCGAAGTCGGTATCGTGCTCGGTGCTCATGGCGGCTTGCCTTCGTGGGACCGGCCGCGCCCATCGCGGCCTTCATGGCGACGAAGGCGATGGACGATCCGGACTTGCACCCGAAGCGCCAGCGCAGGGCCGGAACGGGAGTGAAGGATGGCGAAGCCCGGCTATTTTGGTTCGCGATGGAAAGGCCCGAAGACGAGGTCCCGGGCGGCTCGCCGCACGGGGTGGCAAGGGCCGCCGGAAAATAACGGGGCGCAGCCATTGCCTGTCCGGACCGGCTGGTGCCCGATCGCCCTCTGGAAGGCCGGTGGGCCGGCCCTCGCCTCAGCGAAGGCCCCCCTGCGCACCGAGGTACGCCTAGCAAATGCCACCCCTCCCTTCCCCTTCCGGTCAGGCCGCCAGCTTCACGAAGCGCTCGACATCCTGTGGCGCGATCTGAACCCGCAGGATCCCCCTCAGCGCATTGACGCCGAGTAGACGCAGATCCTCGTTGAGGTCGCCAAGTTTCGGCGTCAGAACCATGGCCTCGATACCGGCCGCGCTGGTGCGTTCAATCAGGGTTGCCACTGCTGCGTCGCCTGCCGGATCATTGTCACGGGCGATGTAGAGGCGCCGCAATGTGTCAGGAAACAGGATTGCGGACAGATGCGCCGCCGACAAGGCTGCGAGTGCCGGCATGGCGGGCAGGACAGTGCGTTGCGACAGCATGGTCTCGATGCCCTCACCGGCGGCCATGACATCGCAGCAGCAGCCGAAGCGGACAGCGTGTCCGAGCAGTTCGCCCATGGCCCGTCTCGGTGTCTCGAGCGGAGCGCGGCCGAGATGGGCTTCGCTAAATCCGCCCGGATCGAGCCAGGTGCGGTGGGCCCCGGTAAGCTTGCCTTTGAGGTCGGTGACCGCCGCGACCATTGCCGGCCAGGTTTCAGTCCGGCCGCGGTCTGAACGGTAGTAGCAGCGAGGATGAAACCGTAGGCTCCCAGTCTCATGCACGGCTGTAATCGCGCGTGCGCGCAAATACGTCTCCACAAGAGTTCCCCGTATCGGCTGCGACATGGAGACCAGCCGCCGCGCCGCTTCAGGGGAACCGCCGGCAGCGGGAACGGCTTGCTCCCACTGGCCCTTTGGTTCGTTCGTGGGCGGCATGGACAGAAAGCTGCGCGCCTCGCCGGACACATCCTTGAAGTCCGTCAGGCCAAGCGATTCACGGATGACGTCCAGAAGGTCGCCGTGCTCGCCGGTGGCGGCGTCGGTCCATTTCCCGGCGGCACCCTTGCCGCAATCCGGTCCCTTGAGACGCACAAACATCGAGCGCCCCGGCGCATTGCGGGCGTCGCCAACCAGCCAGTAGCGGCCCTCACGGCGACCGTTGGAAAGGTAACGGCGGCAAACAGCCTCAGCCTGCCGAGCAAGATGGCTTGCCAGTTCGGATGCATCGCGAGGCAGCATCAGCGGGCCTCCCTCTCACTGATGCGCTGCACTGGCCAACACTCGATAACCTTGGCCGGCACCGCAGGCCCGCTGGCGTCCGCCGGCACAAACATGCGCAGCTTCCAGGATATGATTTCATGGAAGAGTCCGTAGGCGGTGAGCCGCTCGCGCATGGTATCGGTGATGCGACGCACATTGGACTGGCCGAGCACCAGCTTGTTGAAAGGGATATCGCGCGAGGACGACAGCGTGATCTTTTGAACGGCAGTGGTCATTTGAAGGTCTCCGCGACGGGCCGCCGAGAGCCTCTCTCTCAGCCTTGAACCCGTCACAAGATCCCTCCAACCCTCTCCCTCTCCTGCCTGCACAATCCGGCACACCGTTGCTCGACTGCCGAGCGCGCACGCATGTCGGCCTGTACGTTGTCTCCGCGTGAGCCGATGGTTGGAGCGGACAGACGAAGTGCGGCTGGCACTTGATACCTATGCCGATCGGCGGAACGGTGCATGCGCTGTTCGGGTCAGCGAAATTATGCCGCCCATTTGTCGTTGCCTGCGCTCAGCCCGATGGATGCTTCGGCCTCCACCGGCACGTGGCCAAGAAGCCAATCGGCCGCCTTGCTGGCCAGGCTGGCGGCGCGAACGATGGCGCGATTGTCCTCGCGCAAAACCTCCAGCCATGAGCCGATGTAGTCGGCATGCCGAACCGTGGGCACTATGCCCAAGGCGGCGCAGCAGAAGGCCGCGTTGATTTCTGCCACGAGTTCCTCGAACGCATACTTCCTGGAGGCGGTAGAGCCGGATAATTTGCGATCGAGACGTGAACTGTGGCCGGTGGCATGACCGAGCTCATGCAAGGCTGTCCGATGCCAATTGATCGGCTCGAAGTAGGCTTGGGGCGGAGGCACCTGTATATAATCGTGGGCCGGCACGTAAAACGCCCTATCGCCGCCGATACGAAAGTCGATGCCGGTGGCCTTGATCAGCGCCTCGACACGCGGTTCGATCGGGCTAGCCACCGGCAGTACAGCCGAAGCTGCGATTTCGTCAGGTAGCCCTTTACATTGTTCAATGTTGAAAACGGTGAAGCGCTTGAGGAACGGGATGGCTTGAGCATCCTCACCCGTCTCGCGAGCGCGCTTCTTCTCGTGATCCGGGACAAAACGATCGGCATAAACGACCGTTGTCCCGCGCTCGCCTCTACGGACATTCCCGCCGAGCGCGAAAGCCTGTCGATAAGTTATCCAACTCTGCGTTGGGAACCCGCATTCAACGACCGCGCCCCAGAGAATAAGCACGTTGATCCCGCTATACGCGCGATGCGTCCTGGCATTCTTCGGCAGGGAAAGCGACGCGTTTGCGGCGGAAGTTCCCCATGGCTGAACCCAGGGAAAACGACCCCCTTCCAGCTCGGCAATTATCTTGCCGGTGATCTCGTCGTAGAGGTTCGACCGGTCGGCGGCGTGGGTTCGTTTGGTCCGGACATACATCGCGGTTCTCCGCGACGGGCGCCGAAGGCCTCTCCTTCCGCTTTCAACCCGTCGCGAAAAACCCCTCCCATCCTCTAACTCTCCGTCGGGAGAGCTCTGCTTTCCCGACCAAATGAAAAACGGCGTACAAGGCGGAGGCACCGAAATGTCCGTCATTGCGACCAAGTCAGTTCGGTGCTGGAGCAAGTTCGTGGCCCTGAGACCGGTTCAACAGAGGCGGCCGAAGGAGCATCAGCATAGCGCCGCCGCCAGGCGGGATGCGGGACCGACCGCCCCCGGCGAAGGGCGCCGGATCAAAAACGATTGGTGCCATGCCTGCGTAAAATAAGACACTCTTCGAAGAAGGGGGCACCGTTTTTACCGGTCGTCGCGTGATTCCGACGGTCTATTTCCAGTACACCAACTCGGCGCTCAACCAGCAAACCATCCTATTTACACGCCCTGACCGCAATTCACCGCACCGTTTGATCGGATCCCTTCCGGCAGTGGCTATACAATCCAGATCTTGATCCATGAATGGGAAGCCCACGCACAAGGGCGGACACATACCGGGGCGAGGTTATGAAAAGCGACTCCCTTTCCTATCCTTCTCGGGGTCTCTCACGCGAAGAAGCTGCCCGATATGTTGGCGCGGCCATGACAAAATTCGACCAGATGGTTGCTGACCGGCGCATGCCGAAGCCGAAGAAAGTTGACGGCCGCGTGATTTGGGATCGCCTTAAACTCGAAGCGGCGTTTACCGAACTACCTGGAGACGATGACGAGAATATCGTCGACTTCCTGTTTGCAAGGGAATCACCGCAGGGAATAGATTCATTCCGCCATGATCGACAAATGTCCCGGCCTCTCCTCTTACACCGACCTCTCGGCGTTTCGTTCATGGCAGCCTTGCCGGCTCTGCTTGGCTAGGTTGACTCGCCTAGGTGTAGTATTTTCGGCATGTTTTGGGAAAAAACATGTGGCTTGTAGAGGGAAATAAACTATTTGTCTCGCTGGCGGTATGGCAAATCAAAGCTCGATCAATTCGTCCGATACGGTAAGAGGAAACTATATGACCACTGCTCTCGAACATGACGGCCAACTGGATACTGTGTCGATAGCGGCCGACATCGTCGCCGCGTATGTCTCGAACAATCCGCTGCCGGTTGGCGAGTTGCCGAAGCTGATTGGCGATATTCATGCCGCTCTGAAAGGCATCGGCACGACGGCGATAGAGCCTGTGGTCAAGCAGGAACCGGCAATATCGATCAGAAAGTCGGTGACGCCAGACTTTATTATCTGCCTTGAGAATGGGAAGAAGTTCAAATCGCTCAAGCGCCATATCCGAGTTCACTACAATCTGAGCCCTAATGAGTATCGCCTGAAGTGGAACCTTCCAGTCGACTATCCTATGGTCGCGCCGAACTATACGGCCACGCGCTCGGCATTGGCGAAATCAGCAGGCCTTGGACGAAAGGCGGTGGTGCCCGCACCAACCGCGAACGAGAAAACAAAAAAACCAGCGCGCTTAGCAGCCGCAAGAACACCTGCGGCGTCAATCAAGTCACCGCTGAAGAAGACGCGCAAGGCATCCGTCAAAGCCTGAGGGACTGCCCTGGCAAGGTGCCAGGCTGTAGCGGCCTGACCTTGATGAAGCCCCGCCGCGTGGCGGGGCTCAGTTGCATGTCGGTTCAGTCTGCGGCACAGCGGAACCGGATGAGGGAAGAACTGCCCCGACCAAGAAGGTAAAGAAGAGAACTAAGGACCTGGGTCTTGGATCACCGAGGTCGCTGGCACGGAGCCGGGGTGTCGTAGGGAGGCGCAGTTATGTTTCGGATTATCGCCGCATTGGCGATCGGCGGCGTTTTCATGCCGGTGGATCCTGCGTCGGTCGTGCGGCGCCCACAGGCGCCGGTGCCCTGGTCGACGGTTTATGTCGAGGGATGTTGCAAGACTTGTTCGGCCGGTCAGGCATGTGGCGATAGCTGCATCTCGCGAGAGAAGCGATGCCACAAAGCGCCCGGCTGCGCGTGCGATGGCTGAGATGCCGCGATTTCCCGCCCTTGGCGTCTGCCGCTTGTCGGCCGCCTTGCTCTGCCTCACCTTGCCTTCCGTGGCCGAACCACTGGTGGGCATTCCATCAGTCGTGGACGGCGACACGATCGAAATTCATGGACAGCGGATTCGCCTCAATGGCATGGACGCGCCGGAGAGTGCTCAGATCTGCGCCATCGCCTCTGGCAAGAAGTACCGTTGCGGCCAGCAGGCGTCTCTGGTGTTGGCGGATTTCCTCGATGCGCATCGCCCAACATCGTGCATTGGAGTCGACCGCGATCGCTACAGGCGCATGGTCGCTGTCTGCACCGCCGCAGGCGTCGATATCGGCGAATGGATGGTCAGGCAGGGCTATGCGCTTGATTGGCCGAAATACAGTGCCGGCTTCTACGTTGGAGCCGAGCAGGAAGCCAGGACCGCAAAGCGCGGCCTGTGGGCCGGCTCATTCGACAAGCCCTGGAATTGGCGCAGGCAACACTAGGACCTTCGCCGTTCCCTCAGGAGCCGGTTCAATTCCGCGGCAGCTTGTGAATCTCCAGTCTCACCGGACCGCCTCGATCGCAGCTCGTGCAGACAAGCGCCCTCTCAACGGAGCTGAACAGCGCGTCCTTGCCGTATCGCCGAATAAGCGCGGCTGGCTTCACCTCGGCATAGTGCGAGCAGCGTTTGCACCAAGCTCGCAACGTGTGCCATTCGCGCAGATCGCCAAGTGAAACGTCCAACCCGGCATGAATGCTGCCGTTGATGACAGTCTGCGGTGGAACCTTCACCTCGCCCGGAGTGATAATCTTCTCCATGACATGGCGGCTGTTGTAGTGAATCAGCAGCATTCCGGGCCGACGCCGAATGGCCGCCTGCCAAGCTGCCTGGCTGACCACCGCGTCCGGAGATCGGCATATGGTTTCTAGATGGGTTTTCTCCTCTCGATCCCAGACTTCGATCCGGAAATTGTCTTCCGCCGTCTCGGTCATTGAACCCGCGCCTTATGCCAGCCGCGAGAATAGCCGTTCGAGACTGCGGCCCGCGACAAGCCCAGTTCCCGTTCAAGGTCGTTGTTCCTGGCAAGGACATTCAGCAACGCGACCAAGACATCGCCGCCGGCTGCGGCTATGGCCTGCTCAGCCACCTCTTCCAGTTCGGACATAGCTTCGCCGGCCGGCGCGTTCTGGCGCGTTCCCATGCCTCTTTCCTGCTCAGATGTCATTCAGGAATAAGGAACATATTCCTTCCTCGTCAAGAGCAGTCTTGACTCAATGTTCTCTTTTCGTTCACTGTAGCTAAAATAGTTACCGGAGACAGACATGGACCTGGTTTTGACCGTCCCAGGCGCATCGCCTGAGGAGATTTCGCGCGGCATCGCGGCCGCCGAGACGGCTTTGGAGCGCGCCGGTTTCACAGCCGAGGAAGCGGCACAAGGCGCCTTTGCACTCGAAGGCTGGGATATAAACGGCTTTCCGGAAGATGGATTGGACGGTCGAGCCGGCGCCTGCGCACAAGCCTGGGGCCAAGCCCATACCGCCGCCCTGGAGGCGTGCTGTGCCGGCTGGCCTGAAGAACGCAAGCCTCTAAGCGTGGATCTGGAGCTACTGATCGATCCGGAAACCCAACTCGTCGACCGCGTCACCGCGTTGGCGATGCTTCGTGCAGATGTTGAGCGAGGCGGCAAAGACACGCTTAGCGGAAGGGATTCCATCTTGGCCTGGCGCATTGCGGCCGATGTCGAAGATCGGTTCAAAATGCGAGACCTCATCGGCGACCTAACCGTCGTCTTCACCACTCTTTCGCTTTCTCATTTCCACCCTGACGAGCCGGTCGAACCCAAGCGCCAAGCCGTCTGTGATGCAATAAACGCGCTTGAAGCGGCGACGGAAAAGCAGGCCTCGCGCTGATGCGAAGGAGAGATGATGTCCGACCATGTCCTGCCTGGCCAGAAGAAGCCAAAGCTGATCGTCGTCATTGCCTTTGATCGCGGCAACGAGGGCGATCTGTTTGCCGCCTACGGCCCGGCGGATCAGCAAAGCGAGGAAAGGGCAGTTCGCATAGCCAAGGCGCTGGCTACCAGGCATGTCGGCGTCATCGCATGGAGCCGCGATGCCGATCCAGCGCTTGGGGACTACGGCCCGCCTACAACGCTTTTCGTCAGCGGTGACGTACCCGACATGGAATGATCGTCAGGATCGGCCTCGTGTTACGCGCTTTGCGGGCGCACCGTTTCCACTCTAAGCGACCCCGCCGGAAGCGGCCGCAAGAGTTCAGATTCGGGCTTCGTCAGGTTGATCCAGGCAGCCCAATTCTGCGGCTGAAGAACAACGACCTGCCGATTATGAAATGGTGCGACATCGGGCCCGGGATCAGTCGTCAGCATGGTGAAGGTAGGCGGCTTGTTGCCGGCGGCCTCACGCCAAAGCCCTGCGATGGCCATAAATGGAGAGCCGTTGAGCGTAAAGCGATGTTTCGCCTTCGGATATTTCGCACCAGTGAACTCGAAGAACCCGGAGGCCGGAATGAGGCATCGATTGCTGTTTGCGAATTGCCTCCCTTCGGAGCGAAAGTTGAACACCGGTCCCCCCTTTGGGCCCGCCGGCGGAAATCCGAACGTCATCGATGCCAATTCAATCGCATCGCCGGCGCCGCGCATTATTGGCGCCGGGTCATTAATGCGGATGTCATCCGCCTGCGGCAAATCGAGTTCGGTTTGGTGCGCCGGGATTTTGAGCGCCAGCGACGCCATCATCCGACAGTATTCACCCCACAGGACATGCTGTTCATAATCGTTGCACATGGAAGGCTCCGGGCGACCTTCTTAGAGTAAGCCTATCTGGCTCTCGATGAAAAGGCGGCTGCCGCTCAACTCAGCGGGCCCCATTTAGCCAGAATATCCCCTTCGTCGCGGCCTCAATGAATAGCCTGCGGGCGTGATGGGCCTCTTTCAGCCCTTCGAGAACACGCGGTAAGGCTTTCCGGGCCGCAACATCTTTCGAACTGGTCATCGCCGGCCATCGGGCTCCCCCTGGGAGTAGATTAATGATCAGGCGATAGGTTCCGGTTCGCCGGCGAGATCCGTTGCGGCGGGATGCCGATGACAGATACCACGGCCTACCTCGACCATCGTGCAGTGTGCGGACCGCCTTGGCGGGGACAGTCAGTCCCGCGTCCAGGCTTTCAGCCGTCGCTATGCTGACGCTCCTTAGGCTGTCCCGTTCACCACCGCGGCCGAGGCGGAATTCCTCCATCCCACGCGCGAGGCTTGTCCGCCGTTGCGGACGCGCGCGGGATTTCGGTTTATACGCCCTTTGTCTTTTTTGGCGGCGGCCGCCGCTGGACTCGAATTTGCCGTAGAGGGAAGCACGGACCGGCCGCCGGCATGTTTGCTGCGACGCCAAGCTCGTTTTTGGGCTTTGTTGTTTTGGGTGGCTTGTTCTGGCATGCTGGCCTTTGGGAATGCGGGATTCGAATATAGCCAGCCCGTCTTGATGGCAGCTGAAAGATCCTAACGCTGCGCATATGAAGCCATTGATAGTGATCTGCTCGAAGGACGCGGAATTTTATCTGCTCCTCAGCCACATTCTCGAGGTCGACGGCTTCGCCAGTACGCTGGCCGGTTCCATCGATGAAGTGCTGGAGCTTGCAGCGGGCATGCCGGTTCGGGCCGTGGTGCTGGATTGTCGACCGGACAACCAGCTGGGGGCCAAAAGTGCCGGGCTCAAGCAGGATGCTCGCACAGGCGCCCTCCCCTGTGTCGCTCTGGTGTCGCCCGGCGCGGAAGCTCAGCACATTCAGCTGCTGAGGTCTGGCATTGACGAATGCTTTGTCCGGCCGTTTGCCCCGGCCAAGCTGCTCGAATACCTGCGGGCCAGGCTGGCGGTGGGCCAAGCATCGGAACAGGGATCCCGGCGTGGCAAGTCGCTGGCATATAGCGATATCGAGATGCAGCTTGATACCCATCGCGTGCGCTGCGCCGGCAAGGAGATATCGCTCGGGCCAATCGAGTTCAAGTTGCTGCGCCACATGCTGGAAAATCCGGAAAAGGTGCTCAGCCGCGATGAGCTGATCGCCGTGGCCTGGACAAATAGCGCCAGTGTAAGCACGCGCGTGGTCGATGTTCACATGAGCCAGTTGCGAAAGTTACTCAGGCGGTCATCACGAAGCGTTGCCATTCGCACTGTAAGGCTCGCCGGATACGCGCTCGAAGACCAGTCGGCCTGATCATTCCCGCAGCACATATCGAGGAACGCCGGCAGCCGCCCCTGCCCGCCTGGTCGGGCTCTACATTTGTGACCAATATGTAAGAGGAAATAAATGCGCGTCATGTACTCGCAACGTTTTGGAATACAAAAGATTATCAACTTGGTTGTTGCTGTAGACGATCCGGCCTGCGAAAGTATTCACCGAGTAACTTAAGTGGTTGCTAAAGTATATGGAGGAATGCCCATGTCTGAGGGCTCGGGATACGCTGAAGCCATTGGCCATCACGGGGAACTGGTTCAAGGCGTTTTCGAGGATGAGGGCGCGCGGTTGCGACGCGCGCTGGTCTCGCTGCCCTGTCGTCATCTGAGGTCCAAAGCCAGGTTCAGCGCAAACGATAGCGATCACGTGACTGTCTGGCCAGCCTCGCGGGAGAAGGCTCGACGCGCGGCCGAGTTGACCATCAATGCATTCGGCCGGCCCGGCAGCGGCGGCCATCTCTCGATGGATAGCAACATCCCCATTGGCCGTGGCATGGGCTCCTCCACCGCCGACGTTCTGGCAAGCATCCTGGCGGTATTGAATTGGTTGGAGATCGATGCGGCGTCGGATGAGGTCATGCAGCTCGCGGTCAGCGCGGAAACGGCCTGTGACTCCACTTTGTTCAGGCAGCAAGCGGTGCTGTTTGCGCACCGGGACGGCATCGTGATGGAGGCATTCCGCAAGCCGCTGCCGCCGATCGACTTCATCAGCATCGATACCACCCCCCAGCTCACGGTCGATACGCTTGAATTCGAGCCGGCGCGTTACGGTCACCTGGAGATCGAGACCTTTCGGCCGCTTCGAAGCCTGTTGCGAACAGCCATCAAGAATGCGGACGCCCGCATGCTGGGCAGGGTTGCGACGGCGAGCGCGCGGATCAACGAGCGGTTTCTTGCCAAACCACGGCTGAGAGAGATCGAAACCGTCGGTGACCGCTTCGGCGCCATTGGCGTTCAGGTCGCTCACAGCGGCACGGTCGTCGGACTGATGTTCGACGCTAGAGACCAGAATGCATCCGTAAACATCGATCGCGCGGCAGGCGCTCTGCGTCAGTCCAATTTCGAGCCGACGATCTTTCGCCATTGAACGCCTGGCACGCAGGAGTAACCCATGTCGACCCGTGCGCTGATGCGAAAGCTGGAAGATTTCGAGGGCCCGCGCCTTGTGGCGCTCGGCGGAGCTCTTTTCGGCGCCAGCTTCTTCCTGATGAAGCTGCTGCCAGCCCGGTTCATGCTCGAGCGGGCTGTGGAACGCGATCAGTTGAAGCCTGAAGCCACGATCTGCGAATCCTCGTCGGGAACGGCGGCAACGGCGGCAACAACGTCGGCTGCTGCTCGACGCAAACGATCCCGGTGCTCGGCGGTCATGGCGGCAATGGAAGCGCCGGCGTTTCGCTTGTCTCCGGAGCCACATTCACTAACCTCGGGACGATCACCGGCGGCAATGGCGGCAGCGGTGGCAACGACAATGCGGCTCCCACCACGGGCGGCAATGGCGGCAATGGCGGGATAGGCGTCACGCACAGTCAGCGGATGTTAAAAAGCCCGCCACTGCGGAAACAGTGACGGGCTTCATCGGAGCCGGCCAGCGGAGGACGATGCTGGCCAAGGGTAGCAACGCTCCCCAAACCATCAGTTGCATCTAAGCGAACAAGGCCGCCCATCTTTCGAATAGCCGCCTTCGTGCACCAGCACCTTAGCAAGCAATTCCTGTTCACCAGCAACAGCCACGACAGTTCCGTTCGAATTCGGACTTGGCTAGGATCGCCTCGGAGAGATCGGGCCGATGGCAAGTTTCAAAGTTGAGGCGATGAACGGCACGAAGGTGATCAGCACCACCTCAGTGGAAGCCCACAGCCATGTTCATGCCGTTGTGAAGGTCGTCCAGCGACCACTGAAGCCCGGGCGAACATCCGGCAAACCCTGGGTGCGCGTCACCGATCTCGGCACGCGCAAGATCAGTGAGTTCGAATTCGCAAGTTACCGGAACCTCAAGTCTCCAGAATAATTTGCAGCACTAGAGGCCGAGCACTGGATCCAGAAAACCGCGGGATACGGCTGACGCGCTGGGCGGGCTTTCAGGAGCCATCGATGGCCGAATTTGTCGTGGAGGAGTTGACAAGATTGGGGCGCCAAGCGCCATTCAGGCGGCGTCCTCATCGAAGGGTCGACGGTGACGACCGGACGCCAACCCGGTATGATGTCGATACGCGTCACACACGACCAAGGTCAGGTCAGCGACTTTCGCTGATGACCGAATATGATGAAACAGCACGGCAACCGGGCTGCGCCGCTCCTGCCGCGAAATGCGGACCGGCGGTTCGCCGCCGTCAGCATCGTGGAGCGCGCGACGGACATCCGCGTCGCCAGCGTTCGAGATGCGGCCCCTGAACGTCGATTGAAGTGCAGGACTGCCTGCACCGCGACGTGAAGCCGAATTAGGCCGCAATTTCGAGGCTTTGGCGCGATCTTCTGGTCGCCTGGCTTTGCATCATCTTGAGAGTATGAAACACCGGGACACCCGCCAGCGCGGTCGTATACGATCGCGCCAATCTACAACCGCAGAACGTTTTGCTCTTTCGCGAATTGCGAAGAGGCAAATCCCAAGTAGAAGGTGCCGAAGCAATAGGAGTTCCAATAATTGCCGGAGCGGACCAATAGTGTCACTGAGATTGTCGAGCTAACCGCGGGTGTTGTCGCCGCATATGTCAGCAACAACCCCGTGCCGGCCGGCGAACTGCCAAACCTCATTGCGTCTCTACACGCTTCCCTGCCTGGTCTGAGCAAGCCTGCCGCGCCGGCAGTTGAGATGCAGGTCCCCGCGGTCAATCCAAAGAAGTCGGTTACTGCGGACTTCATCATCTGTCTTGACGACGGCAAGAAGTTCAAATCGCTGAAACGCCACCTTCGTTACCTTGGCATGACGGCCGATGAATACCGTGCCAAGTGAAAATTGCCAGCCGACTACCCGATGGTGGCGCCGAACTATGCGGAACAGCGGTCCGCTTTGGCAAAGGCGTCGGGTCTGGGGCGGAAGCCGGTCCCTCGGAAGAAACCTCCTGCCAAACCCACGGCCAAAGTCGCCTGACGCGAACTAAATCCTGCCCTTGTACTGGGCAGGCCACCGCCGGTGTGGCAAAAATGGAGCCATGACCCGCGCATCCATTGCCGAAGAGCTTGAGCGTGCCGCCGACCGCATCGCGGACATGCCGCGGCCGGATCTTCAAGTTATCCTTCGCCGCGCCGCCTTGATGCTGCGAAACGTCGCTGGCGTTCCCCTGGAGCCGGCAACAGAAGACGCGCTGAACTCGATCGCCGGAGAGATGAAGATCGGCCGGTCAGATCTCATTCAGATTGTGTTGCGCGAGTGGCTGGAAACCAACGCCTACCTGCCGGTGCGCCAAATCGATGAGGATAGCGAAACGGATGGGAGCGCTTAGAAACTTCCGCAATGATCATCGCGCCGATCAAACCAACGTGCGCCACCATCTTCCCAGCCCGCCTCTCCCGATTATAGCGGAACTCGAGGGCGATTTGTCCGTTCTTCCGATGTGTGATTCGAAGGAGAAGCCACGATGGATTGGAACCGCGTCGAAGGAAATTGGAAGCAGGTCAAAGGTAAAGTCAAGGAACAGTGGGGCAAGCTCACTGATGATGATATCGACCGCATTGGCGGCAAACGCGATCAGCTCGAGGGCCTGATCCAGGAACGCTACGGCATCGAGAAGGATCGCGTACGCCGAGATGTCGATGACTGGTATGGTCGGCAGGGCTGGTAGATACCAGGTTATGGAATTAGGTTCCGCTTGTCTCAATCGATCTAGATGGACTTCCGGGATCGAACCAGGGAGACTGGCCTGCGCTTCGCCGCATGCCGCTGCTGGCCCTGTACGGTGCGTCGAGCCGCGCACCACGTCGACCCTTTGCCTCCGCCGAAGCTGAAGCTCTGGAGATCCCAATGGGTTGGTTCTTCCTGCGCCCCTGCCAAGCTTGCGGCGCGCCTTGCGGCGGTAAAGGCCAACCAAATTTCAGCCAGCCAGCGGAAGCCCGCATCCAGTCACGCATCGAGCGACGTGCAATGGCCCGACGCTTATGTTAACGCTCGACACGCCGTCCTCCATCTCCTCGCGCCCAGCCGCCTTCCAGCATGCAGCCTAAGCTTCGCGTATAACCTTGCCCACCCGCGCCTGCGCCGGCGTTAGATGCCGGCATTTCTTCATGACGGTCGTAAAGTGGCTTTGGCTAGAGAACCCCGCTCACATGGGCGATCTCCGCAATGGCCATGCGCTTGTCGGCAAGCAGTCTCTCCGCCAAGTCGAGCCGCAGATTGAGAACGTAGTGATGCGGCGGCGCCCCGACTGTCCTGGAGAAAGCCCGCACAAAATGAGAGGATGAAAGCCCGCAAACCGCGGCCATATCGGCAAGCGCTAATTTGCGCGAGAAGTTCGCGCTCAGGAATTCCTGCACCCCGGGCATTGCGGGCAGAAAGCCCACCTTTTTCGTTCATCTGTGGATGCGGCGCTGCATCAGTTACGGAAATCCATTCCGGAAAATCATCATTGCGCCGCATCTTCGACCTTGTTACCTCCCGGTGGGAACACCCTGTGGCGCCTCTCAGCTCCCTCACGAAAAACAATTCGTTATTGTTCGATAGTCCGCGCATAGCATACGCACATTGGCGATCCAGAGAACCCCGCGCGGTAGCCTTCTCGAAATCAGGTCGAAGAGATATCGACCGCCTCACATCCAAGATCCAGATGCTTGCAACGGTACCTCGGCCGTTACGATAGGCGATCTTTCCCTCTGCGTTGTTGTCGCTATGGCCCTCCGACGTTTCTTTGCAGGAAAAGTCTCGTGGCCGGGCTGCTTCTGATTACAGAACCGTTCAAGGACCGCACCGGAGAACGAACCCGCAGCTTCGAAATACAGATCAGTCCGGGGAGAACGTTGAGGTGCCCGGTTGCATAGTCGGGACCGATCCGATGCAGACCGTTGGCTGCGTCGCTCGAGCGTCAATTTTTAATGTGCAGGTCAGACGCAGGCAGATCCCGTCATATCAACTGGACCTGCCTGTGATGTTTTCATCGCTATTGATTCGACCTAGGCGGCACGTTGGAGAAGAGAGCTCCTAGTCCCTCTGCGATCGTCAGGTGCGTGATGACGGCATCGCGAAGCTTCGGGTACGGCAGCTTCGCCAGCATGGCAGTCTGGATGGCAGCCAAGACCTCGCCGGCTTCGGAACCGATCATCGTGAACCCTAGGATACGGTCATCATCCCCGCCCACGACAGCCTTCATGAACCCCTGGGTTTCCTCAGTTGCTTCGGTGCGCAAGACGCTGCTCATCGGCAACTTTGCGACGCGCACGCTGACATCCTGGCGTTGTGCTTCGCCTTCGCTTAGCCCGACACGGGCAAGCGGCGGGTCGGTGAACATCGTGTAGGGCACCAGCCGATCGCGCGTGCTGCGGTTGCCGCCTGCCAGATTGTCCCTGACGATGCGGAAGTCGTCGACGGAGACATGCGTGAACTGCGGGCTGCCGGCGCATTCGCCTAGCGCCAGAACATCAGGCGCGCTCGTCTCCAGCCGCTCGTTGACCCGAATGTAGCCGCGTCCGTCGATTTCGACGCCAAGTTTTTCGAGACCAATTCCGGCAGTGTTCGGCACGCGCCCCGCCGCAACAAGGAGATGGCTGCCCTCCAACGTCGGCTCGCCTGATGAGGTGCGCACGGCCACGCTGATGCCTTCGCCAGAGCGGCCATGCACATTGAGAGGCTCCGCCCCTATAAGGAACTCGATACCTTCGCCAGCAAGAAGCCGACGCATCTCATCGGCGGCGTCAGGATCTTCGCGGCCGACGAGTTGAGGACCGGCTTCTATTACGGTCACGCGGCTGCCGAAACGGCGGTAGGCCTGCGCCAGCTCAAGGCCGACATAGCCGCCGCCGAGCACGATCAGATGCGGTGGCAAGACATCGAGCTCCAGGGCTTCGATGTGTGTAAGCGGTCGTGCCGCCTCAAGGCCGGGAATGCTCGGAATGGCCGCATGCGTCCCGACATTGATTGCGACTTTATCACCAACGAGCAGTCGCGTGCCGCCGCCGTTCAAAGCCACTTCGAGCGTCTTTGGCGCCACAAAACGGCCGCTCCCCATGATTAGCTCCGCGCCGCTGGTTTCGTAGGCGTTGAGATGGAAGGCGACCTCCCGGTCGATCATGTCCTGCTTGCGGCGGCGGACCTGCGCCATGTCGGTCACAGCGGGTCCGATGACCGTTCCGAACTCCGCGGCGTGACGGGTGAGGTGTGCGACCCGCGCGCTCCAGAGTTCATTCTTACTCGGCAGGCAAGCGACGGCTGGACAGGAGCCGCCGATCCATCGGCGTTCCACGACCGCAACCTTCTTTCCCGCGCGGGCCAGGTGCCATGCGAGCAGCTTGCCGCCTTGGCCGCTGCCGAGGATCACCACGTCATATTGTTCGGGCTCAGACATGAGTTCTCTCCGTCAGTTCTGGATGAAGGATATGAGGGAGGCCGACTCCAAGACGCTCCCGCAGTGCCGTCGAAGAAAGGCCGGCCGCCTAACGCTGGCCGCCGGAGGCCGTGATGCGTTCGCCTGTCAGCCAGGCGGATTGGTCCGAAGCGAGGAAGATTGCGACGCGCGCAATGTCATCGGGCCGTCCCAGTCGGCCCATCGGCAAGGTTGCTCCGATATTTCTGGCAGTCTCACCTTCGATGCCTGCCACCGCCAGACCCTCGGTCTCGGTCATGCCGGGTGCGATCGCGTTGACGCGGATATTGCGGCCCACGAGCTCGTTGGCGAGCGCCTTGGTGATTGTATCCACCGCGCTCTTCGAGGCGGAATAGATGACCGAATTCGGCACAGGATTGGTGCTCGAAATCGTACTAAGATTGATTACGCTGCCGCCGGCAGGGCCAAAGGCGTTTACGGCTTCCTGCGTCGTTAGGAGGATGCTCAGCACGTTGGTGTCGAACTGGCGATGGAATTCTGCTTCCGTCACCTCCTCCAAAGGGGCGAAGCGGTACACGCCCGCATTGTTGACGAGGATACTGGGCCTTCCGAACGCGGTCTTCGTTTCGGCGAACAGCCGCTTAACGTCGGCGCTCTTGCTTACGTCCGCCTGGATCGCAACGGCCTTGCCGTGGCCGCCCAGGATCTCGCCCACCACCTTGTCGGCATCGCTCTTGTTCGACGCGTAGTTGACGACAACGGCCGCGCCCGCCTCGGCGAACTGCCGGGCGATTTCCGCGCCTATGCCCTTCGATGCGCCGGTCACTATTGCTACTTTGCCCCTGAGATTGTCCATGGTCTTACTCCTTTCAGCTTTGTGAACCGCCGTTGAGTGGCGTGTTGCTCAGGAGTTAAATCATGCGCAAATCGGCGAGTAGCGCTGCCGATCTCATATAATGTATACGTATTCCGTATGAATGATCGGCTCCAGCAACTCGCGATGTTCGTTCGCACGGTGGAAACCGGCAGCTTCTCGAAAGTGGCCCGAGAGTTCGGATTGTCGCAACCCTCCGTCTCGCGGACGGTCGCGGCGCTGGAAGAACGGCTGGGCGTCAAGCTACTCACGCGTACGACCCGCGAACTTTCGCTAACTGATGCCGGCGAGGCGCTGCTTTCCCGGGCGCGCGAGGCACTTGCTGGGATCGAAGAGGCGGAGAGCGCAGCGCGTGGGGCGGATCAGTTGTCGGGGATATTGCGGGTGGCTCTGCCGGCGACTTATGGGGTGCGGCAGATCGTACCGCTGCTGCATGGTTTCTTGGAGCGGCATCCTTTGCTCAAGGTCGATCTCATGATGTCCGACCGCTACGAGAATCTCGTCGCAGAAGGCGCAGACATGGCGCTCCGCCTGGGCAACCAGCCGGACTCCAGTTTCGTGGCGCGTAAACTTGCCGCTAGCCGCCGTTTGTTCGTGGCCGCGTCTACCTATCTCGCACGACGCGGCACACCGACAAAACTCGCCGAGCTTAGTCAGCACCATCTCATTGGCGGTCCCAGTGATACGGGCGATCAGAATTGGACCGCCCATCGCGAAGGCGTTACCGAGGTTCAGCCCGTCAGCCCGCGCGTGCGAACCCGCTCTGCCGCAGGTGCTATCGCTTGTGCGAGCGCCGGCCTCGGTATTGCGATCGCATCGAGGTGGATGTGCGCGGACGAGCTTGTCTCGGGAGCTCTGGTTGAAATCCTTCCTGACTACAGCCTCGAGCCGGTGACCGCCTTTGTCGTGTTCCCCGCCGGGCGACGCCCTTCGCAGAAAGCCCGCGCCTTCAGCGACTATCTGGAGCAGGCACTGCGCTAAAAGGCAGAGTGCAGCCGCTACGCTGAGATCGACTGTTCGCCTGGCACTTTGCCGCCATTGAGAGCCGCTTCTGGCGCGCGTTCAGCACGCGCTGGAGCCTAGGAGCAGATCCGGCGCCTTCATGATAAATCGAGGTCAACCGGCCGAAACGCTGAACTCCTCTTGGCGGCACTTCACGGCCGCTACTGACCCAGCGAGACCTCCTCGCCGGCCTGCATAGGAACCGGTGAACAGGCCGGCCTTCAAGAAGGCCAGAAGCTCGCCCTGCGGTGTCTCGACGAAGATCGGCAAGCTCCGCACGGTCCTTCAGTTTTTTGGACATTCAGCGCTTTCTGAGGACGTCGCGCTCCATCGCGCTGACGCAATGTGGGCGAGCCACTCCTCCGGCAAGAGCGACACGATGAACGGTGGCAAGTTGCCTGGGATCGTCTCGCGAATGAGCAGCGTGCCGCCTGTTCGGTGAGCAGGCTTCCACCGCCTCTCGAAACCGTCATGGATCAGCTGTCCAAGCGAGATCCCGTGCCAGGCAACGAGAAACTCCAATGCGGACTTGTTGCCGGCGATTTGCCGGCGTCGGCCCGCGCCGAAAGATAGCGTTCTGCCCCTGCCCTTCCCGACACCAGCTGTTCTCACGGGCGAGCGCCCAAACCGCGTCCGCGGCTGCTTGCGGCGATCCAAACTCACCGATGAGACGCACAGCAAGTTGTGCCCGCATCTGCCCGGGTATCGCACTCGCATGGTCGCCGCGCAGCCGGAACGCTTCCAAAAACCCCTGTCGTGGGGACGAAGCATCGGTGCGCAACTCCCCCATGTCATCTCCAACAACAACGCCCATCGTCGACGGGTGGGCTGGCGCCTCATTTTGAATAATCTCGAGGGTGCGTAGGCGGGTGCGCTGGTTGCGTCGCCCGCTGATAAAAAGCCGCCCGTCCGGCGTAGGTCCGAGCAGAATCGCACTTGCCGATGACAGATACGCCGTTGGATAGAGATAACGTGCGATCCGAACGGCATGGTTCAGGATCGTGGTCTCGATGTCATCGGCAGCATCGACATAGATACCGCGAACGAGCTGAACCAATTCGCCTGCTTGCGAGCGCAGATGGGCATCGTGCGACTTCACGAGGCCTTCAGAAACTTGGCTCCTCTGACGTACAGCTGTGGCATGGGCCGTTTCAATTGGTCGTGCGCGCATTCGAAAACGCCGAGGCATGTTTGCAAGGCGGGCGGCGGTGCCCGATCCGTGGTCCAGCCCTGACTTGGCTTCTCGTACCGATCCAGCGCAGTCTCGGCAGGCAGACGCAGAGTGCTCCACCGGCGGGGCAACCCCACCTCGCTATCCTCTGCCAATTCGAGAGCCATTCATATCGGCACGTCTAGAGTGCAGGCTGCTCAACGCAGCCGTTCAACTCCTTCTCTCAACGCAACACCGGTCGCGCCGCGATCGACGATTGCGGCCTCTTGAAGTTGCTTGTCACGGCGCCCTTGCGCCTGCGTCGCCATCCGGGTTTGCGGTCGGCAATGGCAGGCAGACTCGACCGGCATCGCTGAAGTCGCAAGGGCAGCCGCCCTGCCCTACCAGGATCGCTGCAATGTGAGCTGCCCAATGATCTCAGTGGCTCGATTTCCGACAGAGCCCTTTACGACATGTAAAACTGGATTCCCGTGGATCGATCGCAATCGGGCGCGCCAATGAGGATCAAAAATTGCAGCGCCCCTGTGCGGTTTGAGCAGCGCTTGGCGGATGGCGTCCGTCAGCGCTGGGCGGGTTGGAACCGCCCTGCCAGGCACCGGTCCGCTTGTGCCACCCTCGACCTTTGACTGGCGCGATCTTTACTGCGGTAAAAACTTGCCCTTGTCGCAGAGAAAACATGCATTTAGCCACGCAGCGGCAGAGTCCTGGGTTCAGACGACAAGCAGCCGCTATGATCTCGCTATTCGGCAGTAAGACGCCTGCTGGTGGCGTTAACCTTCTGTTAACCCAAAACTTCTTGCCGGGCTGTCCGAATCGGAGCTTAATGGCGCTTGTTGAATAGTTTCTTCGCAAAAAGCGCCAATTCAGGTTTCGACAAGAATGAATATCGCCATGCGGCTACCACGCTTCGAGTTCGATGACAAAATCCTCGAGCAGGGTGCTGAGATATCGCGACGCCTCAATCAGTTGCGCATGGAGAAATTTCCACCCAACGCGACCAAGACGCTGCGTTCATTTTCGATGGCAGAAGTCGCCCACTATCTCGGTGTGTCGCAAAACAATCTGAAGCGGCTACACCTTGAGCGCAAGGGTCCTTTGCCGGAACAGATGCCTTCCGGGCGCCGCTCCTACACGGCCGCGCAGATACTCGAACTTCGCCATTTTCTGGACCAGCATGGCAGGACCGAGGTCAAGAAGTATGTCCCGCACCGCAAACCCGGCGACAAGCTCCAGGTCGTTGCGGTCGTCAATTTCAAAGGGGGCAGCGGCAAGACAACGACTGCCGCCCACCTTGCCCAGCACTTGGCTCTGACAGGTCACCGGGTCCTCGCGATCGATCTCGACCCGCAAGCCTCGCTGTCTGCTCTGCATGGATTTCAACCGGAACTCGACCGCAACCTCTCGCTCTATGAGGCGATCCGTTACGATGACGAGCGCCGGCCGATCTCCGATGTGATCGTGCCGACGAATTTTCCTGGCCTGGATATCATTCCGGCCAATCTCGAGCTGCAAGAGTACGAGTATGACACGCCGCTCGCTATGCAGGACAAATCCTCCGCTGCCGGCCGGCAGTTCTTCGTCAGGATTGCAAACGCCTTGTCCGAGGTGGACGACCGCTATGACGTGGTCGTCGTCGACTGTCCTCCGCAACTTGGCTATCTGACTCTAACGGCCATGTCGGCGGCGACGTCCGTTCTGATCACCGTTCATCCCCAAATGCTCGACCTGATGTCGATGAGCCAGTTCCTTTTGATGCTCGGCGGCATCTTGAAGACCATCAAAGCCGCTGGCGCGGCGATCGAACTCGATTGGTTCCGCTATCTGATCACGCGGTACGAACCGACAGACATTCCGCAAGCCCAGATGGTCGGCTTCATGCAGTCCATGCTTGCTGGCCAGATCCTCGAAAATCCCATGCTCAAATCGACAGCGATCTCGGATGCGGGCCTGACGAAACAGACGCTCTATGAGGTGGAGAAGTCGTCTTTTACCCGCTCAACCTATGACCGGGCGATTGAATCGCTCGACGCGGTGAATTCGGAGATCACGACACTTATTCACCGCGCCTGGGGACGGACATGACGACGCGGTTTACGGCAGTAAATAGTGGCAATTTTTGCCGTGAATTCAGTCCATTAGCCGCGAATCGGAGCGATTGAATGGCACGCAAGGACATTTTCGGAAGTGTCATGGGTCCCGCATCGGCAGTCGCCGATGCCCAGGACGTCTCGAGCTACGCCGTTCGTGGTGCATCACGGTCGATCATACAGTCGTTCCAGGAGCTCTCGAAGGGCTCAGTCGTCGATCTCGATCCGGATTTGGTCGACACCTCATTCGTGTCGGACCGTATCGACGATGACGATGAAGCGTTTCAGGAGCTGCTGGTTGCAATTCGGGAACGTGGCCAGGATTCTCCTGTGCTGGTCAGGCCCCACCCTGACATTTCGGGACGTTTTCAAACTGTCTTTGGCCACAGGCGCGTCAGGGTTGCCCGGCAGCTGGAACGGCCTGTGCGCGCCGTCGTCAAGAAGATGGACGATAGGGACCATGTCATCGCCCAAGGCCAGGAGAACGCCGCCAGAGCTGATCTGTCCTTCATCGAACGGACGCTTTTTGCCGACCGCATCCTCAAGCGGGGCCATTCGCCTGATACGGTGAAGTCGGCCCTCGCGCTCGACGATACGACCTTCTCGAAGATGCGCTCCGTGACCAGCACCATTCCAGAACAGGTCATTTTGGCGGTAGGGGCTGCCAAAGGCGTTGGCCGAGACCGCTGGTGGCAGCTTGCCAAGCTTATGGAACATCCTGGTGCGGCGGCGAAGGCCATGGAGTGCGTGAGCCGCGCCGATTTCGCGCAGCAAGGCAGTGAGGCCCGTTTTGCCCGTCTGTTCGACCTTGTGAGCGCCTTAGAAAAGCGCCCACGCGCAGCAGCGAAGCCCAAGGAGCGGGCGTGGATGCCCCAGGACAAATCCGTTCAGGCCAAGATCACCGACACGGGAAAAGTGTTTACGCTTGCCTTTAAGTCCAAGGAAGCATTGCCCTTCGGTACATTCATTGCCGGCAAACTCGATGAGCTTTTCGAGGCATTTCGGGAGTCGGAAATGGCGAAGAAAACAGGAGACTAAGACCGCAAAAGAAAAAGGCCCCCGAACGTCACCGTCGCGGAAGCCCTTCTCACGTCTGTAGCAAGCTGAGAATCGCATTTCCCCGAATCACTGTCAAGAGTCGTGGCGCCGTTTCGGCGAGCAGATTTCTTTTGCCTGATTGAAAGGTGAGGGAAATGGAGAGTGGGTACGCGACGACGCCCTTTGGGCGGCGGCCGATGACGCTTGCGCTGGTGCAGGCGAATGCGGCATCACGGGAGATCCCGCAAGGATCTGCTGTCGAAAAATGGCAAGTCTACCGTTGGCTATGTGAAGGTAAGTCCATCATCGGCGTGGGTGACCGCGCCCTGGCAGTGCTGAACGGGCTGTTGTCCTTCTACCCGGATGACCAGGTCAGTGAAGAAAACGGCTTGATGGTTTTTCCGTCGAACGCACAGTTGTCGCTGCGCGCGCACGGCATGGCCGAGTCCACGCTTCGGAGGAATCTGGCCGAGCTGGTGAGTTGCGGGCTGATTGTCCGCCGCGACAGTCCGAACGGCAAAAGGTTTGCTCGCAAGGGGCATGGCGGGAATATTGCGGAGGCATTTGGGTTCTCGCTGGCGCCGCTGCTGACACGGGCAGCGGAATTCCAGCGAGCGGCGGAGCAGGTCCGGTCCGACGCTCTGGCGCTCAAGTTGATGCGCGAACGGATCACGCTCCATCGACGCGATATTCAAAAGCTTGTCGAGGCCGCGATCGAGGAGGGCGCCGCGGGCGATTGGGGGGCGGTCTGGAGACGGTTTAGGGCTATCGTGGAGGCAATACCGCGCAGGGCCGGCCTGTCCGATCTGGAGAGCATCGTTGCAGATCTCGCCGAGCTCCACGATGAAGTGGATAGGATGTTGGAAAGCTTTATGAATTCCACGAATCCTAGCGCCAATGAATCCCATAATGAGCGGCAGCAATCTGATTCAAACACAGACTCTACTTTTGTATTTGAACCAGCTTTCGAAAAAAGCAGGGCGGCGGCCGAGCCAGCATCTCCTCCGGCTGAGAAGCCGAAAGGCTACCCAATTGGACTGGTGCTGCGCGCTTGTCCCGAAATTGCGGACTATGCCGTTAACGGGATCGGAAACTGGCGCGATCTGATGATGACTGCCGCCCAGGTGCGGGGATACCTTGGCGTTTCGCCCTCAGCTTACGAGGAGGCCTGCCATGTGATGGGCCAGGAGGTTGCCGCGATCGTGATTGCGTGCATCCTGCAAAGGGCGCAGCACATCAATTCGGCCGGCGGCTACTTGCGTGTGCTGACCGACAAGGCGAGGGCGGGAGAGTTTTCGGTCGGACCGATGCTCATGGCAGCCCTGAAGGCCAATGGGGCAACAGCAAGAATGACCGGATGATGATGAGCACCACAATTTGTGCGGGCGCTCGACCAAACGACCGCTCTGCCTGTAGATGCTTAGCCGACTTTGTCGTGTGAGACCTTGCCCCCTGCATGTCATCGCACGACCGGGCAACATTCTGATCAACCCAGCTTATGCCGTTTTTTACTGGGCCGCGGCTGTTTGGCTCCTGATCAGGGCAGGGGAGGGGCGTTACAGTCCTGAAGCCACCGGGCTCAAAAATGCTCCAGCCGGCGGCAGAGGCGCGACGGGTGTTTGCCGAACTCGCTACCTCGACATGCTCGCGCGCACGGTCGGCTCGATCGGCGTCCGTACTCGGGCGGTGGCAGCAGCCCGGGCTTGAAAGCTGCCGAGAACTGCCATATCTTTTGCACAAGAAATATGCCTCTCAATATGGTAGGACGAATTCTGTGGCCCCTGCATTCAAGATCCTCGAGCAGAATGGACCTCTCATCTTGTCCTATATGGACCGGAACGGGAAGATTGCGATCGAGCAGGTCGCGGACGGTTTTGGCATGTCCAAGGGCCAGTTGGCCCAGACCGCCGGTCTTGCGCGCGAGACCCTTTATCGCTCAGAGCGCAGCGCTGCGGTAAAGACACAGGGGCGTCTGCGGGAAATGCTCGAGATCATCAGTCGCGTGACGGATTGGGCGGGTGGCAAGGAGCAGGCGATGGCTTGGTATCGGGCTCAGCCGCTTCCAGCATTTGGCGGACGCACCGCTGAGGCGCTGGTGAAGGATGGCAAGGCCGCAGCGGTCCGTGATTATCTCGATCATATGGCCGTCGGTGGTTTCGCTTGAGGTTCGTTGGAACCTGCTACCGGGCACACGATCCACGTTGGGCATTCAAGCCGACTTCCGGCGAAGGGGCGGCGATCAGAGGTGCGCGATTAAATCCCAAAGGCGTGCCGGCGCTCTATTTGGCGCTGACCATCATGACAGCGGTCAAGGAAGCCAACCAGGGGTTCGCGCACCGGATCGATCCTTGCGTGCTGTGTTCCTATGAGATCGACTTCGATGACATCGTGGATTTGACAACGGACGAGGCGAGGGGAGAATTTTCTATCGCGCTCGAGGACATGGCCTGCGCCTGGGCGACGGCGCTTAGCGACGGAGAGCGCCCGGCGTCCTGGTCCGTCTACGACAGGCTGCGGCCTCGGAATATTGCCGGCATTGTGGTCCCAAGTTTCGCGCCGAGCGCCGAGAAGGAGGATCGTAACCTGGTCCTTTGGGACTGGGGTCCGGGTCTGCCGCACAAGGTAGCCGTATTCGACCCAAGCGGCCGGTTGCCGAAGGACCAGCTGTCCTGGAGATAACGCACTTTTCCGCATCCGAAGGGCAGGGGAGGGGCGAGCCCGGCCTATAGTCCGCTCGCCTTTGTGAGGTTGACACGGAAGCGATCGCGTCGGCGCTGATAGCGGCGAGTCATTTCAGCCGAGGCATGGCCGAGCTGCTTTTGCACATAGCGCTCATCGACTTCGGCCGAGGAGGCGAGGCCAGCGCGTAGCGAATGTCCGGCAAAGAGCTTTGCTCGTTCACCTTCCGACAGATCGCCGCGCACGCCGGCCGCCAGCGCAGTGCGCTTGACCAGGCGCGCGACCTCCTGATCGTTGAGCCGATCGGCGCCGACCGCCTTGCCCTGCTTGGTGACGCGCCTGAAGAGGGGACCGTGCGCGATACGGGCGAGCTTGAGCCAGGTCTGCACCGCGACAACCGGGCAGGTGGCATCGGACGACCCGCGCCCGACTTCAACCTCCCGCCAGCCGGTCTTGCCGCGAAGCGAAACCAGCATGCCCTTGTCGAGGATATCGATCCAGCCGCGGCCGTCCTCAGTCTGGTCGCGGCCGACGTCCAAAGCCACGATCTCGGAGCGCCGCAGGCCGCCGGCGAAACCCAAGAGCAGCATGGCGCGGTCGCGCAGGCCGCGCAAGGTTCCGCGGTCGAGTGTTTCTAGCATAGCGGTCAGATCCTCGGGAAGGATCGCCTCCTTCTGCCGGGGCGGGGCGGCGTGCTTGTTGCGGATGCCGGCCATCACGGTGGCGATGTGCCGATCCTTGCGGTCCAGCGGCTGGCCGCGCTGCGTGTAGTTCCAGGTCAGGGATGACAGGCGGCGCTCGATCGTCGCTACCGCCTTTTTGTCCCTTCCAGTGCCCGAAGCCTGCGCGGTGATATAGAGGCCGACGGTCTGCGGGTCCGGCCGCGATGGATCAAAAGACTGGCGCCGGCACCAGGCGCAAAAATGCTTCCAGTCGGCTGCGTAGGCGCGACGGGTGTTCGCCGAACTTGCTGCCTCGACATAATCGCGCGCACGGTCGGCGAGCTTTTCGAGATGCGTAGGCAACGATGTCTGTCGCGGGTCAAGGACCGACGGGAGAGGGGAGGGGCCTTCATCCGACCGCCCCATCTCCATGACGACGTCGACAATGTCCGGCAGGTCATCGGCGTCGATTGCGTCGGTGGACACCATCAAATTACGGGCTTTGCCCATCCAGCCTCGTCCATTCTAATGTCGCAGCAATGCGATTCTTGCGAGCGAAGGTGCGGCCAAAGTCCGGAATTGTCCACCGCGAGCTGTGTGACGGAATAGCTGAGGGAATTGTGTCCGCTCCGGTCTTGGTATCGCATCAGCGGGAGCGCAACGGGCCTGTCCGATCCAGGGATGGCCTCTCAAGGGTGGTCTCTCCTTGTTTTCATGTTCAACATCCTATTCCGTTCAACAGATGGAGATCCCAAGATGACCATACGTGGCGCAGCGACAGCCGCAAGCGAGGAGCGGATCGCCCACACCCGCAACCGTCTGGTGCTTGAGCAGGCGAGGGCGGTCGGCCTGCTTGGCGCGGCCAAGAACACCCGCCTTTCCGGCAGGGTGTCGTCGGAATTGATCGAGGCGGCAGAGAAGCGCGCCCATGTGAGCTCAGACACCGAACTGCTTGAGCTCGCCTTGTCGCGGCTGGCGCTCGAGGATGATTTCGGCGCCCGGCTCGTCGGCCGCAAGGGCAGCATCTCCGCGGACATCGATCTTGGCATTTGATCTAGGCGGCGCACTGCGGTCCCTAAAACCTCAGCGGCGCAGCGCTGGGCTGGAACGGCGACCGGATTCCGCCCTGTCCTGGGCAGGTGACCAGTCGCCCGTCGGCGGCGTATTGCTCCTCGACACCAGCGTCTATCTGGATGTCCTGCAGGGACGCACGCCCGAAGCGGTCGATAACCTTCTGACCTATCGGCTCTGTCACCACTCGGCCGTCTGCCTTGCCGAGCTCAGCCATGTGTTCGGCCGGCTCGATCCGGCGCACCCGACGACAAAGTCGGTCCCGGGAGCCGTTGCAGATACGATTGAGGATATTCCGGCGCACCGGCTGCATGCACCCGACGCCAACGCTTGGGAACGCGCCGGCATGCTGGCCGGCCTGTTGTTCCGGCTGAACCATCTGCCGAAAGGGGAGGGGCATGAGCGCCGCTTCCTCAACGATGCGCTGATCTTTCACCAGGCCGGTATGCTTGGGGCGACGGTCCTGACCGGCAATGTTGGCGATTTCGATTACCTCAGCCAGCTTGTTCCGTCGGTGCGGGTGATCTTCTACCGGGCAGCGCCAGGTTTGCGCCCGCAGGCGTAAAAGCGTCAGTGGGATGCACCAGCGCTATCGTTAGCCGTTCCAGGAAAGACCGTCGCGCTGTGGGATGGTCCGGAGGGTCGCTGGGCGTGAATTTTGGGCTTCTGCTCGACGAAAACGGCCATTCGTCCTTGTAGCCCACTAACGAACGATAATGCAACATTATCATTCGTTTGATATGTGCGACAAGTGCGGCGGTTATGTGCAAATAGATTGCTAAAAGCGCCGCCGTGATTCATCGTGCTTGCGATGATTCTGCGACCCAAACCCTCTCTGTCTCGCCATGGCGTGCTCGGCGGCGCCCCTTCGATCGCACCGATGGCAACGGTGCCGGCTTGGTTGCGCCGGGCCATCCCCGATGCGCAAAGCGGTGCAGGAAAAGATATTGAGGACGTGGCGCTCGTTGCCGGCGCCGCCATCGGCGCACTCGATGCGGTGGTTCGGCGGCAGGAGCGGTGGGCCGGCGCCTGGCGGCAGCGGCTGGCAATTTCGGCGGCCGCGGCAACGGCAAAGCAGGCCGGCCGCGTCGAGGACGAAGCGGCCTTGCGCGATGCCGTATTGCTCACAAGACCGGGCGACAACGTCGGTCCCGCCGGCCTTTTCCTTCTTGCTTGGCGGCGGCTGGCATCTCGGCCAGCGCACGATCTGCTGACGGAGAAAAATGTCGAGGCGGTGCTGGAAGATCTAGGTCTCACGCTCAACGATGAGGCGGTCAGCGACCTGACGGACGATCTGCGACAGCTTGCCGCCAACACCGGCACGGTCGAAACGCTGGTCGGAGTCTTCGCGGTCGCGGAGCGTTACGGCTTCCGGCGCGTTCTCGGAGCCTGGCTTGCCGATGTCTTGCTCGCGCAGCGGCTAGGCTGGACACATGCAATCCCTTTGTTGGGCGCCGAAGTGACCTTAGTTGTGGGTACGGGCCGGGCGCGTCGACCAGTGACTGCCGCTCTGGCTGCCGGCGCCGAAACGGAAGCCGATTGGGCCAAAAGCCTGCTGGCCGCGCAGGCGCGCGCTGCGCTGCGCGCCATTGATCTTTTCGCCGAACTCGAGCGCCGCGCGGAACGGCTGCTTGCGGTTGCGCCGAAACTCAGGGCCAAGGCGGCGGACGTCGTCGTGGAAAAGCTGCTCTCTGACGACTCGATCGTCGCCTCGGAACAAATCGCCGGCATGAGCGATCGCGGCCTGCGCCGCCTGTTTGACCGGCTGGTCGAGCTCGGTGCCGTGCGTGAATTGTCCGGCCGCGCCACCTTCCGCATCTACGGGCTGTGAAGACAATGGCGGAGAGTGCACGTAGGCGAGGAGGGAGCCGGCTAGATGACCGTCGATCAGCTGACCAGCTGTTTGACCGGGAGCTGGATCACCTGCCGCCGGAAGCGCGCTGGCGCGAATGGATGAACCGCGTCGAGGCCACGATCTTTGCGGCCAGCGAGCCAGTCGACCGCGAAATGCTCGCCCGCATCGTCGGGAAAAGCTGCAGCATTGATCTTCTCATCGACGACATCCGCGAGGAGCTGCGCGGCCGCCCTTACGATCTGGTTTCGGTCGCCGGCGGCTGGAAACATTTGACCCGGCCTGCCTATGCAGACGCCATCCGCGCTGCTGTAGGTGGAAGTGGGAAGACGGCCGACCTTACGCAGTCGGAGGTTTTGGTGCTGATGTGCATCGGCTACTTCCAGCCGATTACCCGCGCCGAACTGTCGTCGTTCTTCGGCAAGGAGATCAGTCGCGATTTTATTGGTCATCTGCGCGGTGCCGGCCTGATCGCTTCCGGTCCGCGCAGCCCAACGCCGGGCGCGCCCTACACCTACGTGACGACAAAAGAATTCCTGCTGGAGTTCGGGCTCGACACGCTGCGCGACCTGCCGGATTTCGAAGCCCTCGAAGACGCGGGGCTGTTGTCGAAGGAGAAGCTGCTGGCGGGCGACATCATGCCGGAATTTTCAATCCAGCAAAACTCCAACGGCGAGATCGAAGATTAAATGCCCGCTAGCTATTAGCATCCACGCAGATGGTGGATGGTGCTCGCTCCAAGCGTGAGAAATCGTTGACGGGCGAAAGCGGTTAGGAGTTGGATAGCTGCGCAGGGGGAAGAGCCATGCCGCTCAATCTACGTATCGGGATACTTGTCGTCGGATCGCTCGATTGGGAGAGCAAAAGCTACGGCGGGCATTTTGTCGGAAAGCCGGATCAAGTTCGCATGAAGTGGCGGGAGACACGCCTAAAAGCAGACAAGCGGTCGATCCAATACGTTCGTGTCCCGATCCGGTATGGCCGGCGGTCCTCTAGTCGTGGCAACACCTATACGATGGTTTTCTCGCCTGAGCTTGGTCCACGACTTGGTATTGGCAAAATCTTCCGCTGTCGCAATCCTGCCAACGGCATCGACGATTTGGTGCAGGAGGCCAAAGAACTCTGGAGAGCGGAGCAGCCAAATGGCAACGACGTAATCTCCGCAGGCTGGGGATGTGTCGCGATCCTGACGTCGCCCGGCTTTCTCGACCACGAGGACGCTGCGGATCGAACGAAGCTGCTGGAAGATTGGGCTGCCTTTACGGAAAAGCAAAGCCGTTACGCTGATTTCGCATTTTCCGCCGCCGACCGCGCCGCCGCCGGGGATAGGCCTGTGATTGAAAATGGCCGCCTCAACATCCCTTGGCCGAACTTCAGAAACAACTGGCCGCTCTCGCTGGACGTGGTTCTGCTGACAGCGACCAAACCGAAAATTATGCTGAAGGGAGCATACTGCACCGCGCAAGAGATCGCCGACGCTTGGAAAAAGAACAAGAAGGAAGATTACTATTTTCGCAACAATTTGCTTGCCGGAATTCGAACGGCAGACGATGAGGAAATCAAAACGTATCTAGACGGCTGAAGTGTTGCCGTAGTGCCTTAGGGTCGCATCGCGTCATAGGTTTTGCCAAGGTGCCTTGCGCTGCTGGCTGGACCAACCCAAGCGCCCCATCGTGAGAGAAGGGAGACGCAGTCAGCAAGCATGATCGGAAGAGCTTGCTTGGTCCCGACATGAGGATCGCATCCTCGATGCCGGGTGCTCCTTTTCGAAGTGAGCCTAGTGCACCGTCGAGCCAATCAGGTCCCATGCCGCGGCCAAGGTGATAATTTCGCGATCCAGTGCTGAATAGATTTTGCTTGCACAACCTGATCGTAAGCGAGCTGCAAAGCCGCCAATCGCCTTCGGGGAGTTCGCTTTAGCTCTCAGCTTCCCCGATGTGACTAACGCCGCGGCTAGGCCACGTCGGACGGGGGGACACCCGCCATCAGATCTCTCAAAAGGGGAGCAAGGGTTGGGAGGGGACAACCAAAGATAATACGGCGGCTAGGAAGCCAGGCGCTTTGCAGAGCGACAACCCAGTAGCGAACCCTCTTTTCGCCCTCGATGCGAAACCCAAATATCGGCCCGCCGCTCATGCCAACGACACTGGAGATCTGCAAGCCGTCATCGATCTCTCCAACAAATCGCGGGTAGGTGGTCTGGCGCGTGCCAGGCGGGAGCGTCTCATGTCGCAACACGCGAAACATGGTAGGCGAGACTGCGCCGTTTCCCGAAGCGTCAATCGCGGGCGATGTGAATTCCTGAGGCAGACCCAGCATCGCGTAGCCATCAAAGCAAACTCGGTGCTGGTGAATCCACCGCTCCTCATCGAGTGCTACTGTTCCGTTCTTCGCCAGAAGGTTGGTATAGTAGGGACGCAGAGGAATGGCACCAAAATCGAGCCCCTGTTCATCGTCATCGACGATGTAGAATGGCTCGTTTCTCACATCGAACGGAATTGGATTGTCTGTGACACGGCCTTGAGCGAACGTGTCAGCCAGAACGACATCGATGACTTCGATCCTGTCATCGGCGAGTTTATCCTTGAGATCGGCCAGAACGTGTCCTGCGGTGACGAAGCAGGTGGAGCCTGCGATGTCGATCGTAAGCGCTGTTCTGGTGGCACCTTTCGCGCGTGGTCGTGAGGAACGATGTTCGGAGCCTTTGAGGGCTTCGACACATGACGATTTCAGAGCTTACGCTTAAATCCAGCAATCTTGAGCCCGCGCGCCGTTTCGAGGTGTTCACGGGTTCCGGTCGGCGGCGCGAATGGCTGCCGGAAGAGAAAGCCCGGATCGTGGCTGAAAGTTACGATGCCGGCGAGACCGTGAGTGCCGTGGCCCGGCGGTATGCATTGTCCCCGCAGCAGTTGTTCGCCTGGCGTCGGGCTGCTCGTGTGCCGTTGGCGGAAGCGCTGGCACCGGAACCGTTGTTCGTGCCGGCAGTGGTGCCGGCTCCGAAGCCGGAACCGACGGGGAAACAACAGCCACAACGCAAACGGAAAGCTGCCCGCGACGCCGGCGTTATCGAGTTGGAGATCGACGGCGTCGCCATGCGGGTCGGCCGTGGCGCCGACGCCAAGACGGTGGCGGCGGTGATCCGCGCGCTGAAGGCGACGTCGTGATCGGGCCGACGGGTGCGGTCAAGGTCATGGTGGCGACGAAGCCGGTCGACTTCCGCAAGGGTGCGGAGGGATTGGCGGCGCTGGTGCGAGAGACGATGGGGGCCGATCCGTTCAGCGGGGCCGTTTACGTCTTCCGGGCGAAGCGGACTGACCGGATCAAGCTGATCTTCTGGGACGGCACCGGCGTCTGCCTCTATGCCAAGCGCTTGGAGGACGGGGAGTTCCGCTGGCCAAAGGTTCAGGATGGCGTGATGCAGCTGACGGCGGCGCAGTTCTCGGCGCTGCTCGAAGGACTCGACTGGCGGCGCGTCCACGAGGCGCGCCGGACCCGTGTTCCAGCCCAGGCGGGCTGACCCGCGACCAAGTGAATCAGCCTGGATTCCGCTGTCGCGGGCTGTCGACGAATATGGTCTGATCCACTCATGGCGATGACGGCGGACCAGCTTCCCGACGATCCGGATGCGCTGAAGGCGATGGTGCTGGCGCGCGACGTCGAGAACGCCCGGTTGATCCAGATCATCAAGGAATTGCAGCGCCACCGCTTCGGCCGTCGTGCTGAGACGCTGCCGGAAGACCAGCTGCTGCTGGGACTTGAAGAAGCCGAGCAGATCGAGGCGGCCGGCGAGGAGGAGAACGAACAGGCTGCTCCCATGGAGCGTCAGGCGCGTGTCACCAAGCGTCGGGCGAACCGCGGTGCGTTGCCACCCCATCTGCCACGCACGGATATGGTGGTCGACATCGAGGACCATGCCTGCCCGTGCTGCCGCAATGACTTGCATCGGATCGGCGAGGACGTAAGCGAGCGGCTCGACATCGTTCCGGCGCAGCTGCGTGTGATCGTCGTGCGCCGACCCAAATATGCCTGCCGAGCCTGCGAAGACGTGATCGTTCAGGCTCCCGCGCCCGCCCGGCTGATCGAAGGCGGCCTGCCGACCGAGGCGACGGTTGCCCAGGTTCTGGTCTCCAAATATGCCGACCACCTGCCGCTGTATCGCCAGGCGCAGATCTACGCCCGGCAGGGCATCAATCTCGACCGCTCGACACTCGCCGACTGGGTTGGCCGTGCCGCCTGGCACCTGCGTCCGGTTCACGAACGGCTGCTGGCGAAGCTGAAGTCCTCGCCAAAGCTCTTCGCCGACGAGACCACGGCGCCGGTGCTCGATCCCGGTCGCGGCAAAACGAAGACCGGCCAGCTCTGGGCCTATGCCCGCGATGATCGGCCATGGGACGGAGCCGATCCGCGCGGCGTCGCCTATGTCTACGCGCCCGACCGCAAAGCTGAGCGTCCGATCGCTCATCTCGCGGGCTTCACAGGAATCCTGCAGGTGGACGGCTATGGCGGCTATCGCGTGCTCGCCGACAAGAGCGGCGTGACGCTCGCCTTCTGCTGGGCGCACGTGCGCCGGCGCTTCTACGAACTCGCCGCGGCCGGTCCCGCGCCAATCGCCTGCGAGGCGCTGAGACAGATCGCCGAACTTTATCGCATCGAAGACGACATCCGTGGACGATCGGCGGAGCAGCGTCGTGCCGTGCGCCAGGAAAAGAGCCTGCCGATCACCGTCGCTCTCGAGCCCTGGCTGCGCGAGAAGCTCGGGCTGATCAGCCAGAAGACCAAGCTCGCCGAGGCAATCCGCTACACGCTGTCGCGTTGGGAAGGCCTCTCGCGCTTCCTCGATGATGGCCGCATCGAGATCGATAGCAACACTGTTGAACGCTCGATCCGTCCTATCGCGCTAAACCGCAAGAATGCACTCTTTGCCGGATCGGACGGCGGCGCCGAGCACTGGGCCGTCGTCGCTTCGCTAATCGAAACCTGCAAACTCAACGGCGTCGAGCCCCTCGGCTATCTCGCCGATGTCCTCACCAGGATCGTCAATGGCCACCCGAACAGCCAGATCGACGACCTCTTGCCATGGGCCTACATCCAGGCTCACGAACTCAGCGCAGTGGCCTGAGAACATCGCTCTGATGTCCGCTGTCAAGGTTTGGAACGCAGAAGGTCGCCCGATCCGAGGAACGGCTGCTCATTCTGATGAGC
>NZ_JAIUIS010000013.1:0-204853 GCF_020165765.1 Mesorhizobium sp. B264B1B
CGGCCCTATCGCAGACCTTCGCCGAGCTGCAGGCAAGGGGATCGACCCTATCGCCGACCATTGCCGAGCTTCAGGCATCGCCTGGCATGGCATTGATTGCGCGCGCCACCCAGTGGGCAAGCCAACTCGCTAGCACGGGTACGCTCGCGGTGCACATGCCGACTGGCACGCCAAACAAAGAAATCGAGCTAATCCAGCGGGCCGCTACTGGCGTCTTGAGCCTCTCGGCTGAGGTAGGCCGCTTGCGTCTGAGCGCTCTGGGAGCGGAAACTCTGTCCGCTGGGCTGCAGACAACCCGGTTGAAGCTCTCCGCACTGGCTGGTGCTGGAGACGTGCTTGGCTTCGCGGCGAGATCAAGCTTCACAGCCTATGAGGAGCTATTCGGCAACTGGCACACGCGGTCTGATCTGCCAAACCGCTTCTGGAGCGATCCAGAAATGCGCCAACGACACTACCGCGAAGCCAAGGTTGACCCGGGTCTGATCGAGACCACGTCAACTGGTGCGATCGAGGTTGTCATAGAGAGCGGTTTCGCGGCCGGCGCTTCGGAAGCTGGTAGGTCCGTCGCGCTGCTGGACGTTGCGGGGCTGTCCGTTCAGATACGGTCGGCCAATCCCAGAAATGATGCCTTCAGCGCGATAGGCTTCTTTGAGCGCGCGTTGCGGTCCTTCATCTCGAAGAAGATGGAAGCGGTGGGCGGACCGCAGTGGTTCAAGCAGAGGGTTGGGGGCGAAATCCGTAACAAGGCGCGTGATCTTCGCGCGGCGGCGATGGCGAATGGCGAGCGGGATGAAGCGTTGCTTTCTTATCTCGATCTTGGCGACCTGATGGCGATCGTGCTTCGCGCGGATAACTGGAATCAAGCGTTCGGGTACGTCTTTCCAAACGAACAAAGGCTGCGGCTTGACCTACAGGCGCTTATCGCCACTCGCCGTCCGACGATGCATACGCGCGATGTCGATGCGGTGCGTCTCGTCGAGCTGATTTGCATTATCAGCCGCCTTAGCCAATTTATGACCGGCGACGGCGAATGGAAGCGCATCGCCGACTCCGAGGATTGAGGGCTGCTGTTCATCGGTTGGGCGTCCGCACTGTCTAGAGCAAACGTAGTTGGTCACCGGGTGTCGAGCCCAGCGGAAACTTGATCTGCGTGGCGGGCTTCTCGACAATCACCAAAGCGTCGTCCGGTGCCGGATACGGCTGCCAATGAAAGTAGTTGGTCTTGCGAATGTTGGTGGTCCCGTAATCGGCTTTGCCTGTCACTCGCTCCGAAGGTGACGGCATTCCCCTCAGGAGATAGGCCAACTCTCGCCCCCTTCGAGAGCGTTTCGGACCACGGGGCCGGGCCAGTTGGGATAGATGTCAATGGACGGCTCAAGGTTGCCCAAGATGTTCCGCAAGGTACCGGTCCACTGGCGGATGGCCTCTTGCGAAGTGGTGAGGTTGTAGAGGTTACACATCGTTTTAATGTTCCCAACAGACATTGAATTTCAACCAGTTCTCTCATCGCCAGTTGCCCCGGTCCAGTTGCCCCTTGAAATAGATCTTTAAGTGGCTCTTAGTTGAGGTTGGTGGGTTTGGATGTTGGGTTATGCGTTCGGTTGTGAAGTTTCTCGCTGTCGCGTCAGTTATTGTCGCCACATCAAGTTCAGCTAAGGCTCTGGAATACAAGCCGGTATCGTCGCCGGGCGAGCTTCCGTTTCTCATCGTCTCTGGTGAATTTGGGGTCAACGAACCTCTGAATGAGTTTAGCCACGCTGTCACAAGCAGTGGGGCTAGGGTGGTCGTATTCGACTCGCCGGGCGGCAGTATCGGAAGTGCAATGCAGCTTGGACGTTTGATCCGGGCAGCCGGCCTTGATACGCTTCAAGTCCGACAGTTGCAGTGCGCGTCGGCTTGCTCGTTAGCTTACATGGGTGGCGTTCGCCGTGTTGCCGACCCGGGCTCTATTGGTGTTCATCGCTCATCCTTCGCCCCAGAGAACGGAATGTCTACCGACGAGGCTGTGGCCAACGTTCAAGCCGTAACTGCCGATATCATGTCCTACATGTCCGAGATGGGCGTTGACCCCAAGTTGATGGCCGTAGCATTGAGTTACGACAGGTTTGATATGCGATATCTCTCCGCCAGTGAGATGGCTGAACTGCGCGTAACCAACGTTTCTACCACGCCGCCGTCCGTTGACACGTCGCGTGTGTCGCCAACGCCCAGTCCGGCCCCCGCTGAAGCCAGCGCAGACGAGCGGCAGCTAGAGAGCGCGGCGGTAGCATTTATCAAGGGGCTCATCGAGCACCATGGCGACAACGCAGATTTGGCGATCGCTCAGGTTCAAAATTCGTATGCTGGCATCGTCGATTATTACGGAAAGCCAACGGACCTAAGCTCGATCATCGCCGACAAGAGAAGCTATTTCCAACGATGGCCGGAACGGGGATACAATCTCCACGACGAGAGCGTCATAGTCACCTGTGCCAATGAGCGATGCATGGTGTCGGGCACTTATGACTGGGTCGTCCGCAGCCTGCCAAGGCACAAGCAGGCAAAAGGTGTGGCGCGCTTCAGTTACACGATTGCGATTGGGCAGAACCCCAAAATCATCGCTGAGACCAGCAAAGTCATGCGCTGAAAGTTCCGTCAGATTAGTGCCTTCTCAAGCGCCCGTCTCGCAACCTCAAGCCGCGCCTCGTCGCCCCATAAGTCCTCACCAACGCTGCCCGATGAGTGACCCAGAACAATGTCTTGGTCCGACTTTGTGACGCCGGCCAAGCGTAGTCGGTCTTTCATGAGGTGGCGAAGCGAGTGGGTGGTAGCCTTTGGGTCCGTCACGCAGGCCCGAACGTGCTTGCCCAAGGCAGCAGATGCTGAGGAGGCGCCTTTGGGACGCCCGTAGGTCGGAAAGAGCATCGTTGCGCTGCCGGCAGCCTTGACGGCTTCCTTTGCGGCCTCCAGCGCGCGACCTCTCAACGGCACATTCCGCCGCGATACGGCATTCTTAATGCGGCGGTCATCGTGCCACTCAACCGTGATGTGCGGGACGACGTGGTCAACATGCACGTCCGCAACGCGAAGACCTGAGACCTCGGCGAGGCGGCATCCGGTACCAGCGAGGATTGCCCAGATGTGTTGAAGGTCTGCCTTCGCATGGTACGCAATGCGGGCGGTTACCCCGCAGTGTATCGCGCGGTGTATCTCTGGGGAAGCGGAAACCCGGGCAATCCTTGGGTTTCAAGACATTTCTGGATTAAGTGGCTCCCCGGGCCGGAGATGAACTAGCGCTTGCAAAGCGAGCCACAGTGGAGGACTCGGCTACAGTTCGAGTTTTGTGGCCGCGCTCTGTGAAATTTCACAGACCTATTTTCTGCAAAGTGCACAGGAAGCGCCGACAAATCCCCGCCAGTTGTTTGAACGGTTCCCGACCTTATGTCGCGAAACCGCCGCCGGTTGCGCCATCTTATGGTGCGCCCGTCGAGCGAGGCCACCCAGCCTACGAAGTCAGCTGTGAGCCACAGTGATCTTCAATGCACGATGGCCCACGCTTTCCGCGGCGCAGCGCTGCGTGAGCTCCTGCTGCGGGCGGCGATGGCACGGGAATTGCGGCACGGGGGGTGCGGCGCTTGACCGGAGAGCCGCGACGGGAGAAGCGCCGCAACGTGCCGGGGGTGCCGGCGCCGCGGGCGTCCTGCCGTTCATGTTTGATTGGAGCCCACCCATGTCCAGGCTGAATGCCGCCCTTGTCACAGTAATCGCTTTGTTGGCCCTAGCTTTGTTCGCGCTGGGAGCGCTGAAACAACATCTGGATACGGCCGAGGACCTGCAATGTGTGGAGGACCAACGCCTGATAGCGGCTGACTTGCGCATACGCATTCCACAGCGGCGCGACGCCCTCCTCAACGACCCAGCCTCGCCAATTGCGGGCAATCCGGATGGCGATATCGCTGTGGTCTCGTTCTTCGACTACAACTGCGGCGTTTGCCGGGCGGCAGCTCTCGATCTACAGGAGGCCCTCAGCAATGATCCCAATGTGAAGCTTGTGTTCAAGGAACTCCCAGTCCTGGGGCCAGCATCCAAATTTGCAGCGCGCGCAGCGCTCGCGTCGTACAAACAGGGGAAGTATCAGGCGTTCCATCTCGCCCTCATGGCTTTCCCCGGCTTCCTCAACCAGCGCACCACCTTAGCCGTTGCAGAGCGGGTGGGCCTCGATCTCGAGCAGCTGAAGCGGGACATGCAAGACCCAGCCATCGCAAATGCCATCACACGCAATTTCGCACTCGCCAAAGATCTGTATATCGAGGGCACACCGGCGTTGGTGGTCGGCGACGAAGTAATCCCAGGGGAAGTGGGGATGGCCCGACTGCAACGCTCCATTGCTGATGCCCGCGCCTAGGCAAATCTTCGACAGCTGCAAAAGTGCCGTTCTGACCGAGGGTCTCGGGATCGTCTTTGGGAGCTGGGGTTTTGATGTGCTCCTGAGCGCCTTCTTCGCGGTTGGCTTCTTGACCAGACCGGAACGCGGGGCGCGAGCGCGACGCCGGACATGGCGCCGTCTCCCGGCGTGCGGCTATCACCCAAGATTCCGGCGGCCGCGATCTCGCTCCTGGACGCTCTCCCCGTTACGCGGCAAGGGGCGCCGAGAGGTGGAAATTCACGGCTCTGCGGCGTCGACCATATCCACGCGTCCAGGCGCAAGGATCGATGGTATCACATCAGCTGCGGTGCCGACCACCAGTCCTGAATCCCGCGCGCCTGAAGGCGCGCGCCGGGTGCTCGTGCACCGAGCCCGCTTTTCTTCGCAAGGCTCAGGCGGTCTCGGCCATCCGGCTTCGCCCCCTGGCTTGGGCCGCCTTTCGGCTGCGCACGGCCGCCGGCCGATCGGCCGGCGTGGTCTGTCTTTTAGGCCGTCCCCGGGTGCGCGCGGTGGGCGGCTCTCCCTTCTAGGCCCGCCGCGGCATCCCGCAACCCTTCGCTGCGCTTCGGGTCCTCCTCTGCGTTCCGGTCCTTCGGATGCGGTCCGCCTTTCACGGCGGGCCTTTCCGGTCGTTTTCGCCGCCCACCCCGCTTCCGGGGGAGGGCGCGATTTGGCGAGCGGAGGACCAGGGCATGCGTTCAACCAACAAACGTTCCGGCAGCCGAAAGGCTGGCGCAAGCAGGGGCGGGCGCGCAGGCGCCAGCCTTTATCAAGAGATCACGGACCGCATCATTGCCGAGCTCGAGCGCGGCATCGTGCCATGGGTCAAGCCCTGGGGAAACGCAAAGGCAGGCCTCGGCCTGCCCAGGAATGCGGCCACCGAGCGCCGCTATTCCGGCATCAATATCCTGATCCTGTGGGGCGCGGTCATCGAGCGCAGCTATGCCTGCCAGAACTGGCTGACCTTCCGGCAGGCGCTTGCCCTTGGCGGCAATGTCAGGAAAGGCGAGCGCGGCACGACCATCGTTCACGCCGACCGCTTTGTTCCGCAAAACGAAAAGGAACGCGCCAAGGTCGATGGCGACGAACCACAGGCGGTGCCCTTCCTGAAGCGCTTCACCGTCTTCAACGTCGCGCAGTGCGAGAACCTGCCCGGACATCTCCATGCCGCCGCCGAACCGCTGCCGCAGCGCCAGATCATCCCGCAGGCCGAGGCGCTCATTCGTGCAACCGGCGCTGATGTCCGCATCGGCGGCGATCGCGCTTTCTACATGCCGGACTGCGACTTCATTCAGGTGCCGCCGCAACCGGCCTTCTTTCAGCAGATCAACTATTACCGGACCTGCTTTCACGAGCTTGGCCACTGGACCGGCCACCCGACGCGCCTTGCGCGCGACCTCTCCGGCTCGTTCGGCTCCAAGGCCTATGCGCGCGAGGAACTGGTCGCTGAAATCTGCGCAGCCTTCGTCTGCAGCACTATGGGCATCGAGCCGACCGTGCGCCATGCCGATTATATCGGCTCATGGCTGAGCGTGCTGCGCGAGGACAATCGCGCCATCTTCCGCGCCGCCAGCCATGCCTCGAAAGCCGCCGATCTCCTGCTCGGCTTCAATGCCGACGTGGAAGGCGAGGCGGATGCCGAGATCGCCGCATGAGCGCGCTTCGTCGCCCTACGCGAGAGCCTTGCGCTTCTGACGGCGCGCGATGCGGCCGCGCGGAAACCCCTTGAATACCGGCCTGTTGGTCAACCCGCCGTCAATCACGAACCGTTTTGAAGGAACGCCGCAATGATCCTCATCACTGACGAACTGCGCCTTCTTCTGCTCGCCAATGGCGCTGCCGAGACCGAAGCCGACCATGTTCCGGTCGTGAAACTGTTCAATCCGCTGGGCGCCGCCACCTGGCTCCTGAGCGAGCTCGATGCTGATGGCGATACACTCTTCGGCCTCTGTGATCTCGGATTGGGCTTCCCCGAACTCGGCAGCGTCAGCCTTGCCGAGCTCCAAACCGTGAAGGGACCGCTTGGCCTCGGCATCGAGCGCGACCTTTATTTCAAGGCGCGGTTTCCGCTCTCGGTCTATGCCGAAGCCGCTCGCCTATGCGGCCACATCACCGAGGCCGAAGGGCTCTTGCGGCAGGCCGCCGCCGCCCTCTCGCTTTCCCTTCCCGAGCTTCCGTCCGACCGGGCGGAACAATAGCGCCCTCCGGCGCAAAACCGTCGCGCCGCTCGGCCAGCGGCCTCGCGGTCAGGCAATTTCGGCCATAGCAAAGGAGAAAGACCATGCAGCTTGCCCACGTTTCCATCGACCAATTGAGCATCGCCGCCGCCAACATGCGGCATTCCAAACGCGCGCCCGACATCGCCGACATCCTGCCCTCGGTGCGGGCGCGCGGCGTCCTTGTTCCGCTTCTGGTGCGGCCCAACGGCTCGCCCGACACCTTCGAGATCGTCGCCGGGCGCCGACGCTATTTCGCGGCCAAGACCGTTGCCGACGAGCGCGGCAAGGCCGCGCCGCTGCCATGCGCCATCATGGAGGATGGCGACGACGCCGACGCGCTCGAAGCCTCCCTGATTGAAAATATCGCCCGCCTCGATCCCGACGAGGTCTCGCAATGGGAAACCTTTTCCCGCCTCATCAGGGAAGGTCGCACAATCGCCGATATCGCGGCCACGTTCGGCCTCACCGAGCATCAGGTGAAGCGGATTCTGGCGCTCGGCGAGCTTCTGCCCAGGATTCGCGAAGCCTATCGCCGCGAGGAAATCGACGCCGAGACGGTGCGCCATCTCACCATGGCCTCGAAGGCGCAGCAGAAGGACTGGCTGGCGCTCTTTGCCGATCCCGACAACCGCGCGCCGCGCGGCTGGCAATTGAAGCAATGGCTGTTCGGCGGCCAGTCGATCTCGACCAAGGTGGCGCTGTTCGCCATCGAGGACTATCCCGGCCTGATCGTCTCCGATCTGTTCGGCGAGGAAAGCTATTTTGCCGACGCCGACCTGTTCTGGCTCAAGCAGAATGAGGCGATAGCCGCCACGCGCAACGCCTTTCTTGAGGCCGGATGGAGCGAAGTGATCGTGCTCGAACCGAGTCAACATTTTCACGCATGGGACCACGAAAAGACGCCGAAGAAGAAGGGCGGCAAGGTCTTTATATCAGTCTCGCATCGCGGCGAGGTCGCGTGTCACGAGGGCTGGCTGTCGCACAAGCAAGCCCGCCGCGCCCGAGCCAATGGCGAGGCCGCAGAGGCCGAGACCCCGGACAAACCCTCGCGGCCCGAAGTCACTGGACCGATGCAGAATTATGTCGATCTGCACCGTCATGCCATCGTGCGCTTGGCGCTCCTTGACCGTCCGGCCGCAGCCCTTCGCCTGATGGTGGCACATGCGATTGCCGGCTCAAGCCTGTGGCAGGTGCGTACCGAGCCGCAGCGCGCCGCCAACGAAATCGTGGCGGCAAGCCTTTCAGCCTGCAAGGCCGAAACCGCCTTCACGGATAAGCGGCGCGAGGTCCTGGCGCTGCTTGGAGAACCGGACGAGGGTGGCGCGGTCGCTGGCCGCAATGGCGGCGACTTCGGCACGGCAAGCCTGTTTGCGCATTTGCTGACGCTGTCCGACGATGATGTGATGCGCGTTCTCGGCATCGTCATGGCCGAGACGCTTGAGGCCGGCAGTGCCGTCATCGAGGCGCTCGGCAATCATCTCAATGTCGACACCGCCGCTTGCTGGCAACCGGACGACGCCTTCTTCGACCTGTTGCGCGACAGGGAAATTGCCAATTCGATGCTTGCCGAAATCGGCGGCAAGCATGTCGCGGACGGCAATGTCGCTGAGAAGGTGAAGACGCAAAAGACAATCATCCGCGACTTTCTGTCCGGCGAAAACGGCAGGCAAAAGGTCGAGGCCTGGCTGCCGCGCTGGATGAAATTCCCGGTCGAAAGCTACACGGATCGAGGCGGCTTGCGCACCGCCGATCAATGGGCACGGGTCCGCTCCCTGTTCGACTGCCAATAGCCCGTCAAGCTGGGCGGCGGCTGCCAGGATGGCCGCCGCTCGGCATCGCACCCCGGTCGCAATGGCCGCATGTTCGTGACCTTTGCCCCCCGTTTCCAGCGGCACAATCCAGCCCGGCAAACCACCTTGGTCCCGCAGGTCGTTCAGCCCGTCGGATGCCTGCCCTGGCGCCCGACCCGTGGGGCACGATCTCGATCGGCATGGCGCGGCATCAGCCGCAGTCCCGCAATCCTCTCCTGCTTGGCTTGGCTGCAGCGACCGCGCTCGCCACGATCTCCATGCTCCCTGCCAGGACCATCCCCTGCGGCTGGCTTGTCGACCTATGGACGGGTCCGGCCGCCCGAAACCCTCGCCAGCAGCTTTTTTCCCCGCCGCCTGCGGCGGCTTCCTCGCGCCGCTCCGCTTCAAAAAAGCCGCCTGCTCGGGTCCTCCGCTGGCGCTGCGGCCCTGTCAGGTTCAGGCGCTCCGGACGCATCCATCACGGTCCGCCATCGCAGGGGATGGTCCCCGGCGACAGCAAAAGGAGACTTCGAAATGACCGCGATCGGTTACGTCAACAAGCAGGAAAACGGCGCCTACAAGGGCCAGCTCAAGACCCTCAGCGTCCGCGCCGACATCGACATCATCCCCAACCAGGCCAAGAGCGCCGACAACCATCCCGACTACAGGGTGCTGACGCAAGGGGTCGAAGTTGGCGCCGGCTGGATCCGCACCGGCGAGACCTCCGGCAAGGATTATGTGAGCCTGTCGATTGCCGCGCCGGAGTTCGGACCGCGCAAGCTCTACGCCAATCTGGGCCGCGCCGCCGGCCAGGACGATGACGACACCTACGCCATCATCTGGAACCCGGCCGACTGATCGGGCTCATCGGAGCCCCGCGCCGCAGCCGGCGCGGGGCTCTTGCCACAGAGCGGCGAAAACTCGCCCCCAACTCTTCGCCCGTCCCCAAGACGACCTCGCCCCCCCATCCTCGTCTCGCTCGCAAGCCAAACGAGGATCATCATGGACAACGAAAACGAACGCGCCGCCCGCGCCAAAAAGGGCAGTCCGTTTCTCAACACAGCCCAAGCCGCCTTCTACATAGGGCTCTCCCAGCGCACGCTGGAAAAGATGCGGCTCAAGGGCGGCGGCCCGAAATTCCGCAAGCATGGCCGCTACGTCCGCTACCACATCGACGAGCTCGACGACTGGTCGAAAGGCCGCCATAACCAGACCCATTCCAACGATGGAGGCCGTTCATGAGCCGGCCTCCTTCCATCGGTCTGACCGGCAGCCGCCTGCGCCGTGCTCGGGCGACAAAGGCGATCGCCGCGACCGCGATTGCCCTTGGCCTGGTTGCCTTCGGCCCCCTTGCAAACCCATCGCCCTTCTTGATCTGGAACGCCTCGGCGAGCGCGCCGGTTGGCCTCTATCGCGTCGTGGCGGGAGCGCCAGCACGCGGCGACCTGGTGCTCGCCGGCGCACCGGATGCCATTGCCGGCCTCGCTGCCGAACGCGGCTATCTCCCGAACGGCGTTCCCCTTGTAAAGCACATTGCCGCGCTGCCGCACGAACGTGTCTGCGCCTTCAACGAGGCGATCATCATCGGCGGCAAGATCGTCGCACGTCGGCTAGTTACCGACACCCAAGGCCGTCCGCTGCCCTGGTGGAGCGGCTGCCGCGCGCTCGCTGACGACGAATTCTTCGTGCTGAACGGCGAGGCACCGCGCTCTTTCGACAGCCGCTATTTCGGGCCGGTCCGAGCCACCAACATCATCGGGAGGCTCGCGCCGCTATGGACCGAGTAGCCCTCCTGATGCTTGGCATGATCGCTGTCGCGCCATGCGCCTGTTCCGCCTCGACCGGCGCTGAGCCGGTCGCCATCTCCCATAGTCCGCAGCTTGGAAAATGGCGGCACTTCGTTGCCGAAGCAAGCAAGCGTTTCCGTGTTCCCGAGGCCTGGATCTACGCGGTGATCGATGCCGAAAGCGGCGGCAAGACGATGCTCCACGGCCGGCCGATCACCTCGCGCGCCGGTGCCATGGGCCTCATGCAGGTGATGCCGGAAACCTATCAGGACATGCGCGCGCAATACGGACTGGGCGCCGATCCCCACGATCCGCACGACAACATTCTGGCCGGCACTGCCTATCTCCGCGCCATGTATGACCGCTTCGGGTTCCCCGGGCTGTTTGCCGCTTACAACGCCGGACCCGAGCGCTACCAGGCGCATCTGAAGCGCGGCACGCCGCTGCCGAAAGAGACCGTCGACTACCTCAAGCAGCTCCGGGCTGCCGGAGTTTCGCGAACCGACATCGAGCAGTTCAAGGGCAAATCTGTCGCTCCGGACAGGCAAGATGCACCCTCGGGGCGCTCGCTGTTTTTCCCGCAAAATGGTGGTCGCGCTTTTGCGCGAAACGGCGATCTCTTCGTGCCGCTGGGGAGGGATGTCGCACATGTCAAAGAGCCGGAACGCTAGCAATGGGGGGCCGGACGCGTCCAAAGGGGTGGGGCGCGGAAGGCAAGATAAAGGCACCGCCTCCCAGGGCCGGCGAAGTGTCTGTCTGCACATCATTTTTGCCGGAGGCACCCTCCAGCGTCAGGAGAACTTCGGAGCGCAAATGGCTGATTCGACTCTGTTCCAGGCGCAGGCCAAGCATGAGGGATGACGAGTTCAGACCGAAGCTCGGGAAGATTGGCTCCCGTGGTTCGAAGGCCGGCAAACGCTTTGCCGGCCAGGTGCGGGCGGCGATCAACCGAGCTGGTGGCCGGCCCCAGCGTGGTGGGCGCTTCGCGGGCAGCAGGATAGGCCGGGGTGGGGCGACGGCCGCGCTGCTGAAATCACGCGATCGCCATGCAGCCTTCCGCCAGCGCCGGGTCGTCGTCAAGGCGCGTGTCGTCAAGCTGGCCGGCAAGAGCGCGGACGGGGCGCGTGCGCATCTGCGCTACATCCAGCGCGACGGCGTCACCCGGGACGGCGCGCCTGGCCAGCTCTACGGCGCCGACAGCGATTGCGTCGCTGGCAAGGACTTCCTCGATCGTGCCGATGGCGATCGCCATCAATTCCGCTTCATCGTCGCACCCGAGGACGGCATCGAATTTGACGACCTCAAGCCACTGACGCGGCGGCTCATGGCACAGATGGAGGAGGATCTCGGCACGAAGCTCGACTGGGTTGCCGTGGACCATTTCAATACCGGCCATCCGCACACCCACATCATCGTGCGTGGCAAGGACGATCGCGGCGAGAATCTTGTTATAGCGCGAGAATACATCTCGAGCGGCATCCGCGAGCGCGCCGCCGAGCTGGTCAGCCTCGATCTCGGTCCGCGCACCGACCACGAGATCGAGCATCGCCTGCGCCAGGAAATGCAGCAGGAACGCTTCACCAGCATCGACCGCCGCCTGCTGCAGCTGCGTGACGACAGTGGGCTGGTTTCGCTGGATAGCCGCGACGCGTTTCGACAGACCTTGCACCAGGGGCGCCTGCGCAAGCTCGAGCGGATGCATCTGGCGGAAGAGATCGCCCCGCGCCGCTGGCGGCTCGACGACGGGCTTGAAGCGACGCTGCGCCGCATCGGCGAACGCGGCGACATCATCAAGACCTTGCATCGCGAACTGACGGGCAGGGGGATCGCCCGCAGTGCCGCCGACTGCGTGATCCACGATGGATCCGGCGAGCAGGCCGCCCCTGTCGTCGGCCGCGTTGTCGCGCGCGGGCTGGCCGACGAGCTCAGCGACCGGCATTACCTCATCGTCGACGGTGTGGATGGCAAAACCCGATACATCGACATCGGCAAGGGCGAGGCGACAGAGCCGACGCCCGACGGCTGCATCGTGCGTGTCACGCCGAGGAACACACAGCCCAGGCTGGTTGACCGCACAGTGGTCGAAATCGCGGCTGCCCATGACGGCCGCTACAACATCGACATTCATCTGAAGCACGATCCGGCCGCCACCGACCGCTTCGCCGATACGCATGTCCGCCGGCTGGAGGCAATCCGGCGCGCTATCGGGGGCGTGGAGCGCGAGCCCGACGGCACCTGGATCATCGCGCCGGATCATCTCGATCGTGTCGTCGCCTACGAGCGCCAGCAGGCCAGGACCCAGCCGGTCACGGTCGACAAGCTCTCATCGATGCCGCTGGAGCGGCAGGTTGGCTTTGACGGCGCGACCTGGATCGACAGCCAGCTTGTCTCCGAGGCATCAGAGAGGTTGCGCAATTCGGGCTTCGGCCGTGAAGTGCAGGAGGCGCGGAGCCGCCGGCAGCAGTGGCTGATCGCGCAGGGCCTTGCTCATGAGGAGCAGGATCGGATCATCTATCGCGCCAACATGGTTTCGATCCTCCGCCAGCGGGAGTTGAACCGTGTTGCCGGTCAACTGTCGGAAGAGCTTGGCCTGTCCTATGCCGAAACGCGGCCCGGTCATCGCGTAGAGGGCACGCTCCGCCGGTCAGTTGAACTCGCCAGCGGCAAATACGCCGTTATCGAGAAATCGCGAGAGTTCACGCTCGTACCATGGCGGCCGGTTCTCGAGCGGCATGTCGGCAAAGAGGTTTCCGGCCTGGTGCAGCGCGAGGGCATCTCTTGGAACATCGGTCGGCAAAGGAGTGGGCCCAACGTCTCGTGACCTGCGCAGCTATACGAACGCGGTCTGCCTTCGATCGGCCCGGGCAAGACTTCGACAAGGTGCTCCGAGCCTGCTTGCATCGGCAGCGAAAAATGGGGCTGATAGCCACCCGATTCGCATCGGCATCGATCTTTGATGCACGATCCCAAATCGACTGACGCAGACGACGGGAATGCGCTGGGCAGCAGAGGAAGGTAGCAATGCAAATGATCCTTAGGGCCATCGGCAGAGCCTGGCATTCGGCCTTGTCTAAGATCGACACAGCGCGGTTGCGGCGGCAGCGTCGGCGACTCGGCGACGTTGCCACGGCTGAATTTCAGCGGCCGAAACTCCGCACCGCCGAACACTCCGCGACTAAGTCGGCCACCGGGCCATCCTCTCCGCGACACGCGGCGGTCCCCATGATGGACAGCTTGCAGGGACAATCTGCGCGGCCGCGAAGGTCGAAAAAGCACTGAACATGGCCGCAAATTGCGCCAATCGCTGACGAATTTGACAGCTTACTAACTCTCCGAGACGGGTGAGTTGAGGTCAGGAGACCTGCAGAGCCGAGATCAACGATCCGTCTCGCCGGATGTCAAAAGACATGCTCGCCTATCCGCTGGCTGGATGGCAGCTATCCCAAAAATCGATTTTACCTGTTTTGCAGAATTCTACTACGGAGGCTGAGCGCTTGGCGCGTTCCCTTCGAGCCGACTGAGGCTACCGGGAAGAATTCGGAGACGAAGTCATGTGCGGGATTGTTGGCATTGTCGGGCATCAGCCGGTGTCGGAGCGGTTGGTCGACGCGTTGAAGCGGCTCGAATATCGCGGCTATGACTCAGCCGGCCTTGCCACCATTTGCGAGGGCTCGCTGCACTCCCGGCGCGCGAAGGGCAAGCTTGTCAACCTCGAGAGAAGGTTGAAGGAAGAGCCGCTGAGTGGGATCGTCGGCATCGCACACACGCGTTGGGCGACCCACGGCGCACCCACCGAGCGCAACGCGCACCCGCACATTGCGGAGGGTGTGGCCGTGGTTCACAACGGCATCATCGAGAATTTCGCCGAGTTGAAGGATGAACTCGCGGCGGCGGGCGCCGAGTTCCAGACCGATACCGACACCGAGGTTGTCGTACATCTCTTGGCACGATACCGCCGTGAGGGCATGGGGAGGGGTGAGGCAATGCATGCCATGCTGAAGCGCGTCAGGGGTGCCTATGCGCTTGCTGTTCTCTTTGAGGATGATCCGTCCACCATCATGGCGGCGCGCAATGGACCCCCATTGGCGATCGGTCATGGCGTCGGCGAGATGTTCCTGGGCTCCGACGCGATCGCGCTTGCTCCCTTCACAAATGCGGTCACGTATCTCGTCGACGGCGACTGGGCCGTTATCGGCAAGACAGGAGTCGACATCTTCAATTTCGATGGCCATCCCGTCGAGCGTCCGCGCCAGACTTCCCTTGCCGGGGCATATCTGGCTGATAAGGGCAAGTATCGCCATTTCATGGAGAAGGAAATTCATGAGCAGCCCGAGGTTGTCGCCCGTGCGCTCGGTTATCACACCAGCTTCGAAGGGAATCGCGCCGACACGACGTCTTGCATAGATTTCGCCGGCATCCCGAGCCTGGCGATCTCGGCTTGCGGCACCGCCTATCTGGCTGGACTTATCGCAAAATACTGGTTCGAGCGCTATGCGCGCCTGCCGGTCGAAATCGACGTCGCGTCCGAATTCCGCTACCGGGAGATCCCGTTGCCGCCGCAGTCGGCGGCTCTCTTCATTTCGCAGTCCGGTGAAACCGCCGACACGCTCGCATCCCTGAGATACTGCAAGGCGCGTGGGCTGAAGACCGGCGCTGTCGTCAACAGCCGGGAATCGAGCATCGCGCGGGAGGCCGACGCCGTCTTCCCGATCTTCGCCGGCCCGGAGATCGGCGTTGCCTCCACCAAGGCGTTCACCTGCCAGCTTGTGGCTCTAGCCACACTCGCCATTGGCGCTGCCAGGGCCCGTGGAACGGCAACGCAAGATGAGGCAAAGGCGCTCGTCACGAGTCTTGCCGAAATGCCGGGCGTCATGGGCCGGGTCCTGAACAGCATCAAGCCAGATGTCGAGCTCCTATCGCGCGAACTGTCAAAATTTCATGACGTCCTGTATATCGGCCGCGGCACCAGTTTCCCGCTGGCAATGGAAGGTGCGCTGAAGCTCAAGGAGATATCCTACATCCATGCCGAGGGATATGCGGCTGGTGAATTGAAGCATGGTCCGCTCGCACTGGTCGACGAAAACATGCCAGTGATCGTCATCGCGCCACATGATCGCTTTTTCGACAAGACCGTCTCGAACATGCAGGAAGCGGCCGCCAGAGGCGGTCGGATTATCCTCATCACGGATGAGAAAGGGGCCGCTGCTTCGAAACTCGACACGATGCACACGATCGTGCTGCCGGTAGTCGACGAGATTATCGCGCCAATGATCTTTGCGCTGCCGATACAGCTTCTTGCGTATCACACGGCGGTCTTGATGGGCAAAGATGTCGACCAGCCGCGCAATCTCGCAAAATCGGTTACCGTCGAATGATGGTCACGGCCCTTCGATAGAAATGCACTTCGGCTGAACGAGCAGTCGGACGTTATCGTCGAGGCCTTAATAGCTCCGGCTAATCCTTGTGACGAGCCCGGCGCTGCTCCTCATCGCACCTGGTCGTGCGTAGTGTGCATTTCAGTTCACATCGCGGCGCGCGATGCTTGCCCCGGTGTTCGAAACAGCGGAGCAAGCCAATGACGCCCACGAAGTTGCTGATTGGGCAGATCGTCGTCGTATTCGCAATCGTCATGCTCGGCGTGTGGACGGCCACGCAGTGGTGCGCGCACATGCTGGGCCATCAGCCGCCACTCGGCGCGCCGTGGTTTGTTGCGGCTGGCTGGCCGATCTACAAGCCGTGGAAACTGTTTGAATGGTGGTACCATTTTGACGCCTATGCGCCCGAGGTCTTCGATAAGGCCGGTGCGCTCGCCGGCGCGAGTGGGTTCGTGGGCTGTGCCGCCGCCATCGGCGGTTCGCTGTGGCGCGCGCGACAGCTCGGATCGGTGACGACCTATGGCTCGTCAAGGTGGGCAACGACTCAGGAGATCGTGACGGCAGGGCTGTTTCGGCCGGCCGGGGTTTTCCTAGGCAAGCTGAAGGATCGCTATCTGCGACATGACGGGCCCGAGCACGTCATGGCCTTTGCCCCAACACGTTCAGGCAAGGGCGTCGGACTGGTTGTTCCAACTCTTCTGTCCTGGACCGGTTCGGCGGTCATTCATGATATTAAGGGCGAGAATTGGCAGTTGACCTCCGGCTGGCGGTCGAAATTCTCCTATTGCCTTCTATTCAATCCAACTGATCCTAGGTCGGCGCGCTATAACCCGCTGCTTGAGGTACGAAAGGGTCCACAAGAGGTCCGCGATGTTCAGAACATCGCCGACATCCTGGTAGATCCGGAAGGCGCGCTGGACCGCCGGAATCACTGGGAAAAGACAAGTCATTCCCTCCTCGTCGGCGCCGTTTTGCACGTGCTCTATGCCGAAGAGGAGAAGACGCTTGCCCGCGTCGCCACTTTCCTGTCGGACCCGCAACGTTCCTTTTCCGCGACGCTGCAGCAGATGATGACCACCAACCACCTGGGCACGCCCGACAAGCCTGAGGTCCATCCGGTCGTGGCCTCGGCGGCACGTGAGCTGCTGAACAAATCGGAAAACGAGCGTTCTGGTGTTTTGTCGACCGCCATGTCATTTCTCGGGCTCTATCGCGACCCGACGGTCGCGGCGGCAACATCGACCTGCGACTGGCGCATTGTCGATCTCATGGATGCCGAGCGACCGATATCGCTCTACCTGGTCGTGCCGCCGTCGGACATCTCGCGCACCAAGCCCTTGGTGCGCCTGATCCTGAACCAGATCGGCAGACGCCTGACCGAGCGCCTTGAGGGCGATCCAAGCAGGAGTCGCAAACATCGACTCCTCATGATGCTCGACGAATTCCCGGCGCTCGGGCGGTTAGATTTCTTCGAGACCGCGCTCGCCTTCATGGCCGGCTATGGCATTCGCGCATACCTGATCGCGCAATCATTGAACCAGATATCCAAGGCCTATGGCGAGAACAGTGCCATTCTCGACAACTGCCACGTGCGTATTGCCTTTTCCTCCAATGACGAACGCACCGCCAAGCGCATTTCGGATGCGCTCGGCACCGCAACGGAGCTTAGATCGATGCGCAACTATGCCGGCCACCGGCTGGCGCCCTGGCTGTCGCACGTCATGGTCAGCCGGCAGGAAACGGCCCGACCGCTGCTCACTCCTGGCGAGGTGATGCAGCTGCCCCAAACCGACGAGCTGGTGCTGATTTCAGGGCTGCCGCCGTTGCGCGTCCAGAAGCTGCGCTATTATGAGGACCGGAATTTTACCGAACGCGTGCTACCTTCCCCGGTGCTGCGGGACAGCCCTTACGCAGACCGTCCGGCTTCCCGCACGGACGACTGGACTGGACGGGTGCGCAGCGTTGACGGTCGTCTGGCTGCAGGCGACGAAATTGCCGACGCGGCGATCGGGGACGAGGGCGGCGTCCAGCAGCAGCGCCATCCAGCTCTACCGGAACATCAAATCGTGCTTTCTCAAGAAGCTGAGCAGGACGATCTCTTCAAGTCTGTTGACGATGATAGCGAGCCGGTCGCCGACAAACGTGTCATGGATCGGACTTCGACGGCGGCCCGGGTCTACGGCCTCAATGAAGGAAGGGGCGACGACAAGGACATCGTGCCCGGCTTCTGAACGCTGCTTCCTGACGGCGTACCTCAGCGTAGGTAAGGGCGATAAGCGTTTTTGGGCATCTGGAGGATGCTTGTTCCCGTCGCCGGCGCGTAGCGCTGGCTGTTGGAACAAGCCACATGAAGCCCCGCCGCATTCGTCACCAGTTTCTGCTTGAGTTTGAGTTAAGCGAGAAGCTGGACAAACTCAGTCGTGATCCTTCGACCACCAAATCGGCGATCGTCGCCAAGGCAGTAGAAGCCTTCATCGAGCGGCGTGGCAAGAACGAGCTCGACCAACGCTACGGGGTAAGGCTCGACCGTCTTTCTCGCGACCTCGCTCATGTCAGGCGCGACGCCGAGATGACGATGGAGAGCCTGGCGCTCTTCATCCGCTTCTCGATCACGCTTCACGCCCACACGCCGGCCCCGGACAGGGTAACGCAGGCCATCGGCCAGGAGCGCTTCGACAAATTTGTCGAGCAGGTCGGCCGGCAGATCGCTTCCGGGAAGCGGTCGCTTGGCAAAGACAATGGCGGGGGAGAGGAAGGGTGAACTCTCATCCGGAAGCCGATCATCGCCGCCGCGCCATGCTGCGCACCGCCATGGGCCCGGCGATCACCAAAGCGCTTTCAGACCCATCGATCATCGAGGTGATGGTCAATCCCGACGGAGCACTGCGCATCGATCGGCTCGGGGAAGGCTTGGTCGACACAGGCGTGCACATCCATCCTACCGAGGCGGAGCGCATTGTCCGCCTCGTCGCTTCCCACGTGCGCGCCGAAGCGCATGCGGATAATCCGATCGTAAGCGCCGAACTGCCCTCGGGCGAGCGGTTCGAAGGCCTCCTGCCACCTGTGGTGTTGGCGCCATGCTTTGCCATTCGCAAGCCCGCCGCAAAGCTCTACAGCCTAGCCGATTATGTCGCCGACGGGGTCATGCTGCCGCTGCAGGCTGATGCGTTGAAGAAAGCCGTCCGCGAGCAGCGCAACATCCTGGTCGCGGGCGGCACTTCATCGGGCAAGACAACCCTTGCCAATGCGCTGCTGGCCGTGGTCGCCGACTGCCACGAGCGGGTGATCCTGATCGAGGATACGCGCGAACTTCAATGCGCAGCAAAAGACTGCGTTGCGCTGAGGACCAGGCGTGGTTCTGTCACGCTCGCCGATCTCGTGCGTTCGACACTGCGCCTCAGACCCGATCGCATCATCGTCGGCGAGATCAGAGGCGCGGAAGCGCTCGACATGCTGAAGGCATGGAACACTGGTCACCCAGGCGGCATCGCCACCGTTCACGCGAACTCGGCGCGGTCCGCCCTCTACCGCATCGAGCAGCTCGCACAGGAAGCCGTGGTCACCGTTCCCCGCCGGCTCATCGCCGAGGCGATAGACCTGATCGTCTTCATCGCCGGCCGCGGATCCTCGCGCCGCATCGAGACGATCGCCGAGGTCACTGGCCTCGACGGCAGTGGCGACTACGCCGTCACCCAGCTCACGCTTCCGCAACTCCAGCAACTCTGAAAGGTCACTTCATGCGCAAGAAGCTTCGCTTTCTCTGGGCCACCACGCTCGCGTTTCTTCTCACGTTTCCGGCATACGCCGCCGGCTCCGGAATGCCCTGGGAGCAGCCGCTGCAGCAGATCTTGGAATCTGTGCAGGGGCCGGTCGCCAAGATCATCGCGGTCATCATCATCATTACCACCGGCCTGACACTCGCCTTCGGCGACACGGCAGGTGGGTTCCGTCGGCTCATCCAGATTGTCTTCGGCCTGTCGATCGCCTTTGCCGCATCGAGCTTCTTCCTCTCCTTCTTCTCCTTTGGCGGCGGGGCACTCGTCTGATGTTGGCCGGAGAGCACCATATCGAGGGCTTTGAGGTTCCGGTTCACCGCGCACTGACCGAACCGATCCTGCTCGGCGGCGCGCCGCGAGCGGTGGCCATCTTCAGTGGCACCGTTGCCGCGGCCGTCGGGCTTGGCTTGCAGCAGTGGATTGCCGGATTGGTGCTGTGGATCTGCGCGCACACGGTGGCTGTCTTCGCGGCCCGCCGCGACCCGGATTTCGCCAGCGTGCTCGTCCGCCATCTTCGCCTGAAGGGGTGGCTCGCATGCTGAATCTTTCCGAATATCGGGGCAAGGCCGACCGACTTGCCGATCATCTGCCTTGGGCCGCACTGGTGGCACCGGGCATCGTGCTCAACAAGGACGGAAGTTTCCAGCGCTCATTTGGATTTCGCGGGCCTGATCTCGAGAGTGCAACAGAAGCCGAACTCATCGGCATCTGCGCGCGGGCCAACAATGCGCTCAGACGGCTCGGCTCCGGCTGGGCATTGTTCTTCGACGCCGAGCGCATCGAGGCGCTGGGCTACCCAAGCTCGCGTTTCCCCGACGCTGCGTCATGGCTGGTGGATGAAGAACGGCGCGCGGCCTTTCAAGGCAAGGTCGCGCACTACGAGAGCCGCTATCACCTAACGCTGACGTTCATCCCGCCGCCAGACAGCCAGGCGCGGGCGCAAAGCGCTCTGGTCGACTCGCATCATTCAGGAGGCGAGAGAGAGTGGCGCCAGGAACTGACGCGGTTCCGGGACGAGACCGGCCGCGTGCTGGATCTCCTGTCGGGCTTCATGCCCGAAATACGCGCACTCGATGATGCCGGGACGCTGACTTACCTCCACGGCACGATCTCCACCCGCCGCCATCCAGTCGCCGCGCCAAAAACACCCATGTATCTCGACGGCATCCTGGTCGATGCGCCGCTTACTGGCGGATTGGAGCCGATGCTTGGCAACCACCATCTGCGCACGCTCACCATCCTCGGTTTTCCGAATGTCACACGGCCCGGAATTCTCGATGCGCTCAACAATCAGGATTTCCCCTACCGCTGGATGACGCGCTTCATTCCGCTGGATAAGACCGAGGCCACCAGGACGCTCACGCGGTTGCGGCGGCAGTGGTTTGCCAAGCGCAAATCGATCGTGGCCATCCTGCGCGAGGTGGTGACCAGCGAACCCGTCCCGCTCGTTGACACCGACGCCGAAAACAAGGCGCTCGATGCCGACGCCGCAATCCAGGCGTTAGGCGGCGATCATGTCGGGTTCGGCTATCTGACGACGACGGTAACGGTTTGGGACGAGGACCATCAAGCCGCTGCGGAGAAACTCCGCGCGGTCGAGCGCGTCGTCAATGGCCTCGGCTTCGCCACGATCCGTGAAGGCGTGAATGCGGTCGAGGCCTGGCTCGGCTCGTTGCCCGGCCATGTCTATGCCAATGTCCGTCAGCCGCTCGTTCACACATTGAATCTCGCCCACTTGATGCCGCTTTCCTCGGTGTGGGCCGGCCCGGCGGCGAACGAGCATCTCGCCAAAGTTACACAGGCAGAGGCCCCGCCGCTTCTCTTCGCCTCAACCAGCGGGTCGACACCGTTCCGGCTTTCCACCCACGTCGACGATGTCGGCCACATGCTGATCGTCGGACCGACCGGCGCCGGCAAATCGGTTCTCGTTGCCCTCTTCGCTCTGCAGTTCCGACGCTATGCCGGCGCGCAGGTGTATGTCTTCGACAAAGGCAATTCAGCCCGGGCCGCAATTCTTGCCATGGGTGGCGAGCATCACGCGCTGCGCGCCCACGGTGCGCTTGCCTTCCAGCCGCTGCGCAAGATTGACGATCCGGCGATCCGCAGCTGGGCAGCCGAATGGATCGCCGGGCTGTTCGCCCATGAGAACGTCACCGTCACCCCGGAGGCGAAAGAGGCAATCTGGTCGGCACTCACCAGTCTTGCAACGGCGCCAGCGCAGGAACGCACACTCACCGGCCTGTCGGTCTTGCTTCAGTCCAACGCGCTGAAGTCCGCTTTGATGCCCTACACGCTCGACGGGCCCTTCGGCCGGTTGCTGGACGCGGACGACGATCGGCTGGCCTTGTCGGATGTGCAGTGCTTCGAGACCGAAGAGCTGATGCACAGCCAAGGCGCTGTGCTGCCGGTGCTCACCTATCTTTTCCATCGCCTCGAGGCGCGGTTCGATGGACGACCGACATTGCTCATGCTCGACGAGGCCTGGCTCTATCTCGACAATCCGCTCTTTGCGGGGCGTATACGCGAATGGCTGAAGGTGCTGCGCAAGAAGAACGTCTCTGTCATTTTCGCCACGCAGTCACTGGCCGACATCGCTGGCTCTGCAATCGCACCGGCCATCATCGAGAGCTGCCCACAGCGCATTTTTCTTCCAAATGACCGTGCCGTGGAACCACAGGCACGGGAAGCCTACGAGCGTTTCGGCCTGAACGAGCGGCAGATCGAACTGGTCGCGCGCGCCACGCCGAAGCGGCAATATTATCTGCAATCGCGCCGCGGCAACCGGCTGTTTCAGCTGGGCTTGGGTCCAATTGCGCTTGCGCTATGCGGCGCCTCCGATCCGGCCAGCCAGACCCTGATCGACAAGATCCTGTCGGAACGCGGACAGGACGGCTTTGCCTTTTATTTCCTGAATGCCCGCGGGCTCGATTGGGCCGCCGAGCTTCTCCGCCAATTCCCTCAACCAGACATGGAGTAATCGTCATGATGCGGCGCCGTTTCCTTTCCGGCCTGATCACCCTTTCCCTGATGGCCAAACCGATGGCCGACTATGTCCAGCCAGCCTACGCGCTCATTGTCTTCGATCCCTCGAACTACACCCAGAATGTGCTGACGGCGGCACGCTCACTGGAGCAGATCAACAACCAGATACAGTCGCTCCAGAACCAGGCGACCATGCTGCAGAACATGGCGCGCAACCTTCAGAGGCTGGATTTTTCTTCGGTAGGCCAGCTCACCGGTTCGCTGCAGCGGATCGACGGGCTCATGGACCAGGCGAGTGGCCTGAGTTTTGATCTGGACAAGCTGCAGGACCAGTGGCGCAATCAATATCCCGAAAGCTACGACGCCACGATCAAGGTCAGCGATGTGGCAAGCGCAGCGCGCGAGCGCTGGCAGAGCGCCATGCAGGCGTTCCGGCAGACGATGGGTGTCCAGTCGCAGATCCTCGAGAACGTCCGGGGCGATCGCGACCTGCTTGCTGATCTCGTCAACCGCAGCCAGGGTGCTGCCGGTGCGCTTGAGGCAAGCCAGGCCACCAACCAACTGATCGCGCTGTCAACCAAGCAGCAGATGCAGATCCAGACGCTGCTCGCGACGCAGTTTCGCGCGGAGGCGGAGGATGCGGCTCGCAAGGCGCAGTCCGAAGAAGCCGCACGCCAGACGACAAAGCGTTTCCTCGGCACCGGCACGGCCTATCCCGGCAACTGATCACCATATCTGTCACGAGGAAGGCGCAATGAACGACCTCGGGGTCATCGATCGCTTCATGGAGACTTTCATCCGCTATATTGACAGCGGGTTTGGTCTGCTGTCGGGCGATGTCGCCTTCCTCACCACGACCCTGATCGGCATCGACATCACGTTAGCCGGGCTCGCCTGGGCATTCGCCGGCGAGCCCAACATTCTCGGCCGCTTCATCCGCAAGGTGCTCTATGTCGGCGTCTTCGCTTTCATCCTGAACAATTTCAAGAATCTCGCCGACATTATATACCGCTCCTTCGCAGGGCTGGGCTTCAACGCTTCGGCCGCCAATCTGTCGCCCGACAGTCTCCTGCGGCCCGGACGTATTGCCGCCACAGGCTTCGAGGGCGCGTGGCCGCTGCTGGATCAGGCGAGCCAGCTTCTTGGCTTTCCCGAAATCTTCGGCAACGCGCTCACCATTTTCGTGCTGCTCGTGGCCTGGTTCCTGGTCATCATTGCCTTCTTCATTCTTTCCATCCAGCTCTTCATCACCATTCTGGAGTTCAAGCTCACCACTCTCGCCGGCTTCGTTCTGGTGCCCTTCGCAGTCTGGAACCGGTCGGCGTTCCTGGCCGAGCGCGTGCTCGGCAACGTGATCTCGTCGGGCATCAAGGTGATGGTGCTTGCGGTCATTGTCGGTGTCGGGTCCACGCTGTTCGGCGAGTTCGCTTCGGCGCTGCAAGGCAAGGAGCCGGATTTGGCCGCCGCCATGTCACAGGTGTTGGGGGCGCTGGCGCTGCTTGGGCTAGGTGTTTTCGGGCCTGGAATAGCGTCCGGTCTCGTCTCGGGTGCCCCGCAGCTTGGTGCGGGCGCTGCACTGGGTACGGCCGCGGCCGCCGCCGGTGCGTCACTCGTTGCCGGAGGCGCTGCGATCGCCGGGGTGCGCATGGCAGCTGATGGCGGGCTTGCCGCAATTCGCGCCGGCACCACGATCGGTTCGGCAGCTTCCTCTGCCTGGCAATTAGGGCGCGCAACCTCGCCTGACTCCGGCCTGTCCGGTGTGGCTGCCGGGATGCAGGGCGTGGCAGGTGCCGCCAGTGGCGCCGCTGTGCGAGCGGCACGATCTGCCGCGGAAACCTTCGGGCGCAGCGCTGATGCCGGGCGCCAGGCCGCATGGACCGCGACCGGCGGGTCTCCCATCGCCTCGATGACCGAAACTCCTGCGGGTCCGACCACCGATGCTGCCCCTAGCTGGGCCAGGCGCCTGCGTTCCCAGCAGTCTGCGCGAGCCCACCGCCACGCCACCATGCAGGCGGTGCGCGATGGTGACAGACCGGGCGGTAGCGCCAATCCCTCTCTCAACGACAAGGACGACTAGATGCTCTTCAAGCGATCCGTTCAACGCTACGGCAAGACACCCGAGCCCATCACACCGTACCAGAAGGCGGGCCAGCTGTGGGATGAGCGCATCGGCTCATCGCGGGTGCAGGCCCGCAACTGGCGGCTGATGGCTCTTGGCTGCCTGGCATTGGCAACCGGGCTCTCCGGCGGGCTCGTTTGGCAGTCAATGCAAAGCCGGGTTGTGCCCTACGTCGTCGAGGTCGACCGCTTCGGCGAGGCGCGCGCCGTAGCCTCGGCAATCCGGGACTACGAGCCGACGGACGCCCAGATCGCCTGGCATCTTGGCCGTTTCATTCAGAATATCCGTTCCGTTTCCACCGATCCGGTGTTGGTGCGGCAGAACTGGTTGGCCGCCTATGACTTTGCCAGCGACCGCGCCGCGCTCTTCCTCAACGAATATGCCAAGGCGAGCGATCCTTTCGGTCAGATCGGAACGCGAAGCGTGTCCGTCCAGGTGACCAGCGTGGTGCGGGCCTCCGGTAGCTCGTTCCAGGTCAAATGGACCGAGCAGGTCTTTGAGCGCGGCAGCCTTGCCAGCACGACCCGCTGGACGGCGATCCTCACCATTATGATCCGGCCGCCAAGCAATACAGACCAACTGCGCAAGAATCCGCTCGGCCTCTTCATCAACGCCATCGATTGGTCGCGCGAGCTCGACAGTGCCGCGCCGACCTCCGTTTCCCCCAAGGAGCCCGCCAATGACAAATAAAGCCCCATCGCTCCGTGCCGCGCTGATCCTGTCGGCCTCGGCAGCGGTGCTGTCCGCCTGCGCATCCAAGCCGGTGCCGCCGCCCGAGATTGCCTATGACGCTGCCGACTTCAAAGCAGCGTCGATCGAGAAGCCGCCAGAGAAACCGGTTAAAATCGTCGAGGTGCCAAAGCCGCTACCGCTTCCCGGCCAGTTGCAGCCTGACCCAGTCAAGTTCGCCGAGGACAAGCGCTCTCCTGAAGAACGCGTTGCCGATGCCAATAGGGCCGCAACTCGGCAGCCAACCAGGTATGGCTATGTCAACGCGGTCCAGGTCTATCCCTTCACCGATGGCGCGCTTTATCAGCTCTTTGCAGCGCCGGAGCGCGTCACCGACATCGCTCTGCAGCCGGGCGAGAAGCTGACGGCTGTGTCCGCCGGGGACACGATCCGCTGGGTCATCGGCGACACCGTCAGTGGCACCGGTGACGGTCAGCGCACCCATGTTTTGGTGAAGCCGTTCGCGCCCGAGCTTACCACAAATCTGGTGATCACCACGGATCGACGCACCTATCACTTGCAGCTCCAAAGCACGGAGAAGACCGCAATGGCGGCCATCTCTTGGACCTACAGCGAAGACCAGATCCTTGCGCTCTCCCGGCGAAACGTTCAGGCCGACGCTGCAACGCCGGTCGCATCGAATGTTGCGCTCGAAAATATCCGCTTCCGCTATTCGATCGCCGGCGACACACCGCCCTGGAGACCGACACGGGCCTTTGACGACGGCAGCAAAGTCTATATCGAATTCCCGCGCCGCATCGATCAGGGCGAGGCGCCGCCGCTCTTCATCGTCGGTGCTGACGGCGGCAATCAGTTGGTCAACTACCGCATGCGCGGCAACTACTACATCGTCGATCGCCTGTTCGCCGCGGCCGAACTGCGCCTCGGCGCCAAGCCGCAGCAGGTCGTGCGCATCTCAAGGATGGACGGCCGGCAATTGCCGCGTCGGATGCCACTCTTTGCCGGTTTCGGCAGGTGAGGGGAAAAGGCTCATGACCTATACGTCCCACTCCAATGCGCCGCCGAAACTCGATCCCGACCAGCTGCAGCTGCGCGCCTCACCCCGCGGTGCTGTGCGCTTCAGGCGGGGGGTGATTGTCGCGATCTCTGCCGCCGGATGTGGTGCCATTCTGGGCGTCATGATCATTGCGCTTCAGGGGCCGGCATTGCGATTCAAAGAGCAGGCGGAAGACCTCTACCATCCTGACCACAAGCCCACCGCCGAGGGGCTCGACAGCCTGCCCAGGGACTATTCCGGCGTCAAGCCGAAGGCCCCGGTGCTCGGACCGCCGCTACCCGGTGATCTCGGCCGCCCCATCCTCGAGCGGCAGCGCCAACTCGGAATTGCGCCGGGACAGGAGGTCTCCGCCGAGGATCAACGCCTTGCCCAGCAGGCGATCGAAGCGCGCGAGTCGCAAGTGTTGTTCCGGATCGACAATCGGCCCAAACCGACAGATCTCGCTGGCGGCGAGGAGAGTCTACAGCAGCGGCCTGAAGCGCCGCAATCCGGAGCGACAGCCGGGTCGGCTTCCGTTGCACCAGCCGAGGGCGATCAGAACAACCAACAGCGCAAACTGGATTTTGTCAGTCAGCGGAGCACAAGCGGAATCTACAATCCGCATGCGCTGCAGACGTCTGCCTCGCCCTACCAACTGATGGCTGGCAGCGTAATCGCGGCAAGCCTCATTACCGGGATCAATTCCGACCTACCCGGCCTCGTCGTCGCGCAGGTCACAGAGAATGTGCAAGACACAGTCACTGGCAGCATCTTGCTCATTCCACAAGGTTCCCGGCTGATCGGCACCTATGACAGCGTGGTGGCGTTTGGGCAAAAGCGCGCATTGCTGGTCTGGCAGCGAATAATCCTGCCGGACGGGTCCTCGATCGAGATCGATAATCTGCCGGCGACAGACACCGCCGGATATGCGGGGCTTGAGGACAAGGTGGATTTCCACACCTGGCAGCTGATCAAGGGGGTTGCGCTCGCGACCTTGCTTGGCGTGGGCACCGAATTGAGCCTCGGAGACAATGAAAGCGATCTGGTCAAGGCGATCCGCGAATCCGCCCAGCAGAACGTCAGTCGAGCCGGCCAGCGCATAACTGAGAAAAATCTCAACGTTCAGCCCACCATAACGATCCGACCAGGCTGGCCACTGCGCGTCATCGTGCACAAGGATCTCTTGCTGCGGCCATACAAGATTGAACGGGAGTGATTATGGCCAACTTGAAACTTGGCAAGCTTCCAGACCGAACGCCCTTGAAGATTACCATCACCGTCAGCGCGGACTTGAGCCAAGAACTCAACGCCTATGCTGCGCTCTATCGTCAGACTTACGGCGAGTCTGAAACAGTCGCGGAACTCATTCCTTTTATGCTGGCGGGATTTCTGGACGGCGACCGAGCGTTTGCCAAGGCCAGAAAAGAAGGTCTGGCGACGGCCAGCATCTCAGACGAATCGCGGTCTTTGAAAGCCTCAGATTCCGAATGACCGAAGCAGAGAGTCAGTCAAGTGCAATTGTGGCGCACCGTGCCTGTCAAACAAGGGTGTGCGCGGGCAACATCGTCTGGCAAATAGGTCACCGATGATGGGCCCTGCGCGGACCGCGACGCACTCGCTGGCTCAAACTGCCACGGAGTGCCTGGCCTTTCCCGTTTTGAGATATTTGTCGAACTTCGCAGCGACGCATCTGACAAAGGGACGACTTTCCAGCGGTACGACGAAACGATCGCCGTCGAGTTCAAGTCGGACCGACTTGTCGAGGGCCACGGTACTCGACCGAAGAAGGAGCTTCTGGCCGGCTTTGCCGAAGCGTTCCACCAAATCGACTGCCGAGAAGCCGAAATCGCACATCAGGCGCTCGATGATCCAACCGCGAGCGCGGTCGTCGTCGGAAAAAGCAATTCCGCGGACCGAAGCCAACCCACCGTCATCCACCATGCGGCCATACTCGGCGGTCGAAGGCATGTTCTGTACATAGCCTTGTCGGAATTGGCTGATGGATGACGGGCCGAGGCCGATCAAGGTTTCGCAGCGATCCTCGGTGTAGCCCTGAAAGTTGCGACGCAACATCCCCGCATGCGCGGCAAGCGCCAGCGCATCCCCCGGTTTGGCGAAATGGTCGAGCCCGATTGCTTCGTATCCTTGGTCGAGTATGGCGCGAGCTGCCAGTTGCGATTGGGCAAACCGCTCCTCCGGGCCTGGCAACCAGGCCTCGTCGATCATTGTCTGATGTTTCTTGAACCATGGCACATGCGCATAGCCAAAGAGGGCGATCCGGTCGGGCTCGAGCGTCAGCGCCTGCCTGACGGTGGACAAGACGCTCTCCCTGGTCTGGTGCGGCAAGCCGTAGAGCAGGTCCAGGTTAACCGACTCGACGCCGCGTGCCCGAACGCCGTCGACGACTGTCTTGGTCTGCAAGAAGATCTGTTCGCGATTGATGGCCTTCTGCACCTTCGGATCGAAATCCTGGACCCCGAGGCTGGCCCTCGTCATGCCGATTTCGGCAAGTGCGTCGAGGCGCGCTTCGTCCATATCGTTGGGTTCGATTTCGCCGCTGATCTTGGCGCCGGGAAGAAATGAGAAGCTGTTGCGCAGAACGGCTCCGAGCGCCACCATGTCCTGTGGTTTGAGCATCGTCGGTGAGCCGCCACCGAAATGGACGGCACGCACCCGGCCCTTGCCTCCGGCGAGACATGAGACGGTGGCGATCTCCGCATGCAGCGATCTCAGATATTTGGTGACCGGTTCATAGTGGCGTGTCTGCTTGGTGTGGCACGCGCAGAACCAGCAAAGCTTGGCGCAGAAAGGGATGTGCACGTAGAGCGATATCTCATCGTCCTCGCCGAGCGCCTCCAGCCAGCCACGATAAGCCGCAGCATCGACGCCCACGTGGAAATGCGGTGCGGTCGGATAGCTGGTATAGCGAGGGACGTTTTCGACAATCCGAGCAAGCTACTTTCGACTGCATGTCGTGGTCACCATGTGCACCGCTGGAACTCTTGACTGGTTGGCCGGCCAACGCCCTGATTTCGATCAAGTGCAGCTCGGACAAACTGCCGCAAGGATTTTTCTACCCTGGATTGCTACCCTGTCGGTGCTTGGAAGAGGATAGAGCGAGCGCATGACATTACGGCAGGGCATTCACAGTGCCGGCATTCCCGTTCTTTGCCGCTCTTGCGAGGGAAGGCGTCGCGGTATTTGCGGCGCGCTCGATCCAGACCGTTTGGCTGCGCTTGCCAGGAGTTCATCGCGGCACAAGATCGAGCCAGGAGTCGAACTGGTCGGCGACTGCGAGGCCGTCAACAGCTATTCGAATGTGCTTTCAGGCGTGGTCAAGCTGACGAAGAGCCTTTCGGATGGGCGCCAGCAGATCGTAGGGCTCCAGTTTGCACCGGATTTTCTGGGGCGACCCTTCAAGGTCGAAAGCGAGATCAGTGCGGAAGCGGCAACCGTTGTCACGCTGTGTTCGTTCCCCAAGGCAGCCCTCGAACGGATGGTGAAGGAATCACCGGAACTCGAGCATCGCCTGCTCAAGCAGGCGCTGGACGAACTTGACGCAGCACGCGAATGGATGGTGACGCTCGGGCGCAAGACGGCATCGGAAAAGGTGGCGAGTTTTCTTGTCATGCTCGCCCTGAACATGGATTCCAGTGTTGATCCGGCCGCTATCTCGGCGTCCTTCGATCTGCCACTGACTCGTGCCGACATCTCTGATTTCCTTGGCCTGACGAATGAGACCGTGAGCCGCCAGCTGACTCGATTGCGAGCTGAAGGCGTGATCCGGATCGACAACAAGCGCCATGTGAGGGTGGAGAGCGTCGGCCGGCTGGAGCAGCGTTGCGGCGGCCGAAGGCCGCGGCAGTTTGGATAAGCCCAAGCGGCGGGCTCTGCGCCGCCAACTCGAATCCGCGGCAGGACATGCTGCGTTCGAGCACAATGTATTGCTGTAGCCTCGAGAACCCCGGTAGCATAGACCCAAGAGCATCAGCGACCCTTGTCGGATAGCAAGGCAGCCGGCAAGAGTTCCGCAAAGCTCGCCGGCCGCGCTTCGACATACCCGCCCGCCCCAACGTCCGCTCTGATTTGCGCAAACTCGATTCTACCAAACAAACCTGGCACCTGACATGGATCAGGGCGGGCAGAGGGCAGCTGCGCAATTGATGCCGAGCGGATTTGGCGTGCGCCCGATTCGGGATCAGGATTTGCGATGAAATTCGGCACAGCGATCGTCGTGGTGGGCTTTTTTGCCTTTGCAGCCCTGGTGGCTGCTGGCTTCGGCATTGATGGACCTTTCCGCCAGCATATGGGGGTGCTGTCTTTTGCCCTTATTGCCTTTATCGGGATCTTGTTGCGCAACTCGGAGTTCAAGCCGGCCGCTCCGATCGACCCGTCCGCCTATATGGACGGTCCGATCCGCTACGGCGCCATCGCCACGATGTTCTGGGGCGTCGTCGGCATGCTGGTCGGCGTCGTTATCGCGCTGCAGCTGGCCTACCCCGATCTCAACGTTCAGCCTTGGTTCAATTTCGGCCGCTTGCGGCCGCTGCACACGTCCGGGGTCGTCTTCGCCTTCGGCGGCAACGCGCTGCTGTGCACGTCATTGTACGTCGTGCAACGCACTTGCCGCGCTCGCCTGTTCGGCGGCGATCTCGCCTGGTTCGTCTTTTGGGGCTACCAGCTTTTCATTGTCATGGCCGCGACAGGCTACCTGCTCGGCATCACCGAGAGCCGCGAATACGCCGAACCGGAATGGTATGTCGACGTCTGGCTGACCATCGTCTGGGTCGCCTACCTCATCCTGTTCCTCGGCACGATCCTGAAGCGCAAGGAACCGCACATCTACGTCGCCAACTGGTTCTACCTCTCCTTCATCGTGACCATCGCGATGCTGCATGTGGTCAACAACCTGTCGATGCCGGTCTCTTTCCTCGGTTCCAAGAGTTACTCCGCCTTTTCCGGCGTCCAGGACGCGCTGACGCAGTGGTGGTACGGCCACAACGCCGTCGGCTTCTTCCTCACCGCCGGCTTCCTCGGCATGATGTATTATTTCGTGCCCAAGCAGGCGAACCGGCCAGTCTATTCCTACCGGCTCTCGATCATCCATTTCTGGGCACTGATCTTCCTGTACATCTGGGCCGGGCCGCACCACCTGCATTTCACCGCTCTGCCCGACTGGGCACAGACGCTCGGCATGGTGTTCTCGATCATGCTGTGGATGCCGTCCTGGGGCGGCATGATCAACGGCTTGATGACGCTGTCCGGAGCCTGGGACAAGTTGCGCACCGACCCGATCATCCGCATGATGGTGATGGCCGTCGCCTTCTACGGCATGTCGACCTTCGAAGGCCCGGTGATGGCTATCAAGGCGGTCAACTCGCTGTCCCATTATACCGACTGGACAATTGGTCACGTGCACTCCGGTGCACTCGGCTGGGTCGGCATGATCTCGTTCGGCGCGATCTACTACATGGTACCGAAGCTCTGGAACCGTAACCGGCTCTATTCGCTGCGGCTGGTTACCTGGCACTTCTGGCTGGCGACGCTCGGCATCGTCGTCTACGCCGCCGCCATGTGGGTGTCCGGCATCACGCAGGGCCTGATGTGGCGCGAATACGACGGGCAGGGCTTCCTGGTCTACTCCTTCGCCGAGACCGTCGCTGCCATGCGCCCCTACTACGTCATGCGCGCCATAGGCGGCGCCATGTATCTCTCGGGCGCCCTGATCATGGCCTGGAACATCGCGATGACAATCCTCGGCCGTCAACGCGAGGAGAGGCCGATGTCGGGTGCCGCGCCTGTCATTCAGCCTGCCAGGGAGCCAAACCAATGGGCTTGATCGACAAACATGCCATTATCGAGAAGAACGCCACGCTTCTTCTCGTAGGCTCCCTTCTTGTCGTGACTGTCGGCGGTATCGTCGAAATCGCGCCGCTCTTCTATCTCGACAACACGATCGAGAAGGTGGAAGGCATGCGTCCGTACTCGCCGCTCGAGCTCGTCGGGCGCAACATCTATGTGCGCGAGGGCTGCTACCTCTGCCACAGCCAGATGATCAGGCCGTTCCGCGACGAGGTCGAGCGCTACGGCCACTACAGCCTGGCCGCCGAGTCAATGTACGATCACCCCTTCCAATGGGGATCGAAGCGGACGGGGCCGGATCTGGCCCGGGTCGGTGACCGCTACTCGAACGCCTGGCATGTCGCCCATCTTTCGGATCCGCGTTCCGTTGTGCCGGAATCCATCATGCCCAGCTACGCCTTCCTGAAGGACGCGCCGATCGAGGTGAAGGACTTCTCGACGCATCTGGTCGCCAACCGGCGGGTCGGCGTTCCCTACAACGATGACATGGTCGCCAACGCCAACGCCGATCTGATGGCGCAGGCTGATCCCAACGCCGACACATCAGGTCTTGAGGCCCGTTATCCCAAGGCCAAGATCGGCGACTTCGACGGCAACCCGCAACAGGTCACCGAAATGGATGCGCTCGTTGCGTATCTGCAGATGCTCGGCACGCTGGTCGATTTTAAGAACTACGACGAAGGCGCCGGTTACCGCTGAGGAGTTTTCCATGAATTACAATCTTATGCGGGAGTTTGCCGACAGCTGGGGTCTGGTTGCCATGGCGCTTTTCTTTGCGGGGGCAAGTGTCTTCGTCCTGCGTCCCGGCAGCCGTAAGTTGGCGGACGAAGCTGCCCGAATTCCGCTTCAGGACGAGTGATCATGAGCGAGGAGCACATCGATGAAGTCTCTGGGGTCTCGACCACCGGCCACGAATGGGATGGCATCCGCGAGCTGAACAACCCGCTTCCGCGTTGGTGGATCACCATCTTCTACGTCACCATCGTGTGGGCGATCGGCTACACAATCGCCTATCCCGCATGGCCACTGCTGCATTCGGCGACGACGGGTGTTCTCGGCTATTCGAGCCGCAATGACGTCAAGAACGAACTGGCGGATGCGGAAGCAGCGAAGAGCAAATACCTCGCGGCGGTGAAGTCGAAAAGTGTCTCGGAGATCGCTGCGGACGATGCCTTGCGCGAATTCGCCATCGCCGCCGGCGGCGCCGCATTCAAGGTCAACTGCACGCAGTGCCACGGCTCCGGCGCCCAAGGTTCCAAGGGCTTTCCCAACCTAAACGACGACGACTGGCTGTGGGGCGGCAAGGCCGAGCAGATCCAGCAGACGATCACCCATGGCATCCGCTTCGCTTCGGATCCGGACACGCGCCTGTCGGAAATGCCGGCGTTCGGGGACATCATCACCGCCGACGAGATCAAGCAGGTTAGCGCATATGTCGTCAGCCTCTCTGGCAAGGTCGCCGATGCAAGTCTGATCCAATCCGGTGCCAAAGTCTTTTCCGACAATTGCGTCGCCTGTCATGGTGAGAACGCGGAAGGGAACAGGGAATTTGGGGGCCCCAACCTCACCGACGCCATTTGGCTGCACGGGGCCGGCGAGGCAGCGGTCGCAGCCCAGGTCCGCGCGCCAAAGGAAGGTGTCATGCCGGCCTGGCTCGGCCGTCTCGGCGAGATCAAAGTCAAGGAGCTTGCGGTTTATGTCCATTCGCTTGGCGGCGGAGAATAGGAAGGCAAGGCCTATTCTCGGCCTCCCCCTGCCAAGCGACGGGGCCCGGCGCAAGCCGGGCCTCGACACCATTTCGGCTGCGCCGCTCGTCGATGCGGCACGAAATCCCCTTCTGACTTCGGATGGGAGTGGTACGCACGTGCGCAATGATACGCGAACTGAACGGCTCGAAGGCTCGGCCCCAAATTCCTCGAATACCCGCCAGCCGCATTATGCCAGACGCAAGAAAGTCTTCCCAAAGCGCGTCTCGGGCAACTTTCGCCGCTTCAAATGGCTGGTGATGGCGATCACGCTCGGCATCTACTACCTGACGCCTTGGCTGCGTTGGGATCGCGGTCCATTTGCTCCGGATCAGGCCGTGCTGCTCGACCTCGCCAACCGGCGCTTCTACTTCTTTTTCATCGAGATATGGCCCCAGGAATTCTTCTATGTGGCCGGCCTCCTGGTCATGGCCGGCGTTGGGCTTTTCCTGATTACCTCGACTGTCGGCCGTGCCTGGTGCGGCTATGCATGTCCGCAGACCGTATGGGTCGACCTGTTTCTTGTCGTCGAACGTGCGGTCGAGGGGGACCGTAACGCCCGCATGAAGCTTGACGCTGGTCCCTGGACCGCCCGCAAGCTGGTGCTGCGCCTATCGAAGCACACGATCTGGCTGGTCATCGGCGCGGCCACCGGCGGTGCTTGGATCTTCTATTTCGCCGATGCGCCTAGTTTGGCTCGCGAACTTTTCACCGGTACCGCCGCGCCTGTCGCCTACATCACCATCGCCGTGTTGACGGCGACCACCTACACGTTCGGTGGCCTGATGCGCGAACAGATCTGCACCTATATGTGCCCATGGCCGCGCATCCAGGCAGCCATGCTCGACGAGAATTCGCTTACCGTCACCTACAATGACTGGCGCGGCGAACCGCGCTCGCGTCACGCCAAGAAGGTGCAAGCGACAGGGCAGTCCGTCGGCGACTGCGTCGACTGCAATGCCTGTGTCGCGGTCTGCCCGATGGGGATCGACATTCGCGACGGCCAGCAGCTCGAATGCATCACCTGCGCGCTGTGTATCGACGCCTGCGACGGCGTCATGGACAAGCTCGGCAAAGAGCGCGGACTGATTTCCTACGCAACGCTCTCCGATTACAACGCCAACATGATGTTGGCGACCGCGGGCGGCTCCAGTTCAGTCAACCCGTCGCTGGTCAGGACCGCTGATGGCCTGTTCTCCGACAAGGTGGCGCATTTCCATGTCAGCAAGATCTTCCGGCCACGCACCTACGTCTACATGGGTCTGTGGTCGCTGATCGGCCTGGGTCTGCTCTATTCGCTGCTGACGCGCGACAGGCTCGAAGTCAATGTGCTGCACGATCGCAATCCGCAATTCGTAACGTTGTCCGACGGCTCGATCCGCAACGGCTACACCGTCAAACTGCTCAACATGATCCCCGAGCCGCGGATCATTGTTGTCACCATGCAGGGCTTGCAAGGAGGCGAAATGAGCGTGGTCGGGGACGACATCAAGGCGGGCCGCTCGTTTGCCATCCCGGTCGAGCCCGATCGCCTGAAAACGTTGAAGGTCTTCGTTCGCCAGCCGGCGGACCAGATCCACGCTCCGGCACAGACCTTCAAGTTCCGTGTCGAGGACAGAGCGAGCTCCGAGTCGAACGAGTACACCGCAACATTCAACGCGCCAGAGGCCGCCAAATGACCGCCAATGCCCAAAAGCCTCGCGAATTCACCGGCAGGCACATGCTGGCCATCATTCTCACCTTCTTCGGCGTGGTCATCGCGGTCAATCTGACGATGGCCACGCTCGCCAACACCAGTTGGACCGGCCTTGTCGTCGAGAACACATATGTGGCGAGCCAGCAATTCAACAAGGAGGCCGAGGCCGGCCGCGCCCAAGCCGCGCTCGGTTGGACCGGCAAGCTGACCATCGCATGGGGCGAAGTCCGCTACAGCCTCTCCGACGCGGCCGGCAAGCCGGTTCCTCTGCACGGCGTCAAGGTGCTGTTTCGTCATCCCGCCTACGAGAAAGACGACAAGTCCGTCACGCTCGCCCTCGCCTCAGGCAAGGAATTCGCAGCGCAGCAGATGCCGAAGGACGGCGTCTGGATCGTCGAAGTCGACGCCGATGCCGGCCTGGCACGACCCTATCGCGACGTCAGCAGGATCATGATCTCTCATGGGGCTCTGCAATGAGCTGTTGTGCACCGGGCGCTGAAACGGCGCTGGATCTGAACGGCGCCACATGGGTCCTGCCATCCAGCCAGGAAATCAGGTTGGCGAGCCGATCGCTTGGCGACGATCTTCGGCAGACCGACCTTTCAGTGCCGACGGTTCATTGCGCCGCCTGCATCCAGACGATCGAGGCGGCACTTGGAAAGCTCGATCACGTCGAAAGCGCGCGCGTCAACCTGTCGACGAAACGGGTCGCGGTCCGGTGGCGTGGAGACGAGGTGCCACCGTTCGTCGCCGCGCTTGGCAGGCTTGGCTACGAGGCGCATCTGTTCGCACCCGAGATCGACGACAAGGACAAGACGCTTGCCGAACTGATCCGCGCCGTCGCTGTTGCCGGTTTTGCGGCGGGCAACATCATGCTGCTTTCGGTCTCTGTCTGGTCCGGCGCCGAAGGTGCTACCCGCGACCTGTTTCACTGGGTCTCGGCGCTGATCGCCATTCCTGCCCTCGCCTTCGCCGGCGGCATCTTCTTCCGGTCGGCCTGGAACGCCTTGCGTCATGGCCGCATGAATATGGACGTGCCCATCGCGGTCGGTGTTTCGCTCGCCTACGCCATGAGCCTCTATGAGACGATCAATCATGGCGACCACGCCTATTTCGACGCGTCGGTATCGCTGCTGTTCTTCCTTTTGATCGGACGCACGCTGGATCATGTGATGCGGGAGCGTGCCCGAACTGCCGTGAAAGGCCTGTCTCAGCTGGCCGCGCGTGGCGCCATGGTGCTGCGCGGCGATGGCGCGCGCGACTATCTGCCGGTCGGCGAGATCGAACCAGGCATGCGGATGTTGATCGCGGCCGGTGAGAGGATCCCCGTCGACGGCAAGATCATCCAGGGAACGTCGGATCTCGACTGCTCGCTGGCCTCAGGCGAAAGCACGCCGAAAAACGTAGCGCCGGGCGAAGCGGTACAGGCCGGCGTGCTCAATCTTACCGGCCCGCTGACGATTGAGGCGACAGCCGCCGCAAAAGATTCATTCCTGGCGGAAATGGTCCGGTTGATGGAGGCCGCCGAGGGCGGCCGCGCGCAATATCGCCGTATCGCCGACCGCGTTTCGGCGCTCTACGCGCCCATGGTTCATCTCACCGCCTTCGTGACATTCCTGGGCTGGATAGTGGCGACCGGCGACTGGCACCGGGCGATGACGATCGCCATCGCCGTTCTCATCATCACGTGCCCCTGCGCGCTTGGCCTCGCCGTGCCGATCGTGCAGGTGGTCGCCGCGCGGCGCCTGTTTGAGAACGGCATTATGGTCAAGGACGGCTCCGCCATGGAACGCCTGGCAATTGTCGACATTGCCGTGTTCGACAAGACCGGAACGCTGACGCTTGGCCAGCCCCGGCTCGTTAACGCGCCGTCGATCGATCCGGCCATGCTGGCAGTCGCAGCCGACCTGGCGGCGCACTCGCGTCATCCGTTTTCAAAGGCCATAGCCGGCTTTGCCATTCCTGGCGGGCAGCTCAAATTCGATGCCGTCACCGAGCATCCGGGATTCGGAATCGAGGCCACTGATGCGGGAAGCACCTGGCGACTGGGCCGACGCGGATGGGCTGGATGGAAGGCTCGAACCGGCGGCGAAGCCAAACATGGCTACGGCGGAACCGTTCTCACGAAGAACGGGATGATTGTCGCTTCCTTCGCTTTCGAGGATGCGTTGCGGGTCGACGCCAGAGCGGCCATCGATCAATTGAGCGACGCCAGGGTTCCCGTGGAAATGCTGTCAGGCGATACCGCGGCGGCCTGTGCCGAGGTTGCGAAGTCACTCGGAATCGACAACTTCGTTCCCTGCCTGCTGCCATCCGGCAAGCTCGAACGCATCGAGACCCTCGCGAAAGTGGGGCACAGGGTTCTGATGGTTGGCGACGGCCTCAATGATACGCCGGCGCTGAGCGCAGCGCATGTCTCGATCGCACCGGCCACCGCCGCCGATGTTGGCCGCAACGCCGCGGATTTCGTCTTCCTGCGCGAAAGCCTCCTGGCGGTGCCGCTCGCGCTGGACGTCTCGCGCAAGGCAGGAAGCCTGATCCGCCAAAACATCGCCGTCGCGACTCTCTACAATACCATCGCTGTACCAATCGCTATTCTAGGGCACGCCACTCCGCTTATCGCGGCGATTGCTATGTCTGCGTCATCACTGCTGGTGATCGGGAATGCATTGCGCCTGGAAGGCTTTGTTCGGCACGCACCAGCGGAAACTGTTGCCAATGATAGACACTCCAACAATGGCGGACGGGTACAGTTGTAATGAGGACGCTTGCCTATTTGATACCTGGGACCCTGCTCCTCGGCGGGCTTGGGCTGTCTGGCTTCCTATGGGCATTGAAAAGCGGTCAGTACGAAGATCTCGACGGGGCAGCAGAGCGTATCCTTGTCGACCAGGAAGACAAGCCAGAACGCTGATTCAAGCCGCTCTGCAGACGACTGTTGGGATGCCGGTGATAAGCCGAGTGGAACTACTGCTGAGGTTGCATAGGCAGCTTCACCTGCCGCCGGTTGACGCTGATCTGTGAAAAGCCTGTGTCGCTCGAAAGATTACGTCGCCCATTCCGCCCAATATGCAGGCGGGTGATCGTCGAACCGCGGTCGCCGGATTACTCACACCGCTTGACCTAGATCAGGGTTATCTACTCATCGGCGTGGTTTCATCGGCCAGTCCTTCAGGGAGAGAATCCATGCCTACGTCGACGAATCGCGCCGCCGAACGCCTCGGCGATCGGTTTGAATCAAGACCCACACGAAGAACGGCCAAAGCCAAAAGTGGGCCGAAGCGTGGCTGCGCAAGGCGGCGGCCGGATTCTTGTGAGCAAAGGCTGAACGCGACCTCCGGCGGCAACGATCAGATCGCCCAGGGTGCGTGCGACCCGCTCTGCGAGATGGCTCGCTAATACATGCCGATGTAGCCCTCGCTAGTTTTGAGAACGTTGTGGAGCTTGCGGCGCGTCCGCAACTGACAACCGTCGATGTGAACCCAAGGCGCTCGGACGCGAGGCTGCTGACCGCGTGCTCAAGACATCGCGGGACGGCAGCAGAGCGGCGTCAGACGCTGGCCATGTTCGCTGGTCCTGCGGGCATGGTGGCATCACCGGGCAACTGCGTATGCCAAAGTTTTGTTTGCAGGAGTGTATAGATGTCGCGATTTCGCCTATTGACGATCTTCATGTCGGGAATGCTGGGAACGGCGACGTTGCCGGATCAAGTCGCCTCGGCACCAGTCCTCAACTCCGCCAATCGCAATGCGCTGGTCGAGCAGAACCAATTACTGATGCTGGAGAACAGGCTGCGGCGGCAGCAATATCAGCAGCAGCAGCAGCACTTCCGTGGCCAGGATCGCGAGATCGCGCCGCAGCAACGGCCCGATCGACCGCTTACTTGCCAGCATCAGCGGTCAAGCAACGGCTTTGTGAGCATCTGCCGCTGATAAGGCGGCTTGCCACTTATTTAGGCGGCCATAGCTTGCGCGCGTCGTGCTTAAACTAGCATCAAAGGCGTTTTTGATTTCGCAATTCGTGCCTGAACACTGGAGAGCCGACCCGATGGCGCCACGCTGATGGCCGTCTCCGATAACAGCTTCGACATCATTGTCGTTGGCGCGGGGCCGGTCGGACTTTCCTTCGCCGCCTCGCTTGCCCAGAGCAAACTCAAAGTGGCACTTGTTGAAGCGCAGGCCCGGGAAAGGCTCGCGAATCCGGCGTTCGACGGTCGCGAGATCGCGCTGACTCATGCCTCGATCAGAATCCTTCGGGAGCTCGGCGCCTGGGATATCATTCCCGCTTCGGACAAATCACCACTTCAAGGCGCACGCGTCCTCAACGGATCGAGCGCTTTCGCTCTGCGTTTTAATGCTCCAAGAGCGTGTGGAGAGCCCCTCGGAATTTTGGTCCCGAACTGCCGCATTCGCGATGCGCTGTTCAAAATCGTTCGGCTGCGTGATCAGCCAGAGCTGCGGTGCGGCCACTCGGTCGTCCATGCAAGGACCAGCCACAAAGGAGCAGTGGTTACGCTTTCTGACGGCATGCAGTTGAGCGCCAGGCTTGTTGTTGCCGCAGATTCGCGCCTGTCTCCCACGCGTGATCTGCTCGGCATCGGCGCCGACATCAATCGGCTTGGCCACTCGATGCTGATCTGTCGGGTGCGGCATGAACGCGCCCATCACCATGTGGCAACCGAATGGTTCGATCACCATCAAACGATAGCGATGTTGCCTCTGGGGGAGGGGGTCTCCTCGTTGCTGCTCACTCTGCCCTCAAGCGAGGTCGGCAGACTGCTTGCCTCCAACGACGATTTGTTCCTCAGGGAATTGACGAAGCGGTGTCAAGGCCGTCTCGGGGAAATGACATTGGCAAGCAGCCGCCACGCCTTTCCGCTGGTCACCACGTGGGCGCACGAACTCAGGGCTCCGAGTGCCGCACTCATCGGTGACGCTGCTATTGGAATGCACCCGGTGACAGCGCATGGCTTCAACATCGGTCTCAGCAGCCAAAAGCAACTCGCCGATGCAATCCTGACTGCAAGTCGCGACCGCCGTGACATTGCCGATCCCGACATGCTGCACAGATACGAAAGGCGGCTGCGCCTGTCGGCGGCGCCGCTCTACCATGCTACGAATATACTCGTCCGACTCTACTCAAGCGAGCGACCGGCGGCACGGCTTGCACGCCATGCGGGGCTTCGGTTCGCCCAACACGTTCCTCTTATCCGGCATGGCATCTCGGCCATGCTCAAACGGTGAAGCACCAGCAGCTCTGGAATTCGTGGACTTGTTGCGACGACCGCTCGGCAAGAGTGGCATCGCTCCAAATCATCACTGCCACCGCTTCGGCGAACGCCTGTTCGGTCGGTGACGGTGACATTTCGGCGCGGATCATCGGCCGTACTGCGAGCTGAATGACCTAACGGTGTGGGTTCGGATGGTATTCCGAAAGGCTGAGTTTACTGGAAAATTACTGCGCGTGATTCCAGGCCACTGCGACTGGAAAAGATCCGAAGCAGTACCCGAGCACTTGGAGGTGGGCGGCGCACATCTCCTTCGATGCCGTCCAGCAGAATGTTCTGGGCGGGGGAAGGCTGCTACCGATCTCCTTGAGTTCGAGCACGAAGCGCCGGCGAACTGGCATGGGTTGGAGGAGCAAACTTAACCTAGGCCGATACTCTCGCGCCGCATTTTGATCAGTGCGCTGGCGAACGGAACTTTTCTCACGAACCATGGTTCGCGCCGGCGAAAGCAGGTATCTGCTCCCCGCAGCGCCAAGGAGATTTGCCATGAACGTTCGCCAGTTGCTGAAACCAAATCAAGGACCTCCCGGAAGAAACATTGGTCTGTGTCGCCGAGGTCGATGAAGCATTGCGGCCGTTGCCGCCGGGGTTGAAGCCGTTGAGAGCGCGAAATCCAGAGCCGCAAGCAAGATGGCACCGAGGCTGTCGAACTCGCCAATGGAACTGAAAAAGTCGTCGTGATCCGCTGGTGACGCGCGCCTAGGTGCAGCAAGCTCTTTATGGTTTCCTCCACCGGTACGTGGTCATTTTCATGCATCAGCAAGAGGCAACGACACGATTGTCCCGACTGTGCGGACTGCGGAAGGGACTTCCGAAACCATGCAGACGCCCTCAATCCCTTCGGCCGGCTCGGGGAAAACGCGGAACTGAGGCCTCAATTACACAGCCTCATGCGAGCCATGCGTCGAGAATTCGCCTCCCCCAGCATCGAGGAGGCAGACCAACCTCATCAGGTCGACAAGGTTCAGTCGACCACCTGAGAGATCGCCTGCAATCGGCTTTCTGCTCAACGAGCAAGGTGCGGGCCGCATTCGTGCTGCCGCGATCAAAGCCTCGATGTTCTTCCGAGGTGAACTCCCACTGAAAGTCCAGCCTCTTAGACCGCACTCTTATCGAACCGATCATGCTCCTGTTCGACACGGACCAACATGCGTTTCGAATTGATGCCGCTGACCTATTCAGACGCGTGACCTCCGACCGTGTAGATCTGGGCCATACGCGACACCGAGCGCAGCCATGTACTTGATGCCTGGCGCCGGCTCGAGCACCCGCGCCGCTTCCTCCGCGCTCAGCACGTCGGGCAGCTCCGAGATTCCGGGTGACCACCAGCGCAAAACCAATCCTGCCGAACGGTGAACCGCAGCGCAGTGCTCAGGCCATTTCCTGCCTGCCGGCTTTTTTTCACGTGCCTGCAGCCGATCCCGCGGGCCCAGATAGCATTTGGACTTACCTTCCCGGCGCAGCCGCTCTTGTGCACTAAAAACAGCGCGTAAGTATCTCGTCCAGCACTGCTACAGGACATTGACCGGGAGGATGCATATCTCTGATTGCTAAACCAGGTATACTCGTGCAATTATACATGACGCGATCGGGGGGGTCGAGTTCATGCGCCTCTTGCTTTGCAGTCTGATTGCCTTTGCAGCGGCGGGTTCCTGTGCCCTGGCCCAAGACGCGAAACTGATGCGGCCGAAGTCGTTCGCCGATTTTGTCCGGCAAACCGCGCCCGATCTGATCCGACATCTCGACGCCGCCGCGCTCGAACGGACCAATAGCCAAGCTCTCATCAATGAGGGGGAACTTTTAAAGGCGCCCCGATATCCGTTTGCTAGACCGATGTCGCAGTTGCCAGAGGGAGATTCTCGCACCTTAGAGTACGTCAACCAGCTTTCAATTTTCCTGGAACAACATCAAAAACTTGGACAAATAACTGATCAATTTCGCTTAGCGGTAGGGTCGTCAAGTCGACCTCTCAACGCGGCGCCGGATTTTTTGGGCAGAGGAGACTACTTCTCATCCAAGGTTAATCGGTGGAACGGCAATATCTTTTGGGCACCTGCTTCGAAAGAAACAGACATTAACCTCCGCTACGCCGATGAAGTCAGAGCTGTCTTCGGACCGATCCCGCCGTTCGACGTTACCACGCTTGGCCGATTTGTCCGCTCTGACGGGTCAGTTATCGAAACGCGGGCCACGTATGTGGAGGTGGACGGCAATCGAGCGGAACTAAAGCCGAACAGTTCCAAATCTGGCTCTCCGCTCGAATACGAGCATCGCGACAAGAACGGTGTGTTTGTAAATTGGACGGCGACCATCGACAAATGCGACAAGCCGTCTCTGGCAGGCGGTGTAACACCATGCGGTACCGCTTCGAGACTCTCTAGGATCGAAAAAGGAAACGTCGAATGGATCGCACTTGCGAGGAAAACCCACGGCCCGGAGATTCTAAGACCAGAGAAATATTGGAGTGAGAACGACAACTCCTATGCGCTGCTTGGTTACATCGGCTTCAACCAGGTGAGCGGGGAATTGGCGTTCTTCGACGGAAGCTATGAAGGAATAAAGTTCGATTGGAGTACGCCTACTGTGGCACCAGGAGGAGGCGGATACAACGACACTGCTGGTCGGACTCTGGCATCCAAGACATACGACGCGACTTTCAGGGTCGACTGCGCCGCGTGCCACGATAACAAAGAACCCAGGATCATTACCCCCTATATCAAGCAAGCGCGCGTGGGTTATCGCGACAAAGATGAGGCCGCGGCGTTCAGCCTTGGCGATCTGCTCCCCGAGCGTACCCGGAACTCGAAGACCCCCTACCGAGTGGTTGGGACGGACTATACCGCAGCTCACAGGGGCACGCTCGATGGCGACCTCACGATTGTAGATCCAGCACGAAATTGTACCTCATGCCATGGACTCACCAACAACGGCACCGGACGCTTTGCATCGGATGCAGTAGGACGCCTCGGTTCTATTGCCGGAGACAGCGGGTTGGAAAACAGTTTCCGCACCGACTGGGCACTTCGGACCGGCGCAGGTAAAATTCATCCGTGGATGTACGCGGAACCGCAAGGCAATGACGTTTCCGACCCTCAACCTGCTCCCATCTCGGATGCTGATTGGGATAAGCTTCGCGCGGTTATCGAGAACGCTGATGGAGATTCGCGCTCCCTCAAAACCTACACCGATGCTCCAACTCCCGAGTCCACGATGGATGAGGCGACGAGGATCGGAGATCCATCAGGTCCTCAAAATTTCGCAGTGGGCATTGAAGACAATCCCGACGGTTCCTCGGAATTGTCGCCAAAGCGCATCCGGCTTGACTGGACGTATATCAATTCATTCGGCGGAGTCCCTGAGCGCGATGATGTACGCTTTAACGTAGCGATACACGAGGTCGGTATACCCTCTGATGGTGCGGAGCCGGCTAGTGGTGACTTTCCAAGCATCGAGCAGACCAAGGCGTTAGGGTTTAGCGACCTGGGAGGGGGTGTCTTCACGGATGGGACAATATTCGTACTCCGCGACATGTCTTTCCAGGGGCATATGCGCTGGATCAACCCCGCCCCTACGCTGACACCAAGGCAATACAGATTGTATTTTCCGGCATCGCTGAACAAGCGGTACCTCATTCGTGTCGCTGCCAAGCGATTTGGTTTCGATCAGGGCGGGGAGCGCGTCAGCGCCGCTGACCATCTGCTAAAAGTCGATATTAAATAGCCCACGGGAGTAAGTCATGCGTATAGCATATGGGATCGCGGTTGTCGTCGTTTCGCTGCTGTCGAGCAACCTCAAAGCGGCCGCGACAGGGCCGGATGTGATCGTGGGATTCATCGACGACGCTCGGGAAGACAGCCGGCTCGGATCGAAGATCGGTCTCACGGCTTCAACCAATTCCTGCAATATTGGGGATTCGCCACTCAATTGGCAGCGCCTTCCGGACACACATCATCCAGCCATCACCCTCAACTTTTATCGCTTGGCAGATGGAAGGATGGAGCAATTGGCGAAATCTTGGGTCAAGCACGGATTCTACGCGACGAATCAGAACGATTGCGGTGGCATACCGGAAATGCATCGCACCTGCCAGGCTGGGGCCGGGGGAAGCCAGTTGCGTCCCGGTTGCTCCGACCTGTATACTGAGGATCTCAATTCAGATCCCCGTAATCTTGGGCCTCGGAGCAGAATAACCAATTCTGCAAAAGTTGAATTTGACGGATCCAAAGCACAAGATCTGACCGGCTATCCCCCAAGCGATCCAGCGGAACGGATCTTGCTCGTCGACGAAGCTGACCTGCTCACGCCAGGCGCGCGGTATTTCGTGGAGGCCCAGTACATCACCGCCGACGATGCGACAGCCGGTAACGCACGTAACAATGTGACCTATAGGGAAGTCAAACCGATCTTAAGATCTGGAGCGTGGGTGTTGCGAAACGAAAGCCCGGAGGTGCGGATGCAGCCGGCTCTGTTCGCCTGGAAAGAGTACGGGGCGCAGCTCTCCGAGGTCGATCTTGATGAGAACGGGGTGAAGACGTATATCCTAGTAGGCTCCAAGGCCCAGCCCCTCGCCGGTGGGAAGTTCCGGTACGATTATTCCGTGTACAATATGAACAGCGATCTCGCTGTCCAGGCATTTGCAGTGCCTGAGCAGCAGATTGACCAGAGCAGCGCTTCATTCAAAGCTCCACATTCGAATGGGGAGATATGGTCGAACGACGCCTGGGACAGCCGCATTCAAGGCAACCAGATAATCTGGTCAACGCGCAAATCTTCCGAAGACACCAACGCAAACGCGGTTCGCTGGGGTTCGGCCTATAACTTTTCGTTCGTTTCCGATAAGCCTCCCACGACTGCGGACGCCACCCTTACATTTTTCAATGCGCCCGCCGACGGTGGGGCCGAGACTGTTGTGCGAGTGACGGCGCCAGGGCAATGATTTCGACGGTGGCAATCCAATCGCAAGGGTGCAATGCGAATTCTTCTCGGCCTAATATTCTGGTGCGTCCTCATCTCGATTGCCGCCGTCGGTCGATCAACGGCTCAGTCGGTCGAAATACAAATCGGCGACGGCGCCCACGATAGCAGTCCTTATATTTGCTGGACTCCTGTTCTCTCGCGAGCTCGACTCTTAAGCAAGTCGTCGACAGCGCAACAACATCTAACCCTCTCTGCTGTCTCTACCGACAGCAGCGGCAATGTGGCCTTCCAGCTAAACGGAGCCGAAGTCCTCGACAAGAAGTCTTACTCTCCTTCCTCCACTCTCAGTCTGCCCCTTCCCTCGAATGGGGCATGGGCGTCGTTCTGGATCATGGGGACGAAGGCCTCCACTGGCGCCAAAGACGTGCGCGTGATCGCGCTTGATGACCTAGGCCTGGAGCTTGGATCGGTGGACGTGATGGTGCGGGTGCGAAAAAACGCGGAGTCGTTGACGAGATTTGAAGTCCAAATTTTTCTGGACGCTTTGAAGAAGCTTCACGATATCCAAAACAGCGCCGCGTCGTCGGATTACGAACCGTTCGTTCGCATCCATGAAGCGGCCAATCAGCTTGAAATTCACAGGTCGCCACTTTTTTTGCCATGGCACCGAGCGCTACTCCTTGATCTTGAACGTCGCCTCCAGCAGGTCGACCCGCGTGTGACCATTCCATATTGGCGCTTCGATGAGCCTGCGGACCATGTTTTTTCCGATGATTTCATGGGAGCGACTGTGCCAGGTGTGCCGTTCGTCAGCGGGCCAGGTCTAGGCGACTGGATCGATCCACAAATGGGTCGGCTGATTCGAGACCCAGCTGTGGCGCCAAGCCAAGGCGTCCTTGATCCAGCCGTACCGGCGAACTTCCACCGCGCGTTCGTGATATTCCATAGCCAAATCGAGAGTAGTTTCCATAGCGGTGTGCATCGAAACCTGGGCGGCTGGCTTGCCACGGCCGACTCGCCCGCCGACCCACTCTTCTTCCTGCTGCATGCCAACGTGGATAGGGTTTGGGCACACTGGCAGGCCACCTATTCCCGGTTCAGCGGGAATGATGAGGACGCGTACTCAGCCCTGGGGAAATATCCAGGAACCGGGCCAGATGCGGGCATATACAGGAAGGGCACCTACGCCGACGATCCGATGTGGCCTTGGGGATACCCAGATCCCGCAGAAGCATCGGGATGGCCTTCCACGTCGCATCAGATGCCCGGAATAAGTTCAAAGTCCGAGGCCGCTTCGCTCACGCCAGCAAGAATGCTAGATTACCTAGGATCCGAACAGGCCTCCTCGGCGCTGGGATATTGCTACGACGACATCGACTATCTCGGACGGCCTCTCAAATGACCTACATGGGTGGCAACAATAACAGCCGCATCTTCGTTTCCGCCTTGGTTAGCGCTTGGCTTTTGGCTGCGCCGTGCCTGGCCCAGTTGGGCCAGCCCCCCAATCCCGATCCGCGTGTCAGGGCGTATCTCCTGGAGAACGCAGGCGAGATCGAAAGACTGCGCGTCACCGCCGCAAACACGAATTTTGATCCAGGAACACGCAGCAAGGCGCTCGAAGGTCTTGCGTTGATTTCCGAAGACGCGGCTCTGCCCGTCGCTGCGGAGTTGGTAACGGATCCCGTCGAAGACGTGCGAAAATCCGCAGTCGGAATCTTGGCTAACTCGGTCGTCATGGCCGGTCACGACGCCGGCAATCACGACCCCGCGATGCACCCGGGCACAATATGGGGAAGCTACGTTCAAAACCAGCACAAGGTGGCGCTCGACGCATTGAGGCTGGCAACTCGCCAAAGTCGATCCGAGGCAGGTATGCTCGCCTTAAAGACGCTGGTGAGGTCCTCCGCGGAGGAAGCCTCGCCCTTGCTGGCGGAGGCCCTAGCCAATGGAGCGGTCACACCAAAGCAAGCGGCCGAACTTTGCACGCAAGCACCTGAGGCGCGTTCGCGTGCCTGCCTTTTGGATTTTCTGGATAAGGGGCCCGCGGAAGCGCGACTGGCTGCCGTGGCGGTTCTTGGCTCAATTCCAGGAGACCGACCTTTGATTCGCAACAAGATTTTTCTCAACGACCAGGCGGAGCCCGCTCTTCGAGCCGCGGCGGCTCAAGTGCTTGGTCAATATGATCCGACATTCACGTCCTACGCACTCACCGTCGCCACCGATCCGAACACACCGTCGCTCGTCTATGCAGCGGCGGTGCGAAACTATGCCCAAAGCGCGGAATCGGCTGGGAAGCTCGATGCCGCGCAATGGGCGGCGCTCAAAAGAGCGCTACAAAACAAGTTGAAGGCAGCACAGGAAACCGACGCGCTAACCCGATCAAACCTCAATGCGCCTCCGCTTCAGGAGCTTAACCAAATGTTCAACAAAGGCCGTCCGCTCCAATAGCGGTCGGCTTGCATGATCCTCCTAACCGCGTTTGTTCTTGTTCTCGATCCAGCTGCAAAGCCGTAGACCGGACTCGGTCCTGCGCTAGGCGGACCAACGTTCGCAACACCTGACCTTGCCCCTAAAATCAACGGGCAAGGTGACAACCGAATAGTCCCGTCAACGGAGTCACTCGCTTCAAGCCCGGACTAATAGCTCAGCGCGCCAGCGTGTTGGCTATCCACACGGTTGCAACCGCGACGTTGGCGTAGACGCCATATTTCAGGCGTTTGGCGCAACCCTCGCCCCAGCTCACAACGCCGACGAGCTGGCGCTTCCCGTCTACAACGGCACTTAGTGGCCCTCCGCTATCGCCTTGACAAGAATCGACGCCGCCGTCCTCCTTGCCAGCGCATATCATCGCCGAGGTAATTCGTCCGTTGTAACTGTCCTTCGCATTGCACGCATCATTCGGCACTATGGGCACGGTTGCACCGAGCAGGTCGGTCGTCGTATTTCCGCCTTGGAAGATCGCTCCCCAACCCGTAACGTAGGCCGTCCCGTGGTAACTTGAACCCTCTGGGATCAGCGCAATCGGTCGGCCCATCCTCGCGTCCCGCGCCAACTGAAGTAGTGCGAAATCGTACTCGTTAAGCTGCGAGTCCCATTTCGGATGGATGATGATGTTGGTTACCTTGAGACGCTCGCCGCCAGCAGGCAGGAAACTCGTGCCATCGACGACGTCTAGCGCGGCTGGGTTCTTGTTCACGATGAAGTTGTCGACGCAGTGCGCCGCCGTTAGGACCCAGCCTGGCGCCACAAGCGACCCGCCGCAAAACAGGAACCGTTGTGGATCGGGGGCGACCGCCCTTACAAGCCCAACCTGCCACTCATTTTGCTTGAAATCCACCGCCTCGCCGCCAACGATGCGAGGGTCCACACGAATCGAATTGAGTATCAACTTCTGATCGGCGTCGGGCAGTTTCGCCCGCTTCACGATGTCTTGCACCTCGTTCTGGAGGCGCTCGATATTCCCCAGTCCTCCCGCCGCTGCAGGCGTGACTGACAGTACCTCTATCACAAAAAAGCCAATCGCAGCCAATCCAGCAAATACCTGCATTCCAATCCCTCCCAAGGTTATGTGCCTCTCTCGCAGGTGTGACGTGCTTGCCCTTCTCCTCAGTTAATAAGTGTACGTATGCCCGTCGCGAACGCACGTGCCTGTATTATAGTCTCTGCCCTGACAATTAATCTTTTTGTCGTCGCGTGCAAGCGGTATTGCGTCAATCGACTCTGAGGGATATGGTCATACCGCAGGGGGGGCGCTTTTGGCTTTGGCGTCTAGTCCGGCATTATATATTGTTGCCCATTTAATGTTCCAGGTCATGGAAGCTCTTGGCAGCGCGCTTTACTGACAAGACTTAATACTTCGGGAGAGTGCTATGGTCAGCGTCCTTGGACGTCGATTGATGCAGGCTGCGACTTGCTTGTCATTGTTTGTTGGTTGGGACTGCGCGCTTGCTCCCGCGGTGGCCGCAGGGCAGCCGCCTGCGACACCCGCCGATTTTTGTCCTCCGTCGCCCGTACGCACCGATGCGATGGATAATCCCAGCAAGCACGCTTGGGATTTGTTCGCTACGTTGGTCCAACCTGCGGTCGCGACAGACCCTAAATCTCGCGGAGTACCAGACTGTTCGCGCCGTCCTGGAGCGCCAGGTACCACTTCTGTTTGGGAGACGTGGAAGTTAGCAGATAGCGAGGTATTCAAGGACGACGGAAGTTACCCGGCCGATTGGACCGATGCGAACGACGAAAGACATCTTTTTGGTCAGGCGCCTGGGCAGCAGCCAGGTTTTCATGAACAAGCCGCATTAAGCGCAAGGTTCAATACATCAGGAGAGGGTGTCTATATCGGAAGCGTAGGCGGTCTCGGCGAGACATATATGAACAAAGCGACGTTCGACTTCATTCGTACGAATTGTCTGTATAGTCGAGATGGATTGGCGAGGTACGCTAAGGCGGTACTTGATAAGGCGGTCGGACCGATCACTTTCCCTCCAGAGAGCATTGAAGTCAAAGCTGCTTGGGTGCAATTCACCGATGCCGAGATTGGGTCGGGCGTTCCAAACAATTTCTATTCAATAGTACTCTATGTGAAGAATGGGCAGCTCAGCTCTGGACAATCAACAGGAGCAACGAAAGTCGTCTTTGGGCTACAGACGCTTCACATCCTCACGAAAGACGTTCCAAACTGGTTCTGGGCGACCTTTCATCACAAGATATTCGCTGGAAAGCCGCTCCCCAGCCAACCTGGAAGGGAGTATCCCGACACAGCGCAAATGCCAGCCAGTCTCGCGGGAACCGTTTGGGAGAACTATAAATTGGGAGGGACGCAGGTCAATTTCGTGGACACGACCGGCTCTCCAATTGTGCTTTCAGATGCCCATATCGAGAATGGCTTTGTAAACTCCTCGTGCATTAGCTGCCATTCATACGGTGGATGGGACAAGAAAGCCGCATCACCGCGATTTTTCAACCCTCTGAACACCGGATTGTTTCAGATCGGGTTGCCTAACCAAGAACCCGTGCCAGATGGTGCTGTACTTGCCAAATCTGTTGACGGTACGCTCGTTCCGTGGCCAGGCTTCCCATCGGCCAATCTGCAGGTTACGCGTAATAATGTATTTGACGACTTCGTCCAGACCGACTTCGTGATGTCAATACCGTTCCGTGCAAAGCCAGAAACTGCAGGTCCGCCGCCCGCCTCCTGTCCATTTCAAAAATGAAAGGGGGCTGACGAGATGAGTGTCAGGCGCTGTTTGGGCGCGATGCTCCTGGCAATCGCGGCTTTAGTGATTGCATTGCCAAGTAATGGAGCAACCGATCGCCCCGAGGGTGATGGCCACGCGGCGACATTAGGTCCACTTACCTTTTCTGCCGATCAGGCTGGGGCCGGTCGGACCAAATTCCTTTCGACCTGCGTGCTTTGTCATAAGGCCGACCTCTCGGGGGGATTCGGCCCCCCCCTTAGAGGCTCTGTCTTTACACAAAAGTGGTTCCCTGGCAGCGTCAGTGCCCTGTTCAGTTTCATCAAAACTAATATGCCAAGGAACGCGCCTGGAACTTTGAGCAACGCAGAAGTGAGCGCACTGATCGCATTCATCTCAAGCGAAAATGGGAAAACGGCGGGCGACGTCGCTCTGCCAAGCGACTTGATGGCTCTCGCCGGGATAGGTTTCGATCAGCTTACATCTTCGGCCTCGCCTTGAATAACAAGTGAACAGCCGTTGGGCGCCAGGCGGAGGCACAGCGGTGGCGCTCATGGATGTATCCGTTCGCTATCTCGCTTAGGCAATCTGATTAACAATCCGCTTTCGGCGCCCGACTGCGGCCATTCGCCAACTGGCTGCGAATAGTCCAAAGTCGTCTACAGTCGAATTGTGCAAATTCGCCGGTGCTCGGTGGGCCAAACGGATGCGAAACCAAGCAGCCGCTGTCCTGTGTCGGTTTGCTTACCGCATCCGCTGGCGGAAATGGCGCCCACGCGCCATTCTGTTTGGCGCTGCGAAATCGCTACGGAAATGATGCAGTCAAAAGGATGCATGCCGCGACAGCGACTACATTGTTGTAGCCTTTTCAACAGCGTAAGAATCCGACGGTATTTGGAACGGTATTAGGAAATTTATGGCAGCAATTGGACTGCAAAACCAGTGTGTTGAAGGTCCGGTTGATCATCGAGTGGGAGTGATTCAGGCCCACTCAAACGCCGCCGAAAACACGCCAATCCGCGACGTAACTGTCTGATAACAAATATAAATCCTATCTGGGACAATCAGCCACAATCGGTGCGCAGAGAAGATCGCCAACCCCGGCTGATGACGCGAACGACGTCTTTGCGCCGTATATCAGTCCAACAGACTTGCACTGCAAACTTCTGAAAGGGGACATTTGTCCCTGATCGCAGCATAGCAGCATATGACCCTGGCAGTTGCATTGGCCCCTCGAACGCAAGGTCGGCTTTCTAGCCTAGGTCATCCCGAACGCGGCAGATCCGCTATCGATCGGGTATTCTCGCGCCTCCTGTCTGGCGTGGATATCGGCTCCGCCGGGGCCGAAAGCGTGCCGCGCCAAGCACGCGCACTCAGGCCTCTAGTGGTCAAAACGCTTCATCCATCCGAACGAGTCGGTAGTGGGGCGATATTCGGCGCCGAATGCGCCATCATAGCCGGCGTCCGCGATTGCGCGCAGGAGCCAGCCATAGTCCACCTCGCCGTGATCGGGCTCGCTACGATCCGGTACGGCGGCGAATTGGATATGGCCGATCTTGTCGGAAAATTGCCTTACCGAGTTAAGCAAATCGCCTTGAATGATCTGCATGTGATAGCAGTCGAACATTACCTTTACCGCACCGTCTGTCGCATCGATCACACGCAATGCGGTGGAAAGGTCGGAGAGGAAATAGCCCGGCGCATCGCGCGGGTTCAGGGGCTCGATCAATATGCCGATGTTGTGCCGTGCCGCCGCCTTCGAAGCGTACCGCAAATTGCCGGTGAACGTCGCGAAGGCTTCGTCACCGATTGCCTTTCCTGCCATCACATGGATGTTGCGACAGCCTGTTACGGCTGCCCATTCAATCGCCTGGTCGATCGCCGCGCGCGCTTCCGTTTCACGGCCCGGCAGCGCGGAGAGGCCGAAATCGCCCGCCCCGACATCCCCCCGGGCCGTGTTGATGCCAAGCAGCGGAAGACCGGTTTCGGCGAGCAGCGCCGCGACCACCGATGCGTCGGTATCGTACGGCCAATGCATCTCGACCGCCGCGAAACCGCGCCGCTTGGCCGCGCGGATCGCATCCGGAAGCGCTAGGTTACGAAAGAGAAATCCCAGATTGGCCGAAAGTTGCATCAGTCGTCCCACTCCACGTCAAAGTGTTCCACCAACTCGCGAATTTGCGGAGCCGCGAGGATCCTGGGCCGCAAGCCCTGGGTGAGAAGCGTGAGCTTGGCCGTTTCCTCAAGTTCCTCCATCGCGTAGGCGGCGGCTTCGAGATCCTTGCCGGCGACGACGGGTCCGTGGTGGGCCAGCAATACGGCCGACCGTTTCCCGGCGAGTCCGCGCACGGCGTCTCCCATCGCCGGGTCGCCGGGCCGGATGTAGGGCAGCAGTTTCACCTTTCCCAGCCGCATGATCGAATAGGCCGTCAGCGGCTTGAAGACGCTGTCGGGATCGATGTCGGGCAGAAGCGAAACCGCGACGGAATGGGTCGAATGAAGATGGACGACCGCTCCGGTGCGCGCGCCGCGTGTCTCGTAGAACGCCTGATGCAGCGGCATCTCCTTCGTCGGCTTGTCGCCGTCCAGGAACCGTCCCTCGGCGTCGAAGAGCGACAGGCGGGCGGGGTCGAGCGCGCCAAAGGACGATCCTGTCGGCGTGACGAGCAGCCGACCGTCGCCGAGGCGGGCGGAGATGTTCCCCGAGCTTCCCGCAGTGAGGCCCCGCGCGAACATGGACGCAGCGATGCTGCACATCTGATCCCTGAGTCTTGTTTCATCGCTCATCGTAGAACGCCTCCCGTAAGGACGTCGGCTGCCTTTTCGAAGAACCCGGCCGAACCGAAATTGCCCGATTTAAGGGCGAGCACCATATCCGGGTCACGGGCCTTCAACGCCGGAACACCGGGGTCGATCTCGGGTCCGATCTCGAATGACGAAATGTTGAGCGCCGATACGACGGCCCCCGATGTCTCGCCGCCCGCCGTAACCAGCCGGCGTACGCCACGCGCCGAAAGCTGACGCGCCAGTTCGCCGAAAAAACCTTCAACCGCCGTCGCGACGCGCTCCTTCCCGTAGCGGTTCTGTGCGGCGGCGACGGCTTCGGGCTCGGCCGACGAGAACACCAGTGGCAAGCCGTGGTGCTGGCGGTCGATCGCCCACTCGGCATATTCAACAGGATTGGCCGTGCCGTCCACGACTGCATCCACCTCCACAACGCGCGTCGGATGGCTTTTCCGGTGCTCGGCAATCTGGCGCCGGCTCATGGTCGAGCACGAACCGCAAAGCGCGGCCGCCGGCCCCTGTATTCCCATCCAATGCGTGGCCGCCGTGCCGATCAACCCGGCCCGACGAAAGTTGGCCGGAAGTCCAAGGGCGATTCCCGAACCGCCGCTGAGCAGGATATCCGCTTCGGCAGCCTCGCCAATGGCGACAAGATCCTTGTCCAGAATGGCATCGACCACGACGTAGCGAGAGCCGCTGGCAGATGCCGCCTCCAGAGCATCCCTGATCGGGAGGGGGCCTCCCGCTACGACATCGTAGGGGACATGGCCGATCCCGCGCGCGGTCTGTCGCGCAAGCCAACGCCGCAGATCGGGATCCGTCATCGGCGTAAGCGGATGTTTCTCCATGCCGGATTCACTCAACAGCCGATCGTTGACGAAAAGATGCCCCTGGTAGATCGACCGGCCGGTTGCGGGAAACGCCGGACAGACGATCGCGCGTGCCGCTCCCAACGCGTCGCCAAGAGCGTCCAGCACGGGACCGATATTGCCTTCGGGCGTCGAGTCGAATGTCGAGCAGTACTTGAACAGATATTGGCGGCAGCCTTGGCGTCGAAGCCACTCCAACGCCGCGAGCGACTGCTTCACCGCCTCCGAGGCGGATATCGTTCTGGTCTTCAGGGCAACGACGCCCGCGTCGACCGAGCGGTCGGAGGCGGTGTTGGGAACGCCGTTGTACTGGACCGTGCGCATGCCCCCCTTGGCAAGCGTGTTGGCCAGGTCGGAAGACCCGGTGAAATCATCGCCTATGCAGCCCAGAAGCATCGGAATTTCCCAGTTTCAACTTTCACGGAACTTTGGCGACCATGCCCTAACGGTTAAGGGATGGTCTTCGGGGCGTCGTCCGCCAGGTAAACCGCGATCAGTTCGTCGACCGTGCTTTCGGCCACAAAGCCCAGACTGGTGGCCAGCCTGGGCGTGAAGGATTTCGGCCACCCGGCAATAATGGCCTCGATCGCCTCGTCCGGCGTGCGGTCTATCAACGCCTCGGCTTCGGCCCCTGCCACGCGGCGGAGCGCGGCAATCTGGTCGGAGACCGTGGCCGCGACACCCGGCATGTTCAGCGTGCGCCGGGCGCCCAGCGCGGATGTATCGAGCATCGCGGCATGGATGAGGAAGGCTACCGCCGAGCGCGGGCTCGCCAGCCAATGCTTGACGGTCTCCTTCACCGGCAGCACGGAGCGCTGCCCGGCGAGTGGCTCGCGCAGGATGCCGGAGAAGAAGCCCGAGGCTGCCGCGTTGGGAGTGCCGGGCCGAATGACGATCGTCGGCAGGCGTATCCCGACGCCGTCGAGGAAGCCGCGGCGCGAGTAGTCGGCCAGCAACAGCTCGGATATCGCCTTCTGGGTGCCGTAGCTGGTCAGCGGGGCAAGGATGTAGTCGTCGGGAATAGGGTCGGGCAGAGGCGCGCCATAGACAGCAACCGAGGAGGTGAACACCAGCCTGGGGATATATTTCCGCCGGGTTCCTTCCAGCCGGATCGCCTCGAAAAGAGCGCGCGTGCCGTCCATATTGATGCGATAGCCCTTCTCGAAATCGCGTTCCGCTTCGCCGGACACGATGGCCGCGAGATGGAAGATCACATCCGCGCGGCGCGCGGCCAGATCCTGCGCTGCGCCGGGAGCGGAAATATCGGCGGCAATGGCTTCGACAAAACCTATGTCACCGGTTGGCACCGGCGGCTTCGTCACGTCCGCCAGCGTCATCCGGTCGATCTTTCGATCTCCAAGCGATGCTGTCCGCGAAAGCTCGGCCGCGAGTTTGCGGCCGATCATTCCACCAGCGCCAATGATGAGTATATGCATGGATGCTCCGTTCTCTTCCGGGACTGGTTTGTGATGCCGCTTCAGACCTGCCTGAGCGCGCGCACGACTGCGTAGGCTTCGAGCGACAGGGTTTGCGTTCCGTCATGCGTCAGCCGATCGAGCAGATCCGGTTGGCGCGATGCCGCGACGAAAGATGAGGCGTCAAGAATTGCAGCGCGCGCGAAGCCTTCGGGGAGGCGCACCTCCAGCGCGTTGGGCGAGGGGTTGCATAACCACAGCTCGGTGCCTTTTTCGGTAACCGCCGCGATTCCTCGCACTGCGCCAGGGACCGACGATCGCAGCGGACGGAGCGGGCAGCCTTTGAGCTTCGCCAGGCCTCGCACGATGTGCCAGACAGGATAGAGCTCGCCCTTGCCTTCGAACCAGGGCTGCGGAAATGACGTCGGCACGGAGAGGACGCCGAACGGGCCGACCGCGGCGCCGAGCGCGATGGCCGCCGCGCCGCCTTCCGCGAAGGCGGCGAAGTAGCCGAGGTTCCAGGCCGCTCCCATGACGCCCCGCTGGCGCGGATCATTGAAATTGACCGCCTGCCGGATGTTGGCGGGATTGGCGACCGGCGCTTCACCATAGGGATTGTCGCGCAACCCGATTGCGGACGGCCCAACGGAATATGGGCGGCCCTTGGCGATCGCCGGCACGGTCCTGGCAATATGCGGCAGGCATTCGAGCGTCTCCATCAAGGAGCGGTCGTCACCAGCGTGGAAGATCGCCGCCGTCGTGAATGTCACGAGGTCTATCGCCTCGGCCGGGGGACGTTTGCGGTTGAGCTCGGTGAAGAAGCTGAACATGCCTCCGCCGATGCGAGATCCGGGGAAGGCCGCGCGCGCGGCCGTATAGAGCTTCGCCGCATCCGGCGCTGGCGGCCAGATGCTGCCGGGCAGCGTGCATTTAAGATCGGGTGCGGGCGACACCAGAACCGTCGTGAAGCGATGATCGAGCCTCGCGGCCACCTTGCCCAGGGAGTCGATTTCCGCCGCGGCGCCAGCATCGTCGGCATGCTCGACCACTGCTTCGAGCCAGGGTTGGGCGCCCATTGCGATGGCGATCTCGACCTGCCTCGCCAGCGTTTCGGCATCATGGCCGAGCCGCGGATCGTAATGGCAGATGACATGGGCGACGCCGAGCTGGGCAAGCGTCTCGACATGCCGCAATGCGGCCGAAGCGTCATCGGGATGCAATCCGACGCCGAGAGGTGGAATCGCGTCCGCCGCCTCGCCGAGCGTCAGGGCGGCGATGCCTCCCGCCTGACGCGACGGACCCTTGGGAGAGCCCTTGACGGTCAGGGTGATCTTCTGTTCGACGACCTCGCCGGGCTCGATCCTGTATGGCCAGGGCAGAGCGAGGGGACGAACATAGGTCTTGTAGGAGGCGTCGGTCCAGTTCCGCTGGTCCTCCATCTCGAACGCGTCGCCCTCCATAAGGCAGCTGACCTCCAGCCCGCCGGGAGTACGGTGCGAGATTTCACGCAGATCCATCATCGGCTGCACCGGATCGATCTCCACAGGAAACCGTGTCTCGACCCTCTCGCCGCTTGTGTGCGTGATCGTGGCGGCCGCGCCGCTTATGCCCTCTATGGGATGCAGGACGACAAAGCCGGTCCGGTTCGTGAGAAGCCCGGTCGGCGTGGTTCCGCGAGCCGAATAGGTCAGAACGCCTGCCGCGGTACCAGCGATGCCCACGTCATAGCCGAAGGTCTCGCCTTTGCTGGCAACGCTTGCGCGATAGGCCACACGAAAGCGATCGTCGTCCTTTTCGACGACCAGGTCGGTGATCTTCGGAATGAGCGTCGCCCAGTCCTTGTCGCGGACCACGAACGAGATTGCGCGGATCACCTCTTCGCCATGCATGCGGCAGTCGCGCAGGTTCGCGCCGTCGAAAAGCACGCTGAGGGGCCCGGCGCTCAGTAGCCGCTCCTCTGCCGGTAGTTCTTCGGTGCCGTAGAGGCGGACGGCGCGGGAAGGATCGGACTGTGTCATAGGATTCTCCCGGTCTCAAACGCGGCGCGATTTCCAGGTGATGAGGCGCTCGGCCAGCAAGGCGAGGATGATGATGGCGCCGATGGCGGTCCCCTGCCAGAACGGCGAGACGCCGAGCAGGTTGAGGCCATTGCGGATCATCACCATGATCAGAACCCCCATCAGCGTGCCGAATATCGTGCCTCGTCCGCCGTAGAGGCTCGCGCCACCGATGACCACGGCCGCGATGGCGTCGAGTTCAAGCTGGTTCCCCCCGATCGGGTCAGCCGACATGATCTGCGCCAGCGAAAAGGTCATCGCCGTCGCCGAAAGGGCACCGGACGCCACGTAGGGAAAGATCGAGTAGAAGAGGGTGTTGAGGCCGGCCGCCCGGGCGGCTTCGATGTTCGAGCCGACCGCGTAGATGGTTCGCCCGCCCTTGGAATATGTCAGCCACGCCCAGGTGGCGAGGTAGAGCGCGATGAGGAAGATGACGTTGGCGGGGATGCCCAGCAGGTTCGTGTAGACGATATTCTGCAGCCCCATGGGCAGTCCCGAAATCGAGCGCTGTCCCGACACGATGTAGGCGAGACTGCGCCCCATCGCCATGACCCCGAGCGTCACCACGAAGGGCGCCAGGCCGAACACTGCGATGAGAACGCCGGAGAAAAGCCCGATCAGGGCGCCGCAACCTATGGCGAGCGCGATCGCCACCGGAATGGGGAATTCCTTCAGGAGTAGGGCGAGGATGATGCCGGTCACGCCCGCGACCGACCCGACGGAAAGGTCGATGCCGCCAGTCAGGATCACCAGGGTCATGCCGACGGCAACTATGCCAAGCACCACCGATTGGTCGAGTATGTTGAACATGTTCCGCTCGGTGAAGAAGTGCGGCGAGATGAACGACAGGATCACCGCAAGCACCATGGCGAGGCAGAGCATCCGGAACTCAAGCGTGCTGGCGAATCTGGGCATCGCAAAGGATCGTGTGGGCGCGTTCATGCGTCGATCTTTTCGTCTTGAGGTGTATCGAACAGGCCGGCGATCCGGGCCGACAGGGCCCCGGCGTCCGGCAGCCTGGAGCCGGCCGGCAGGCTGAGCCCGATCCATCCCAGATCGTGCCCTCGGCGATTGGACAGTGGTGCAAGCAAGGTAGAGCGGCCGTCATTCTCGGTCACGATGCCGGGTTGACGCCTTCCAAGCGCGAGGGGGATTGCCGTCTCCTGCGCAAGATAGACATGCCCGGCCGCGAGTCCCATCGTTGCACCCGGCGTACCCTCGGCGAGGGCGAGGCAGACGAACCGGTCGTCGTCGATCAATCCCCAAAATGCCGTGCCGCCATGGCTGGCGACAAGATCGCGCAGGAATGCCGTGTTGCGCTCGGCTGAGCTTCGGGGCGCGGCGAGCAGCGTCAGGCTCTCTTCGCTCAGTCGCGAGGCGGGCAGGTCGGCGATGGTATAGCCGTCACTCACCACGACGACCCGCTCGCAGATCCCCAGTAATTCCTGGAAATCCGAGGAGATCACGACTACGGCTATCCCCCTTTCGGCCACCTCGCGCAGCAGCTCGTAGATTGCCTGGCGTGTCCCTATGTCGACGCCTTTCGTAGGCTCGTCGAGGATGAGCACTTCGGGCTCGATCAGCAGCCAGCGCGCGATAATGATCTTCTGCTGCATGCCGCCGGAGAAGTGCAGAAGGTTTGCATCCATGCGGTCGGTCGGAAGGTCGAGACGCGAAATCAGCTCGCTGGCCTGCTTGCGGCGCGCCGAATGGCCTCGCCCGAAACCCCTGTGCTTGCCCATCTGGGCGAGGAAGAGATTTTCGCCGACCGTCATGTCGGGCACGATGTTCTGGGCCCGCCGGTCCTCGGCGACCATTCCGAGACCGGCGCGGATTGCCGCGATAGGGCTGTTGGGGGCAATCTCCTTGCCGCCGACAAGGACGCGCCCGCGGCTGCGGTGGCGCAGTCCGAATATCGCTTCGGCGCTCTCCGAGCGTCCAGCTCCGACAAGCCCGCCGAGGCCGAGAATTTCACCCCTGCGCACCGTGAACGAGACGTCACGCACGAAAGGCGGGGCTTTGAGCCCAATTACCTCCAGAGCCACCGGCTGCTCGTTAGTGGTCACTCGCGAGACGGCCTTTCGATACACATTTCCGATGTCGCGTCCCACCATGTGGCGGATGACGTCGGCCTGCGTGAGCCCCGCCGTAGGCACGCTTTCGGCCACGGTCTTGCCCTCGCGCAGGATTGTGACGCGATCGGTGACTGCGAAGACCTCCTCGAGCCGATGCGACACGAAGGCGAGTGCCTTCCCGCTGTTTTTCAGCCGTCCCATGATCTCGAACAGCCGGTCAACCTCGATCGGCGAGAGGGAGGCCGTCGGCTCGTCGAAGATGACAAGATCGGCGTTGAGGGCCAACGCCTTGGCTATTTCGACGAGTTGGCGTTGCGCTGCCGAGAGCCGGCGCACCTCGATGTCGAGTGGCAGTACGTGGTCGTGGCCAAGTTCCGACAGGATGGTCTGCGCCCTGTGTCGCAACTGGCTGAAAGACAGACGGCCCGGCATCGCGTAGCTGGGTAGGAAGATATTCTCCAGCACGCTCATGTCGGGCGCCAGACTGGTTTCCTGTGCCACGAGGGCAATGCCGGAACGCAGCGCGTCGCGCGCGGATCCGACGGTCAAGGGAGCACCCTTGAAGAGTATCTCGCCCGATGAAGGCGGCAGGTGTCCGCAAACGATCCGTGACAGCGTCGATTTTCCCGCGCCGTTCGCGCCCAGCAATCCGCAGATCTCGTACCGGCAGAGCGCTATCGACGCGTTGCTGAGCGCGTAGGCGTTCCCAAACAGGCGGGTGACGCCACGAGCCACGAGAAGCGGCTCGGGAATCTTGCTGCTGTCTACCATCCGAGGACACACTCCAAGTGGTACGAATAAAGCGTCCGGGGGAGGGTGCCCCCGGACGGCCTATGTCGGCCAGGCCCCGATTACATCTCGTTGGCGAAGACCGTTTCCTTGATGGTTGGAAGCTCCTGCTCGATGTTCTTGCTGGTCACGATCTTGATCGGCACGAGGATTTTCTTTTCGGGAGTCTTGCCGCCGAGATGGTCGACCATCGCGCGTCCCGATTCCTGGCCCATCAGATACGGCTGCTGCATGCCCGAAACGACCAGTTCGCCCGACTGCAGCAACGGCACGAATTCCGGCACGCCGTCGAAACCGGCAACCAGCACGTCGCCGGTGAGGCGGGCCGCCTTGATTGCCTGCAAGGCGCCCAGCGTCGGGCCGTCGGTCTGGACGAAGAGGCCCTTCATGTCCGGATTCGCGGTCGTCATATCCTGCGTGAACTTGAAGGTTTCGTCCGCGGTGTAGGTCTGCATCTGCTGCAGCCCGGCTTCCTTGGTGATGCCAGCCTCTGTCATCGCGTCCTTGAAGCCCTTGGTGCGGGCCTGGCCGTTGAGGCGGGCCTGGCTGATGCCGACAATGCCCACGCTGCCGTCCTGCTTGCCGGCGGCCTTCATTGCCTCGGCCAGCGCTTTGCCGACGCCGTTCGCGCCCTGATAATTGTCAGAGATGATGAAGGACACATAGTCGCCGCTGTCCGTGCCGATGTCGGCGATGACCACGGGAATGTTCGCCTGCTTGGCGAGATCGAGCACGGCCGGCGCGGTTGAACTGTCTGTCGGAGAGATGATAATCCCGGCGACGCCGCGGGCGATCGCGTCCTTGGCATTTTTAAGCTGGGTCTGGGCATTGTTGCCCGAATCCAGCGCCTGATAGGTGTAGCCTCCCTTGGTTGCGACATTCTCGATGCCCTTGGAGAGGTATCGCCAGAAGGCAAGATCAAGGCCTGGAGTCAGATAGACCAACTCCTTGGATTCGGCGAGAGCGGCGGTCGCCGTCCCGGCAATGCCGGTCAGCGCGACAACGCCCGCGAGGGCTGCGGTGGCAAAAAGGCGTCTTGTCAGCATGGGAACTCCTCCTGTTGTGCTGCATGGTTGCCCGGCAATCCGCCCCTATTCTTATCCCTTTCGAGCGGATTGCGTTAAAAGCTGCTTGGTCGTGGTGTAGATGCGTGTTTCGTGGATCGCGAAGGCCCTTGCGGCCGCCTCGGAATCGCGCGCCTCAAGTCCCGCAAGAATGGCACGGTGATCGGCGATGCTCGTTGCGATGCTTGAAGGCTGGGCGACTGCTCGCCGCCGATGGTCGAGAAGGTAGGAATAGAGATCGGCGGCGATATCCGCCAGCGCGGCATTGCCGCCCGCCCGATAGATGGCCGTGTGAAATTCGCGATCGCAAATGAGGAAGCGAACGGGATCGTCGATCGCCGCTTCCTGCGCCTCGATCGACTTTTGCAGGGTCTCGAGCGTCGCGGCTTCAACCCGGACGGCCGCGGCCCGCGCCACCTGATCTTCGATCAGCAACCGCGCCTCATGCACGTCGTCAAGACTGTATCTGGAAATGTCGCGATAGCGGGCCGATTGAACCGCGAGTTCCCCGACTTCCGTCGAGGCCACCACTGTCCGCGTGCCCTGGGCGACGGAAAGGATGCCCTTTGTGGAAAGGATCAGGATCGCGCCGCGCACCGTCTCGCGGCTTACCGACAAAGCGCCCGCAAGTTCACGCTCGCTTGGCAACGGGTCCCCCACGTCAAGAATGCCGGTCGCAATGAATGTCGCGATCTTCTGGACGACGAAGTCCTTCATCGAATGCTTCGGCACGCCGCCAAGCGCACTCCCGTCGTCGGTCAGAATCGCTCGTAAGTCCATCCGTCCTTACATCCGAAGAGGTCTAGTGGTCCGGTATATGTACCAGTAGGCCTGCTTCAGCTGTGCGTCAATAGCGAGACGCGGCCGTCAAATCTCGGCTGACAAGAGATATTGCTTTGGGAGCGGTGAGAACGTTCTCAGCCCGCATACTCTCCGGCACAGCTTCGCCACTCACCTGCTTGAGCAGGATGTCGACATCAGCGTCATCCAGGTGCTGCTCGGGCACAGCAAGCTCGAACGACAGCGCTCACCGGCGGAGCGGGAGTCTTCCTTCCATCGATTTCGGGCTGCTCTTGTTCTAACCCTAATAGGGCCAATTTCCGGATAAATCGATATGAACGCCCGATACTCGTGATGGATAGGAGTGGCGGGACCATGCTAGCCACGAGGCAGACAGACCGCAGGCCTGTCGTGCTTCACTCCAGCTTAAGCGCTTCGGCTCATATCGAAGGTCGCTGCCGGATGGCGTGAGGGTTATCCGAAAGGGAGAGTTTCGATGTCTGGACACGGGTATGAGGGTGGGCGGCTCGATCTCCCCTTCGTTGGGCTTAGCACCTTCGGTAAACGGCCGATCTGCCTTGATTGGGACAAGATCGACGCGGATGTCGCCGTGCTGGGTGTGCCCTTCGACATGGGGACCCAGTACCGCTCCGGTGCACGTTTCGGCCCCCGCGCCATCCGCGAGGCCTCGACGCTGTTTTCCTTCGGTCATGCCGGCGCTTACGACCATGAGGACGACCAGATCTATCTGCCGCTCGACAAGGTGCGGATCGTCGATATAGGCGACGCGGATATCGTGCATACCGATACCGTGGCCAGCCACGCGAATACGGAAATGGCGGTCCGCAAGATTCTTGAACGCGGAGCGCTGCCCGTCGTTCTGGGCGGCGACCATGCCATCAACATTCCCTGCGTCAGGGCGTTCAGCGAACATGGCCCCATTCACATCGTGCAGATCGATGCGCATCTCGACTTTGTCGACGTGCGTCATGGCGTGCGCGAAGGACACGGCAATCCGATGCGCCGCGCGGCCGAACAGTCGCATGTCAGCGGTCTCAGCCAGATCGGCATCCGCAACGTCTCTTCGACCGCCCGCGACGGTTACGAGGATGCGCGCCAACGCGGCTCGACGATCCTTTCCGTCCGCCAGGCGCGCAAGCTCGGGGTCGAAGGTGTTCTGGCGACCATTCCGGAAGGCGTACGCTACTATGTGACGATCGACATCGACGGTTTCGATCCGTCGATTGCGCCGGGCACTGGCACGCCTAGCCATGGCGGCTTCCTGTATTATGAAGTAATGGAAATGCTCCGGGGCCTTGTGAAGCGCGGCGACGTCGTCGGCATCGACCTCGTCGAGGTGGCCCCGGCCTACGACCCTTCGGGCATCACCGGCTTTCTCGCAGCACAGGTACTCCTGAACTTTCTCGGCTATATCTTCGTCGAACACGAAGCGCGCGGACGCTGAACGAAAGGAATTCAACGATGCCAACAAACGCAAGTAACGGTCAGATTCACGTCATTCCTGCCCGCCAGGGCGTGGCGACGCGCGTTGCCCAAGGCCAGGTGATCACCGTCATCAACACCCACGGCACCCAGGTGGTGGACACCTGGGCCTTCTGCGCCGACGATATCGCGGAATTCATGTCGATGGAGCACAGTCGTGGAGCCATGCTCAAGGTGAACCCGCAGAACGGCGACACGCTGTGCAGCAACAGGCGGCGTCCGATGCTGACTCTGATACAGGACACGTCGGGTGGCGTGCACGATACGCTGATCGCCGCCTGCGACCGCTATCGCTACCAGCAGTTGGGCCATGTCGGGCACCATGACAACTGCACCGACAATCTGGCGACGGCCCTCGGCGCGGTCGGGCTGACGCCACCCGAAACCCCTTCGCCGCTCAACCTGTTCATGAACATTCCCGTCGGCGAAGACGGTTCGGTCACCTTCGAGGCACCGGTGGCGGGACCGGGCTCCTATGTGTCGATGTGCGCGGAAATGGATTTGATCGTCGCGTTCTCAGCCTGCCCGCAGGACCTCATTCCGGTAAACGGTCAAGGCTGCGTTCCAACCGAAGCGCATTATCGGATCGACGCCAAGGCGCCGCGCCTTTAAAGCGCAGCCCTGCATCCAGACCATTGATCCCGAAAGGCGGCTCTCGCTTTTCGGGATCAATGCATAACGGAATTTTTACATGCCGCGTACCTTGGGCATCTTGTTTTTTGCGTCGGCGGCTTGCCCTTTTCCGGTCGATTTTTCGGCGCTCCCCACCCTTTTGCGCAGTTCCTGAAAAAAAATCCTCTGCGACAGCGAGGCTTTCTTGTGCTTTGGCGCGATGATGACGAAGGGCGAGCGGATCTGCGCCTCGGGAATAAGCAGCGCCTTAAGCCGGTTGTTCTGTCTAAACGTGACGGTCATGTGATCCGGCAGATAGCCGACGAAGTGGCCGCTCAGGATATACATCGCCTGCGCCTCTATATTCGAAGCATAGGCGCCGACATGCGCGTTGGGGAAATGCTGCAATTCCGACTTGTTGGCATAAGGGCGCACCACCATCTGCGATGCTTCCACATCAGCCTTTGTCACCAGCTTGCGGGAAAACAGCGGGTGGCGCTCGCTGCAGTAGAGCGAGTTGATTTCATAATGGAACTCGGTCTGCGAATAGCCGGGCAGCAATTTGATGCGGGGGGAGATCGCGAAGTCGATTCCACCCTTGGCGGTTTCCGCGATAAGCTGTTCAGGCGAGCCGATGGTGATGCGCAGATCGACTTCGCTGGCTTTCTTGATGAACTGATGAATGACGTCATCGAGGCCCAGGGCTGAATCGGTAACGGTGGCATCGACGATTCCGACGCGTAGCACACCCGTCGCCTTGGAGCGCAGTTCGCCCAGCTGCATCTCGAACGCCGACAGCGCTGAAGTCAGCGAATGGGAATATTCATAGACCGCGGTGCCCCTATCGGTCAGTTCGAAGCCGCGCCTGCCGCGTTGGCATAGCGAAAACCCCAGCCGTTCCTCCAACGCGTTGATTTGGAAACTGATCGTCGATTGGCTCATCGCCAAAGCAAGCTGTGCTCCGGTAAATCCGCCATGCTCGACCACCGAGCGGAAAACCCTGAGCGCACGAATGTCGGCAACCGACAGACGCATTCTGACACTCCTCCTTGAGCCTCTCAGACGGTGTTGGGTATCAGCCTTACATCGTCAACTTCGATGTATAGTCTATTCCTTCCATGTTTATCAAAGATTCAATCCTGCCATGCTGCCCTACCAGATGGTGCCGTGCCGTCATGCCACTGGGGAAGCAAACAATCGGGCCGGCATTGCAGCCGGCTGACGACCTGGAGGTTTAAGGCTCGTCACGCATGCGAGATTCCTGAGCGCGTACAGAAGCCTCGGACTCCAAATAATCCATAATAAACGGGAACATACGAAACTGGAGGAAGTTATGCGATCCGCTTTGAAACTGTGCACTTCGACGCTGTTGGCCGCGTCGCTCTCGCTCGCCGTGGCGAGCATTGCCACCGCCTCCGATCTTCTGGATCGGATCAAGGCAAAGGGGGAAATCACCATCGCGTCCGAGGCCCGCTACCCGCCGTTCGAATATGTCGAAAACGGCAAGATCGTAGGCTACGGAGTTGACCTCTTCGAAGAAGTCATGAAGGCGCTGCCGGACGTGAAGGTGAACCGGCTCGACCTGCCGTTCCAGGGCTTGCTGCCCGGTTTGCAGACGGAGAAGTTCGATGCCATCATAACGTCCGTCACCGTTAACAAACAGCGCTATGATACCTACAGGCTGTCTCTGCCAATCGCCGACGCGTCGTTCTCCTACGTCAAGCGCAAAGGCGACACCGCCTTGAACACGCCCGAAGACCTGAGCGGCAAAAATGTCGGCACGCAGGCCGGCTCGGCACAGCTCAAGGGCACCGAGGCCTTTTCCGAGGATTTAAAGGCAAAAGGCCTAGCGCCGATCGCCAACATCCAGACCTATGTCGACTTCAATGAAGCCTATGCCGATCTCGCTGCCGGGCGCACGGATGCCGTCGTGAATTCCCTGCCCAATCTGCTCTACCTGCAGACGCAGCGCGGCGACGTCTTCGAAACCATCCGCACAACGTTCGGGGACCCGACCTATTTCAGCTGGGCCTTCCGCAAGGACGACGACAGCAAGGCGCTTGCCGACTTCATCGATGACCAGTTCCGCAAGCTCGCCGCCGATGGAACCATGGCCAAACTTCAGGAAAAGTGGTTCGGCTTCACCATGAAACTGCCGACGGACGCTCTGCCCGAACCCAAGAGCTGACGAGTCGGCATCCAACGCCCGGATAAAGGTGAGGCTTTCCAGCCTCGCCTGCCTAACAACGCACAGGCTGCAAGCCTGGCCTCAAGTCCATAAGGTCTGACGACTTGGCAATGTTCGCCCTCATCCAGAACAACCTGCCCATCATGCTCTGGGGCGCGGGCATGACCATCCTGGTGTCGGGCGTCGCCATCATCCTCGGCATGCCGCTCGGCCTCGTCCTGTGCTTCGGCGTCACCTCGAAGAAGACGTGGCTGCGCTACTTTTCGCGCATCTATCAAAGCGTGTGGCGCGGCACGCCCATCCTCGTGCAGTTGCTGATTATCTATTATCTGCTGCCGCTCATCGGCATCAATGTAGCGCCCATCCTCGCGGCCATCCTCGCGCTGACCCTGAACACGATCGCCTTCCAGGCCGAGATATTTCGCGGCGGACTTTTGGCCATTCCACCAGGGCAACTGGAGGCGGCGCGCATGGTAGGCATACGCAAATGGGCGGGGCGCCAGCATATACTCGTGCCCCAGATATTGCGCCTCGTCATCCCGTCGCTGGTCAATGAGACCATCAGCATCCTGAAAAACTCATCGCTGGTCTCCGTTATCGCGGTGACGGAACTGATGCGGGTAAGCCAGCAGATCGTCGCGACCACCTATCGCCCGTTCGAAATCTACATCACCGCCGCCGTCATCTATATCGTCATCAATTTCCTTCTGTCGCTAATCGGCCGCATGGCCGAGCAACGGCTGGCGCGGAGGGCCTGAGCCATGGCGCAATTCTTCGACCTATGGGTGCAATACGGACCGCTGATGCTGGCCGGCCTGGCGACGACGGCCTGGATCTGCGCACTTGCCACAGCCCTCGGACTGGCGATCGGCCTGTTGCTCGCCTGCCTCGAGAGCACGCCGTTCACGCCACTGCGCTGGGCCGTTCGTGCCTATATCGAGATCATGCGCGGCCTGCCGATCCTGATCCTGCTGTTCGTGCTCTATTATGGCGGCCCGAGCATAGGCCTCCGGCTGAGTGCCGAAGCGGTGGGTGTTTTCGGCCTCGGCTTCTATGGTGCCGCCTATTTCGCCGAAATCTTCCGCTCCGGTTTCCAGTCGATCTCCAAAGGCCAGATCGAGGCGGCGCGCATGGCCGGGCTCTCAGGCACGCAGATCATCCGCCATATCAAGCTGCCGCAGATGCTGGTCATGATCACGCCACCGATGGTCAACCAGATCATCATCCTCATCAAGGAATCCGCGGTGCTGTCCATCATCACCGTTGCCGAGCTGACCAAGAACACGACGCAATTCGTCAACGAGACCTACGCGGTCATCGAACCTTATCTCGCCGCCGCCCTACTGTACTGGCTGCTGGTCGAGGCAGTCGCGCAGCTCGGCAAATATGTTGAGCGCCGGGTGCGGTTCTAGGCCGCTCAACCACCAATTTGGGAATAAACGATGGCCACTGAAACCACCGAGCCCGTCATCAAGATCCGGAATCTGACCAAGGATTTCGGCACATTCGCGGCCCTGTCCGGGATCTCGCTCGACATCAACCTCTCCGAGGTCGTCTGCATCATCGGACCGTCGGGGTCGGGCAAGAGCACGTTGCTGCGTTGCGCGAGCTTCCTCGAGGAATATACGAGCGGCGAGATCGAGATCGAGGGCCGGTTGCTCGGCTACAAGCGCGGTGCCGAAGGACTGGTACGAGAAAGCGACCAGAACATCGATTCCGTGCGCCGCAACGTCGGCATGGTGTTCCAGCACTTCAACCTATGGCCGCATATGACAGTGCTGGATAACGTGACGCTGGGATTGCGTCTTTCCAAGCGCGCTCCCGCGGCCAAGGCGAAGGAAAGCGGGCGCCGTGCGCTGGCCAAGGTCGGCCTCGCGGATTTCGCCGAGCGCTACCCCTCGCAGCTTTCCGGCGGCCAGCAGCAGCGCGTCGGCATCGCCCGGGCGGTCGCGATGGAGCCGCATGTGATCCTGTTCGACGAACCGACCTCCGCACTCGATCCCCAGCTCGTCGGCGAGGTTCTCGACACGATGAAGCAACTGGCCGTCGAGGGCATCACCATGGTGGTGGTGACGCACGAGATGGGCTTTGCCGCCCAGGTCGCCGACCGTGTCGTCTTCATGGACCGCGGCAAGGTGATCGAGCAGGGCCCGCCCGCCAAACTCTTCAACGATCCGCAAAGCCCGCGCTTGCGTGAATTCCTCGACACTTGGAGACAGCGCAACATGCTGTTCCAGAGCGAGCCCACCGCCGGCCAGTAGGCAGCGGCACAATCGACACGACAAGACGGAGGACCGTACCATGAGCGAAGGTTTGAGCCCGGCAGGTGTTCCCCGCATGTATGGCGACGTGCCACCCTTCATGGCATTTCCCTATGTGCGCGATCTGGCAGGTCTTTCCGCCGACGCTGTGGTGGTGGGCATGCCCTATGACGGCATCGCCACCTTTCGCGGCGGCGCGACCCGCCGCGCCCCGCAGGAAATCCGCAAATACTCGCTTCTTTACGGCAGCTACAGCTTCGACTGGGACCTCGACATGCTGGCCCATATCACCGTCGCCGATGCCGGCGACATCGATGTAGTGCCGGGGGACAATGCCGCCAGCTACGCCCGCCTCGAAGCGCGGCTTGCCGCGGTGCTGGTCAACGGGGCGGTGCCGCTGACCATCGGCGGCGATCACGGCATCAGCTATCCGGCGGTACGCGCGGTCTCCGATGCCGGCGACACCCCGGTCGGGCTCATCGTCTTCGACACCCATCTCGATCTCAGCGAATCCTTCGGCGGCGACCGCCTCACCCGCGCCTCGCCCCTGCTGCGCATTGCCGAACTCGACAAGGTGGCCCCTCGCCGCATCGTTGTCATCGGCGCGCGCGGCCCCCGCAACCTGCTCGAATGGACCCCGCTTTACCGCAAGCTCGGCATCACTGTGTTTTCCATGGAGGAAGTCGAGCGCCTCGGCATCGAAACGGTTGCCGAACGCGCACGCGCCATCGCCAGTGCCGACGGCGCGCGCCTCTATATCAGCCTCGACATCGACGGCGTCGATCCAGCCTTTGCCCCGGCAACCAACAGCCCCGAACCAGGCGGCCTTACCTCGCGCGAGATCATTCGCGGCGTAAGGATAGTGGCCCGCGACGGCTTTGCTGGGTTCGACCTCGTGGAGGTATCGCCGGATTTCGATGCTTCCAGCGGCACCACCAGCATCCTGGCCGGCCGGCTGCTGGCCGAGGCCCTGTTCTGCCTCGCGGCCAAGCGCGCCGGCAAGCAGAACGCCTGGCGCGACGCCCACAGGTCCGACTTCCAACAGAAATAGCACCACCTTCGGAGTGCGCCTCGCGGTCAAGCGACCCGATGCGCCAACAGGACACAAGACCATGAGCATTACAAATTTCCAGCCACTCGATTCCGGCAGCGTTCCGCGTTTTGCCGGCCCTTCAACCTTCATGCGCCTGCCCATGGCTACCCCCGAGCAGGTCGACATCGCGCTGATCGGCGTCCCCTTCGACGGCGGCACCACCAACCGGCCGGGCGCGCGCCATGGACCGCGCGAAATCCGCAACCAATCCAGCCTGGTGCGGCGCGTCCACCATGTGACGGGCGTCTCGCCTTTCGAACAGGTGCGTGCCGGCGACTGCGGCGACGTGATTGTAAACCCGCTCGACCTGCCCGGCTCGCTGGACACGATCAGCGCCTTCTTCGAAAACGTCCACCACTCCGGCGCCCGGTCTCTAGTCGTCGGCGGCGATCATCTGATCACGCTGCCCATCCTGCGCGGCATCGCCAAGGAACCGGCCGGCCTCATTCACTTCGATGCCCATTCCGATACCTATGACGAGTTCTTCGGCAACCGCTATAATCACGGCACCCCGTTCCGCCGTGCCGTAGAGGAAGGCCTGCTCGATCCCAAGCGCATGGTCCAGATCGGCATCCGAGGAGCGATCTCCGATGTGGAAAACTACGATTTCGCCCGCGAGGCCGGCATCCGGATCATCTTCATCGAGGAATTCATGGAGCGCGGCGTGGGCACGGTGATGGCCGAGGCGCGCTCGATCGTCGGCGACGCGCCGACCTACGTCTCGTTCGACATCGACGCGCTCGATCCGTCTTTTGCCCCCGGCACCGGCACCCCGGAGATCGGCGGCATAACGACGCGCGAGGCCCAGAAGATGATCCGAGCGCTGGCCGGCGTCGACATCATCGGCGCCGATCTGGTCGAAGTCTCGCCGCCGCTCGATCCTTCGGGCGTCACCGCGCTAACCGGTGCCACCCTCCTGTTCGAGCTTCTCTGCGTCATGACGATGCAAATACCGGCTAAATGAGACCCATGTGTGGAGTGCGCCCCTCGGACCGGACAGGATGAACAAGCAGAATTGACTTGGAAGCCGGGCTTTCGAAGGATGGAAGCCCATGGTGGCTTATCGCACGCACAGCATCGAGTTCAAACGTCAGGTAGTGCAGGAGTTCCTGTCCGGCGAGACGCTGCATGGTCTCGCCAAGCGGCACGAACTGCCGCGTAACCTGATCCGCATCTGGGTTCAGAAATACGAGGCCGGCTCCTTCGACGAAGACGTGGCGGCGGCCGACACGATGCAGACCTATGAGGCGCGGATCGCAGCGCCGGAGCGGCTGGTAGGCCGGCAAGCCTTGGAAATTGAGTTTCTAAAGGGGGCTCTGAAAAGCGCACCACGTCCGAGAAGCGGGACTACATCCGGATCAAAATTTCTCCCGCCTCCAACGCCCCTGCTACCGATTGAGCCCCGGAGGCGGGGCAAGGAAGCCATAGTTGCGTCGGGAACAAGCGGCGAGACCGATCCGCCGATCTCGAATTCCCATCCGAAGAGTTCCGCGTAAAGCGGCGCAGGTTCGCAGGATCACGCCCTATTATTTCAAAGTGGATGATTGGCTTGGCCATGATGTCCAACCTTTTAGACGGTTCGCAAAACAGTCGCAGCCCGAGCGGCAGCGGCTGCTGGCTCGGCAGGTGAAACACCTCCCAGGTCGCCCGCATCTGGCCACAATCGTTCTGTGCGACAACACCGCGGGACCGTCAGATCGGGGCGACGATGCGGAGAAGGCAACGGTTCACCGACAAAAAAGGCACGAGAGAAAAGAGCGCACCTCGGATGTTGCGCGCGAGTCGATCGAGGTCGAGCGGGCGGCACGGGATGCGAAGACAGCTCGGCTCCGAGAGCAAGGGCTGATGACTGAGATTCGCAGCTCAGCACCTAAGAAGGTGCAGCCCCGATAACTGCTTAAGGGAGGCAGCGATGCTCGATACCCATACGGACATTGCGCGGGCGGCTATTGAAGCCACCTTCCTGCCACGTCGCGCCGCATTTCCGCGCGATATTGATCACTCCCGACGCGTGCTCGCGACATCACGCGAGCTTCTGAAACGCCTGCGCCAAAGCCATGGCGATGACACCTCCCGAGCTTGGGAGGATGCAGACCCGGTTCCCTTCGCTATCTCAGCGTTCGATGCCGATGTTCTCCGGGCAGTGTTCAAAGATTTGGTGTTGGGAACATACGCGCCCAAATGTCGATGGCGCGATCTGGCTAAGACCCTGGTACTCGAATACGCCGGGTGCGATCAGGTCGAAGTTGGCTTGCTGGATTGGATCACCAGGAAGTAAGTACCTTGTGCCAAGTCGAGTTGAGCGCGTGTTCTAGAGATCCACCAGGCGCGCCACGAGGGGGTTGCGACGTCTCGACTTCAGGAGTTTATCTCAACTGTCCGAATGGCGATTTGACATACCCAACCCGCCGCCAGCTATGGCGGAGGTCGGGTTCGTTCTAGGTCTCAGTCGTAGACTTTGACGATCTTGCGGGTGCCCGGGTCCACCAAAACCGTGCGGTTGTCGATCACCACATACCGGTATTTGACATTGGGGACCTCATGGAGCTCGACCGTGTCCGGCAGAGCCGTGCCGACATTCAGCTCAAGTCCGAGAAGGTTCACGGAAGCCAGCGGTTGCTTCTTCACGTATTTGCGCACGACGGTGTCCTGTTCCGGTGTGATGACAACATCCTGTGCCGCAACTGCGCCGACGCCGGCCAAAAGCAATAGCGCGGCAGCGGTGCTGGTAAGGGGGATCCTCATGGTTTTTCTCCTGTTGTTCCGGCGACAGCACAAGTCTTCTGTGCGCCAGGCAACTGAACACGTCGGCAGGCCGAACGTTCCTCGATCAGGCTTCAGTCGGAATCCTGACCAGACCAAAGGCCGATCACAAAACGCAATGGTCTTATCTCTTGAGACTAGGCGGAACGGCTTAGGGCTAGGCTAGTTGCTTCTCCAAATCAGGAGAAAGCAGATGGATAAAAGCATTGGCCAAGCGCGTTGGTTGCTCGCGCCAACTTTCGCCGCAGCCGTCACATTTTTGGTGATCGGCATATTCCTTGGCTGACATGTCGTGGATCGGCACAGCTACGTCCCTTCCTGTGCTGATAGGGCCCGCAAGCCGCTTCGGTGGCTGGCGGGCCCTCTATTTCCAGTATGTTTGGTGAGCAAAAGACAATGACATCGATCCAGAGAACCAATGAGAGTGGCAACGCAAACCAACCGGCAAATGACAACGATGATCATGCGCCTGCGCTACTGGACGCTGTTTCTTTGACGAACGAGGAAAACATTGCCGACCTTGTCAGGCGAACCGAGCGCGTGGCGATTTTGGTAGTGTTGGGAATGGGGGGCTGGTTGATGTTAGTCCCCGCTATCTACCTTGTACTGAGCCACCGAATATGAATGAATAATTACGCCAGCATATGATCGCCCGTCTCAGGGGCCGGGGTCGGACAGTTTCATCATCCGCGCAGCTTTTCGCCTCGAATTCCAGCGTGGCGCTCGTTACCGTGACGCTTGATCATCTTGTTGGGCTGCAGCACCTGATCTGGAACTCGAGCGCGGCCCATTGCTGACCGGCTCGCTAAAACACACCACCAATGCCTATGCCGCCACTGATGTCCGGTGGGGGAGGCGCGGGACGTCTCGGGGCGGCCTGCGAGCGTTTCGCAGTCGTCCGTACGGAGCCGTTTCGTGAAGGGGCGGCGTCCGACGCTATCTTAGCCGGCTTGGCCTTCACGATGACCGGCTGCTTGCAGATTCTGCCTGAGCGCAAAAAGAGATCGCCCAGCAGTCCGACGCTCGGCTCCGTCGTCGCCGCGACTTGCTTGGTATTCTTGTAGTAGTCGGTGAGAGCACGGATTGAACCCGTGCCCCAATCTCCATCAATCTGCATCCGGTAGCAACCCAAGCGACGAAGTTCGGTCTGAACGTTGCGCGCAAGATCGGCTGTCTTGTCTTTGTCCGCCTCGCCCATGGATGCGCCGACAATGAGCGTTTCGAGACCGGAGACGACGCTTTGGCGAGCGTCCTCAACCCTTTCGGTCGGAGACAGATTGGCGACCTGTGTGCCAACCGGCTCGGGTGAACTGGCGGACGGTGCCGGAATCTCGACCGACCGCAACGTCTGTCCGACGATTAGCACGGCGGTCTGCAGGTCATTGGAGGCAAGCTCGACTTGCAATCTCTTCTTTGCCGCGGGGTCCGCAAGGATGCGTGAAAGGCTTGCGCTCAACTGTCCCGGATCGAGTACCTGTTGCTCCGTGAAATAGAACTGCTCACGCAGGTTCGATTGATCCCACGGCACTTGACGGCCAACCGTCAACGCTTCGGTTTCGTTGCGGACGCGGATCATCATATCCGAAATGCTGAGCCCGGGGATCTCGAGATTCTTCAGCAGCGCAATGGTGAACGGGCTGTTTTCGCCGCCGCCATCGGCCGTGACATTGCCTGGCTGGGTGGCAAAGGCAACGAACGTGTTTTCACCGACTTCAACTTGCGCCAGACCATTGCCGGCACCGGCACCGAGCGGATTGTTGCGGCACGCGTCCAGGAATATGAACGTCTGGCGGTCGCGGCGCGCGAACCGCGCGATCACATCATTCAGCTTGATGGCCGTGGCGGTGAGTTTTTCCAGGCTTTCAGGATCGGGCGTATCGACCGGGAGCAGGTAGTTTTCGCCGTTCAACTGCACGCCATGACCGGCGTAGATAATCAAAACTGCGCTGACGGTAGGCAGCCTTGCATCAGCTTCTCGAAAGATTCTGGAAAAATCTTGGGTCGAAAGATCGGTGCCCGTCAGGACCTCAAAATTTAGCCGCTTCAAGCTCTCTGAGAGCTTTGCGGCATCATTTGCGGCATTGGGGAGATGCTCAAGTCGGCTGCTTTGATAGTTCGAATTCCCGATGACGATCGCTAGCCGGTTGCGTGGCTGCGGCGCCGCGGTCGGCTCGACCGCGGCGCGAGCACCAGCTGAGCCAAGAAGCAGGAAAATGAGAAACAGTGGGACACGAAACAGAAGTCCGTTGCAGTGGGTCATGTCAGCACGCTCGCTCCGGCCTGCCTCAATCTTGGTCCAGCAACTTCCCAACGCACCACGACGCAACCACAATCAGCCTGAGCGCCTGCCCTCATACCGGCGAAGGTCACCAAAATTTATACCAAGAATCCTGTCAAAGATAGGGAAAAGGGATTTGTATGCGATCAGTCATTGGACTGTGGAGGACAAGATGCCGACCAAGATCAATCTTGCGCTGCCGGTTTATGGAGCAGCCTACAAAAGCGTGTTCGTTCGCAGCCTGTTCGCGGCCTTAACTCATAAGAGCCTGTCCAACTACGCCTTCACGCTGTCGGAAATCGAGTACACGGATATTCCATTTTCGCGGAACTATCTGCTCACGAATTTCTACTACAATAAACCGGATTGCAGTCACATTCTGATGATCGACAGTGACATGGGCTTTTCACCTGATCTTATCGCGGCGATGCTGGCGCTGGATAAGCAAGTCGTCGGCACCCTTTATCCGCGGCGCCGGATCGATCTGCGCAAACTCCATTCCCTCTCGACACTGCCCTTCGACAAAGCCTTTGCGCAAAGCCTGGAGTTCATCGGAACCGTCGTCGAACCTCGGCAAGAGCAAGAAGGCTTTGTCCGGGTAACGTCATGCGGCACGGGCATCTTTCTGGTCTCCCGCGACTGCGTGACGGCCATAATCGAGAAGTTACCCGAGACGGTGGACCGGTCTCGTTACAGAAAGAGCAAGTACACCGCTCAGTTCGAGAATTTCCTGACGCCATTTGCGAAGATTGTGACGCCGGAACTGGACCTCCCTACCGATTTCTCGTTCTGTCACCGCTGGGTTGAGCAGTGTGGTGGCGAAATATGGGCAAGCTACCATCGCAAGATTGCACATGCGGGAGATCTGACTGTTTCGGCGGCCTATTCTGATCTTTAAAGATGCCTTTGAAGTTTGGCCACTGCTTTTGACAGGCTCATTTAAGTTTACGATAGTGTCCTTGTCGCCACAGATAGCCTTATAGTCTCCTGAGAACGAACGCCAAACCATTGCCGCCCAGCAACGCGACGCGTACAGTGCCGGTTAAGCAGTCAACGATCCCATGAGATGGATCGTTGATCTATTTAATTGCCTTGATTTGTGACGGTATCGATTTCTCGTAAGGTGGGGTCGAATGAGAGTGTCGCGCGAGGCCTATCAATGGACGGGAGTCTCGTTGCTCGCCTTAGCGGCGGCGTCCACGTTCCAAGTCTCTGGCGCGGCGGCCTGCTCCGCTACTGCAAACGGCGGCGGCACTCCCTTCCAGGCGACATCGGTTACCGTGAACTGCACGACGACCGGGGATTTTCAGGACGTCGATGGCGTATTCACCACCCGATTTAGCGGGTTCGAGAACTCGTCGGAAGTCATCGTCAACGACTACGACGGCAATGGCGACGACGTCGTGAGAATTTTTGGCGGCCTCCTGACCGATAAAGCGGCGACAACACCCGGTGTAGGCGGCCTGCCTGCGGGAGGGTCGACCTCCTTGCAGCCGGCGGACGGTACAATCGAACTCCTCGGCGGCAACGACCGGTTTGAGATGTTCTATGGGGATTTCTTGGGGGTTCCGTACGCCCCAACCGTCGCGGCCAATCTCAATACCGGGGCCGGGGATGACCTGGTCGTCATCCAGGCCGGCAGTATTCAGGACATTGACCTTGGAGATGGTGCCGACAGCGCCGTGATATTCGGCGACGGTACACAGGTTGGCAATGTGACCGGCGGCAGAGGTAACGACCTGTTATCGATCGGCATCCTCACTACCGAGGAGGGAATTTTTTTCAGCGCGCCGACCGTCGGCGTTCTCTCCGGGGGCGATGGCAATGACACCATCATCATTGCGGGGGGCACAGTTGATGCCCTGGATGCCGGGGCTGGCAATGACCGGGTCAGCGTCAGCGGCAGTGCCGCGGTCGACCTCGACCTCGACGGAGCTGCCGGAAACGACACGATAATGGTCGCTGGCAACGCCACCATTGGCGGCAGCATATTCGGCAATGACGGCGACGACACCGTCAACATCAACGGCGGAACCATAGGCGCCACGACAGGCGGCAACATCACCGGCGGCCTAGGCTTCGACAGCGTCTCGGTCGTCGGCGGCGACATAAAGGGCGGCATCGACGCCGAACATGTCCATTTGTCGGGTGGCACGATCGAGGGTGACATTACCGGCCTTGGACCCAACACGCTAACCATCGATCATATCGGCGCCGTCGAGCCGCTCATCCTTAGCGACGGGGTGCTATTCAGCGGTACAGGCGCCAACGGCACAGTCGTCGACACCGACCTTGCCGCCGGCGGCAAGAGCCAGAACTTTGCCGGCTTCGACAATTTTTCGGCCGACCATTCGACCCTTCGCTTCAGCGGTGGCACGCAGGGCATAAACCAACTCAACCTCGGTAACGGTTCAACGCTGTTCATCAACGGCAACGTCACTATGCCGGGTTCGATCATCGCGACAAATTCCCTGATCAACATGATGGACGGTGTCGCCGACGACGTGTTGATGCTCGGCGGCCTCGCCCTCAACAGCGCCACCATCGGCCTCGACATCAACCAACAGACGCTACGGTCGGATCAACTCGTTGCCAATGCGTTTTCGGCTGCCGGCACCAGCACCATTATTGTCAATCTGCTGGGCACCCCCCAATTCGCCCAAGTGACCAATATCCCGATCATCGTCTCGGCCAGCGGACCGGTTGCCGGCACCTTCCGTCTCGGAAGTATTTCCGGCACGCCGGGTTCGCTTTTCAGCTATGAGATCGTAAACGGCCCGAATGGCGGCTTGTTCCTGCGTGCCACGCCGGCCAGTTTCGGCATTGCGGCGGCGCCGACCAGCGCGACCAACGCGGGCGCGGTCGAGGTGGCACTCGACGCTCTCTACGGCATAAACCGCGACGCGATCGATGCTGACCTCCACCTTTCGCCTGCATCCGGATCTGGAATGGTACCGGTTTCTTCGAGCTTCGGGGTCTTTGCTTCCGGCCAGTTCGCTCATACCGAGCATGACGGCTATAACATCAGTGGCGGCGGCTTGAATGGCCCGGGCCCGAGCTTCGATGCCAATGATTTTTCGGCCGCCATCAGCCTGGACTTCAATGCCGCCAAGCATTTCCAGTTCGACAATGAGTATGGCCTGAACATCGGTGTATTCGCCGGCTACGCCTCGACTGACGTCAATCTCGGGGCCTTCCAGGGATTTGATGCCATAGGGGAAGGTAACAACAAGGCCGGACTGTTCGGCGGCTACGCACTGTTGCGCAAGGACTACAATTACGCGCTGGTCTCGGCCTCCGGTTTCTTCGGCCGAAGCGACGTGATGAACGGGGTGCTTGACACCACCGGCAGCTATGACACCGAGGGCTACGCGGTCACGGGATCTGTCGGCCACATCTTCGCGCTGGGCGAACGCACCCGTTTCGATCTGCGTGGCGGCCTGCTTGGTGTTTCATTCCGCGGCGATCCCTACACTGACAGCGGTGGCAATCAGTTCGGCAAGAGCCGGCTTTCATTTGGCGCCATCAAGTTCGAGCCTGGCATTTATGGCGATTACACGCTGAGCAACGGTATGGTGTTCAGCCCCTATGCGCGTGGCGAATTGCAGCAGCGTTTCGGTTACAAGAACACGACCGAGATCGGTACCAGGACGATCGCCTTCGACGATGCGGATTTTTCCGTGGCGCTATCGGCGGGGTTCAACCTGAAAGTCTCGGAGTTGACGACCGTCAACGGCGAAGTCCGTGGTAAGGCGTCGTCGGATAGCTCCACTATTGGCGCCAAGCTCGGACTTAAGATAGCTTTCTAGCGGTTCCTCGATCCGCGGATCATCCGCGCCCGCGCTGAGTTCCTGACGTGTCTGGGATGGGAATAGCAGGACCTTCAAATCCCCCCGCACTCAGGCAAGGTGCGGTATCGCGATGCCGGGATCGCGGGCTGGCCAAGCACACCAACCGGGATGCTCGCCAATTGGCAGCAAGTGCTCTATGCTCTGTGGAGACACCGCATGGTCGTGATGTCGATACGGGGTTCTGTTGTCGTAGGCAGGGGGAGCCATGTTCGAAGTTCTCGGAGTCTGGCGCAACGCACGGTCAAGAAGCAGAGTCGCCGCGAAGACGCTTGGCTTGATCGTTTCGTTGTTCGTGTTGTTTTTGCCCGGACTGGGAACGGCGAACGCGCAGACGAACTGGGCGCTCGATCCGACCGCTTCGGTCCTCACCTATCAGTCGGTCAAGAAGAACACGATCGTCGAAACCAACAAGATCAGGAATATTTCCGGCAGCCTCACTTCGACCGGCGACGCCAAGGTCTCCTTTGACCTCAACTCAGTCGATACCGGGGTCGACCTGCGCAATGTCCGGATGCGGTTCCTCTTCTTTGAGACCTACAAGTTTCCAACCGCCGAACTGACAGCGAAAGTGGATCCGGCGGCATTTGCCGACCTCGCCACCAAGCGACGTATGAAGGCGGTTCTTCCATTCCGTCTCAACCTGCATGGGGTCGACAAGGATCTTGAGGCCAATGTCGTGGTGACCATGGTCAGCGACACCATGGTGTCGGTCGCCTCGGAGGCCCCTGTCGCGGTGCATGTGGAAGACTTCGGTCTATTGCCCAACGTCGACAAACTCCAACAGGCGGCCAGTGTGACCAACATTGTTCCTACCGCATCGGTGTCGTTCGATTTCGTGTTCACGGCCGACGGAAGCAAGCCGCCCCCCGCCCAGACCGTTGCGGCAAGCACCGAGGTCGGGCCCGTCGCCACCGATGCGACGAAGACCAACTTCAACGATGAGGAATGCCTCAACAGGTTTGCGGTGCTGTCCCGTACCGGGGCGATCTATTTTCGCCCCGCGAGCGCGCGGCTCGATGCCCAAAGCCGCCCGCTCCTCGCTGAGGTCGTCGGTGTCGTCAGCAAATGCCCAGGCCTAAAGGTCGAAGTTTCCGGACACACCGATGCCGATGGACCGGTTGCAGAGAACAAGCGCTTATCGGAGCGCAGGGCCCAGGCAGTGGCCGACGCCATTGTTGGAGCGGGCATTCCGCGCACGCAGATCACGGCGACCGGCTACGGCGAGGAACGTCCAGTCGCCGGCAACGACACGCCGAAGAACAAGGCGCTCAATCGGCGGATCGAGTTTTCCGCCACCAAGCTCGTCAACTGAGGAAGGATCTGTTGTCCCGGTGGGTTTCGATCTGATCGCCCGTCGCAGTAGCCTTCTGCGCGCAATCGGGCTCGCGGCAGTTGCGCTGCTTTTCACTTTGACGGCAGCCGATGCCGAGCGCCGTACAGCGCTGGTGCTTGGCAACTCCCAATATCTGCACGCCCCGGCACTCGCCAATCCGGTGCGCGACGCCAAAGCCATCGCTGAAAGCCTGAAAGATCTTGGTTTTGAAGTCGTTTCCGGCTTCGACCTGACCAAGTTGCAGACCCAGACGACAATAGCGCAGTTCGCAAAGCAGGTGCGCGGGGCGGACATCGCGCTTTTCTTCTATGCGGGCCATGGCTTGCAGGTTTCAGGCAGCAACTATCTTCTTCCGATCGATGCCGCCCTGGAGGACGAGACTTCGCTCGACTTCGAGGCGGTGCCTGTCGATTTCGTTCTGCGACAGATGTCTCGCGAGACCAGCATAAGGCTTATTTTCCTCGACGCCTGTCGCGACAATCCTCTAGCCGAGGTGCTGGCAAAGACCGCCGGCGTCAGGGGAGCAAAAAGCGGCCTTGCGGAAATCTCGATCGAGAATGGCGGTGCCGGTACGCTTGTCGCGTTCGCCACCAGTCCAAATCAGGTCGCCTACGACGGATCCGGCAAACATTCGCCGTTCACCTCGGCGTTGCTTGCGCACATTGGCGAGACAAATGTGTCCATCACTGAGGCGATGAACCGTGTTACCGCCGATGTGTTCAAGGCAACCGCTAGCAAGCAGCGCCCCTGGAGCAACGTCTCGCTGACCACCGAGGTCGTCCTGCACAAGGTTGATCTCAACTCACCGCTGATCGTCGGTGAGGCGGGCGTTCCCGGACCGCAAGGCGACTCGGATACGCGCAATGCCACTGCTAATCCGTCGAGTTCCGCCAATGACGCCCAACTCGCACTCAATGTGCTCCGTCAGAAAATCCCAAAACTCGCCTCTGACGACCCGATCTTTTTCGACCTTCCGATCGATTTCGGCGACCCCGAAATCGATGGGAAGAGTATTGCGGAGCTCATAAAAGGCGAGCCACGCTTCAGTCCGGTGGAGGGCCTCGACAATTCGGTATGGCAGGGCAAGCACTGCGACGGCTGCCATGAGTGGAACGAGACCCGACTGTGTGATCAGGCGAAGAATTTCGCCGCCAACGATGTCTCCGTTCTGCGCTTGCAGCATCCGCTTGGGACACGCTTCAAGGTGGCGCTCGCCAAATGGGCTCAAGGGGGTTGCAAGTAGGCGGGACGGAGGGCGTCCTCCAGTTCTGTGGGTGCCGGTCGTGTGGGCGAGTGCCCCTAAGATGCATCCGTTGACTGGTGGAGGGCCTCGATCTCGGCCATCTGGATACCGATTTCGACGAACGCCGACAGCACCGAGAAACGGTCCACGAGCGCCACGCGTGCCAGACCGGCCAGAATTCCGGCATTGATTGCATAGGCAGCAGGAGAAGGCGGCAAATCCAGTGCCGGCATCGCGGCCACGGCTGACCGATCTTCACGCGATCCCGCAGCTAGGATAATCCAGCCGACCGGGGTTGTTGGCGATTTTGCCGCGGCGGCTCTGATCTCTGTTCGATGGCGGGGGCTGTCGGGCTCGCTCACCCAGTCGCGGACAAGACCGAGCAACCGGTGATCGGTCTCATCGAAGAGGTCGCTCAGATGGCTTAGGCATTCGTGGGCCCACCAGACCGCGGCCCGCTCGGGAAGCAGGTAGGCGCAAAATGTAATCGCTTCCTCAGGAATGCGCCCGGCGAGGAGGTCGCGGCAAAACGCGATCGAGTGCTGTTCGGTCGGAGGAGTGCGCATGTCCCTGGTGATAGCGGGACAAGCTGCGAAAAGATCCCGTGCCGTTTTGAATCGGAGCCCATGGGCCATGAACGCCGCGCTTTCATCGAGGAACTTTGGCCACTCAAGCCTCAGGCACGGCGCGGGTCAAGTCTCAAGCCGTGCCACGGCCAAAACAGTCGCGATGATCGCACCTCCAACGTTTGGCCACAGACAATTGCGCTGGAATTTGATATGTTCGCGATCGATCAAAATCGGATACTCAAACAGGAGGAGCGCTATGCAGTGGAGTCGTTCAGCCTTTGTGTTGGCGGTCGTGTTTTTCTCGAACCATGCTTCCGCCGATCCGGCTCGGAAATCAGAAGACATCGTGAAGTTTTTTGCCGGCGCAGCCGATCTTGGCAAATCTCGAGGAATTTGTGTCGGTTCCGAAGAGGAGTGCAACAAGAGCAACACCAATGGGCAGCAGGAAGGCAGATCCAACCTCGACATGCTGATCAATTTCGGGCTGGATTCGGCCCAACTCGACGCAACCGCGCGCGCTGAGCTCGAAGAGTTTGCCAAGGCTTTGAAAGACAACCGGCTGAGCACGTTCAACTTCGTCGTCGAAGGCTACACCGATGCGACGGGCACGCTGCGCTACAACGAAGGTCTGTCACAACGAAGAGCGAAATCGGTGGCAGCTTTCCTGACGGCCAGCGGTGTCGAGGCCGCGCGCATCAACGCCGTCGGCATGGGCGAGAAGAACCCTCGCAACGCCAACCCGTACGATCCTGCCAACCGCCGCGTGGAAATGCGGATAAAAACGCAATAACCGTCGAAACTGCGCGGCAAACCGAGGGGGAACCCTTCTGCGCAAGAAACTCATGCCAGACCTGACGCTCAGAGCGTATTTGGGATCGAGCCCATGAGAGCAGTGATGGCCTGTTTGTATTTTTCGAACTCCGGCGACGTCTGACGGATTTCGGTGGTCGTTGTCTGTGACCCGGCGTCGGTTGCCAGATGAGTCAGCTTCTGGCCCATTTTTCTTTCGGCCCAGTCCACCACGTAGCTGGCTGTCTTGCCGGTGAGGAACGGGTTGGCCTGGATGACGGCCGACCCCAGGACAGCGCTCAGCTGCGCCGAACCTGATGCCGACAGAACCTGATGCGCGCCTTCCATTCCAAGGAAGTGACAGAGATAGAGCCGGCCGGCCGTGATTTGGTGGCCGCGCTGGCGCAGGTAGGCCTCGCCTTCGCGCGCCAGGTTGCGCACCATCTCTCGCGAGATCGTGGCGTCGTAGCGCAGGGCGAGTAGGTCGTCGGTCGACAGCGTGCGTGCAAGCTCCGGGCGGTAGGTATTCATCATCCTGATCCAGGTCTTGGTTATGAACTGGCCGGCGCCCGTCGCGGAAGAATTAGGATTCTTGGCGCGAGCGCTACCGCCACTTTCGACGTGAACGATGCGCTCGGTGAGCGTTTCGACCGCGGAATCGTTCGATGCGACCGCGGTAACCGTGCCCAAGGGGTCGATCGCCTCGCCGTTTTGGTAAAGCTCGAAATGCAGGTGAGGGCCGGTCGATAATCCGGTGGTGCCGATATAGCCGATGACGTCGCCTGCCTTGACCTTGGTGCCGACGCCGGCTTCGATTGCAAATTTCTGCATGTGCGCATAACGCGTCTCGCGGCCGTTTTTGTGCAAGATCTTGACCAGATTGCCGTAGCTTCCCCCATCGCCCTGGAAGGTGATCTCGCCATCGAAGGCGGCTGCGATCGGCGTGCCGACGGGTGCCGCCCAATCGACGCCCTTATGGATGCGCACGGTCCCCAGAATGGGGTGCTTTCGTGGTCCGAAGGTGGAGGTCATGACGCCATTCACCGGCGTGACCATGCCGTTGGTGACTGTCAGCGAGCGTACCTGATCGTCACCTGTAACACACGCAAACTGGCCGTCGCTTTGCTGGAAGACAAAACAGTCGAGGCTTTTCTCGCTCCCCTGCACGCCCACATACAGAACCCGTCCCGCGCCCTCGTCCTTGCCCCTGGGCGTCTGTGAATAGATCATCACCAGACGCTGGTCCTCGCTTGCAAAGGCGTCCAGATCCTGTCCTCTCGAAAGATACATGATCGCCTCGCCGATCACGCCGGTTGGAACATTGTTGCGGGCTGCCGTCGAATAGATGGCGTCGAGCAGACGATACTGTCGTTTATGCGTACCTTCTTCCTGTGCGCCCGAATAGTTGAACAGATCTTCGCGAACCCAGGGATCAACACCCGACACGAAGGCGCCCGCGCCGTTGCGCGTCAGCGTGCCGACGAACAGGTTCTTGGCGTAGATCGAAACCTGCATCAGGGACATTGCGCTCGTGTCGCGCGTCGGCCTGAACCCTCGCATCGCAACGACGTAACCCGCTGCCAGGCCGTCCCGGTGGAAAAGCGCGCTCAGGGCCTCGCCTGCCAGCTTGGCATCCTGCGCGGAGAAGTGCGCATCCAACGCTACGCTGTCCAGACTGCGATCATTGAGAACCTTCACGAACGTGTCTTCGGTCGCCGCGAATCGCTGGTACTCATTGGTGACGGCTACGACGCTCGTGTTGTTCTCGATCTCGGTCTTCTGGAATGCCGGCAGGGCTGCATCGCCTGCATCGATCGTCTCACCCCATCCGGCTTCGGGATCGTCGCTGTCGGCTTTCTGACCGGAAGCCGCTTCAAGTTCCCTGGCGGGAGGCGAGGGTTGAAGATCGTTCTCCAGATCGCCCGATGGCGCGGCAGCGGTTTTTCGTTGTGCTTGGAAGAATGCGAAATCCTCCTGCGTCGATGGTATCGTCGTCATGAATTTTTCGCTGGCGCTCAGCATGACGTCTGACAGGACTTCGAGCTGGGGAGAAACGTCGGCCTGATCGAGTTCTGCCGGACGCGGGACCACTCGGCCTTTGGTTGCGGCGCCGGCATCTGGCGCAAGGGTGATCCACATCGGGTCCCCCGCCAGATCGATCAGCGCTGGCACGTAGACGGATGCGTCGGCCGGCACATCGTCCGCCCCCTCGACTGCATGCAACTCCTCGTCTTCGTCGCCGAATGCCCAATAGTCCGCGGTCAGGTAAAAACCGGCGGCCACGCAAAGCAGCACAGCCGAGGTCAAACCCACCATCAACCTACGCCATAGCGTGCGCCTGCGAAGGGCGGCGCGCGCCTGCTTCTTCTGTCTGAAGCTCGTGTCGATATGGTGTGTCACGGATTGCTTGCGGTCAGGAAGAAGGTCCACCGCACCTGTTCGAGGGTGTCGACTTCCAGAAACCGGGCGGTGATGTGGCCGCGCTGCCAGCATTCGTCACTGCCGCGGATCGAGAAACGTCGCCGTTCGATGCACATTTCGGTCAATCCGGCGAGGATGGCATGACCAAACACGTCAGTTGCATAGATGTAGACGTAGCGGTTGGTCAGTTCCTCCCGGATAACGTTCACGCATTGGTTTGCGCCGATGGTCCACCATCCATCGGTCTGGTCCGCATTGTCGACCTTCTGGCCGACGGCGAGATTGACGACATCGAGTGTCTGATTGCAGACCGTGAACTCGGCTCGCGCTTGGCTGGACAACAGCAGGGCGAGGGGAGCGCCCAAAATGATCGCGAGTTTCATGCGCGCCCTCGGGGCAGATAGGGCTGGAACCGGACCTGCTGCTTTTCGGGCAGGGCAGACCAAGCGGTCAAACACCAGCGGCGGCGTTCCATGCTAGGCCCACGCTATCCGCCGAGCCGGAAATACTTGGCAGTGGCTGAGAACCGAGATCCGTCGGTCTCGACTTCCTCGATGATTTTGGGCAACAGCGCCGAAGCTGGCGTGGGATCGGAGAAGGCAGCCGACTGAATGTCGCGAGGGCCCGTGATCACCAGTATTATCTGCGGCACGGACTTTCCAGCAGCCTTATCGGCCGTGCCGAGACCAATCGGGATCCTGAAGGTCGCCTTGTCCGACCCCGTGACGATGCGGTCGTCGAGATTGAACACCATGCCTTTGTGGTCGATCAGCAGAACGCTGGAGATGAGCCCTCTGCGCGTTACCAATGTACCGCTAATCGGCGTACCGTTCGGCACGGATGTTCGGTCGAGAACAAGCTGCGGCTGGTCGGCCGCGGTCTGTCCCAGAAAGCGCAGAAAATTGGTTACCTCGCATTGGCTTGGCTCAATGAGGCGGACGCTGATGTCTGGCTCGACATGGAATTTTGCCTGGAAATCGCCGAGCATGCGTTCGAATGGCTGGACGGCCGTGCCAAATCCTTCGATTGCGGCGGCCTTGTCGGTAGCAGATGTGACGGCGGCATAGAAACAGTCGCCGCCGCCGAAGGCGCGAACCCAGGCGACGCGTTGAGCGATATCGTCGACCGCCGGGGGGATCGCTGGTTTGGGCACGTTCAACGCTACAACGCGTTGGTTCGGCTGCTTGCCTGTCGGCAATGCAGAAATCTGGCTGTTGCCGTTGGCATCCACCGCTGGACCTGCATTCGATTTCAGTTCCGGGATTGGGGCGGCCGGCGGGCTGGCCCGTGGTTCGGGCTTTTTGATCTCGACAACCTCCGTCTCAGCCGGCAGCGGAGTTGGGATCGTTTCGGCTTCTGGCGGGGTTGGAGCGGTCGTATCGGGGGAAGTCGGCTTTTGCCTATCGCTGGCCGTCATGTCAGGCTGGATTGCCGGCGATGCTCTTCCTGGCGGCGGCGCGTTCGTCGGGATTGGCTTCGGCGGCGCCTCGGTTCGTAGAGGTATGTCGACGGGCTTGGCCGACGGCAGTCTTTGAGCTGCCACAGCATGTGGCTTATCCTCGGCGGGCGGTGTGCCGGCCTGCGTTTCCGGCTGCGCCGGCGGAACAACCTTTGGCGGCTCGGGCGCGTTCGCTACATCCTGCGTAGCGGCGGGCTGTGACGTTTGGGGCGCGGGCTTTGCTGGCTCTGCCGCGGAAAGCGACGTCTTGCCGACAGTCGGCGTCGCAGGCGTCATGACGCCGCCCAGATAAAGGCCGCCTCCAGAGGCCACGGCTAGCGCCGCCAAGGCACAGAGCGCGATCGTTCGGGTCGTTGTGGATTTGCCAGGCGCCTCGGCTGTGGCGGTACGTGCAGCGCCGACGGGGCCCGGACGCGGCGGTCCAGACAAATGCGCGGGCCGCACATGCTGGACGAAGCGCGGCCCACCTGAACCCGTCGCGGCTGCCTCGTCGTGCCGCTCGACCTCATTCTTGCTGGCTGGAGCCGCGGCTTGCCCTATCGGCGGCAAACCCGGCCTAACGCGGGGTGTGAGGGAAGTCGGCGGGATTGTCTCCTCGTTGTCGTCACGTGTCATCCTGGCGATTTCGGCCATGCTGACGGGCCGGTCTCGCGGATCCGGTTGAAGCATGGCTTCGACAATGCCGCGAAAATCGTCATCGATATCGGAGAGATTAGGCACGGTCCGGCGCTTTTCGATGACTTCGAACTGCGAGCCGCTCATATCGACCGGCTTGCCGCGCAAGGCGGCAACCAATACCAGCCCAAGGCTGTAGATGTCGGACTGCTCTCTGACGTCGCCGCTGTAGAGCCCGAGTTGTTCGGGCGAAACATAGTTGTACTTTCCCGCGAACCTTCCGCCTATCAGGGTCTCTCCGCCCACCGTCGCCGAGCGTGCGATGCCGAAATCGATGATCTTCGCACGGTCAACCCGGTCCCCCGGCAGAATAATGTTATCCGGCGAGAGGTCGCGGTGTATTGCTCCGGCCTGGTGCACGGCGCTTAGACCGGAAGCGAGGCGATGGCACAGCTTTCGTACCTCTCCCGTCGGCATCGCCCCACGTCGCATGATGTCGAACAACGACGCTCCGTCGACGAATTCCATGGCGAGGTAGGGACGACCGATCCCCGGATCGATCGTGAAGACGTGATAACGCACCACCGCGTCATGCGACAGGTGGTTCAGGATAGTTGCCTCTTTGCGAAACAGGGACAAGATCGTTTGGTCGCGCGCGAATTCCGGCAAAACGATCTTGATCGCGACATGGTCGCCGGTCTGGATGTTATGGCCCCGGTAGACTTCGCCCATGCCCCCGAATGCGATCCGCTCGTCAAGTTCGTAGATACCGCTCAGTTGCGTGCCCACGGCAGTGTTGGCCGCGCCTGGCGATATCCGCGTCTTGTCGTCGGCGCTCATCAGCCCCGCCCCCGCGCTTTGTACAGAGCTGGACGGGGCGACTGGCTATCGTATCCGCCCGCGACCCTGACAAGCACGATGGTCACATTGTCTGTTCCGCCACGCGCCAGAACCGTTTCCAGCAGGTTTTCACACGCCGACTGAGGTGTCGCGGACACTGTCGCAGCCTTGATCTCGGCATCGGTGACATGCGCCGTCAGGCCATCGGTGCTCAGCACAAAGATGTCCCCCGGCAGGATTTCACCTTGCTGGAAATCGATGACAATCTCGTCGCTGACGCCGACTGCCTGCGTAATGACATTGCGGCGCGGCCAGGTGAGCGCTTCGGCTTCGGTGAGCATGCCTTTATCGATGAGTTCCTGAACCTCAGTATGGTCCTTCGATATTTGCGAGATCGAGGCCTCGCGGATCAGATACACGCGGCTGTCACCAGCCCAGAGGCAGGCGAACCGCCCGTCTATGGCAAGCAGGGCGGCAAAAGTTGAGCCGATTGTTATCCCGCGAGACTGGGATATGCGGCGGATCTCGGCATTAGCCCTGCTCAGCCTGTCTTCGAAGCGCGCCCGAAGATCCGGTGCGGAGCTGGCAATCCCGATCGTTGCCAGATGATTGACGATACTGGCTGAAGCGACTTCTCCGGCGTCGTGACCACCCATCCCGTCGGCGACCAACCACAGGCCAGCCTGGGGCTCGACCAGGTAGTTGTCTTCATTGAGCTCCCGCACACAGCCTCTGTGGCTCACGCCGAAGCTTTCAATGGGAAGGGCGACATTGTTCAATTTGCCACCAAACGCTTCTCCCAGCGTCCTCCGCGGCGCACCTTCGGGCGCGTTCGTGCCACTTTGCCACAGGCTCAAACATTAGAGTATCGAAAACTAAAATATGTGTGTGCCTGGTTTTGCGCTTCTGCGGCTTACTGCCCAGGATCATCTCAATCTCAGAACGCCTTGGGACAGGTGAACCCGGAAAGGGCAGGGAGCAGGAAGGGGTTGGTGCCGGACCCTGTCTGGATCGTGTAGGTGACGTCGCGCCCGCCGATCACGAAGCGGGCCTGCATGCTGCCCTCGTTGCCCGTGATAGCCGCCTTGCTCAGAAGCCGCGTCAAGGCCCACGGCCCTTCGAACGTGATGGCGGACTGGCGCCCCGGCATTTCTGGCGTCAGGCTGAGGCTCGCGGATGGGGTAGCCGTACCGGTCGGCCAAGTCACCGTGCTCGGCCCATTTCCGGTCTGGTTGCTCTGAACGGTCTGGCCATCGACATCAAGTACGGCCATGTCGGCATCGCCATGCAGCGAGAAGGGTGTAAAGGTGACGCTGACGGAGGGTACTGAAGCGCCCGATGGAAAAAAGGCAATGCGGATTTCCGCAGCCAACTGGAAGTCCTTCAAGGTCGATTTCGACAAGTTGCGTCCAAAGCGCGTATCCTGTTTCCAACGCCAGTCCTGGCCGGTCATGTCGATCAGCGAGGCCAGATTTTGTGCAAAGAACCGGTCCATCAGTCCGCCTGGGGCGAACAGCTTCGCGAAATCGGCCATGGCGACGTCCTCGGTGCTGCTCCCGTCGAAGGGGTAACGGCCGTTGATCGCTGCCTCGCAGGGGGCTGTGACCGTCTGGTCGAGTATCTGGTTCAAGTTTGTCACCGAGGTTTCGGCGACGTTACCTTCGAACTCATCTGCCGTCGTGTTGACCATCCGGCCGAGTTGCTTGGGCAGACGCGAGACATTGGCGCGAAGGGTGGCAATCTGTAGCTGCAGATTACCGTTGAGCCGCTCCACCTGCGAAGGAACTTCGGTGGCCAGTCGCAGGCTTTGATAGATGTCGCTGAAGTTCTGGGTTAGTGCGTCGATCGGGCGATGTCCGGCGGGCCCGTTCACCAGGACCTGGAATGATTTGAATCGCGCTTCAATGTTCGCGCCCGGATTCAAGTTCTGTACGTCAGCGGGCTGTGCGCCGGCGCGGATTTGCGATTTGCCGTTGGCTATGTGTATGCCGATACGGGCTAAGCCCTTGGCTAATTCTGCGGCGCTGCGTTGCTGGTTTTGAGCCGCGGATTCTGTCTCGGCGCCAGGACCGTCACCTGGGTCCCGTGTCAGCGCCGTCTCGTTGGCGATCGCCGAAAACAGCCGCTTTATCGGCGAACTGGGGGAGGCAGCGGCTGAAAGCGCGGTATAGTGCGGCTTGTCTGTCAGCATCGCCTTGAATTTCAACTGGTCGAGAACGCTGTTCCACGCCGCGGCGAACGCCTTGCCGTAGCGATCGAGAAGTTCCGGGCCAAGCCTGAGCAATTGCTGATCGATGTCGCCTTGCTCTCCGCCACCACCGAGAACCCACTGCTCGTCGACGAGCATCTGCGCAATGCGCGAGAGTTGGGCAAGGTAGAACCTGTTGAAGCCGGAACTGGTGTAGAGACCGGGAACACGAAGGTCCGCCAGCTCGCTGCCATCGATACGTTCGAACAGCAGTTGGGCTTCGGGACCACCTTGCTGGGAAACGGAGAAGTCATCCAGCGCCGCCGCGTAGATCGCCGACTTGATCAAAGCGGTCGCTCGATCGGCAAGGCTCATGCGCTCGAGAGAGCGTTGTGCGGCTTCAACAAGGGGCTGGTTCAGTTCGAAAACGGGGTCATAGGCGTCGTCCAAGGCGAGCATGGCGCGCAGGTGCTTTTCGAGGTGCGCTCGTCCCTCGCGGTTGTTTTCGCCCGGGTATCGGTTCTGTTCCCAATCTTGCTTCATCCAGGAAACGATCAGCGCGTCATCGACCTTCGGCGCCTTGCCACCAAGCATGAGGTAGATTTTCAACGGCTCGTAGAGTGCGGCGGGATCGCCCATCTTGGCTTGGATCGTTCGCTCGGCCTGGATCAGCAGGCGCGAGCGCAACATGCGTTCCAGGCCTTTCCGATAAGCGGTCCGGGACGCGGAAAGAAGTCTTTCCCGCTGACTGAGGCCGAACGTCTCCCCGATCGGTGTCGCTAGCTCAGCGGCTTCGAACCCGGCCGGCAGGTCGCGCAACTGGTCGAGCGGGCCGATGACGTTTTCAAGGTCCACATCGGTAACCGTGGCCGCCTTGAGCAGCGTTTCCGCCGTCGCGCGATACTGGCCCATAGCAACCGTTGCGGACGCGATCAGCGAGCGGTTGGCCGCGAAGCTCAGAGCGAGCGTACCGAGTGCGGCAGCAGCGATCAGCGCTATCGTACCGAGGCCGCCAAATCTGGCCACCGCCGCCCGCCTCGCAGCTGATTTGTCATACGAAACCCATCCCGATTCGGCAAAAATGACGTCCGTCAGCAGATCATGCAAAAAGAAGCTTTTGCCGGTTCCGGAAAGGTGCGGGCGGGAATTGCCCCCGAAATTGCGGCCGATTGCGCCCAGCACTTGATCGATGGGCGTTCCCTCTTGCGTGCCTGACGAAAAATAGAGTCCACGCAGGCTGGCTTTCACCTGGCTGCGGGACGGGTCGAATAGACCGGCGACAAAACTGGTAATGCGAGCCCTCAGCGCGCCGAACTGAGCCGGAAAGCCGAAGATGGAGATGCGCGTGACCGGATCAGCCTCTTCCTGGAGGCGGTCGGCCATCTCGTCCGCCAGTCGTTCCGCCAGCCCATCGAGTTCGGCAGGAGCCGCGGCGGCCATGTTCCTATCGCGCTCCCCCGTCTGGAATGTCGTGCCCCATACCTTGCGTCTGCGCGCCTCGTCGAAACCGCCGAAATAATCCGTGAACCCTGAAACCAGATCGGCCTTGGTGAAAAGCAGATAGACGGGAAACTGGATCTTCAGCGTCTCGTGAATTTCTCTCAGGCGGCTGCGTATCTCGACGATGTGGGCATCAAGCTGCTGATCATCGAAGCTCATCACATCGGCAAGGCTGATGGCCAGGATGACGCCGTTTATCGGTTGTCTGGTGCGGTACCTCTTGAGCAGTGACAGGAATGCGAGCCAGCTCTTCTTGTCAATCTCGGGATTGGAGTCCTGCGTCGTATAACGACCTGCGGTGTCGATCAGCACGGCCTGATCGGTAAACCACCAGTCGCAGGCACGTGTTCCGCCAACACCGGCCACCGGTTGGGCGTCCCCCGAACCGGCAAGCGGAAAATTCAGGCCTGAATTGACCAGAGCCGTCGTCTTGCCGGCACCCGGCGGGCCGATGACAACGTACCAGGGGATCTCATAGAGAAAGTTGCGCTTGCCGCTCGACCGTTTGAGCGCCGCCACGGCCTCATTCATCCGCGCTTCGAGCACCCGAGAATCGTCATCGCGGTCGGCATTGTGCGCAACAACGGCTTCGAGCGCTTTTTGCGCCTTCCTCGCTTTCCAGAAACGCAGCGCGTAAAAAAGCGCCAGCAGCGCGAGGATCACACCAATGATCGTCGCGCGCAGCCACCCAGGTCCGAGCGGCCGGATGTCGGCGAAGCGGATCAATGGCCCGGCAAACCACACTGCCGCGACGAAGCCGACCAGCGCGATCACGCTGAATATCCGCAACAGCCAACGCGTCATGGGTGGTTCCAGCGGGCCGTGCTCACAGTGTTTCCTCCCTGGGGATCATCACATCGACACGGCGGTTCTTGGCGCGGCCATCCGGTGTCGCATTGTCGGCGATCGGCTCGTCCTCGCCCTTACCCTCGACCGTCAGTCGCGAGGGATCGGTGAATTTCACTGCCATCAACACTTCGACTGCCTTCGCCCGGGCGACGGAAAGGTCGAAGTTGGATTTGAACGCGCTCGACTTTCGTGGTTTCACATTGTCCGTGTGGCCGACGATCCGGATTGGTCCAGGCTCGTGTTCCAGAGCCGCGGCGATGTCGGTGGCAATGGGCTGGAATTCCGGCCTCGCCTCGGCCCTGCCGGACTGAAACAGCAGGAGATTGTTGATCTCCACGACGATGAAGTCGCCCTTGGTGCCGATGGTCAGCCCGCCGCCTTCGAGATCCTTGGCCAATGCCGCACGAATACGATCAATCTGCGCGGTGGCCGCTGGTGGGGTGACTTTCGCCGGCTCAGCCAACGGCGCCACGCTGGCGCGTTCTATGACGACTGGTGTTGATGGGTCGAGCGCCAGCAATTCACCCGCGACCGCCTCGCCTTCATTGGTGATGAAGACCCGCAATGCGAAGAACGCCGCTGTCAGCAACGCGGTCGCCGCTGCCGCGACGACCCAAAGCGGCAGGCGGGCGGAGGACTGCGCCATCGTCGCCGCTAGGCCCTGCCAATGCGGCGAGATGTCTCCACCGGAACGCGGCCTGAAATAGCGAAGCGTCTCGTAAACGTCGCGACGAACGCGTTCGAGATTGTTGTCTTGTCGCGTCACGCCTCGATACTGGCCTTCGAAACCCAGCGACAGGCAGGCATGCATCAGTTCGAGCAGATCGTAGTGTTTTTCGGGACTGGCCAGGATCTTGTTCAGCGCTTCGTAGAAGCCGGTGCCGGTGGGCTCGAGGTGAAAGAATTGCCGCAGCATCCCGTGTGGCGCCCAGGCGTCATTCCTGGGCCAGGGCAGGTTACCGATGAGATCGTCGGCGGTTTCGCAGAGGGCGAATTTCGCAATCCGGGCATCCTCTTCGGCAACGCCTGACTTCTCAACTATCCGGTCGAATTTCTCAATCGCCTCGGTGATATGTTGCGCCAATGGCGCCGCCTGTCTTTCAACGGGCAAGAGCCTGAGCTGTCCGAGCAGCATCAGCAAAGGTGCCGCCGCGGCGAGAATGGGGTTTGCCGCGGCGTATTTGATGCCGCTCCCGGCGTTGAATAGGCTTTCCTGCTCGATGCCTGTCCTCGGCGCAGTCCCAGCAGAGCCTGTCGGCGCACCAACATCGCCGGGGCCACCTTGATAAATCATGGTTCCGGATGCCCAGCCTGGCGACCGCCCGCCGCCTGGATCGAACACCGTCGAATCCTTGATTGGAGAGGACTGGCCTCTGTCCGCGACGGGCAGCTCGGGAATTAGCGTCGATTTTTGCTTGCTCCGCGGATTTGCGCGAATGACCGTCTTGCCCGCCGGGCCGAAGGGGTCGTCCTTCGAACTCATCGCAGATCGTCCGTGCAGGCGGGGCGCCGGCGATGGGGTGAGATGGGCGCAGAACGGTTTCCGGCCAGGTAAAGGAAAGGCAGCCGCTGCCGGCCGTGGCAATGGCTAGAAGATGCTATCACGCAGTGACATGACATTTGCCGCAGACCCTCAGCTCAATGAGTCTTACCCGCTTGGCGAACTGTCTTATGCGATCGTAATCTCAGAAATCGTCGATTGGAACCGGACGCCGGGCGTCAGCGAGACTTTTCTTCGCCGACTGCCGTGCCATGCATTTTTGGCCATATGCTTTTTGGCCATACGTTTCCCGGGGCCGTGCCTTCCTGGGACCTCCTATTTCTGCTTGCCGGCCTTGGCGTAGGCCTCGCTGAAATAGGCCAGGAATATATCAAGCATGCCGTTTTCATGTGCCTCCTCCATGGTCCGCCATGTCGCGACATAGACGTCCCAGGCTTGGCTCTTCTTCTTCGTAAACGAGGTAGGCGGGAGTTTCCTGCCGATCGCCTCGGGCGACAGGTCGTCAAGCAGCCGGGAGAGCGCGGTTTGCATCGCGGTATAAGTGGCAAACTCGTGAGTCTTGAGATCGCGGAATGCATCTTCGATGCTGCGCCTGGCATCAAGATAGCCGGTCCTGCGCCGGGCGAACATGATTTCCAGGATGTCGTCGGTTCCTGGAACGAACTTCATCGGATTGTTGTCGGCGGCGCTGATCATCGTTCGCTGTGTGCTTTTGGCCAACATTTTCGCGGCCGCGCGTGCTTTCAGCAGCAGGGTCAGCTCCTCGACCACGTCCCGCAAGACCGCGCCGATTTCGGCGGCAACTTCATGGGGGTCGCGCGATTGAAGCAATTCCGGCGAAATGCCGGCTGCGATCGCGATCTCCCGCAGCACCTCGTCCCTGGTTGAGGGAAGGGCAGGCGACGAGAATGTCGGCGCGGAACTGCGCTGTGCGGACCGTTGCTGCGCGGGCTCGAAGAAAGGCCCATCTCCGAATTCCAGCGGCCGGCCTGTCGCGACCGGCGTTTCCCGCTGTGTCGAATCGCGGCTGGGGTGGTCTGCCGTGGCGCGCTCTTCTTCGACCGATACCAAGACGACATAGCGGCCGATCAGCATCCGGTCGCCATCGACCAGCCGATGCGGGCCGCTCATGCGCTGGCTCGATCCATTGATGAAGGTCCCGTTGCGCGAGATGTCGTACAGCCAGAACGCGCCCGCCTCGTATCGAACCTCGCAGTGCCGACCCGAGATGAACTTGTCGGGGTCGGGCAAGGTCCAGTCACAAGCATCGCGCCCGATTTCGAAGCCGCTATCACGCGCCACGTAGCTGGTCGAGGTGCCAGCGAGCAGGGCGTCGACATTGTTGATCCGCAGACTGATGTACATCCAAGATCGCCGTCGATCGTTGATCGATACTCCAACATTCTAGCAGCTTGCAGGCAAAACAGGACAGCGGCGTTTCAAGCCGACGAGTCGACGGATAAGATTCTGTCGCCCGCCTGTCCTCTTTGGTCAGCGGGAAAACATGTGGTAGGCTAAACATGGCCTGGCGTGGCGGATTTGGAAAGTTCCTGAACGTAACACCGCTAATGACACCGTTGATATAGCGGGAACTTCAAATCCATCACATTGGCGGCCGCGTCCAGGAGGGGGCTCGACCCATGCCGAATGAACGTGCCACCGTTGTCCGCACACCGGTTGGCTCCGATTTGCTGACCTTCACGCATCTTGTCGGACGCGATGAGATCAGCCGTTGCTTTGCCTACACGGTCGGGTTCGTGAGCACAGACTCCGATATCGACCCGTTGAAGATGCTGGGCGGGCCTGTCTCGATCGAAGGTGAATCCGATCCAAAGCGCTGGCTCAGTGGAATCGTATCGGAGTTTCGGCTCACCCGCATGGAGGACCGGCTAGCCTACTACGAGGCCGTCATGAGGCCGTGGCTCTGGTTTCTCGGCAACACCACAGATTGCTATATTTTCCAGAACAAGAGCGTCGTCGACATCGTCAAGGATGTCTTCAAGAAATACGGTATTTCCGAATTCGATCTACGCCTGCAAGGGTCCTATCCGGCGCGTGAATACTGCGTGCAATACGACGAGACCGATCTGGACTTTGTGCAGCGGCTGCTGGAGCACGAAGGTATCTTCTATTTCTTCGAGCACGATGACGGCAAGCATACGCTTGTCCTGGCCGATGCGATGAGCAAGCTGAAGCCTGCGCCGGGCTACGAGAAAGTGCTCTATAACTTTGAAGGTCAGGGCTCCCGGCGCGACGTCGAATACATCACCGAATGGATACCGGGCAGCTCGGTGCGCCCAGGCGCCTATGCCCACACCGATTATGATTTCAAGAAGCCGGGCGCCGACCTCATGGCCAAGTCGGCCCAGCCGTTCAGTCACAAACTGTCCGCGGGTGAGAACTACCGCCAGCCGGGCGCGCATCTCGAAGTAAGCCGGGGCGACAGCCTGGCTTCGATCCGGCGCGAGGAGATCCAGGCCTTGCACCAGCGCATCGCCGCGGCCGGCACCGTGCGCGGCTTGTATTCCGGCTGCACGTTCAAGCTGGACGGTTTTCCGCGCGAAGACCAGAACCAGGAATATCTGGTGGTCAGCGCCGAATACAGGCTGTTTGATCCCGGCTATAGAGCCCAGGCCGACGTCGAAAGCGAGAGTTTCAAAGTGGTCCTCGGTGTGGCGCCGACAGCCTTGCCCTATCGCCCGCCGCGGACCACGCCACGACCGATCATGCGCGGCCCGCAGACGGCGACGGTGGTCGGTCCATCCGGCGAGGAGATATTCACCGACAAATATGCGCGGGTGAAGGTCCAGTTTCATTGGGACCGCGTCGGCAAGAAGGACCAGAACAGTTCCTGTTTCGTACGGGTGTCGCAGAGCTGGGCCGGCAGTGGCTGGGGGTTCATCCAGATACCGCGCATCGGCCAGGAGGTCATCGTCGACTTCATCGAAGGCGACCCGGACCTGCCGATCATCACCGGCCGGGTCTACAATGCCTCGCAGATGCCGCCCTACGGCCTGCCTGGCAACGCCACACAATCGGGCTGGAAGTCGGATTCTTCCAAAGGCGGTGGCGGCTACAACGAACTGATGTTCGAGGATAAGGCCGGCTCCGAACTGGTCAATTTCCAGGCGCAGAAGGATCACAACCTTCTGATCAAGCATGACCGCACAAAGCTGGTCCAGCACGATCAGTCCGACCGCATTGACCACGACGCCAAACACTCCGTCGGCCACAACCTCGACGAGGACGTCGGCAACAACAAGACGGTCAAGATCGGCGTCGACCAGACCACCAACATCGGCTCGAACGACACCGAGACAGTGGGCGCCAACCGCTCGCTGACAGTCATGGCCAACGAGACCATTCATGTCGTGTCGAACTCGACGGAAAACATCGACGCCAATCATTCTCAGACAGTGGGGATTGTACAGACGATTACGGTGAAGGCGGCGCGTTTCGACACCGTCGGCGCCGCGGAGACCCGTAGCGTCGGCGGTTTTCAGATCAACAGCATCGGCGCGACCCGTTCTGTCAGCGTGGTGCTGGGGCAGAGCCACGACATCGGGGCTTCCGACAGTTGGACCATCAAATCCGACCAGACGGTGAAAATTAATGGAAATCAGACATTCAATGTAGACGGCGATCATGCTTCGACGATCGGCAAGGGACGGACCGCCAAGATCACCGCGGACGATGGCACCCAAATCGATGGGGCTCACGCGCTCAAAGTCGGCAAGAGCAGCGGCATCGACATTACCGAAGACAGTTCGATCAAGGTCGGCAAAAAGCTTGTGATTGATGCCGGCGACGAGATCACGCTGAAATGCGGCGATGCGACGATCAACATGAAGAAGGATGGCTCGATTTCTATTAAGGGCAAGGAAATCCGCATCCAGGGCAGCGGCGATGTCCAGGTCAAAGCTGACGGCGACGTCAAGATCAAGGGTAGCAATGTCTTCAACAACTGAACTAACTGGATGCAACGAATCGGTTGAAGGTATCGACGGGGTTGTCATCGGGCTGTTGATCGGCTTTGAGGAGGGTGCACCGCTAGTGGTGTTCGTAGGCAATCCCGGCGAGACGGCACTCAAGGCGCGCAGCCTGGCGAGACTTGACTCCTCGGCTGTGGGCGCGGAGGTAGCGCTGCTTTTCGAAGGTGGCGATCCGGGCCGCCCGCTCGTTATCGGACGCATTGTGGACCCAGCTCACACGCGCGAACAAGTGCAGGTGATCCGCGACGGTGAAACCGTAACGCTGACCGCCAAGGAACGCATCGAGCTGCGCTGCGGCCTGGCTTCCATCATTCTGGAGAAGAACGGCCGCATTTCGATCCGCGGCAGCCAGTTGAGCAGCCAGGCAAGCGGCGTCAATCGCGTGCGGGGCGCGGCTGTTCACCTCAACTGAGAAGTCCATGCAGCGGATTGCGACAATCCCGGCGATTATCGAGCAGCATGTCGAGGACGCCGCGTTCCTGTGGCACCGTCGTTCGCGCGAGATCGACGGCCCTATCATGGGCGCCTTCGACATCGGCCGCATCGACCAGCGGCTCGACGCTAATCTCGATGGGCTCTTCGCGGCAGGCCAGACGGCTTGGGACCTGGCGTCGGCGCGCTTCGCCGACTACCAGGAGCCGCCCGAACTGTTTCTGCTTGGGGCCCTAGCGTTTGAATGGCAATCCGCGTCAGCGATCAAGTTCGCGTTGGAGAGCGCGGGCCGGCTCGGGAAGTCCGGACTCTCAGCGCTGTCTGGCTCTGTTGCCCGCAGTTCGCCGGGTAAGTTGAAGCCCTTCGTGGCGCGCTGGCTAGATTCGACGGTCGCAATGGAGCGTGCGTTGGGAGTCGGCGCGCTCCACCACCATGGGGGCAATCCAGGGCCCAGGCTGACGGGATTGCTCTCTGATGGCGACGCTGAGGTACGCCGCAGAGCGCTCAAGCTCGCAGGAGCGCTGCGGCGTAGAGATGTGATCGCCAAGGTTTGGGTATGCCTGGAGGCACCCAGCGCGGAGGAGCGGCTGGAGGCGGCAGTGGCGGCCTGTCTGCTGGGGGAGGCGCCGCGGGTCCATCCCATGCTCGACAAGATGGTGGCTCGTAACCCGGAGCTTGCGGGAGCCGTATTCGAAATTCGGTTGCTCACCACGCCGTCGACTGCGGCGCGGACGTGGTGGGAGCATTTCGTATCCACCGCCGCAACGCGCGAGGCGGCTGTCGCGGCGAGCGGACTGGCGGGTGACATGGCGATTATGCCTTGGTTGATCGAGAGGATGCGGTCGCCGGAACTCGCTTATGCGGCGGGGCTCGCGCTGCGCGACCTGATTGAGATTGACTTTAATGACACCGACGTGTTCGTCACGGACCCAGCCAAACTCGGGCCGAAGTTCGAGATTATAGAGGCGACGCCGCTACCTTGCGCTTCGCGGGTACAGACTTGGTGGGACAATGGGAGGGGGCCAGCGAAGTTCGGCAAATTCCAATCGATGCGACGGCTGAGACTGGACGCTATGAGGGGCGCGCTCGCCAACGCGGAGATCGCCCTGACCAACTGGAGGCGTTCACGCTCAATTCCGGCGTGGATGTGAAGACTCCGTCCACGACGCAAAGACACGCGGTTAAGCTCTGATGACCTCACTCACAAGCGCAGCGGCGCGCATCCCGGCTTCCGATCTGGCTTCGCACATAGCGACGCGGCCCGGCGCATAGCCTTTGGTGAAGCTGTCGGCGGCAATAAGCAGTGTGAGTGCGCCGGCACCGGCACCGATGTCGCCCACCGTCATCGCGGGAAGAGCCATTGGAAGGATCTCGCGGCGCGTCCGGTAAAAGCGGGAGCGGCCGATTAGTCCCTCCCAGGCACTATAACGCTCGCCGTTGTCGTTGCTAACAATGAACTTGATGCCAGACTCAGTGGCGCCTTCACCCTCAATCGCCGCACGGCAGGCAGCGACCAATGCTCTGCCCTGACTGTAGTTTTCCGCTAGCACGGAGTTTTCCTCCAATGCAACGCCGACGCCGTGAATGGTGCATTGCGTCTGCACGTCGGGGCTTGGCGCGCGGCGCAGGCAGACGACGACGGCGCCTTCGCCTGGCACAAGGCCTTGCGCGTTGTCCTCCGCTTTCAGGCGGTTGGCCGCCTTCAGGCGAGCGAGGTCCTTGTCGTTCACCAGGCTGTCGACGCCACCCAGCAGCACTTGTTCGACTCCTGGCGTGACGAGCAGGTTAGCCGCCCGATCCAGCAGCCCTATGCACGCTGCCGCGCCTCCGTCGACAATGCGCGAGGTGGCATGGAAGGTTTCGCCCAGCGCGTCCTGCAGGCCGGTCAGGAACTCCGTGGCCGGGGTCTCCGCGAAGGCGGGGTGCTCGCGAAAAGCCTCGGGCGCTACCAAGAGCAGCGCACTTGCGCTGGCGGCAAGGCCGCCTGTCTCCAGCGCCTCAGCGACCGCTCGTGTGGCCATGCTGGTGAGCCAGACTTTCTCCGTGTGGCGCAGCGAATAGTGCGATGGAATGCGGGAGACGGTCTGTTCCGCGCCGAAGGGATCCGTGAGGGTACGCTGCTCGAAGGCGGAGAGGCTGGCCCGGATTGCCGCCAGTGTCTGGCGTGCATTGAGGCCGGCTGGCGTCACGGCACCGCCACCCACGACGTAGATCGGCGCCCTTAGGCTAGCCATGTCGCCCTCTCTGCAATGACGCCGCTGCCGCCGCGCGGGTTCAGATAGACCTTGCGTTTGCGCCGCGCGAGGAGGAAGGCCGGCGTCACATGGCCGAAAACGATCTCCCTGAGCGCTGGCGTGTTGCGCCTGGTCACTAGGAACAAACGCGATTTCAGCGTGAGGCGGCGCAAATCCGGCTCAATGACGACGGTGTCAATGTGGAACGGATGATCCTCCGCGCGGTCATCGTAAAGAAGGCGGATCGGAGCCACGACACGCGGTATGCGAAAGTTCCAGCGGCCCTCCGGCGTCATGCCGATGACGCTGACTCCCTCGCCTTCGTTCAGCCGCTGCAACTGCTGGTCGGCGGGCGCACAGAGATTGTGACGCGGATCAAAATCCCTTGGCGGAAGAGGCCACTGATTGTCGATCCACGCCTGATCGTAAGTACCTGCAAACTGTAGCCTCGGATGCCAGCCACGGCCGACCACCCCAAACCCAGCCGGGCTTGGCCGATCGGATGGGCTAAGGAACCGCTCACTCGCATAGGTGACGTTGGGTGCATGCGTCTTCACGGCCTTGTCCGCGGAGCGGGCATGATGGTAGCCGACGCCAAGCGGGTTGCGGGTGTCGGTCTTGCCGTTGTCATCGGTCCCCCCATACGCGCGTTCGTAGATTATCGGCATCTTGGCGAAGGGATGTGGTTGACTATAGCCGCCCGCGTCATACAGGCGATCGCCAGTCACGTTGAGCACCTTGCGGATATTGGCGAACCTCAACCCGACCTGCATTTCATGGACGCGCCCATCGCGCGGCGCATGTGCCTGGCCATTCAAGATCACGTCGACCCCCGGCTTCGTCCACGCGATTTCCCCCTCATAGCGGGTTGACGAATAGGCAGGATCCCCGAACGGCACGTCGCCAAAGCTTACCGGCAATTGCTCCGATGCCGGCTGAAACTGCGTCGCGTTTTTTAGCATATCAAAGCTGGCCGAGAAAACGGCGAGGAACACCTCATTGCCATCGGCATTCGTTTGCACAAACGTACCGGCAACGAACGGCGTGCGATTCTCGATCCAGACAGCGAATGTCATGGATCAGCACCAGGCCCCGTTCTCGTCCAGGCCGATCGGCCAATAAGGCATGCAGGCGATCAGCTTTGCTGGATTCGTCTCGCCAGCATCGATCAACCATTGCAGCAAAAAGGTCTCTGCCGCGACCCCTTCGGCTTCTCCGGCCTTGACATTCACCGTCACGCATTTCAGCCAGTAGCGACGCACGACCCAGACGACGTGTGGGTTGGAGGCCGCTCCAGCGACGCGAGCGTTGAAAGCTTCTTCCAGTGCCTTTTCGCGGCTACCGTGACGCTCTTCCTCCGAGACGATGATGCCTGCCCACCATGACGTGGCGATGTCGTAGGCGTCCTTAAGATCCGACAAATACTCGCCGAACAAGGTCTGATGCATGGTGCTTGCTTCGTCCAGCCCGCGGGCCACACGAATATCCCCAACTGGCGCGACATAACGCGGTTGCGTCAGCAAACGGCGCGTGCCGAGATCGTTGTCGTAAAGCGTAATCAGCGGAGCCATCAGACCACCTCGTCTTTCTCGTTGAGCGCGATCGGCAGAAAGCAGATGCCTTCCGTGACGTCGGTGAGATCAGGCGCGAATGACGGGAGATCGAAAAGAAGGACATCGGCGGGACGCACGAACCCAATTTCCTCACCCATGCTATCGATGCCCCATTTCTCAGCCGGCTCCTCTTCCGGCATTGATTGTTCGCGATTCATGTCGTCAATCTGGAGATAATATTTGCGGAAGATCCCCAGCACCCGCGGGTGCCCGGCCAGGCCGGTTGGCCAACGCTTCCAGACCACTTCGCCTTCATCGGCTTCCATCTTGTCCCACCATGCCTGCAGCGCGGGCAGCACCCGGCGAAGTTCTTCGATGTAGCGGTTACGAATATCGACAATGTCGGTCATTGTGGCGTCCCTTACAGAGCTGCTGCACTGCCGTTGAAGTTCTTCGCGTATTTACGGGCTTTCGAGCCTTGGCTGTTCGAACACTTATTACAGTGAGGCATGACCGAATCAGCGGTGTCGAAGTGCTCCTGAAATTTTTCCAGTCCCATGTGACAACCACCCATGTGCCAAGCCAAGACCTGCGGCGGCTGATGGTCATGGGTCATGTACGGCTTGTCTTTCAACGGCTTGCCCGGCCCTGTCGGCTCTACCTTCCCGGGCTCTGAGGCTTTCCAAGTAGTGTTGCTCGTTCCACTGTCCTGCTTACACTGCCAACATTCCTGTCCGTTCACCTTGTCGCGCTGGGCAGCCGTTCGCTTTTCGGTCCGCTCAAACTTCGGATTTGGTGGGCATGGACCCAAAATGAAATTGTCCAATAGAAACGCGAGGAATTTGTTGAACGCAGCGACGTTGACGCAATTGGGCGGCGGGTCGCTCGCGGTGTTCTGGTCCATCATATCGCCATGACGGTCGACGCCCTTGCCTTCCGCCTTTACCGTGAAGGACCACAACTTGAAGACGCCCTTTCCCTTTATCTTGTGGGTCACGACCCCTGCGCCGAGGCCTTGCGTGGCGGGTTCGTCGCCGGTACTGGTCGAGATCTCCGATGCATTCTCGATAGCCGTCGGCTCGCCATCGATCTTGACACTCTTGGTGCCCTTAGTCAGATCCGACGACGACAGCATATTGACGTATGGTACCGGAACCGGGCCTGCGGGTGGGGATGGCGGCGAGAGACAGACATCGCCTGGTGCGATACCTTGGCCGTTGCTGCCCTTGTGAAAGAAGCCCATTTTCTCTGCGTAGACGCTGAGTGCCATGATCAGAATCCCCTCGGCATGGCACGCGCGGCGCGCATGGCCGGTAGGGCGTTGTTCGCGAGATCATGGATGTCGGCGAAGGCGAATTCTTGCACCTCCCAATCATCAGTCCAAAATGCAATGCGTTTGACCGTGGAGAACGAGGTGGGTGGATCGAGAGCCTGCAACGTTATGGCGACACGTTCCTGCTCCCAATAGTGCTCAACAGTCAACTTAGCGATCCGAGCCACACCCTCAAACCAAGGATCGGATGCATCGGGCGTCGCACCCAACCCCGTCACCACGAACGGATAGCGGCGGCCGATACGGTCCTGGCTCATGCGCCAGGCGCCAGCACAGGGTTGGTCGCCAAAGATCGCGTCCTGAACGACGAAGCGCCAGACTCGGTTGTCGAGGTCCTCACCTTCATCCGGCCGCGCGCGCAATTCCATCGACATCCAGCGGTCCCAGCGGTCGATAAAAGTCCGCGGCAGGTTCCAAGCGACGAAATCCCCCGTCGCCGGGATCTTGCCGTAGAAGCCGGGCGCGTTCATATCTGCGCGGGACATGTGAACTTCTTGAACATTTCGAGGTTGTAGGGGTTTTCGACGCTGGCGGCCTTGAGCTCGAAATCGGCGTACATGCCTTTCGTGCCCAGGCGCAGACTGTAGACATCCGAAAGCGAGGTTCCGGTGAATCGGCCGCTGCGCAACATCCTCAGCCATGCCCAGCTGCCGGTCTCGTTGAGCATGATTTCGGGCGATCCGTCGATCGGCTGGAAGGCGAGCGAAATGACCCCGGTGCCGTCCTTGCCGGGCCAGGTCATCGGTTGCGGCCGCGTTGCGTTGTTATAGTAGACGAGGCTCTGGCCATCGAGATTGAGCGTGACGCGCGTGAGGTTGGGAGACAGATCCTTCGGTTCGAGCGTGAAGCTCATCACCGGTCCGGCACCCCCGGGGAAAAGATCGTCGCGGATGTGCCTGGCCTGCTCGAACGCCGCCAGCGCCGAAGGGTCGAGGCCGAAATCGGCGCGCCACTTCCAAGGCTCGCCGGTCGTGTCGACATAATTGATCAGGTGGTCGTTGATGAAACCGTCGATCAGCCCGGCCGGCCCGAACAGGCGGGCGAAATCGTGCACGTTGACGTCGACCGCACTGGCTTCGCTGAAGGGATAGCGATTGTTCAGCGCCGCTTGGCAGAAAGGCAGTATGTCGGCCCGCCAGATGGCGTTGAGTTCCGAAGTGACCGCCTTTTGAGTCAAATTGCTGGTGTCGCCGGCTATCCCGCCCAACCAGCTGTTGATGGGATCGGGCAGGATCTGGGCCTGCCTTGCCACCGCGCCCGTCAGTTCGGCAAGGCCCCCCTGTTTCTTGATGGCGTCCTGTGGATTGGGGTTCGCGGTGACCGTTTGCAGGACGTTCGAAAGCGCGGTCAGTGCGACAACGGCAGCATCCAGCGCCGGTGGCTGGCCGTCGACCTCTGCGATGGTGCTCTTCAGCGGTTTGAAATGTTCGGCCACCAGATTGCCGGTCAGGTCCACCTCACTGGCGGATCCGGCGCGGGGAAGTAGTTTCGCACCCGATGTCGCCAGTTTGCCCAGCTTGCCCAGCTTGCCGAGCAGTTTCGAAGCGCCCTTGGCTGCCGCCTTGTCGTCGGCAGGCGCTTCGTCGGAACGGGTCAGTTCTGTCTCCTGAACGACCGCCGTAAGCAGCCGCTTCAGCGCTGAATCCGCACTTGAGAGGTCTTTCAGGTTTTCGCCGGCGACATTGAGATCGGTCAATGGTGCAAGCCTCATGTCGCGCAGGAAGCTATCCCATTGCGCGATGTAGTCGTCGTAGTAGAGCTTCAGAATATCCTCGGACAGCGCCGAGACGGATGTCTCGGCATTTTCCGAGCAACCGCCGGCGAAAACCGCACGATCGAGCGCCGCCTGGGCGGCGACATCGTCGATGCGGTCGAGAATGACGTCGTGAAAGCCGGAATAGGTGAAAGCGCCCGAAATGCCGACGCGTAATGTCTTGCCCGAACGCCGTGCAAACACCTTGCCGCCGTTTGGGCCGGCGAAATTGGCCGGTATCCACTCCTTCAGCCCGGCCACTGCCGGATCGGCCAACAACTGCTTGTAGCCACGCGCCGGCAACGAAATCGTGCAGACCGTTTTCAGAGCTTCGGCAACCAGGGCCTGGTCCGGCGCGACATAGCTTTCGTCGACCGTCATCCGGCGGATCGCGGCAAGCTGATGCTCTTCGGCGTCGGCTGTCGGAAATGGCGCCACGGCCGCGAATTCGGGCAGACTGTTCACCCACCAGTTCTGGGCGTAGTCTGGATCCATCTGCGACAGGCCCGTCATCATGCGATAGGTCTTGAGCGCACCGAGCATGAAGTCGGGATCGCGGATCTGGCGCCACATCGTCGCCTCGAGCAGGGCCACCATCCGGGGCTCGAGCACGTTGCGGAGGGCGTGGTCATAAGTGTCGGCCTGTGCCCTGACCAGTTCCGCCGAGGCCGATGGGCCAAGCAGATCGTGGGCAGCGCCCGGCGGTGCTGTCCGGGCATTTGCGACCGCGTCCATCGCCTCGAGCGCGCCGTCCATGGCAGGCCGCTCCACCGATGCCGGGGTTGCGGCAGCGGAGGTCAGCGGCGTTTGCAGCGCTTCGAACTGGCCTGCCTGCGCCGAGATCGCATGGCGGTTGTCAAAATAGGACCAGGTGAACAGGCCGCCTGCCAGCAACGCCGCCGCAGCGCATGCGGCAGCGGCGCCGCGCCAGATCCAGGCTCGGCGGCGTTGCGCCAGTGGGTCAAATGTACCGAGGCCTGCTTCCTTGAAGATGACTTCAGTGAGGAGGTTCTTCAGGAAGAAGCTGCGTTTCTCGACCCGAGATGCGGGCAGGGCGCGCCGCGGTGGAAGACCGAAGGAGGAAGACAGCGCGGCGGTCAGCCGGTCGATAGGCGCCCCTTCCTGCGTCGCCGATGTCAGGTAGAGGCCGCGCAGCCAGGCAGCCTCCTCATACCGGCTTTCGCCGAACATGGCTTCGACCAGCACCTGAATCGGTTCGGACAAGCTTGTCAGTTGGGCGGGAAACCTGAAGATTTCGGCACGGGCGGCGAGTTTGTCCTCGTCCTCCAGGCGCGTCACCAGGCGCCGCTCGAGTTCGGTCGCCAGCGTCGCGATTTCTCGTTCGATGGTCTTGCCATCCACGCGCGCATCCAGCGCGAACGTCGTCCCCCACACCTGTTCGCGCGAGGCGGTCGACAGGCCGCCGAAGAAGGGCTCGAAGCCCTTGATCAGGTCGGCCTTGGTCAGCATCAGATAGACCGGCAGGCGGATTTCAAGCCGGTCGTTGAGCTCGGCCAACCGGCGGCGGATCTTGCGCCCGTGCGCCTTGATGGCCTCGTCGCCCTCGGAAAGGACGTCGATCGAAAGCGCGACGATCACGCCGTTCAGCGCACGGCGGCCGCGATGTTTCTTCAAGAGGTCAAGGAAACCGAGCCATTCGACCGCGTCGACATCCGGCTGGCTCTCCTGCTGGACATAGCGGCCGGCGGTGTCGATCAGAACCGCGTTTTCGGAAAAGAACCAGTCGCAGTTGCGCGTGCCACCGACCCCCTGCAAGTCGTCTGTGAGGTCGATCGGAAAATTCAGTCCGGACTGCCGCAAGGCGGTGGTCTTGCCGGTGGCCGGCGGTCCGACGATCACATACCAAGGCATCTCGCGCAGGAACTTGCGCCCGCCCAGCTTGCGCCGCCTCAGTTCGGTCATCACCTCGGCGAACTTGGCGCCCACGGCGGCGACGTTCTCTTCGCCTGGGCTGAGCGGCTTTTCCACCGCTGGCGCGGCAATCTCGGCGACGAACATGCGGTTGGCGCGGATCGCCCGACGCTGGGCAACGATCAGCCAGACCAGCCAGAAGATGACCAGCAGCGCGATGATGACGATGCGCACATTTTCGGAGGCGAAGGGCTCGTAGGGACCGACCCTGACGATCGGACCGAAGATCCAGATAACCAGGGATAGCAGCGTCAGGCCGATCAGCGTCCACAGCCAGCGCGATGTCAGGACCGCCCAGAGGAAGCGCAGGATGAACATCTCACAGCCTCTTTTCGACGAGCACCTCGACGCGGCGATTCAAGGCTCGCCCCTCGCGCGTGCTGTCGCTGGCCACAGGATCGGTGGCAGCCCGGCCCTCCGAATGGACGCGATCCTGCGGCACTCCGTTTTGAACCAGCATGTCGGCAATCGTCCGGGCGCGAGCCTCGGATAGTCGCTGGTTGGTCGACAGCGGGTTGGTCTTTTGCAAAGGAACGCTGTCAGTATGGCCGACCACCGTGATGTTTCCGATCAGCTCCTGATTGGCGAGGATCACCTTGGCGATCGAACCGATCAAGGGTTCGAAACCATCGGTCAATTGTGGCCGCGATGACTGGAATAGTTCGGGGTTGGAGGCCTGGATGATCAGCTTGGCCAGTGAAACGCTCTCCGTGCCGCTGAGAGCAGATTTGAGCTCGGCCGGCGCCCCCGCCTGGAATTCCGGCAACAGCGCAAAATCCACTTTTTCCGGTGGCGGGGCGTCGACTTTGGGCGACGCACGGGTGATGTCGCCGCGGGCAGGCGGTGGCAGGGCACGAACAAGTGCGGAAAGCTCGACCGCCTGGCTGCTCAGTCCCATCGACAGCCCGATATGGATCGCCGCGGCTGCAACCGCAGCACCGAGCGCCATGACCCAGATCGGCACGATGAAGCGCTGCGGCTGGTCGGAGGCGATGACACCTTTCCAGTTTGGCGCTAAAGGCGCGCCTTCGGCGTCGGCATTGCGCAGGAAGCGGGCCGCCGCCACGCGAACCGCATTGAGCGAGCGGTCGCCTGAGCGGCCGGGCACGCGATATTTGCCACGGAAGCCGAGCGCCAGGCAATGGTACTGCAGTTCGAGCAATTCTCGGTCCCGGTTAGGATGTCGTTCCAGTTCGTCGAGTCGCGTGAAGAATTGCGTGCCGGCATCGACATCGCCGCGCAGCATGACGACGAGCGGCTGCCGCGGCCAGGCACTGGCCCCGCCCCAAGGCGTGTTCAGGGCCAGATCGTCGAGCAACGCAGCCACCACCCAAGCTGCCTGGTCGGCTCGCTCCATCGAGGACCCCGTCGACATAGCCGTGTCGCGTGCCCGAACCAGTTCTTCGAGCAAACGGGTGCGCAAGACTTCCGGATTGTCTGGCGGCATTGCGCTTTCGAGCTCGGGAGCGAACTCGAGCAAGGGCGCAAAGGCGTTGACAAGCGCGTTCGGGTGGGTGCGAGAGCGTTTTACCAGTGCGCCCGGCGAAAGTGGCGCCATGGGCCTTGGCATCGGCGCGCCGCTCAATCGTATGCGAGTGCGTTCGCGATCCTCCGACAGTCCGAAAGGATCATCGCGGCTCATGATCTCACCTGTTCACCGAATAGCAGTCCACCTGCGGCTCGCTTGGCAACACGCCCGAAACACCGATGACGAAGCCTGGTGCGTCGAGCAGCGAGGCCCAGTGTTCGCTTTTCTGATCCAATTCGAGGCACAGTCGATCGCCGTCGTAGGGGATTTCGCGTGGCTGGGAATGAAGCGGCTTTAGCGGAATGCCCGGCAAGCGCGATTTCCACAGGCCCTCGAACTCGTCGGCCGAGCCGACGGTCGCCTGATTGACGAAGATCTTGCGCAAGGCATCCTCCGACAGCTCCGAGCCGACCCGGATGACGATGCGGCTGGCCACCAACAGCTTTGGGTTGTCGATGCGAATTTTCCAGACATTGGTCGAGTGCCGCATGACGGGCAGCGCACGCGATTTCGGCTCGATGTAGCGAAGGCTGAGAATGAGCGAGCGCAGCGCATCCGCCAGCGCCGAATAGGCAGGGCCGGGCGCCATGTGATCGTAAGCGGGCAACTCGCCCAGCCGCCGCGCGCTCGATCCGTAAGTTGCCATCGAACCAGCGAGCCCGGCGAGTTCCAGGTAAAGCTCGGCCGGATGGAAGACATCCTGCGCCAGCATGTGAGCCAGTCGCGGACGCGCCGCATTGGCGAGGTTGAGCATCAACAGGTCTTCGACGCTGCGCCCAGGCCCGCCCATGACCATCTTGCCATGCGCCTCGGCGATCTGGTCGAGGCCGGTGACAACTTCCAGAAGCAATTGCCGATACCAGGCCACCGCGCCGGTAACCAGTGCCGGTGGCAGGAAGCTCTCGTCCAGAGAGACGCCGCCATCGGCTCGAACTCCGTTGAGGTCGGCTATCGGCAAGGCGGTGTAGCCACCAACCGACTTGCCAGGTGCAAGCAGCAGCGCCTGCGGACGGGCGATTTCTATTTCTTCAGGATCCGAACCGCCCTGGACAGCGTCGCGCACCGAAACGATCCGCCCGTGATATCGCGCTCCAGAGGCGGCGGCGTGTGCCGGATCGAAGCCGACACCACCGGGAGGCTCCAGCGGCAAGGCGACCAGCACCGGCCCTGCGCCCGTCTCGGGGGTGACCGGCAGCGGTCGCGGCGCGTCCATCCAATCCGGAATGGAAAAAGGTGTCCCATCCGGGAAGATGCCCCGGGCCGACAGGATCGCGACCTGGCCGGATTCCAGCAATGCCTGGTCCAGCGTCAGCTGTCGAAAGCCGAACGTATGCAGTTGTCCGGCCTGCAACGCGCCGCGCACCGTCGCCTCGAAGAAACGATCCTGCTGCTGGAAATGCTGGGTTCGCAGGAAAAGTCCTTCGGACCATAGCACCCTGTTTGCATCGCTCATGCCGCTACTCTCTGCATTGAGCTCCCTTACCTTGGCTGCTAGGCGGAGATGCCGCCGCTGCCCAACGTGACATTGATGGTGAACTTTGATCCCGGCGACACCGACTTGGTTGTCCGCCAGTTCCTGCCGCCAGGTTCGCGGATCAGTGCAACGAAGCCCAGAGCCGTCGCGTCCGGCTCGACAGTGATGGTCTTGGATGCGGATTTTCCGGGCCCGACGGCGATCTGGTCGGAACCGATAAGATCTCCTGCGAGTGCGCTGCCGGCATCCCCCTGCAGCGCAAAATAGTCGGCGGAATTGAATTTGCCGGTGCTTTTTAACCGCATCACGAGAACCGTCACCGGCCGGTCGCCGCCACCTGGCCCCGGATTCATGCCGGCCCCGCCGGTCACGTTGACGGTGATCACCGACGGCTTTGGCGGACCGCTCTGGCACGCTGCAACCAGCCCGGTCGCGCCCAGGGCAATCATCAATTCACGTCGGTCGATCATGGCTTACTCCTCCTCATATGCATCTCGAAAATCAGTGCCGATTTCGCCAAGGAAGCTTTTTTCCGCGCTTTCGGCGATTTCGCGATGGCGTTTTTGATAGAGCTCCCACAGCTTGGCGCCGCGCCCGCCCGAAAGCAGGGTGCCGATCGCCGAATTCGATTTCAGCTCGTCCTCGATCGCTGCGGGATCGAAACGATCGATCATCCGTCGCAAAGCGGCCTGTATGCCTCGCCAAGCGCGCACGTGATGTTGCGCGAGATCGCGAACTGCATCGGCGATGGCCGCCTCCCCGGCGAGAAATCCGGGGCTGCGCTCGGCGATCAGCGTCACGATGGCGTCGTCGACCGACGGCAGAAATTTGAGCGGATTGACTTCGGAGGCACCGACCATTGTCTGGGCGACGCGAGCATTTCCTTTCTCCTCGGCCCGCTTGCGCAGAAGCTGCATCAGCCCTTCCATCATCAGCCGGTATTCGCGGCCGAACTTCTCCATTTCCACGATGCTGTCGCGCCCGGGGAAATCGGCTTCCTCGACGCCCATGCCGCGCAAGAAGGCGGCGCGGAGCGCCATCTCGGCGGGCTGCGCGCTTGCCGGCGGGCGGGCAGGTTTGGAAGCAGCACCCATGCGCGCTGGAGGCAGGACATCGGCCGGTTGCGCGGGAATATCCCAGGGATTGGCGGATGGTGGCCGTTGGGCAATGCGCTCGCGCTGGCCGGTCGAGGCCGAGTTATTTGTCGAACTGGGCGAGGAGACCGGTCCGAAACCAAAATCATCGTTGAAGTCGGACAGCTTTCCCGCTGCGGATTCAGCTCCGTGGCTGGGAGGGGGGGGCCGGTCGAGGCTGAATGGATCCGCCCGGCTGCCCACCCCGCCCTGCTCGACATAAACGGCGGCGTTTTTCGACACCGGCGTTGAACCCGGATCGAGGCTGAACGGGTCGTCGAAAGCAGGCGAGTTGCGCTGGCCGGAGGACGCGCGCTCGAACGCCCCTGGGATCGGCTGCTCGAATGGGTTCGGCAGATCAGCAGGTCGAGGCCGTTGCGGCGCTTCTTCGACCTTGGCGGAAAAGAAGTCATCGCGGCCGATGCTTACCGGCGCCCGCGATGCCGCTGGCAGACGTTCTGGTACCGGCTGGATGACTGCGGGCGCTTGAGCGGCCGCGATCTGCAGGTCGACACAGACGACGTAATCGCCCAGCCTGAGCCGCATGCCGCTTTGAAGGCGTGCGGACTTGCCTGGACCAAGCGGGCTATCGGAATCGTTTATGAACAAACCGCTGCTCGATGTGTCGGTGACGAAATATCCATCTCGCCCGCCAGAGATTTTGCAGTGAGCGCGTGAAACGAACATGTCGGGATCATCGATCTGCCAGCCTGCATCGGCGCTGCGGCCGATCACCAGCTCACCTTCGTCCAGGCGAGTTTGCCGCACCGCCTGGGTGCGTGGCCCTTGCTCTAGCGTTAGCAGCAGACTCATGCCGCGCCCCCCGCCATTTCCGGCCGCCATCCGACGATAGTGCGCAGCCGCATATCATCAGCATCCCCCCTTTCAGCGGGTCGCGCAAGCCAGGCGGTTCGGCCGAGCTGCACCGCTCCAATACGGGGCGGCGGCACTGCTTCACGCGCAAGCACGATACGCAGATCGACATCGAGAGATTCTCCGACCATGTCGCGAACCGCGTGCTGGAACAGTTTGAGCCGTTGGCTGCCCGGCAGGAATGTCTTGAAATCATCATACTTTAAAGGGCCGACCCGCAGTTCGATCCTGCTTTGGCGGGTGAAAACGCGTGGGCCGATCGTCGCCCCCCGACCGAGCACAGCAAAGGATTTTGCGAGGCGGGTCTGGAGGCCTGCTGGTATCATTGTCCAGGCGGCGACGAATTCCTTGATCTTTATCGGCACCTTGAAGGCTTCCGCCAGGAACAGTGTCAGTCGTTCCGGGCCCTCGACCTGGCTGGCGAGCGAAGCCGCCTGGCGAAGCTTCACCATGTCGAGATCGATGTTTCGGGTGCCGGGAAGTCCGATACCGGCCACGGCCGCAAGCATGGCGCGAACCCGGCCACCGACCGCGCGTTCAACCTGAACGGCCGGATTCGCATCCGCCCACGCCCGATAGTAAAGGGCGATCATGCGGTGCTGCAGAATGTTGACGAAATCGACGAAAGTAGTGTCGCTGGTCAGCTGTGCGTTGGCCCCGGCGAACCACCGCTGCGACAGCCGGTCGAGCACCCAGCGCGTCAGATGCAGCGGCATTGGACCCTCGGGGCCCAAGAGACCCAGATTTGCAATCGTGACCCGGGCCGGCTTGCCGTTGTCGGCTTCGCGGAAATGGACCAGGTCCCTGGCCGAGAAGGCGAGGCGCACATGCTGGCCAAGCCTTGCCGGCTCACGGTCGGGACGGCCGGAATGGCCGAACACGGCATTTTGCTGTTCGAGACGGCGCAGCAATTCGAAAAAGTCGAACCCTTCGGACAGACCTTCAGTGGGGTTTGGGCTGGGCTTGTCTAGATCAGGGAGCGATTGCCGGGCGTCATCGGCCATGGCACATCCTCCTGCTTCTGCAGCAGCCGCGTGCGGGTCCGCACGAAACCGTTTATTCCGGCATATCGGGCGAACAGCCGCGCCAGCAAAGCCGAAAGCAGCAAAGTGCTTTGGCCAGCCAGGATGGATTCATCGACATGCAACGTCACCTCGGTGCCGCGTCCGAAGCACATCGGCCCCTCGATCTGAAGCCGCTCCACGACGGGCCGCGAGTCGATGCGGGCGATCGAATGTACATTGCGAGCCAGGCTGGGATCGCCTCGGTCGGCATAGATATCGAGAAGCGCATGCAACGGGTCGACGCCGCGGCCCTCCTTGGCAAGGCTGAGGAAGTTGAGCATGAGCTGTGCCACCAGCCGCCAGGCGAGATCGTCGGCGCGCGATTCACCCTCGGCCCCTGTAGGCAGTGCTGCGGGGATCGCCGGCTGCGGTGGACGCAGGGCTCCAAGGAGCCTGACGATTTCGACCGGGTCGCCGGCCTCAAGCGTCAATGTGGGATTGTCATCGAGGATCGGCAGGTCACGATTGGTGCACAGTGCTACGACGTCGAGACGCTTCAGAGGTCGGTACGCCGGGCTTGCGAGCGGTCGCGATACGGCCAGGAAAACGTCGTCGCCGGTGTATGACGTGCGCGTTAGACCGTCGCGCCGTTCGTCTTCGGTCGCGCGCCGAGGGCGCCGCTCGGTTGAGTAGACCCACCCACTGCCGCTGTTCTGCCCCAGGCTGAACAGTTCCGGAATTTCGGCGTCGTTGCCTTCGGTGTCGGCGTCCTCAACACGAATGATCCGATAGATTTCAAAGTCGCGCGCCCTCGTGCGGTCTGCATGCAAAACCTGGCGTGTCTTACGCGCATCGATCTCGACGACGTTGCACTCACGTTCGAAAAGATTGATGATCGGCGTTGCGAAAAGTTCGAAGTCGGCCGATGTCAGATCGGCCAACTCTGGCACCGGACGCCTGAATTGGAAGACGATCTCAAGCCCTCCGTCGCATCGACGCACGACAGGCTGTAGCCCCGAAACCCGCACATAGTGGAAGCGCTCGGGCATTATGAAGTATTCTCGCAGGAGGCGATATCCTTCGAATGTCGGGCGGGTACGCGGCATCAAGGCTTCGTCGTCGCTGATGCCAACCATTTCGGGCGCTGGCAAGGGCGACAACGGGTTGCTCTTGCCCTCAGCGCGTGCGCCAACGGTCGAGCAAGTGCCGAAGATCGCGTCGAATAGCAGCGGCGCCTTGGTTCGCCCGGCAAAATAAATATCGAGCCGGTCGAGCGTCAATTCGTGGAGCTTGCCTTTTCCGGTCGGGGCCAGCGTGATGCGGAGCGCCGCCTCGCCGCGCACACCGCCGACCGTGGCCATCCCGGCCGCCGCCAACGCGCTGCGGTCCTGAAAATAGCTGACCGAAGTGATTGCTATCGGCCACAGGGTCGTCTCTTGCGCGGTCGAGAAAGTGCAGCGCGTCGAAAGGCCGGGCCGCAGGCTGGAAACCAGCCGGGTGTTGCGCCTGACGACGTGGCCGTCGAGCATGGTCTGGACCTGCTGGCCTGGTTTGAGCACCACCATCGCCGTTGCCGGCGCCGGGGTGACCAGATCGGGATAAAGAACGTCGAGCACACTGCGCGAAAATCGCGAACGCTCGGCGTCGACCTTTAGCCGGGTGCGCGCCGCGAGGAAAGCCACGCCATCCAGCAGCCGCTCAACATAGGGGTCCGGACAGGGGACCGTGTCGAGGGAAAGGTTGCGCGCGACCGCTGGATGCATATCGGCAAATTCGGCCGCAAGGCCGCGGATGTGGGTCAACTCCTCCTCGTAATATTCGACGAAGACCCGATCCATCTCAGGCGTCCCTGATTTCGGTCCGCGCCGCGCCGTTATCGAGATTGATCGTAGTGCGCAGGCGCATGCGTTCCGGTGTCGGGGTTATGATCAGCACACCGTCAATCTCGATCTTGAGGCCGGCGGTCTTGTCGCCAAGCGTCACTGTGACCTTTGTTGCGCTTTCCTTGAGGCGGGGCTCGAAGGTGGCGAGCACCGCACGGATCTCACGCGCCAGCACATCGCGATCAAAGTCGCGCGAAGACCTGCCCGAGAAGGAGGGGACGCCGTAATTGACCACGCTCCGGCGCACCTCCGGGAAATCTGCGAGCGACGGTGGGTTGTCCGATACCTGTTCATTTTCCAGATCGGACAGGAGCGGCGTGGCCTCGAAGCGCTCGGTATTGAAGAGCGCCTCGACGTCACGCCGCACTGCTTCTCTGAGCACGCGGGCTGACACCACAACGCCGCGACTTTCGATCTCGACCCGATGCTGGGTCTGAAAGGCCAATCGATGCAGACGCCGTTTTTGCTCGGCTGTGAGTTCGGCATCAGCGTCGATGGCCCGCGCGCTGGCGCCAACGAGGGCGTCGACACGGTCGGCGCCAAGCTCGTCGAGCAAGACATGGCGCAGCCCGTCTATCTCCGAGGTCAGACCAGGCAGGTCATTGACGAGGCGATCCCAAAGCGACGGCTGGACGGCCTCGCTTTTTGCCCGCAAGCTGCCGGTACTGTGCTGCTTGCCAGCGTCGGGTCGCCGACCCTCACTTGCCGACATAGACATCCATTTCGGCTTCATCATTGCCGTCATAGACGAACTTGATCTTCTTGTAGGCGAAGCTGACCTCTTCCTGGATCAGGTCTTCCTCATCCTCGGCCTGCGACATGTCGTATTCCATGATCGAGGCGTCGGTGAGGGTGACGACCAGATAATCCTTAGTCTCGCCATCGATCGTCCGACGTGCCGAGAACACCACTTCATCGAGGGCCTTGTTCTCGAACAAGGCTTTCTTGAGATAAGGCGAAGATTTGTCGTAGTGTTTGATGAACTTGATCATGCCCATGGACACGCGCCCCCGACGTGAGAGCGAATTCGGGTCATAGGGTGCGACCATCTTGTAGTCGACGCCATGGATTTCGATCTCATCATCGTGGCCGTCGCGGGTGCTGGGGCCCTTGATATCGGGAACCTTCAGAAAACCATCAATCTTTACTGGCATTGTCTCTCTCCACCATTGTCAAAAAAAAGATTGTTGTTGCTGCAATCAAGTCTTAACGGACGGCAGTTCCGACACCAGTCGAAGCGAGGCATTGATGCCCTCCAGCTGGTAATGCGGGCGCAGATAGAAGCGGGCGTTGTAGTAGCCCGGCCGCCCCTCCACGCTGTCCACTTGGACCTCGGCGGCGGCGAGCGGGCGCTTGGCGCGCGCCTTGTCGTCGGCAAAGGCCGGGTTGGCCAGCACGTAGCGGTTGATCCACTCGGTCAACCAGATCTGCATGTCGGAGCGTTCCTTAAACGACCCGACCTTGTCTCGCGCTATGGCTTTGAGATAGTGCGCAAAGCGCGAAACCGGGAACAAGTAGGGCAAGTTGGCGCTCAGCCGCTCATTAGACTGCGCATCGGGGTCCACCAGTCGGCCGGCGCGCGTTTCGTCGTCCTGTAACGAATGGGCACCGATGAAAGCCGCAAGATCCGTGTTCTTCCGGTGCAGGATCGGCATCAGGCCAAGCTTGGCGAGTTCCGCCTCACGCCGGTCATCAATGGCGACTTCCGTGGGGCATTTCATCGCTATCGACCCATCATCGGTCGGGAAGCTGTGCACCGGCAAATTAAGCACCGTTCCGCCGTTCTCGACGCCGCGGATCTGGGTACCCCAGCCAAACAGCTTGTGGCTGCGGTTGATGTTGACGCCCATCGGGAAGGCGGCGTTCATCCAGACATACTTGTTGTGATCGCCCTGCACCTCTTCCTCGAAGGTGAAGCCCTTCACCGGAACGGTGTCCGTGCCATATGGCAGCCGGGCCAGGACGCGGGGCATGGTCAGCCCGATGTAGCGAGCATCCTCGCTTTCGCGCAGCGACTGCCAGGAGGCATAGGCCGGGTTGGAAACGATCTGCTGCAAATCCTGAGGGTTCGGCAATTCCTGCCAGCTATCCATACGAAACAGTCGAGGCGAGGCGGCCGCGATAAAAGGCGTGTGCGCAGAAGCGCAGATGCCGGAGATGTTGCGTAGCAGACCGACATCGCGCGGGTGGTTGGAAAATTCGTAGGCGCCGATCACGCAGCCGATCGGCTCACCGCCAAGCATCGAATATTCGTCTGTGTAGACTTTCTTGAAGATCGGACTCTGATCCCACATCTGGCCTTCGTAGTCTTCGAGCGTGTCGGCCAGCTGCTCCTTGGAGATATTCATCACCCGGATTTTAAGCTTCTGGTCGGTCTCGGTGTTGTTGACGAGGTACCACAGGCCGCGCCATGTGCCTTCCATTTCGCGCACTTCCGGCGCGTGCAGGATCTCGTTGACCTGAGCCGTCAGCATCTTGTCGATACCGGCGATCAGCGACTTGATCGACTTGATGGCATTGGACGAGATGGTTGTGGTGTCGGAACGGGACTGCGCTGCGAGCGCGAGATTGCGCACGAGTTGCTGCAGCTTCTCGCTGTCGTCTTTCTTGACCTTGAAATCCTTCTCGAGGAGTCCACTGAATTCTCCAAGGTCTATGGCTTCAGCCTCGGCGGCGAGGGTGGCGGTCTTTTGCTGTTCGGCCATGGTTTATTCTCCCGCCTTGTCGTCGTCAGTCAGCGCCTGGCTGGCGATCTTGCCAAGAAGTGGCTCGTTGTTCAGCAACTGCGCGATACGCTTTTCGGCGTCTACGCGGCCATCCATGAAGCCCAGCAATTCCTCGAGCTGACGACGCATCTTGAGGATCTCGGCCAGTTGCGGAACCTGCTCGGCGATCTTGTCGGGGGCGAAATCGCCCATTTTGGTGAAGGTGAGATCGAGCGCCAGTTCCTCGTCGCGCTCTTGGCCTTCGGCCTGCGGCAGCGTGTTCTTCACCCGCGCTTTGACGCGGGGTCCGAGCGCCTCCATGAACTTGGGGAAGCGGTTCGCGTCGGTCTCGACGAAGGAGCGGTCCAGAACCGACTTTGACGCTTCCTTGGTTTGCGAAGCACCGGAAAGGTCGGCCATCACGCCCATGACAAACGGCAGTTCGATCGTCGTCGGGCTGCCGTAGGTTTCCACGTCATAGGCGATCTGCACCCGTGGCGCGCGATTTCGTTCGATGACCTTGGCTTTGCTTTCGGCTGGCATGTGTCTTACCTTTCATCTTTCTGTGCCGTCTTCTTGACATCGGGAACGCCGGCAAGAAGCCGAAATTCCTTCAGTCCCGACGGGGCGAGATCTTCCATCAGTTCAACGAAATCCATATGCACCATTCGGCGCACGCGCCGCGCCAGGTGCGGGATCGGGCTGGACGGTTCGGTGCTGTCATAGAAGGCGACGACGAGATCGAGGCATTTGACGACATCGTCGCGCGAGGAGATCCGGTCGGGCAGGCCGCTGTCGCCGGATTCTGCGTAGCTTGCCACGCTTGCCATCGTATCGGCTCCATCGCCGTTGCGAACACGTGCTGCCGGTTCTGCTGGCGTCGCGACCGGCTTTGCGAGGCCGTTCGCGGCAGTGGCACCGGTCGCGTTTCGTTCGAGGGTCGTCAGCAGACGCTGCAGAAACCGCTTTAACTCGGGAAGCGTGGCGCCAGCGCCTTCGAGGCGGGAGTTAAAGGCGGCTTCGACGCTCTCGAGAGCGGCGATCGCGGCGCGGGCGTCGGCTATGAGCAACGTCATTTCTGGCCCGGCCTGATCAATCAGCGCCGCGCATGCGCTGCGCACCCGGTTCACCAGTTGGCTGTGCTCGCTTGCCAGCTTCGCCTTCTCGGCCGCATTCAGTCCCGAAGCAGCCTCCTGCAGCATGACCCGCTCGTCAAGCGAACCCTTCTCCAGATCCGCGCCCAGGATCGGCCCAATGGCGCGCGGCGCAAAGAATGTCATTTTCCGCAAATCTTTGAGTAGACCGTCCTGGCTGTTCTGAAGGTCGGTAAGCGCATTAATGCGGCGCAAGGCTGCTTCGCGCGGCGTGGCACCGGGCCGCAGGGCCGGATGCATGGTCGTCCAATGCTGATCGACGGTTTGCGCGATGAGGGTCAGGCCGGCAGCCAGGCCGGCCAACCGATGCTCGTTGGCCAGTCCACGCGTAACAATGACGAGAAGGCGCAGGTCCCGGCCGTGAGACCGCAGCTCTTCAGCCCTGGTAAGCACGGTAGGCCAGTCTATCGGAACGTCGACTTCAGTGTTTTTGCTGCCTTGGAACTCGACTTTCTTCTGCTGTTCCGTCAGTCGCTCCAGCTCATGGAAGGCCGGGTCGTTGCGCAAATCCTCCCCTGACGGATTTTCACCGTCGAGCGGAGTAAGCCAAAGTGCGACATCAATCACACAGACCCCCAGCAACCGGCCCTCACGGCACCTGACCCAAGGTTACCACACTGATGTGCCGTACGCCAATTAAAGCCGCTGCTTAAAAGCTAACGAAAGCTGACCACCGCGTGTTCGCTATGGGATGGCTTGGCGAGACTGCCGAACCCAGTCGGCAAAATACACCACACGGATGCGCGAATTCTTCTGCCGCCAGTGGTTCGGGCTTCCAAAGGCTGACGGCCCCGCGAACGGCCTTGGCGACGCCGTCCATCGGGCGCTTTGTCAAGCGACGGCTTATGTGGCAGGTTGTCGACTGGCAGATTGCAGGAGCAGGTTCGATGGAACAGCGCCGGTCGTCACAGAGCTTCAAGCGTAAGGAACTGGTCGGCAAGCTCAATCCTGTCGGCGTGCGCGCCTTCAAGGCAGCCGCGGACACCGCCAAGCTGCGCGGCAACCCTTACGTCGAACTCGTCCACTTCATCGAGCAACTGGTGCTTTCCGATCGCTCGGACGTGCAAATGATCATCGCCGATGCGGGAGTGGATGCCAGCCGGCTCACGGCCGATATGACCCGCGCCGTGGACAAGCTGCCATACGGCGCCACATCGATCGAGGAATTTTCCGACCACATCTTTCATGCCATCCAGGAGGCCTGGAACTTGGCGACGCTTGAGTTCAGCGTCGAGGAAGTCCGCAGCGCGCATATTCTGCTCGCTTGCCTGAAGACCCCGGTCCTAGAAGGCCTGCTGTCGAAGATCAGCGGCGCATTCGACGAGATCGACGCCGACGCGGTGATCGCGCGGTTCGCCGATGTCATGGAGGGCTCACTCGAAGCTGGCACCTCGACCACGGTCTCCGCAACGGAGATGCCACGGCGGGCTCCGGGTGGGGATTCGGCGCTGGCGAAATACGCCACCGACCTGACCCAGCGCGCCCGCGACGGCAAGATCGATCCCGTCGTCGGCCGCGACCCCGAGATCAGGCAGATCGTTGATGTGCTGATGCGGCGGCGGCAGAACAACCCGATCCTGACGGGCGAAGCCGGGGTAGGCAAGACCGCGGTCGTCGAGGGCTTCGCCTTGCGCATTGCCCAGGGCGATGTACCGCCGATGCTACAGGGCGTCAGCGTGCGCATGCTCGATGTCGGTTTGATGCAGGCCGGGGCAAGCGTTAAGGGCGAGTTCGAAAAACGGCTTAAGGCTGTAATCGACGAGGTGCAGTCGTCCGAAACACCGGTTATCCTTTTTATCGATGAAGCTCACACCTTGATCGGCGCAGGCGGCCCTGCTGGAACCGGCGACGCGGCCAATCTCCTGAAGCCGGCGCTGGCACGCGGTGAACTGCGTACCGTCGCGGCAACGACCTGGGCTGAATACAAGCAGCACATAGAAAAAGACCCGGCGCTGACCCGTCGGTTTCAGGTGGTAAAGATCGACGAGCCTTCCGAAGCTGTGGCCGTTCTCATGTTGCGCGGGGTGGCCGGAGTTCTCGAGCAGCACCACCAGGTGCAGATACTGGATGAGGCGATCGAGGCGGCAGTGGGCCTGTCACACCGCTATATCCCGGCGCGGCAACTACCCGACAAGGCGGTAAGCCTTCTCGACACCGCTTGCGCCCGGGTCGCAATCTCGCAGCATGCCACGCCGGCCGAGCTCGAGGATATCATACGGCGTCGCCAGGCGCTGGAGGTCGAGCGCGGCATCATCGATCGTGAGGCGGCGATCGGGATCGAGGTGACCGAACGGCAGGCACGGGTCGACACCGGACTTGCCGAAACAGGGGTCGCGCTGGCTGCCGCGCAACAACGTTGGGACCGCGAAAGAGTTTTAGTTGCCGAGATACTCGAATTGCGTGCCCGGCTGCGCGGCGACGGTATGCCGCTCGATGCGATGGAAACGCCAGCGGATGCCAACGCCTCTGAGTCTGAGTTGCCTGAGATCCAAACGCCCAAGGACAAGGCATCCGATCCCAAAGTGAAAACGGCTGTTGCCGATGGACTTCCACCTGATCCGGTCGCCGATCTTACCCGGTTGCGCGAACGCATGGCTGAACTGGCCGAGGCGCAAGGCGAGGCGCCGCTGATCCTGCCCTCGGTTGATCGAAATGCCGTGGCCGCGGTGGTCCAGGACTGGACCGGCATCCCCACGGGGCGCATGCTGTCGAGCCAGACCGAAAAAGCCCTCCGGCTCGCGGCCACTCTGTGCGAGCGCGTGGTTGGCCAAGAGCATGCCATGGAGATGATCGCCAAGCGTGTGCAGACCAGCCGCGCCGGGCTCGGCGCGCCGGAAAAGCCGGTGGGGGTGTTCCTGCTTTGTGGCCCCTCCGGCGTCGGCAAGACCGAAACCGCGCTGGCCTTGGCGGAGACGCTTTATGGTGGCGAACAGAACCTGATCTCGATCAACATGTCGGAGTTTCAGGAGGCGCATACTGTCTCGACTTTAAAGGGAGCGCCCCCCGGCTATGTCGGCTACGGCAAGGGTGGCATCCTGACAGAGGCGGTTCGGCGCAAACCCTATTCGGTGATCCTGCTCGACGAGGTCGAGAAGGCGCATCCGGACGTCCACGAAATCTTCTTCCAGGTTTTCGACAAGGGCATGATGGACGACAGCGAAGGGCGGCGCATCGATTTCAAGAACACATTGATCCTGCTCACCTCGAACGTCGGCTCCGAAGTCATCATGGACCGGACGAGGAACGGCACGGTTCGGACCGGCCTCGAAGATCTGGATACGGCCTTGCGCCGGCCGTTGCTGAAGGTTTTTCCGGCGGCGTTTCTTGGACGGGTGGTAACCATTCCTTACTACCCGCTGTCGGATTCGATGATCGAGGCGATCACCCGTCATCAGTTCGCCAGGATCGCTCGCCGGCTGCGTGCAACCAGTGGCGCGGAACTGGTGATCGGCGACGGCGTCATCGATCTGGTCAGGGCACGCTGCACGGAAATCGAATCCGGCGGGCGGATGATCGATGCCATCCTAACCAACACGCTTCTGCCGGAATTAAGCCGCGGCGTGCTCAACCGGTCGCTTGACGGTGAAAAGATGACGAAGGTGACCGTTGGAACCTCCGACGGGGGCTTTACTTATTTCTTCGAGTAATTTGGGCGGATGGTACCGGCGCATCAAACGGCTTTGCATCCGCGCGGTGGATTGAAGGATGTCTTCCACGGCATGGCGCAAAGAGCGCGGCGAGGCTTTTGTCCGCGCTTGCCTGCAAAAGGCAACCAAGCACGCAAAGGAGTTCCTTTGGGCTGCTAGACCGCTCGCCGTCGCTTGCCGTCATAGTCCCCGGGTGTGCTCATTCTGGCCCCTGGATTATACTGAACGTGAATATGCGGAAACATAGGCCCTTGATCGTTCACCAGGACTAAATACTTGGCCTTGCCAAGTTCAGAGTTAAGCTCCTGCTGCAAAAAGTATCCTAAAAGGATTGACAACATACCGGTCCCGCGATCCGCCAGCTTTTTCGTCCTAATATCAACCGCATTGCCGGAATGATGCAGGGACCAGCGGGAATGATTATACCACTCTTTTCCAGCAGTAAGCTCAAGCTCAAGCCGCCTCGGCGCATGTTGTCTGAAAACGCGTCGAATTATCGGAATGGCCTCCTGCATTTGCGGGCTGAGGCCGCTTTCAATCGTTCTCTCCCTCATCGCAATCTCCATGAAAAGAAAGCGTCATTCCCTTACCACAACCATCACACGTACGCCTCATCCATGAATATCGCAGGGCCGAGATGGAGCTTTTTGTGAGTGCAAACGTGACGCCTCAGATCGTATGCAGCCGGTGCACCATGCCATGTTGCCGTCGTCGCCCATTTTGGCGAGCGGTTCTCTGTCATGCATCGTGGCAGGATTGTCGAGTTCGGCCCACTACCCGATCATTACTGCCCCCCACTCAAACGCCGCCGAAAATACGTCAATCTGCGGCGCAACATACTGAAAACAAAAGTAAAAAAATTCCATAGATAATCAGCGACAATCGGCACGCAGATAGCTACTTCGTCGGCAGGTAGTCGTGCCGAAACCACGTCCCAATTCGCCAAGCGCCCGATAGGCTCACGGCAATTGGGGATTGCTGGTGGATTGCGGTAATTCGTTTGGTCGTGCTGGAATTTGATACGAGTGTCATTCCAAGTACCTGGCGACCATCGGCCACGCCGCAAGTTGGCGGCTATCTGCAGCCAGCTTTAAAAGCCAATGACCATCCACGGATCGGTGTCGTATCCGAGGCGCGGCTTTTCCGGGGTTGCTCCATCCGGCATTTTGGCCGTGCCAGTCAAGCCGCAGTCCAGATCTCTCACCTGCTTCTTGGTCGAATGCTTCGTAGAGCACAGGGCCGCAGCATCACCGACCACCACTTTCTTTTCCTTGGCAATGGTGCCACCAGTCGCAGCGATCATGATAGCCGCGCAAAATATAGCAACTCTCATCGTACTCCCCCACGGTTGCGCATCCTCAAGATGCCGGACATTACGTTACGTCATTTTTATATTAGCACAAGCGAATATTTAATCCTCACGCCCGCCTCCTGCCAATGGCCTCGAGGCGGGCTGCTCTTCCATTTCGCGATGGCCTTCACGCCAAGCTCGTCCGCTGGATCATCGCCACGAGCGATGCCGACAACGTGATGACCGTCGGCGGCGAGCCGCGCCGAGAGCGCGCGGCCGATGCCCTTGCTGGCGGCGGTGACGAGAAATGTTCGCTTTGTCATGATGTTTCTGCCTGTAGTGAAAGAAGGGCGGTCAGGCGCACCCAGATCCAGGATCTGCGCGGGCACAGGGCGACTCCGCCGGAACCTATGGAGGTCGTCTCGACCGGCAGGAGTGCGTGGCGCTGCGCCGGACTCCTGCTCGGCCTATCGTCGTGTCAGGCGGCCCTGCTTGCGGCGCCATTCTTCGAATAGGTGGGGAAGTCCGTGTACCCCACCTCGCCATTGCGGGTGTAATAGACGGACCGGTCCGCTACGGCCAATGGCCAGCCGCTCCGAAGACGCTCGACGAGATCCGGGTTCGCGATATACGGCCTGCCGAAGGCAATCAGGTCCACCAGCCCGGTATCGAGCGCTGCCTGGGCGCGCTCGACATCATTGAAGCCGCCGCACCAGATGAACGCGCCGGGGAACGACGCTCGCGCCTTGGCGAGCATGTCGTGGTCGAGATGGCGCGCCTCGAATGTGGCCGATTCCATGTTGCCGTCGGGCAGCAGTTCGTAGAGCAGATGGACATAGGCCACGCCACGGCGCCCGAGCTGCTCGACGATGTACAGGAACGTCTCCTCGACGAGCGGATCAGCGGGCATTGAACCATATTTGCCGAACGGTGAGAGGCGAACCCCCACGCGTCCCGCGCCGAATTCCGCCACGACCGCGTCGACGACTTCCATCAGGAAGCGCGCACGATCTTCCATGCTGCCGCCGCCGTAGCGGTCGGTACGGGTGTTGAGCACCGAGTTCATGAACTGCTCGATCAGATAGCCGTTGGCGGCATGGATCTCGATGCCGTCAAACCCGACCTCCCGCGCATTGGCGGCGGCTTTGGCGAAGGTTCCCACCATGGCCGTCACTTCCTCGGTGCTGAGCGGCCTCGGCGTCTCTGCCGCCATGAAGCGCAACCGGCCGTCCGGGCCATGGGCGAACACCTCTGAGCCGACGGCCTGTTCCGCGGTCACGCCCACTGGCGCCTGGCCGTTCGGCAGAAGCGAGGAATGCGCCAGTCGGCCGACATGCCACAGCTGCATGAAGATGGTGCCGCCCTGACGATGAACCTCTTCGGTCACCGGGCGCCAGGCCTGCTTCTGGGCTTCGGAGTGAATCCCGGGAATCCGCGCGTAGCCGTGGCTGGACTGATCCACGTCGTTGACTTCGGAGATGATCAGGCCGGCGCTAGCTCGCTGACCGTAATATTTGACGGTCAGTTCGTTCGGGAGGTCGCCATCTGTCGGAAGAGCACCCTCGGAGGTGCGGGTGCGCGTCATCGGCGGCATGACGATGCGGCCCGTGAGGTGGACGGGACCTAGATCGAAGGAATCGAATAGAGAGGGCATGGGGCGGCTCCTGTGGAGAATTAAAGCTCCAGAAGATATAAAGGGATACTCCTCAGCAGATTAGTGCCGGCCTGGTGGACTCACTATTGCGTCTGAAGCTACAATAGGCGGATGAACTCGCGTTTCGATGGCATCGCCGAATTCGTAGCCGTTATTCGGCTCGGTAGTTTCACCGCGGTTGCGGCGGAAATGGGCATGGCCAAGTCCGCGATCGGCCGGGCGGTGTCGCGTCTGGAGGCGCGCTTGGGCTCCAAGCTGCTCCACCGGACGACCCGCCGCCTGACCTTGACGCCTGCCGGAGAGGCCTGGCTGGAGCACTGCGTCGCGGCACTCGACGAACTTGAGCGTGGCGAGAGCGCCCTCGCGCTCGCGCGGGACACGCCTGGCGGCGAAGTCCGCATCGATCTCCCGACGGCGTTCGGTCGACTGCACGTCATGCCCGTACTGTTAGGGGTTGCGAAACGCTATCCAGCGCTGAACCTCAATGTCAGCTTCACCGACCGGCGGGTCGACCTGATCGGCGAAAACATCGACCTCGCCGTGCGTATCGGCAATCTTGAGGATTCGACCGACCTCGTCGCGCGACAGATTGGGGTCCAGCAGACGGTGATAGTCGGAGCACCTGGCTATCTCGCACGGCGGGGCGTTCCGCGATCCTGGAGCGATCTTGCCGGACACGATTGCATCGTCGGACGACGGCAAGGCAACCGCATCGCCTGGCTGATGAAGCAACCCGACGGCTCGACAGCGCGGCAGGCCGTCCCCGTCAAGCATGAACTGCAGGATTTCGAGACGGTGCTAATGGCCGCTAAGGCAGGACACGGTCTGACGCAACTTCCGTCATGGATGGTGGAAGGCGATCTTCAAGACGGGGCCCTTCAGATTGTCCTGGAGGGCCTGTCAGGCGGCGAACTGCCGATCAGCGTCCTGTGGCCGCAGACAAAGGCGCTGCCGGCGAAGATTCGCGTTACCATAGACGGCCTCGTTCAGTGGTCGCTTGTTTCAACGAGTGTCGCTGCCTAGCAACGTCTTACTTGGAGCAGTCTCAATCGGCTGTCCGCCGTCGATCCGCCTAATCGCCTCGAAGAGCCGATCACAGGATTTTGCCAGGTTCTTGCCCGGCGTGGTGGCGACCCCGAGCAAGAGGCCGGATTCGGCAGTGGCGGGCGACGCATACCACGCGGAGAGCGGTGCGGGCGACATCCCGAAGGCCGAAACCTCGCGCGCCACGGCAATGTCCGATATTTCCCTCGGCAGCTTCAGCAGCACGGCCAGGCCCGGCGTTGCAATCTGGTCGGCATTCACATTCGCCCAAAGCTGCTCGAGCAACGTCGCGCGCCTTGCGACATAGGCCCGCTTCGTGCGGCGGAGATGGCGAATATAGTGGCCCTCCCGCATGAATTCGGCGGTCGCGAGCTGCACTGCCGGTCCCGGGGCGGGCGCTAAGCACGCCGCGACTTCAGCGAAAGCGCATACGAGGCTGGCCGGCACGATCGCGAAACCCAGCCGAAGGGTCGGGCTGATTGTCTTGCTGAAGGACCCGATGTGAATGACGCGCCCGTCGCGGTCGAGCGACGCGAGCGCCGGCGCGGCCCTGCCGGTCAGCTGAAGCTCGCTCAGATAATCGTCTTCGATCACCCAGGCCTGGGTCGAAGCTGCCCATTCGAGCAGGCGCAGGCGCCGCTCGAGCGACAAGGTCGAGCCGAGCGGCGCATGTTGACCCGGTGTGACCAGGGCAAGCTTCGCGGTCGGATGCTGGCACAGTGCGTCATCGAGATCGATGCCGTTGCAATCGACCGGGACCGGAGCGAGAGACAAACCGGCGAGTTCGAGCCCCTTTCGGGTCCATGGGAAACTGGGCTCCTCGATCCAGGCGGTCTCCCCCGCCAGCTTCAGAACGGATAGCGCCAGGCCGAGCCCCGCACCGAAACCTCCAGTGATAATGACCTGCGACGGCAGACAGATGATGCCCCGTGCTACGGCGAGGTAGCCAGCGATTTCCCGCCTCAACTCGAGTTCGCCGCGAGGATCGGGGTAGAGGGCGGCGGCAGCGGCTTCGGCGCGGATGGCGTGCGCGCGTATCCGCGCGAACAAGGTGGCGGGGAAGATATCGCTTGCGGGGATGCCCATCTGGAAGATCCGGGGACCCTGCGTCATCTCCTGATAAATCCGCATGAAGGAGCCTTCATCCGGCACCGGCTCGGATTTCGCGACGGTGCGGGGGCGCTGTGCGACGCGCGTTCCCTCAGCTGGCGTTGCCTCGATCAACTGGGCGGCCGCGAGCTTCTCATAGGCGGTCCGGACGGTGCCGCGCGCGACGCCCAGCTGTGCTGCCAGGTCCTGCCATGAGGGCAACCGTGCGCCTGGTTCCAGCGCGCCTTCCTCGATTGCGACGGCCACGCCCTTGCGAATTTGCTCCGCAAGGGAAGTCTTGGCGGCGCGATCCAAATCCAGGTCCAGCGGCTTGCTCATGAAGCCTCAGTACACGATTTTTTTGCGTTCTTGGTGCTTTTTCCTGGCCCGATTCGTCGGCATCTAGACGGGCAAGGAGATGCCAATGCGAATTCGTGCCATTTTCACCGCCGCCTGCGCCGCGATTGCCATCGTCGGGCCGGCCTGGGCGCGCGACGACCAATCGGAGACGGTCACGCCGAAGTTCGAGCAGGTGATCCCCAACATCCCCGGCAAATCGATGGTCGTCGTCGAGGTCGATTATGCGCAGGGCGCCGCTTCGCAGCCGCACCGGCATGCCAGGTCCGCCTTTATCTTCGCCTATGTCGTCTCGGGCGAGATCGAGTCCAAGGTGAACGATGGCGAGACCCGCATCTACAAAGCGGGCGAGAGTTGGTCGGAGCTGCCCAACGCAACCATTCGGTCAGCCGCAACGCCAGCAAGACCAGGCCAGCGAAGCTGCTTGCGGTCTTCGTCGTCGATTCCGACGACAAGGCCCTCACTACTCCCCTCAATTGAACGGATCGGAACGATGGCCAAGAGGCTCGACTACAACCAGATCGCCCCGAGCGGCGCCAAGGCGCTCGGCACCGTCTACGGCTATGTTCTCCAGAGCGGCTTGCCTGCCGAACTGGTCGAGCTCGTCTATCTGCGGGTCTCCCAGATCAACAACTGCGCCTATTGCCTTGACATGCACACGCGTGACCTCGTCAAGAAGGGCGTGAAGATCGAGAAGATCGCGCTGGTGCAAGCCTGGCAGGAAGGCGGCAGCCTGTTCAGCGAGAGAGAGCGCGCCGCGCTTCGCTGGGCCGAGAGCGTGACCAATGTTGCACAGACCGGGGTTCCGGACGCCGCCTATGAAGCCGTGCGTGCCGTCTTCGATGAAAAGCAGCTCGTCGACCTGACGATCGCGATCAGCCTGATGAACAGCTACAACCGAATGGCCATCAGCTTTCGGAATACGCCCCAGGCCGTTCTCGAGAATTGATGGAGCAGAATAATGAATGGTAACGTGATTTCCAGGATCAAGATCCCGGACAGCAAATTGGCGCGCGAGGCGACCGAGTTCGTTCGCGACAGCAAATCGAGTTCCTTTTCAATCACTCTGTTCGCTTGCGCCTTCTGGTGATCGTAACCTGACAGATGGCGGCCCTAAGGAGAGGCGGCTCAACTCGCAAGCCGGCAGCCCCATTGTCGTCGGTCAGGAGTGTGCACGGCGATTCCGAAACCGGCCGTTCCGTATGCGGCCTGAGAAGCGGTACACTCACGTTTCAGCTTGGACTTTGCAGCTATTCCCGCTTGCATCGCGACCGAACTCGCGACCGAAGCGCTCGGAGAGGACGGCTTGAAGGCTTACGGCTCAATGACTGCGTTTCAGCGCATGGGCGATCCGGCAGAGCTCGGGGCGGCGGCACCCTTCCTCGCCTCATCGGACAGCAGCTTCATGACAGCGAGGTAGCGGTCGACGGCGGCCTAGCCCAACTCTGACAGCCGTCTTCCAAGTTCATTGAGCAGGCCTTCTCAGGTGCAAACTGGTCAAGGGTTTCAATCATTTGATCGCTGCCATCCTTGACCAGGATCCGGCCGTAAAGGGCGGCAGGAGAGTCATATTCCTGGCGAGCGATGATGAAGACGCCGCGGCGCAGATTGGTACGCTCGCGGAAAATCTCGGCTTTGCGCCGATAAAGCTAGGCGGGCTTTCCGAAGGCGACTGCTCGTGCAGGCGCGCAGGAACAACTGGGGCCGGCTGGTCTTCAAGGACCTGGTCAAATTTGACTGATGAACATGACGTCCCCACCGGCAGGGACACGATGCACGCATCGGATCGAGCACTATCCGATGCGTGCGGCCGAGGTGATGCTTGGAAGCAAACGATGAAGTGCTCCGCCTCTCGTCAGCAGTATGATGAATACTTAGTTTTGACGGTCGAGCGCAGCAGAAGCCGATCCGGTCGACGGGTTCGCCAGGATGGCGCCCGTAATGATGCGAAAGAGATGATCGGCCCGCGGCGCGAATGAGGGTTGGTCGACCGCCCAGCCGAGCGCCGTCATCAGGGCGAACAGGTCATCCCCATTCATGTCGAGCCGCGCCGCGCCTTCGGCCTGTGCGCGGAGCAGCAGTCGCGCGCTCGCCGAGTGCACCGCTGCGCATGAAGCGTAAAGAGCGGAGTTCGGATTCGTGTGGGCGGCGGCCATCATGGCGACGACGCCCCTATAGCTTTGGGCGAACGCCAACCACTCCTGGAACCAGGAGATGAGCGCTTCGTCAGGCGAATCCGAGGTTTCGAGTTCATCTGCCCTCTGAGTCAGTGCGTCCAGATTCGTACACAGCAGCGCCTCGAACAGGGCTTCTCGCGTCGGGAAATGACGAAGCAGCGTGGCTAACCCGACCTCGGCCCGACGGGCGATATCGCGCATGGACGCATTGATACCGTGCTCGGCGACGACGTCACGCGCGACCGCGAGGATATGGCTGTAATTTTTTTTTGCGTCGGCTCGCATGAGATGCCTTGATAAGCGGATCAGTGATCCGTATATGTGGATCGATGATCCGGTTACTAAGCGGATCGGTGAACCACTAAATAGGGTGCGTCTGCACAAATGGCAACAAAGGCGCTGCCGCCCCGCAAGGAAAATGAACATGAGCACTATCAGCATCATCGGGTCAGGCGGTATGACCGCAGCGATCGGCGACCTTGCCGCCAAGGCCGGACACACCGTCGAGGTGATGAGCCGCGACGGTGCCAAGTCGCGGGCGCTGGCCGAGCAGGTCGGAGCCGGCGCGACGACCGGAACGTTTGGCGCCGCTCCGGTCGGGGACATTGTCATCCTGGCGGTTCCCTATTCGGCCGTTCTCGACGTGGTGAAGCAGTACGGCGAAAAGCTGGCAGGCAAGCTCATTGTCGACATCACCAACCCCATCAAATCCGACTTCACGGGTTTCTTGACTCCTGAAGACAGTTTCGGCGCGCAGGAGATCGCCAAGGTTGCTCCTGCCAATGCCACTATCGTCAAGGCGTTCAACACCCAGAACGCCCGAGTCTTGGCTGCCGGTCCAATCGGGGGCCATCCTTTGGACGTGTTCATCGCCGGGGACGACTCTCAAGCGAAGGCGCGCGTCTCGGCGTTCATCGACAGCCTCGGACTACGTCCGATGGATACCGGGCGGCTGATTATGGCCCGAACGCTGGAGCACGCCTGCATGCTGTGGCTGGGCCTCATGACCCACTCCGTCAAACACACCAACTTCTCAATCCGCGTCAGCCTCCTCGGCTGAGCCCGCGGCACCACGTCTCGCATCACATTACCCAAGGAGCAGCAGCATGCGCGTTTTCGTTACTGGCGGGACCGGCCATATCGGTTCGTATGTCATCCCCGAGCTCATCGCGGCCGGACATGAGGTCATTGGCCTGGCCCGGTCGGACACGTCCGCGACTGCGGTATCGGCACTCGGCGCCAAGGTACGTCGCGGGGATATCACCGACCTCGATGGGCTCAAGGTCGCGGCGGCGGAGTCCGACGGCGTCATCCACGTCGCGCACCGGCAAGACCTGCTGCCCTCCGGCGGGATCGACGCCGTGGCAGCTGCGGAGCTCCAGATCATGCTCGCCTACGGCGAGGCGCTGGCGGGGACCGGAAAGCCGCTCGTCGTCTCAGGGAGCATCGGCTCGCCGGGGTGGGAAGGCCTGGGCCTGCCAGCCACCGAGGAAGATCCGGCTCTTCCCGGCGGCGAAGCATACAAGGGCACCCTGCGGGTTCGCAACGCCGTGGAACTCGCCGTGATCGGCTTAGCGGGACGGGGCGTGCGGTCTTCGGTCGTCCGAATTCCTCCCATCGCGCACAGCACGACCGATGCCGGCTTCCTCCAGCTGCTGATCGGTCTCGCGAAGGAGAAGGGCGTAATCGGTTACCCCGGAGACGGCGCGAACCTCTGGCCGGCTGTGCATGCCCGCGACCTGGCCTCCCTGTTCCGCCTGGCGCTGGAGAAGGGGCCGGCTGGCAAATATTGGCACGGGATTGAGGGCGAGGGCATCCGGTTCCGCGAGATCGCTGAGGCCATTGGCAGCCGTATGGGCATGCCTGTTGTGCCCATCCCTGCGGACGTACTGATGTTGCCGGGCTTCTTCGGCTTTCTCGCGAACTTGGTCACGCTGGACCTTCCGGCGTCCAACGCCATCACCCGCCAGACGCTCGGCTGGGAGCCAGCTCAGCCGGGCCTGCTCGAGGACCTCGACAACGGCCATTACTTCCCGGCGGATCGTATCGCGATCCCGTGATCCGTCCACCCAACTCACAAGGAGACAACACATGAGCACTATCAGCATCATCGGCTCAGGAGCCATGGCCGCCGCGATCGCGGGCCGTGCCGCCAAGGCCGGACATACCGTCGAGGTTGTCAGCCGCGACCCCGCCAAGGCGCGGGTGCTCGCCGACCAACTTGGAGTCGGAGCGACCACTGGAACATACGGCGCCGTCCCCGCGGGCGACATCGTCATCCTCGCCGTGCCGTACAGCGGTGCCGCGGCGGCGGTAGCCGACTTTGGGAAAGCGCTCGATGGCAAGGTGATCGTCGACATCGCCAACCCGGTTGCCCCCGACCTCTCGGGCCTCGTCACGCCCCACGGCAGTTCCGGCGCGCAGGAGACCGCAAAGGGCCTCCCCGCCGGCGCGCATGTTGTGAAGGCATTCAACACGATCTTTGGTCACGTGCTTGCGAAGGGTGGACGCCTCGACGCGTTCATCGCAGCCGACGATGCGGAGGCGAAAGCGCGCGTCTCGACGTTCCTCGAAAGTCTCGGGCTGCGTCCGCTCGACGTGGGCGGCTTGCACATGGCCCAGACGGTGGAGGCGCTCGGTTTGATGATGATTGGCCTCGCCAAAAACGGCGCCGGCACCTGGAACTTCGCTATGAACGTCGATATCGGCTGAACCACCGACATCAGCCCTCCGCTGCACTACAGCCAAGGAATCGATCATGATCACTCCCTTCCAGATTCCCTATGATGCGGACCAGGCCGCTGACCTTCGTAGCCGCCTCGCACGGACGCGTTGGGCCGACGCGGTAACTGACGACTGGACCATGGGAACCGAGCGCGGCGTCCTCAACCAGTTCATCGATTTCTGGCGTGACGGCTATGACTGGGCGCAGCGACGAGACCGGCTTAACCAGCTTCCCCATTTCCGGACGACGGTCGACGGCCATGGCATACACTTTCTGCATTTTCGCAGCGGCCAAAGGGGATCGATCCCGCTACTGCTGATGAACGGCTGGCCGTCTAGCTTCGTGGAGTTTCAGCGTATAGCACCGCTGCTTACCCAGGGAACGCCGGCATTCGATGTCGTGATCCCCACCATGCCCGGCTTCGGCTACTCGGACAGGCCAACCCGGCCCTACGAGGCGGAGCCCAGCGACCTCTATCCGAAGTTGATGACGATGCTGGGCTATGGGCGGTTCCTCGTGGCCGGGACTGACATCGGCTCCGGCCTTGCCACCCGGATAGCGCTTCGGTATCCGGCGCGTTTGCTGGCTCTCCATGTCTCGGCGGTCGCGCCGAAGCCGATTCCAGAAGATGCATCGCCCCTGTCGAAGGCCGAGATCGACTATGACGAGCGCCTCCAACTGTGGAGCCGGGAGGAAGGGGGCTATCAGGCGATCCAGAGCTCGAGGCCACAAACTCTCGCCTTTGGGCTTGCCGACAGTCCTGTTGGCCTAGCCTCGTGGATTGTCGAGAAATTCCGGGCCTGGACGGACTGCGATGGCGACGTCTTCTCTGTCTGGCCCCTCGAAGCCTTGATTGACACCGTGATGATCTACTGGATGACCAACACGATCGGGTCGTCTGTCCGCTACTATTACGATGCCGCCCGGCTGCGGCCGCCGTTGCGGGCAGATGACTTCGTGCATGTTCCCACCGCCGTCGCGATGTGGCCACATGATCTGGCGCTCGCGCCGCGCGAGCGGGCCGAGCGGCTCTACAATGTGCGGAGTTACACCGTCTTTCCGCGTGGCGGGCATTTTCCGGCCTGGGAAACGCCGGAACTCTACGCCGACGATTTGCGAAAGATCGCGCTCGCCGCGATCTGAACGAACAAGCGTGTTCCGCTTCACCCACGAGCGGGCACGGCTCGTGGAGATTGCCCGCCAGCGGCGTGCCGAGCAGGCGGCTGGCCAAGCTCGAAGAACAGCGGGTGGAATATCTCGATCGCAAGCTCGCGCAGCCAGAGCAGCGTGATCGACTACGGACGTTTCTGATGACGCTTCCCGCTGACTCCATTTCCGAGGAAGCGTTCGGGCGAAGAAGGTTACCGCTAGAGTATCCGTGTTGGTCAAGGAAGGGATGGGGTCCAGTTTCGACCATCCCTGAGCAGAGCGTTTGCGAGGAGGATGAGCCTTCTCATGATTGCGGTGATTGCGACCTTTGCGGCTTTGCCGGCTGCTCTGAGCTGATCGTACTTGGTCTTGAGATTGGGATTGAAGCGCATGGCGACGAGGGCGGGCATGTAGAGTGCCTGTCGGACATTGGCCCGCCCGCCGCGGATGAAGGCGCGGCCGGTCCACTGCCCGGACTGCCGGGTGAGCGGAGCGAGACCTGCGAGGGAAGCGGCCTGAGCCTGGCCGAGCGTACCGAGTTCGGGCATGTCGATGAGCAGTGCGAAGGCGGTGATTGCCGAGACGCCCGGGATCGAGACGAGGATGGCGAAGCGGCGGGAGAGATCGGAATCGGCCTGGATGAGCGCCATGATCGCCTTTTCGACAGCGGCCGTTTGACGTTCGATCTGCCTGAGCTGCTGGGCATTGTGGCGCTTGAGGATGGGAAGGGTCAGCGTCTTGGCCCTGTTCCTCGCCGCTATCCGGTTCTTCACCAGCGCCTCGCGCGCCATGTGCAGGTCCTTGAGATCGTTGAGGAGCGGACTGCGCGGCTGCCGCGCCTCCAGATCGAGCAGCGCACCCATGCGGGCGAGCATGGCGGCGTCGAGCCGGTCGGTCTTGGCGCGCCTGCCGGTGGCCTCGGCGAAGCGCCGGGCCTGGCGCGGGTTGACCTTGACGAGCGCGAAGCTTGCCGCAGCCAGCCTGCGTTCAAGGGCGCGGTGATACGGGCCGGTCGGCTCGTAGACAATGTGAGCGTCGGGTTCTCCCAGCCACGTCACGAAGGCCCTGTGGCCGGGATTGTCGTTGGCAAAGCGGCGGCTCGCACCGTCGCTCAGCCTGTGGGCGTCGAGATGGTCTTTCGATATGTCGACCCCGATGGTATCGTTGGTCATCTTTCGCTTGTCCTGTGCTTGTCATCCGGAGCCGATCTCCGGGTATCCGTTCAGGCCTCAAGGAAAGACGAGGGCGATCCGACTCTAGCTCGACCCGTCAGACGGTCCGCAATTCCACCGATCCGACCCTCGCCGCTGAGGGAGGGCGGCTACCCTCTCCCGGCGGTTCCTTTCTGACCCGTTCGGCAGCAAATGTCATAAGACAAGCCATTCACGGTCCACGATCTTCGGCATACGGGATCAGTGTTTTGGTACATCTGCACCAGACGATTTTTCCATCTCGAAGCGAGCTAGCAAGTCGCTGTCGTCGCCAATTGCCGGCTTGACGCTGCTTTGGGCAGCCCGCTTCCAAGTTCGCGTTTCCGGCTCCTTTGGAAGTGTTCCGTTCACGAATTGCAGGCCCTTCCGGCCGTTCGCATCGCAATGGATCGTGAGGGCCATTTCTGATCACCAGATTGGCGCTTGGCGCATCGTCTCGGGCACGACCGGTTCGAATTCTCCGATAGATCTCCGTGCCTACATACCGCCGCGTCCGGCTGCCATGCAGCTGTATTTTCGGCGATTGCTTGCCTGTGGTCGATCACTCGGCATGGGGTTTCATCGATATCTCTATTTCCACAATGAATTTGCGAGCGAAGGAAAGAGAACGAAAATAAACGAAACAAAACGGATATGGGGAGGCGCATGGACACGCAGACTAATCCAGAAAGCAGGCAGTGGATCCAGGCGATCCGTGCCGACAGTCTTCCTGTCGACGATGCGACGCGCATCGAGCACCAGGGGGTATGTATCGCCATCTTCAATTTTGCCGGCAAGTTCTACGCCACTTCAGGCATTTGTACGCACGCCCACGCCTTCCTTTCGGAAGGCTATATCGACGGCCAGACGGTGGAGTGTCCTTTGCATCAGGGACTGTTCCACGTTCCCACCGGCACACCGCTTTCACCGCCCGTCACCGAGCGGCTGAAGACCTACGAAACCAAGGTGTCGGACGACGGTTTCCGGGACTATCTCGACGTCTATCCGGTCGGCGACCTCGCCGGCGGATTCGTCTGGAAGCCGGGCATGGGCGCCAGCTTCGTCGGCCCTTACAGCAAGCTGCAGATCAAGGCGCCTTTCACGGATTATCTGCCGTTGTCTGAAGGTCCGGTGCTCGACGCCAGCAAGAAATGTCGCATCGGCCTGGTCTTCCATGGCTTCAACCATCCCTGGCTGATCAGCCTCGCCGACACCGCCGCCTGGGAAGCCAAGCGCCATCCGAATATCGAACTGGAGGTCATCGACGCCGAGTTCGACGACAACAAGATGGGCCAGGTGATCGATACGTGATCGCCAAGCAATATGATGGCATCGTGCTGTGGCCGAACCGTGAAGCGCCGATGGGCCCGCCCGTCGACCGTGCCATCGCCGGCCTTGGCGCCGGTATTGTTTCCAGGACCGAGTACCTTCCGGACGATCGTTTGACGGCGCTTTCGATCTCGGATCACAAGCCGTTCACGCAATCCTTCGCGGCGTGTCTGAAGGTTCGCCAAACGCTACGTCCGATAGAGGCTTTCATGCAGCTGGTCAGGGATCATTAGAGTGACCGCGGTACTTCCGCCCTTTTAGGGCGTTGCCCAGCAACCAAGTGCCTTTTTGCGCCGCCGCATGGCATTGCTGCCGGCGCAATCGGTTAGTCCGCAGCCCAAAGCTCTACGACCAATTGCGGCCGCCGCATGGCGCAGGCTTGACCGCTCCCCGCTCTTCGAACGGCGCCTATACGCCGTTAGGCCCACCCCAGCCTTCGCGACCTTGTGGTCTTCAAATATTCGGTCGCGCGCTGCTCGAAGAAGTTAGCGCGCGACCAGGTCTCGGCGTTGATCACGCGGTTGTAGATTGACTACTGCTCCTTCTTGAACAAATCCTGGAAGATGAGGTGGCCCCAGGTGCGGCCGCGTGCGTGCACAAGCGCGCCACCCTCGTCGAGCTTTCCCAGCTTGACGGGTGCGAACCCGAGTTGTTTGGCCAAGGCCGCCACGGCGGCGGTCGCGTCCTCGTCGTCACCAGACAGAAAGACGACCCGGTGGCCGCCCTCGACGATCGGATCGGCAGCCAGGGTGGCCGCAGCCAGGTGATTGAACCCTTTGACGAGCTTGGCGCCGGTGAACGCCTTCGCGACGAAGGCGGAGGACGGCAGACCGTCCAGCTCTTCGGGGAGAACTCCAAAAGTGTTCATCGCGTCGATGACCGTCTTGCCTTCCCAGTTCGGCAGGGCTTTCGCGACCTCGCGATGCTCCCAGAACGGGACCGCCAAGATGATTGTGTCGGCCTCGAGCGCATCCCGCAGCGACTTGGCAATGACCGTGGGTCCAATCGCCCGAGCCTGCGGCGCCAATGCCTCGGGCGGCCGGCGGCTCGCGACGGCCACCTTGATTTTCTTACGGGCGAAGGCCTGGGCGAGGGCCTGGCCTATCTTGCCGAATCCTACAATTGCATAGCTCATAATACTTCTCCGATCCGTGTTGATGTCGATTCCCGGCCCTCAACGGCGCTGGTTAATTGAATGGAGTGCCGGCCGGGCGTGGCGCCTCAGAGTTGCGCAAGGCCGCCGTCGACGGCGACCTCGCTGGCGGTCATGAAGCTGCTGTCCGACGACGCGAGAAAGGCGGCGACGGCCCCGATCTCCGCCGGATCAGCCATTCGCTGGAGCGGTGTCATCGCGGCGAAGATCTTCTGGCCCTCCTCGCCCAGCGCTTCTTTCGCGAGTTCGGTCGCGGTCGCCCCGGGCGACAGCACGTTGACCCGGATGCCGGTGCCCTTCAGGTCCTCCGCCCAGGTCCGCGCGAGGTTGCGCACTGCCGCCTTGCTCGCGCTGTAGGCGCTCATTGCCGGGGCGCCCGTGGTGCCGGCGCTCGATCCGGTCAGGATTATCGAACCGCCTTGGCCCATCAGCGGCAGCGCCTTCTGGACAGTGAAGATCGTACCCTTCACATTGGTGTCGAAGGTTTCGTCGATGTGCTCGGCGGTGATCTCGCCGAGCGCAAGCTGGCTTCCCGCCCCGGCATTGGCGAAGACAATGTCGAGGGTTCCGCGCTCGGCCTTCACCGTCGCGTAGAGTCGGTCGAGGTCGGCCTCATCCGAGACCGAGCCCGTCACCGCGCGGGCATTTGGCCCGAGCTCGGCCAGAGCCGCGTCGAGCGTTTCCTGCCGGCGGCCGAAGATGAAGACGAAGGCGCCCTCCTCGATGAAGCGCTTTGCCGCGGCGCGGCCGATGCCGGTAGCGCCGCCGGTGATGACTGCAACCTTCCCGTTTAGCTTTCCCATGACTTTTCCTTCCAGGCTCTGCCTTTGATCGTTCGGGAAGAACCCCGAGAGCCTGGAAATAAGTCTGCAGGGGTCAGGCTTTGAGTGCGGAAGTGCGCACATCGGTGGTGCAAAATCGATCCGGTCGGACGACTGCCGCCAGCCGCGACGAATTGGTATCCGTCGTTCGGAATTGGGCCGCGCTCGTCGACATAAGCTATGATAACTGCCCACACTGCTGTACGACTGCGTTGGATACGGGCTTTGGAAAGCGCACCGCGCGGTGCGGGATCGCGCCATGATCGACTGGGATGATGTTCGCTATTTTCTGGCCGTGGCGCGCGGAGGCTCGGTGCGGGCCGCCGGCGAGCGCCTCGGTGTGAACCACTCGACCGTGCTGCGACGCGTTGGACAGCTCGAGGAACGCCTTGGGGCGCAGATGTTCGAAAAGCTGCCTTCGGGCTACCGCCTGACGGCTGCGGGCGAGGAGGTGCTCGAGCTCGCGAACCAGATGGAAGCGTCGTCGCACCAGTTGGAGACACGCGTCTTCGGGCGCGACCAGAGCGTGCGCGGGCTTCTGCGGGTGACATTGGCTCCGACCCTTGCGACACACCTGCTCATGCCTGATTTCGCCGAGTTCGCGCGTCTGCATCCGGACATCGAGATGGACGTCTTGTCGTCCGGGGAGCTGGCAAATCTGACCAACCGAGAGGCCGACGTGGCGATCCGCGTCGTCTATGACCGCAAAACCCTGCCGCTCAATCTTCACGGCCTGAAGGGGCCAGAGTTGTTCGGCGGCGTCTATATGTCCCGCGATCGACTCGCCGCCTGGCATGCGGGCGCGCCCGATCCCGTCCGGTGGATCGTCATAAGCATTCATGGAATTCCGGACTGGGCTCGCGAGGGCGAGGTTCGCACCACGGAGGTTCCATTCAGGACCACGGACGCCGAGGCACAGATCGTTGCGGTACGGCAAGGGCTCGGGATCACGACACTGCCGTGCTTCGTCGGAGATGCCGACCCCCTGCTGGTGAGGGTGCCGGGTACCGACCTGCACATGTACGGAACGCTCTGGCTTCTCACGCAGGGGGAGACACGCAAGACGAAGCGCGTGCGGCTCTTCACCGAGTTCGTGTCCCGCAGGCTCGCGGCGTACGCTCCGCTTTTCGCGGGACTGTCCATATCGCGCGACTGACGCTTGGCGGGTTGACGGCCCGCCTTGCCGACGGCTTTCTGGTCGCCGCTTTCCGGCTATCATTGGCGCCGCCTCAGGTGGAAAATGCTTCGATGGAAACTGTCCGATTTCCCAAGCTCACGACACCAAGGCTCGTGCTTCGGGCGCCGAGAAAACGGGATATCCCGGCATGGTTTGCGCGCGCGACGGATGTCGAATCCGCCTCTCTTGCCGGCGATCCTGTTCCCGACGACATAAGCGCGGGCGAGCGATGGTTCGCCCGTTCGCGTCAGCGGTTCGCTGACGGTACGGCGATCCAGTGGTCCATAGATCAAGTAGGAGTTTCGGAAGCGATCGGGACAATAACCCTGTCCTTCGGCGCAACCGACGCCAAGGCAGCTGCATTGGGATTTGTGCTCGCGCGTGCGCATTGGGGGCACGGACTGGGCAGCGAGGCGGCGCGCGAAGTTCTCCGCTACGCTTTCGAAACTCTGGCGCTTGAACGGGTGACGGGCGAAGCGGCGGCGCGCAATTTTGCCTCGGTGCGGATATTTGCGAAGCTTGGATTCAAACATGTCGAAAGCTTCATCGATGAGTCCGACGGCGAGCGTTGCGAGCGCTTTTACGCTCGACCGAGACATCGGGCCGTCACTGTTGGCAAGCAACGCCATGCCGGACTGCTAGGGCTCTGAGCCATGGCAAATAGCGTTGCTCCGGCGAGTCGATACCGACCTGCGCTTGCGCGCCTCTCTCGACAAGACCAACGGCTGGACGCGATCGAGCGCAGCCAGGTTCAGTTGGTGCTGGTTGTGGCTGTGAACCCGCACTGCTTCTGTTCCATATCGATCTGCTTCGTGATGCGGACGGCGTTCTGTGCGTAGGCTTCCGTCACGGAGCCACTATTCACGGTCTTGTCCTTCAGCGGACTCACGCCTGCGCAGAGGTGGAAAACATGCGGCTCGGTGGACTTCGCGGCTCCGTTTTCGGGCGCGATCCAGTAGACGACGTCCTGACCTGCGGGGTGGCTCGCGTCTCGCGTCGCCGCCGCCACCGCGGCGGTGTCCGTCGCGATCGCCTGCGCCTGAGCGGCGACGTCGGGCGAACAGGCAGTGGTGGGCTGCCCCGACTTGATCTGGGCTGCGCATGCGTTCATATCCTGGGTGTATTGTTCGACCGACGGGGGTTTGAAGCTGATCCCCATGATCGTCGCGAGCACGGCCAGCGCAGCGCCGACGCCGCCGGCAACCTTCTTGGTCCGCGGGTCCATGTTTTTGTCGGTGAGGATGAGGAAAACCAGCGGGAGAAAGGCAATCAGCGTGATGATTGCGCCGAGCTGGTTTTGGAAGAAGAACCTGGCCGTGTCGGATGCACGGGCCGGATCATGCCTGTTCGCCGCCTTCCACAGCAAGTTGCCGGCGATTGCGAAAATCGCGATGCCGACCAGAAGGCCGATGATCAGCGGCAGGTGTGCCTGATCGAATTTGTTCTGGCGAAGCAGCATAATCCCGTAGATTTCGCCGCCAATGGCGACGATCCACGAGAGTGCGGCGAAAAGACGAAGACGCGTGGCGGAGGACTTCTGGCCCTGCGTCGCTTGCCAATCCTTGGTAACGTCTGACTTGTTGTCGGTCATTGACCAGATCCCCTGATATCGACACTTAGGCGGGCGGCGTTAGCAGCGTCATTGAACGAGCATTACTTGCCTTAGCGATGCGGGCAAAAATGTGAGCGCCACGGCAGGCTTAATCCTCATACATATTGCGCATGAGTGAAACCGTCCATACTCATTGAGGCAGACGCCTATGCAGCGATGGCTCCGTTAATCTCTGGCCCGAACTGACGACACCAGCCGAAAATCGAAATTGCCATTGCCATCTCCGTGGTTCCTTCCTCGGCGGCTCTCGCACACCCTGCGGCGCCCGAACATTCGCTTCTCGCACTGTGGGGTTATGATAGCCTGGGCGACCGAAAGATCGAATACGACGCGAATTCCACAATGACGATGACCACGACACCAACTGCGGTATTGCGTGGCATGGAGCTCAGCATCCCTCGCGAGAATGCACCCGGTAGACTATGTCCGAGCGATCACCAGGGAGGCGTGGCGTCGATGCTCGCCGCGCTCGCCCGATGAACCGTTGGCAACTTGCTCATGGACGGTATCTCGATCTTGGTGCGAGATCGTTACTGATGGGGATCTTGAACGTTACGCCGGACAGTTTTTCCGACGGTGGAGAATTCGATCGGCCGGAGCGGGCACTCGAACAGGCACGGCGTATGATCGGCGAGGGCGCGGCGATCATTGATGTCGGGGGCGAGTCCACCAGGCCCGGCGCCGGCAGCGTTTCGGCGCTTGAGGAACAATCGCGTATCCTCCCGATCATCGAGGCGCTGTCGTCGGACGGCGACTGCATCGTTTCGGTTGACACCTATCGGGCCGAGACGGCGCGTCTCGCGGTCGCGGCGGGTGCACATATCGTCAACGACGTACACGGCCTGCAGCGCGAACCCGACATTGCGCACGTCGCGGCGGAAGCTGGCGCTGGCCTGGTCATCATGCACACCGGGCGCGACCGGGAAAAATTGGCCGATGTAATCGCCGACCAGTTCCTGTTCCTGAACAGATCGCTGGAGATCGCGCGCAACGCCGGCATCCCGGACGACCGCATCGTGCTGGACCCAGGCTTCGCTTTCGCCAAGAGCGGAGAGGAGAACCTTGAACTCATGGCTCGCTTCGGCGAACTGCGCGCTCTTGGTTTTCCATGGCTCGTCGGCACCTCGCGCAAGAGGCTTGCCCATCACCTGGTCGGCGAAAGCGACGAAGGGCGGGACGTTGGCACAGTTGCAACCAGCGTCATCCTGCGGTTGAAGGGTGCTTCGATTTTTCGTGTGCACAATGTCGGGATCAATCGCGATGCCCTGGCTTTCGCCGACGCAGTGCGCGAGCGCGAGAATACGGCGGAATGAAAGAACCTGTCAGGCGGGCTCGGTCACGACGCCGATACGCCGGTAGGTGAATGGTTCGTCCTCCGAAGGAACTGTCGCGGTACGCTTGGCTTCGTCGATCAGCATCGCCATGCGCGCGTGGATCGGCGACTTCGCGCAAGCCGGATCCGTTGCGGCGGCATCGCCGGCGATCGCCATCGCCTGGCAGCGGCAACCGCCCCAGTCGATCTCGCGTCGTTCACAGCCGCGACAGGGTTCCTGCATCCAGTCCGTGCCGCGGAAGGCATTGAACGCCGGCGAATCGGCCCAGATCGAGGAGAGGGTGTGTGGTTTGAAACGCTCGAAGCTGAGCGACGGGATCGTCTGCGCGGCATGGCACGGCAGCACGGTGCCGTCAGGCGCCACCATGAACGCGTCACGCGCCCAGCCACCCATGCACGGTTTGGGGTAGATGGCGAAATAGTCTGGTGTCACGAAATCGATGTTGATAATGCCGGCCAGCCGCTCGCGTGCTTCCGCGACGATTTCCGCCTGCCGGTCGACTGCTGCACGCTCGGGCATCAGCTGATCGCGATTGATCAAAGCCCAGCCAGCGTACTGGACGTTGGCGATCTCGAGCCTCTCCGCGTCCAGCGAAAGGGCAAGATCGATGAACTCCGGTACCTCCTCGATGTTATGGCGATGGATCGGCGCGTTGATGGTGAGAGGCAAGCCGGCAGCTCGCGCGCGGCGTGCCGTCTCCAGCTTCTTGTCGTGGCTGCCTTTGTGGTTGCCGATGCGTTCGGTGGTCTCAGGCCGTGCGCCCTGAAAGCTCAATTGCAGATGGTCGAGCCCGGCTTCGGCAAATGCTTCGATGCGGCCTTCGGCGATGCCGACGCCCGCGGTAATCAGATTTGTATAGACGCCGCGCGCTGAAAGTCCGGCGATCAATTGCTCGAGGTCGCGGCGCAGCGTCGGCTCACCGCCTGACAGATGCACCTGCAGAACACCGAGATCGGCGGCCTCCGAGAACAGGCTGAGCCAGGTCTGTGTGTCGAGTTCGCGATTGGCCTTCTGCAATTCGAGCGGGTTGGAGCAATAAGGACATTGCAGCGGGCAGCGATGTGTCAGTTCCGCCAGCATGCCGATAGGAGGGAGGAGGGGCGTGTTCATAGCTTCACCAGCAGCTTGTCCGACCACTCTTGCAGGAAGGCGATGACGTCGGCCGCCACGGCCTCCTCCTCGGCCTCATAATCCGTGGCAAGGCCGGCGATGATTTCGCCGACCGTGGACCGTCCGTCGCAGCGCCGCAATATGTCGAGGCTGATATCGTTCGGCCAGAATATTCTCTCCGGTGACAGCACGGCGAATGCCTGCCGCACGGAATCGTACTGTATGCGCACGTGCTTCGGCAGGAAGGGTATCGATCCCAGCGACACCAAGGCTCTTTCGCGCAGCATCATCATGGGGCTGCCTCGGGGCGGAAGGCGCCGGGCGGTATGTTTCCCGGCTCGCCATAGGCGTGTTGAAGCGCATCAAGCATGGCCCAGAGTATATCGCATTTGAACACCAGCGCATCTATTGCCTGCTGCTGGCGTTCCGCCGTATCGGCATGGCTGAGCACGTAGGTGAGGGCGAAGTCGGCGTCGCGCGAGGCTTGTTCGGGCCGTTGCTTGAAATAGGCCAGCGTATCCTCGGTGATATAATCGTATTTGGCCAGCATCGCCGGTACGCGCTCGCCGATGATAAGCGGTGAGAACATCTCGGTCAGCGACGACGCGACCGCCTCGAACAGCGTTCGGTTGGTGCAAAAGGAGAGGTATGCCCCCACGGCGAACCGTGTCGCCGGCAGTGCCAGCCTTTCGCTCTTCACGGCCTCGGCATCCAGGCCGAGCGAGGTTGCCAGATGCAGCCAGCGCGCGATACCGCCGCTCCAGCCGTCCTCGCCATCATGGTCTTCGATACGTTTGCGCCAGGCGGCGCGAAACGCCGGATCCTCGGCATGTGCGAGGATCATGGCATCCTTGCGCGGGATGACAGCCTGGTAGCAATAACGGTTCAGCGCCCAGGCCTTCATCTCGGCCTTCGACAGCGCGCCGCTGGTCATCCTGTGATGGAAGGGATGATGATTGTGGTAGCGCTCGGCGCCGACCTGCCTCAGCACGGCTTCGAGATCGCTCGTGGACAGGCCGCCTTTGGCCGCATCGCGGAAATCGTTCAAAATTCCATCTCCATGCCGTCGCCTGCGACTTCCCAGCCTGCCGCCTTGACCGCCGCGTGTTCGGCCGAATTCTCGTCAAGGATCGGATTGGTGTTGTTGATATGGACGAAGACGCGGCGGCCCAGCCTCACATCGGCCAGGCTGGCGATCGAACCCGCGTCTCCCGAAATCGCCAGATGCCCCATGCGCGTGCCGGTTTTCTGACCGACGCCGGCGACGATCATCTCGTCGTCGGTGTAGACAGTGCCGTCGAACAGAAGACAGGCTGCATCGCAAAGACGCGCGCGCAGCGTCGCATCGATGCGCGCGCAGCCTGGGATGTAGAAGACAGAATCGCGGCTGCCAATACCCGCAATTCGGACTCCAATCGTGTCACCGGCGTCGGAGCTGAAATTGGCATCCGGATGGTCTTTGTCCTCCAGATAGAGTGCTATCTTTCCAGGCACCGGAAAGCTCTCGATCATCACGCCGGTCTCGCTGCCTTCGGCATCGCAGATGACCAATTCTTTCGCTGTCGGCAGGATGCGCCGCGGCACGACCGCCGGATCGAGAACGTTGAAAATCGAATTCGCCTCCAGCGTCGCCAGAACCTGCGCCGTTGCATAGATGGCGAAAGGCTGCCGCTCGCGCAGGCTGAGCAGTCCGGCGATATGATCGACATCGGCATTGGTCAGCACCACCGCGCGGATAGGGGTCGAGCGCAGCGGCGCGTCGCCCGCAGGTTGCAACTCTGGCGTTGCCGCGATCTGCTGGCGAATGTCGGGTGAGGCATTGAAAAGGACCCAGCCGACCCCATCCGCCGAGGCGATGACACTTGATTGGGTTCGTGAATGCACGCCAGCCATCCCGGAGCGGGCCGCACGACTGAGACGATAATTGCAATTCCATTGCGGAAAGCCGCCGCCTGCCGCCGATCCGATGATCCTCAAACGCATGAAAATGCCCGCCCCGCGGCTTCTCTGACCAGCAGGCAATTTGCAGCCCTGAAAAGTGCCGCGCGCGCCCTACACGCGTCAAAACCTTTCGCCAAAACCCTTGCGGGGATGCGTGCCCCTGTTGCCAGGGACACGCACCTCTGCGGCCTACCTCTTGGGAGTAATTTCGGCAGGCAGATACCGAGAAATTTCCATGCCCGCAGCAACCTGGCACATGGTCGGTTTTTTCCAGTTCTTCTTCATGACATTTCTCCTCTTATACCAGTCCGTAGGGACCGATCCCTGTTGTTAGCCAACCATTGCAGGGCACCAAAGCAATGGCTCGTCCATCACGTCTCAAAATGGACAAATGAAAAAGTAGGTTTTGAAAAATCGAAAAGCAAAACTACCTGGAATAATTGCATAGCCTTTCTTCAATTGTTCGTTTCATATGGTTTTTTCACCTCCAGCGGAAGATTTGCACCTTCCCACCCATCAGCGCCGAGTGGATACCAGATTACCGAACTGTAGCCCCACTCGATCGCCCGTTTAGCGGCATTCCAGGACATCCAGCAATTCGTCATGCAATAGAACAGAATCGCTCGCGATTTGTCCGTGCCGGCCTTGGCTTCGAGGCCTTGGCGAAAATAGCTGGTGGTCTCTTGCGAAATAGCGCCGTATCCCACGTTGGCCAGCCATGTACTGCCTGGAATGTCCTTTCTAACCTTGTCTCTCCATATCGTTCCTGCCGGCAAATTGGTCGGCTTGGGCGTGTTCGGCATCACGTCGAAGAAGACAGCTTTCTTCGCTCGCCACAGCGCTTCAGCTTCCGCCGTCGTCACCACCCTGGCGCCTTGCAGCGTCGGCGGCACCGGCGCCCGATAGTCGTCCATCCGGTACCCGTTGGGTTCGGCGATCTCGCCAGCCCGCGTCGGTTCGGCCAGACCCATAAGGCTCGCAGCGACCAGCAAAAAAACAGTCTCCCTTCCCTTCATTGGGTGATCGGTTTGTCGTGTTCGTCGATCAGCGGCACGTTGTAACTCAGCAGGAGCCTGTTGATCTCCGCCTGGTTTTCCCTGATCACCCGGTTGAGCGTCCGCTTCCATTCCTGGTCGGACGGACGTACGCCCATGGTGATGCGGTAGGACATGCGCGAGCCGGTTTTTTCCTTTACCAGCGGAACAATCGCCACATCGGCTCCAAGTTGCTTGGCATAGTAGCCTGCCATCGGTCCCCACAGGACCGCCGCGTCGATCTTGTGGGCCAGCATGTCCTTGATCATGACCTCCCCCATGGAGGGGGTGACACGCGTATCCACCGCAAGCGGATAGATCTTGGCGGTCCGCAGAAGCTTGTTGGCGGCCATGTTGGCGGTTGGCGGCGTGCGCTCGACAACCCCGATCGTCTTGCCCGTGAGTTTGGGATCCTCGATCGTTTCGACGCCCTCCATATCGTTGCCTTTCGGGTAGACCAGCACATAGGTGGAGCGATAATAGGCGTTGGTGTTCTGCACCAGTTCATCGCCTTGGGCATAGCCCATGATGATGTCGCATCGGTTGGCCCCCAGCGTGTTGCGAACGAAGCCGGTGACAAGTGGAAACCAGGTATAGGCGACGGACTTCCGTCCGGTTTTCGCGGCTACCAGTTCGGCAAGTTTGTTTTCGAAGCCTTCGCCGCTCTTGTCGGTGAAGGGCATATTCGAAGGATCGGCGCAGACGCGCAGAATGTCGGGATCGACCAGTTCTCCCGCCGCGCCGAGGCCGGCGCCTTGCGCCTGCGCGTTCGATGGCAACAAGGCCAGCGCGCCTAGAATCGGCAGAACGACGCGCAGCTTCAATGCACCGCAGCCGTTCATGTCATCCGCCCATGCAGGATGCTTCGGCATCCTTCGCCGCCTGCGGCTTGTCTTCGTGCTTGGGCGGCCTGCCGCGTGGCGCCGCACCATCGGCGCGCGCGCGCAGGTAGACATAGAGATCGTCCAGGTAGCAATAGACGTTCTTGTTGTCGCCAAAGGCAGGCATGACGTTTTCCTTGCCGCCGCCGACATTCTTGCGGCCCTCGGCGACGATCGAGAGGAACGTGGCGTAGTCCATGGTTTTCAAGCTGTTGACCAGGGCCGGCGCGTAGCTCGAACCTGTCGCATCCTGTCCGTGACAGACATGGCAATCGGAGTGATACCGGCGGTAGCCGCTGAACGTGTACCAGTCGACGGTTCCGTTCTCGATCTTGTAGGTCGGATTTCCATCCGCATCCAAATACTTGCCGCCTTCTTGCTTCACCGCCTTGGCTTTTTCCATGCTGTCCTCGGCCCACGCCACGCCTGAGCTTGCCAGAGGCAGCAGAGCCAGGACGAAAGCCGAAATTACAATGCGAACGGACATTCAAACGCTTCCTTCATTTGCCGTGGACACGGTTTTGCTGCCGTGGCCGGCATTGATCGGTGTGTCGGGGGTGCAACCGCATCGAGAGCCCGGCCATGGTTTCGGATGATCCGGGCTCTCGTTTTTCAAACCTCCGGTCCAACAAGACCTGAGGCGTGCTTAAGGTTCCCCGCCCGTCAGTCCGGGAGACCGAAGACGGTGAGCTGACCGCCCAGCGTCGTATAGTCGGCAAGTGCCGCGTAGCCGCCGACGGCACCCAGACCAGCGGTACCAACGACCGCGGACTGATCGCCTTGCGCACGGCCCTGATCGACGGCGCCATGCCAGGCAGCAGCGTTGTCAGGCGAAAGCAGACCGCCTGCCAGACCGATACCTGCCCACCCACCGACGCCGGACAGAACGGCGATGTACTGCTTGCCGTCATGCTCGTACGTGGTGATGTTGCCGATGATGCCGGACGGGGTCTTGAACTTGTAAAGTTCCTTGCCGTCCTTATCGACCGCCTTGATGTAGCCTTCGAGCGTGCCGTAGAAGACGACGTCGCCATCTGTCGCCAACGCGCCCGACCACACGGAGAACTTCTCAGGCTTCGACCAGACGATCTCGCCCTTGGCCGCATCCCAGGCAATGAAGTTGCCCATGCTGCCGTCGCCGCCAGGTGCCGGGTACATCGACACTGTGGCGCCAACATAAGGCTGACCGGCGGTGTAGCTTACCTTGTACGGCTCATAGTCCATGCAGACATGGTTGGTCGGAACATAGAACAGGCCGGTTTTCGGCGAATAGGCAGCTGGCTGTTGATCCTTCGTTCCAAGCGCCGCCGGGCAAATACCCGTCGAGTTGGTGTCTTCGCCGTTCTGCTGGGTCGAATATTTCGCCACGACCTGCGGGCGACCATACTGTTCGCTCTTTGGGTCCATGACGACTTCCGTCGCCCAGTTCACCGCTGGATCGTATTTCTTGGCGACGAGAAGCTCGCCGGTGGCGCGATCCATGGTGTAGGCGAAACCATTACGATCGAAATGCACCAGCACGTCGTGTTTGGCGCCATTGACCTCCATGCCGTCGACGAGGATCATCTCGTTGATGCCGTCATAGTCCCATTCGTCATGCGGGGTCATCTGGTAGAGCCATTTGGCAACACCGGTATCGGCATCGCGGGCCATGATCGTCATTGACCAGCGGTTGTCGCCAGGCCGTTGGACCGGGTTCCATGTCGAGGGATTGCCGGTGCCGTAGTAGACCAGGTTCAGCTTGGGATCATAGGAATACCATCCCCATGTCGTGCCGCCGCCTGTCTTCCATTGCTCGCCTTCCCAGGTGTTGGTGCCGGAATCCTTGCCTACCGGCTTGCCCAGCTGGGTGGTTTTCTCGGGATCGATCAGGGTGTCGGCGTCGGGACCTTCCGAATAGGCTTTCCAGGCAAGTTTGCCGTCTTTCAGATTGTAGGCGGCCAGCCAGCCGCGAACGCCGAATTCGGCGCCGGACACGCCGATGAGTACCTTATCCTTGACCACGACGGGGGCAGCCGTGCCGGATTCGCCTTTGCCGCCGTCGGTCATGTCGCCATTCTTGACCGACCAGACGACCTTGCCGGTCTTTGCATCGAGGGCGACGACCGTGGTGTCGGCCTGATTGAGAATGATCTTGCCGTCACCATAGGCAACACCGCGATTGACCGTATCGCAACACATGATCGGAATGACATTCGGATCCTGCTTGGGCTCGTATTTCCAGAGGATCTTCCCGTCATTCTTGAGGTCGAGCGCAAAGACATTGTTTGGGAAGGGCGTATGGACATACATCACATCGCCGATGATCAGCGGTCCACCCTCATGCCCGCGCAGCACGCCGGTGGAAAAGGTCCATTTGACCTGCAGGTTCTTCACATTATCCGCAGTAATCTGGTTGAGTTTGGAATAGCGGGTGTTGGCGTAGTCACCCGTCTGCATCGCCCAGTTCTTCGCATCCGAAGCGAGCTTTGCAAGATCCTCGTTGGCCGACGCCGTATAGGCCGCGCCGAGCGACAGAAACGCCGCAGTGGTTAGAATATACGTAGCTTTCGTAAGTACACGCATCCGAATTCCTCCCGGGGTTCACAGTGATGAATCGACTGTCAGGCCCACAAGGGCTCGCCCAAGCGATTCACGGGGGGGAAATATTTCCGGCAGCGTGTCACGACCTAAGCCAGATGTGCAGAGGGCACCGTTACTGCCCACCTCACTTTGGCCTACGAAAGACTGTCGCCGCTCCCTAATGACGGTGACGCCCTTGAAGCCGGAAACAGGGAAAGGCTATGTCATCCCAAAAGGCTAGGCAAGCAAAAAAGGCCTAGTGCATTGTTGCACCGCAATATTCTAAATGATGCACTGCAATATGTAGAAATGAACAGAACTACAAACTTAATATGAAGTGTTTTACGCCTCCGTGGAGGCCGAGAACGGTATTAAGATAGTCTTACGGGCGATCTTTTGATTTTAATATACACCAAGGTTATTTGCTAATGTTTATCACTGCCCATCTTGGATGGCATGTAAAAAGTCTCGCCGTTGCCCGGTATTGAGCGAGATGCGAAGCGGTCGTAGGAGCCTGGGCGCGGAGCCGGTGATCAAGTCGTCATCCATAGCTATCGCTCGTGGACAGCCCTTTCCTCCTTTGGTCGTATACGGAACCCATGGGTGCTTGACTGGCTTTACGGCGCGTTGCCAACTGGCACGCCGATCTCGTCCGGGCGCATCGAACCCGGACCAACCGGAGGTTTCTCATGATCAGATATGTTGGATTCTCGACCTTGCCGCTGCTCTTCACCGCGACACTGGCCATCGCAAACCCGGCAGGTGCTGCGGGAGACTATCCCACAGTAACGGTTGTCGACTACGTGCTCGGCTGCATGCGAACGAACGGCCAGACGCGTCAGGCGCTGGAAAGCTGTTCCTGCTCGATCGACGTCATCGCCTCGATCCTTCCCTACGACCACTATGAGACGGCCGAGACCTTCAAGAGCATGTCTTTGACGACGGGGGAAAACGCGGGGCTGTTTCGGGAAAGCGCACCGGCGAAGGCAGCCCGTACAGAGCTGAAGCGTGCGCAGTCGGAAGCCGACGTGCGTTGCTTCTAAAGATCAAGCGTGCCCATCGCGGTGGCAGCGCGGCATACCGTATTTCGAGACTTCAGAGCCCCGTTTTCTCCAGCGGCCATTGATTGCGGAATACCTTGCCATCCGTGTCGATCGCTTCGACCTGGATTTCACCATTGCCGTGCGCCGTGAAATCGAATCGGAAATTAGGGTCTTCTGAAATCGATATTCCACCTTCCATCGAGAGGATCGGCCGGCCGGCCTGCGAGATCGACAGCTTCTGAACAAAATGCGCGGGAATGAAATACTGGGTCAACGGATCCCGCTGCAGGCCCGAATTGTTCGGGTGGCGGATCATCAACTGCAACTCCTCTGCCTTGCTCATCGTCTCTTGGGGTGGGAACTGGCGCAACTTCATCTGCCCCATCGTCGCCATGGCCTCGTCCTGGTTCTTGACCGCAGGGGCGGAGCAGCCGCCTGACGCCTTGACGAAGGTCTGAGCCATGTGGAGTTGGCCGCCTTGAGTCTCCGCTATGGCACGCAAATAGGAATAATCGTTGACGCGCACGCGTGTCGACAGATGTGTCACCCCGGCGTCCTTGCCGATCTGGAACGTTGCCGCCACCGGCGCAGGATTGGCGTCGATGATCAAGGTCACGGATTTGATGCCGTCCGGCGCCTTGGCCGGGTCAACATAGATGTCGACAGGCACGATGGCGGCATCTTGCGCCCGCTTTGGCGCTTCGATCCTGACCACGCCGGTATCGACCAGAATAGCTCGGTCGCCGAACACGTCGCCTTTCAAGTCTTCCCAGATCTTCTCCGAAGAAGCCGTTGTTTGCTGTGCGTTGGCGGCTGAGGAGACGCCGAACAGCGTACCGATGGTCAAGATGATTGCGGCCAAGAATGGTGCAAGCGACAAGGCGAACTGCCTGCTCGCGTAAGCGTGATTTTGCATTTCGATGCCTCCACCAATGCAACAGAGGTGGTGCCCAGGCTGGCGTTTAGAATATGCCTTTGACGACGCGTTGGCAAATCGCCCCACTTCATGATCTCTGGCGCATGTCGGTGTGGTCTATTCCCATTCGAGTTCAGCAAAAGCAGCCGTTGCGTTGCGCTCATTGTAGTCGTCGAACAGGTGCCATTTGCCCCGTTCGCTTCCGGCGGCGGTTTTGACGGCCTCTCGGAGCGGCGTCCCGTCGGCGATCGCCTTGCGGATATCGCGCGCCAGAATCTCGAAATAGCGCCGTTCTCCTGCCAGCGCCTGCGGCCAGTCGGCCGGTACCGGACCATGACCCGGAACGACGCGCGCGGCGCTGATCGCGGCGAGCGCCTCCATCTGGCGGAGCCAGCCAAGCAGCGATCCGTCGAGCGTCGGCAAGGACCCCATGAACACGAGATCGCCGGCAAAGAGAGTGCGGGTCTCGGGGTCGAAGACGGTCAGGTCGTTGTCGGTGTGCGCAGCCTTCCATGCCCGCAGTTCGAGCATGCGCCCGCCGAGATCGAGTTCCAGGCGATCGTCGACCAGCATCGCCGGCGAAACGATCTCGACTCCATTCATAAGCGCTTCGCCGACCTGTTCGCGATAATTGTGCAGATAGAACGCGCCACGCGCCTCGAGGGCACGCGGCAGATTGCGATGGCCAACAATGGTCGCGCCGATCTCCCGGAATGCCGCATTGCCGAAAATGTGATCGGGATGCATGTGGGTGTTGATCAGGAAGCGAACCGGTTTTGCGGTTATCTTTCCGATCGCGGCGAGCAAGGCGTGCGCCTCGGTCAGGCTGCCGCCACTGTCGATGACGGCAACCGCGTCGGTGCCGACGACGACGCCCAGATTGCAGATGGCACCGTCGTTTGTTGCGGTCATCAATTCATCCACGCCCTGGAAGGCGAAGACGCCGTCGGCGATTTGGCCAACCGAGAACCGCAGGCTGCCAGCCGCGGCCAAGGCGGCTCGTCCGAGGCAGCATGGCAGCAAGGCAGCGCTGACGGCGGTGCAGGCAAAGCCACTCATAACCCTGCGTCGTAGCCGATCAATCGACATGGGGTCCTCCGATATGCATTTCACCATCAGGGCGTTCAGGTGACGCCCGGGAACCTTTGCCGGAACGACCGCAGAAGGTCACTCATCACCTGTGAATTGCGATGTTGCCGAGGCAACCGCACGTCGAACACGCCGAGCACATGTGCTGGTCGCGGCGCGAGCACGATGATGCGATCCGACAGCATCAGCGCCTCGCGTAGATCGTGCGTTATCATCAAGGCGGTCGTGGGTCGTGCCGACCATACCGACAGAAGCAGGTGACGAAGCCGCTCGGCGGTCTGGTGGTCGAGCGAGACAAAGGGTTCGTCCAGGACAAGCATCGCCGGCTCGGTAGCGAAGGCCCTGGCAAGTGCTGCCCTGCGCGCAAGGCCGAGCGACAGTTCCGCAGGATAGAGAGAACGCATGCCGGCGAGGCCGAGAGTTTCAAAGAGCCCGTCAAGATTCTTCGTTCTCAAGCTTTTCGGCAAGGCCAGCCTGACATTCTGCTCCACCGTTCGCCACGGCAGCAAGATCGGCTCCTGGAACACGGCCGCAATGCGGTTGGAGCCTCCTTGCGGCAACTGGAAGGATCCGGAAAAATCCTTGTCCAACCCAAGCAGGATACGCAGCGTCGTGGTTTTGCCGCAGCCCGACGGTCCCAGCAAGCAGGCGAATTCGCCTTGCCGGACCTCGAAGGAAAGGTCCTGAAGCGCCGTGATCGAGACGCCTTGCGCGGACCTGAAAGTCTTTTCAGCGATATCGACCCTAAGCGGGACGACGGCGCCAACGGGTTGCATGTCGTTCAACGGGTTGCACCAGAAGAAGTTCGATGACGAGCATCACCGCCACGAAAGCCAGTGTGTAGGCAAGAATGGCGGCGACGTCGAAGAGCTGGAAATAGAGATGGATCTGGAAGCCGACGCCGTTCGACCGGCCGAGCAGTTCGACGACCAGGACGATCTTCCAGATGAGGGCGATGCCGGATCGTGACGCGGCGGCAAGATAGGGTTGCAATTGCGGCAGCAGGATGTGGCGGATGCGATCGAGGGGACCGAAGCGATAGACAGTGGCCATTTCGGCGTAGCTCGGATCAAGCGCCCTGGCGCCCTCACGCATCGTCACCACGACATTCGGGATTTTGTTCACCGCCACCGCGCCGATCGCCGCCGCCTCGTTGAGGCCGAACCAGATGTAGCCGAGGACGATGACCACCAGCGCCGGGATGTTGAGGAACAGAATTACCCATGGGTTGAAAAAGCGGTCGGCGCGACGATAGCTGCCGAGCAAAACGCCGATGACCGATCCTATGATCATCGCGACGATATATGCCGCGGCGACCCGGCCGAGGGTCGCGCCGAGATGATAGAAGAGGTCGCCGCTCGCAGCCTCCCTGAGGAGCACCTGCCAGACCTGTCCCGGCCCCGGGAGGGCACGGCTCCGCCAGACACTCGCCGCAAGGCTCCACAGCAGGCAAAGCCCGAGCAAGGAAACCGCCACGGTCAGCGCGGGCATCAGCGTTGTCGCCAAGCTGGATCGCCCGGACATGCTCGTCGGGGCACCTCGCGTGCCGTTGCTGGTTTCCGGTGCGGTCATTCCGTGCGGTCCTGCCAGAATGTGCCGGGCGCCATCTCGGGCGCGCTGCCGACCAGCTTCGCGCCACCGATCGCCGCCAGCACGTGATAGAGCTTGCCGGCGTCGGCCGCTTCCTCGGCGACCGCCCGCCTGGGGATGCCTTGGCGGTAGCGGTCGCGCAGTTTTTCCAGTTCTTTGCCTTCCGCGCGAATGATCGGCGCCAGGCGCAGCCACTCCTCGTCGGATCTGGCCAGCAGGTCCTTGGCTTGCGCGGAGGCCCTGACGAAGCCCCTGGCGGCCTCCGGGTTCTCGTTCGCCCATTGGTCGTGGAAGACGTAACCGAGTGCCGACACAGGTCCCAAGGCGCCGAGCGCACGCGCCGCATCGTTCACGCCCATCAATCGACGAAAGCCGTTGGCCTCGAGACGGGCGCAAAAATGCCAGAAATTCAGCACCGCATCGAGTTCGCCCTGCATGGCCTTTTCCGAAATCAGCGGTGGCGCGCCAAAGATGATGTCGCTGGTTGCCAACAGGTCGACCCCGTAGTCGCGTCTGGTCAGAGCCTGTATCAGGAGCCAGCTCTTGTCGAGCGGGCCGCCGGCGACGGCGATCTTCCTGTGCTTGAGGTCGGCGACCGTCCGGATCGGCGACCCCTCCTTCACCATGATCGCCCCCACAGCGGTCGAATAGGGGGCTAATGTGAGGTCGCCGCCTTCCGACCGTTGGCGCGAGACCCACAACCAGTCGGAGACGATCATGTCGATCGCACCGGCCAGCAAGGCGACGTTGGTCGCGTCCTCCCCGGCGAAATCGATGATCTCCAGATCGATCCCGTTCGCCACATCGAATTTGTGTTGCCTCAACGTGTCGAGTTCCCAACTCACGGTTCCAAACTTCAGGACACCGACGCGAATCCTGGCTGCTGCAAAGACAGGCCTTGCGGCAAGAGCAGCGACTGTGCCGAGAACCGCCAGACGCAGCGTGTTGCGCCGTGAAATCATCATGACACCTCCTCCCTGGGCTCCAGGACGTCAATCAGATCGCTCGTTCCTTGCTCGGAAAGGCGCATTTCCAGCGCATGACCTTGAGGGCCGGGTGTTCCTGAGACCATTTCGCGATCTCGCTGGGTGCAAGGAACATGCATTGGAGCAGAGAGCCGCGGCTCTCGAAATAGAGGTGTTCGTCTCGGCAATTGCCCGGATTGGTGCTGAGGCACACCGTTAATATGAGATCGACCATATCCATTTAGCACCTCTTGCGCTCCGGGACGCCTGTCTCGACTGGTCCGGCCCAATGAGGAGCCTGGACAAAATCGCCAGTTGCCGGATTCCCGAGGTGCCAGTGGAGAAACCGGATGTCTTGAAGCTACGCATTCGCCCGATAGCCGTCAACAAAGACGAATACCGGTACCCTGGGTACCCAAGCCTCTATACCTTTATACGATTGACTTTCACCCCACGCCAACTAGCTTTTCGATTCGCGCGGCGCCGCTTCACAAAGGGAAAGCGGATACTCCACTCCACCGCGTAAGGTGCATGTCAATGGATGAAAGATCGGCATGCGCAAAATCGTCCAGGGCACCCAGACGATCCATGAGGAAATGCCATGCGCGCAATCGCATTTTTCGCAGTCGTGTTTGCTGTGTCCTTCATCACAAGCCAATCCCAAGCACAGGATGCCGCGGCGGGTGAGAAGGTCTTCGCCAAATGCAAGGTCTGCCATGTCGCCGACCAGGACAAGAACAAGGTCGGCCCGTCGTTGAACGGCGTCATCGGCCGGACGGCTGGCACACACCCGGGGTTCAGTTACTCCCAAGCGATGGTCGCGGCAGGCAAGTCCGGCGTCAAATGGGACGAACCCACGCTGACGACTTACCTTCGCGATCCCAAGGCCATGGTCAAAGGAACGAAGATGGCGTTCGTCGGCCTCAAGCAGGACCAAGACATCGCCAACGTCATCGCCTATTTGAAGCAATTCTCGAAATAGCGGCGCCGCCGGCCGTTCGAACTTGCGTCCGGCCGGCGTTCGCCCCGATCAAGCACCGGCTTGCAGCCCCTGCATCGCCGCAGGCAGGTCGAAAAGGCTGTCGCAAACCTGGTCGGCGCCAAGCTCTTCAACCGGAAAATGGGTGTATCCGCCGCGCAGCAGAATGACGGGCATGCCGGCGGCGCGCGCGGCGCCTGCATCGGCACCACTGTCTCCGACCAGCAGCGCGTCACAGGGGTCGACTCCAAGCTGGGCGAGCGCCAGCAGCAGAGCATCGGGCGCGGGTTTCAGGCATGTCACCGCGTCTCCGCCAATGATCGCACGGAAATATTCCGTCAGTCCGAAATGCAGCAGGATCTCGCGAGTCGCCAACTGCGGTTTGTTGGTCGCGACGCCCATGGCCATTCCCTTCGCGTAGAAGTGTGTGAGAACCTCCCTGACGCCAGGCATCAGTCTTGTCAGGCCGGTCAGATGTCGGCTGTAGATCGGCGCCATGACGCGGTTGGCCTCATCGAGCGCGTTGCCGACGAGCGGCGCTCCCGACGCCGCGAAGGCCCGCTCGATCAATTTCCTGACGCCGCCACCGATCATGGCCTTGACCTGGTCCAGGCGCAACGGCGGCAGATCGCGGCTGGCCAGCAACTCGTTGACGGCGGCCGCTATATCAGGCGCCGAATCGACCAGTGTGCCGTCGAGGTCGAACAGGATCGCCTTCGGCGGTCGAAGCGACCTACCTGCGCCGACATTCATGCAGCATCCTTCCACTTGATCGAGCAGCCGATCGAGGCGATCTGGTCGAACGGACCATCGCCGGTTCGAGCAACCTGCTTCATCGCCTCGAACAGATCGCGTCGCAGCCCGAGCGGTCCGGATTCGCGTCGCGACGCGTCCAGCCGGCCGCGATATTGCAGTCTCAGTTCGCTGTTGAACCCGAAGAAATCGGGAGTGCACACCGCTGAGTAGTCGCGCGCTACAGTCTGGGCCTCGTCGTGCAGGTAAGGGAAGCTGAAGCCGTTCGTCACGGCGAAGCGCTTCATGTGGTCGAAGGAATCGTCCGGGTAGGTGTCGGCATCGTTGGAGTTGATGGCGACGAAGCCGATACCTTCGGCCTTGAGGTCATTGGCGTCGCGCACGATGCGAGAGATCACGGCCTTCACATAAGGGCAGTGATTGCAGATGAAGGCCACGACCAGGCCATTCGGGCCGGCGTGACCGAAGATGGAATGCGACGTGCCGTCGACGCCGGGCAAAACGGCATCGATGGCGGGCCAGCCGAAATCGCATACAGGTGGGACCGCAGCCATGTTCGTCTCCCCGACAACGGTTTACGCGGCTTTCCGGATCGCGCCATCGGCCGCCTGTCTGATGGCGCCGATATTGGCACGATAGGCTGCCTCGGTGCCTCCCTTGAATACAGCCGAACCGGCGACCAGTACGTTGGCGCCAGCCGCGGTGACCAGCGGGGCGGTCTCGGCCGTGACTCCGCCGTCGATCTCGATGTCAATCGGGCGATGGCCAACCAAAGCCTTGATCCGTCTGACTTTCTCGACGACCGCTGAAATGAAAGCCTGGCCGCCGAAGCCTGGATTGACCGTCATCAGCAGCACCAGATCGAGCCGGTCGAGCACATACTCGATGACACTCTCCGGCGTCGACGGATTGAGCGACACCCCGGCCTTCTTGCCAAGATTCCTGATCGCCTGCAATGAGCGGTCGAGATGCGGTCCAGTCTCGGCATGCACCGTGATGATGTCGCAACCGGCATCGGCGAAGGCGGCCAGATAGGGGTCGGCCGGCGCGATCATCAGATGGCAGTCGAAGATCTTGTCCGTTCGACCACGGATCGCCTTGATGACCGGCGGACCGAAGGTGATGTTGGGCACGAAATGCCCGTCCATCACGTCGAGATGGATCCAGTCGGCGCCCGCCTGAACGACAGCTTCGACCTCGTCGCCGAGCCGCGAGAAATCCGCGGAAAGCACGGAGGGCGCGATGATTGTCCTGGTGACCATGGTCGTCGTCTCCAATTTCTGTCTTCCGTGTCGGGTCGCCGCCCGCCAGCCGGCTTCGCCCTCAGCGCGTCTTCGTCTCCGGTTCGCCTTCGAGCTTCCCTTCCGCGAATACGCGGCTGCCGCGGATATCGGATTCCTCGATGGTAATAAGGTCTGCCTTGGTCAGGGCACGGCTTCGCGATGCGAAAAGCCGATTGGCCTGGCGAAGCCGCGCCCGGTCCAGCCCATTGCGCACCGAGCGCGCGTTGGAGAAATGCGGCAGCCTCATTCGGATCGGAAGATACTCTTCGAGGGCCTGGGCGGCCGCCTCGCTGAGGCGATAATTCTGCTCCGCCAGCATGATCTCGGCGATCGATTTCAGCTCGCTGACGCCGTAGTCGGGAAAATCGAGGTGGTGGGCGATGCGCGAACGCATGCCGGGATTGCTGTCGAAGAAACGATCCATCTTGTTCTTGTAGCCGGCAAGGATCACGACCAGGTCGTCACGATTATTTTCCATGCATTGCAGCAGGATCTCGATCGATTCCTGGCCGTAGTCGCGTTCGTTCTCGGGCTTGTAGAGGTAATAGGCCTCGTCGATGAAAAGCACGCCGCCCATGGCACGCTTGATCACGTCGCGCGTCTTGGGTGCGGTGTGGCCCACATACTGGCCGACGAGATCGTCGCGCGTCACCGCGACCAGGTGGCCTTCGCGGACATAGCCGAGTCGATGCAGGATTTCGGCCATCCTCAGCGCCACGGTGGTCTTGCCCGTGCCCGGATTTCCCGTAAAGTTCATATGCAGCGTCGGTGCGCCCGAGGTCAGCCCGAACTTGCGGCGAAGCCGGTCGACCAGGAGAAGAGCCGCGATCTCGCGGATGCGGTTCTTGATTGGCTTCAGGCCAATGAGTTCGCGATCGAGCTTGTCCATCACCTCGTCGATGTTGGACGCTTCGAACTCGGCCTGCAGATCAACCGATTCGTCCTGAGCGCCAGCGCCCTTTGCTATCGTGTCCAGCATGGCTCAGCTAGCTCCGCTCGCCCTCGGGCCTGTCGGTCGCATAAGGCACGATCGAATAACCCTGGCTGCGGCCGTCACGCTCCTGGCGCAGCAGCCGGAACCCGGGTTCGCTGGGTGGCCGGTTGACGATGAACGACATGCGCGGCGCTTCCCATCCCTTGGTCGAATCGAAGGCGGTTACCCGGACATACATGTTCGGACAGGCTTTCCGGCAAGCGTTGACTTCGAGCAGGATGCCCGCCGGGTCTCTCAAATCGAACATCGGGTTGCCGTACATTTCCCAATAGGTGTTTCGCGGATGCGGATCGTCCGTGTACTCGACGCTGACGGCCCAGTGGTTCTTCAGCGCATATTTGATCTGCGCCGAAATCTGCTCATCGGTCAGGTCGGGCAGGAACGAGAACTGTCCCTGCGTGACCTTGTTTCCCGGATTGGTCATCATGGCGACGGTTCCTTTCTTCTAGAAGCTGGGCGTTGCGGTTGGCACGAAATCGGCCGTGTCGGTCGATTCATAGTTGAAGGTGACATCCTTCCAGGTCTCCAGGGCAGCCTTCAGCGGCGTGCACCATTTGGCCGCCTGTTCGAGGATTTTGGTCCCTTCGCGCAAATAATCGCGTCCCTCGTTGCGGGCCAGGATCATCGCTTCCAATGCAACGCGATTGGCCGTCGCGCCCGCCTGGATGCCGTCGGGATGGCCGATCGTGCCGCCACCGAACTGCAGGATGACGTCCTCGCCGAGATAATGGATCAACTGGTGCATCTGGCCGGCATGGATACCGCCCGAGGCGACGGGCATCACCTTGTTGAGCGAGGCCCAGTCCTGATCGAAGAACAGCCCGGTCTCGAGATTCTGCGGCGTGCGCTCCTCGCGCAGCGTGTCATAAAACCCCTTGATCATGAGCGGGTCGCCTTCCAGCTTGCCGACCACAGTGCCGGCGTGGATATGGTCGACGCCGGCCATGCGCATCCATTTGCAGATGACGCGAAAATTCATGCCGTGGTTCTTCTGGCGCGAATAGGTCGAATTGCCGGCGCGGTGCAGGTGCAGGATCATGTCGTTGCGGCGTGCCCACTTGGCCATCGACTGGATCGCCGTGTAGCCGATGACGAGATCGATCATGATGATGCAGGAGCCAAGCTGTTTGGCGAATTCGGCGCGCTCGTACATCTCCTCCATCGTGCCGGCGGTGACGTTGAGATAGTGGCCCTTGACCTCGCCAGTGGCAGCTGAAGCCTTGTTCACCGCCTCCATGCAGTAGAGGAAGCGGTCGCGCCAGTGCATGAAGGGCTGCGAGTTGATGTTTTCGTCGTCCTTGACGAAGTCGAGGCCGCCCTTCAGCGCCTCGTAAACGACGCGGCCATAGTTGCGGCCTGACAGGCCGAGCTTCGGCTTCGTCGTCGCGCCGAGCAGCGGACGGCCAAACTTGTCGAGCCGCTCACGCTCCACCACGATGCCGGTTGCGGGTCCCTGGAAGGTTTTGAGATACGCGACCGGGATACGCATGTCTTCCAGTCGCAGCGCCTTGACCGCCTTGAAGCCGAACACGTTGCCGATGATCGATGCGGTCAGGTTGGCGATCGAGCCCGGCTCGAACAGGTCGAGGTCGTAGGCGATGTAGGCGAAGTACTGTTGCTCGGTCTTGGTGCCGGGACCGGTGTTTGGAACCGGCTCGGATCTGAACGCCTTGGCGCGGTAGAGCTCGCAGGCTGTCAGCCTGTCGGTCCACACCACGGTCCAAGTCGCGGTTGAGGATTCACCGGCGATGGCGGCCGCTGCCTCCTCGTGGTCGACGCCGGGTTGCGGCGTGATCCGGAACATCGCGATCAGATCGGTCTCCTTGGGCCTGTAGTCCGGCTCCCAGTAGCCCATCTTCTTGTAAGGGATGACCCCTGACTTGTAGCGTTCCTTGCCTTCCTTGAGCGTACCCGCTGGCAGCATATCGATCTTGTTCATGACAGGTCTCCTGTTTGTTGCTCAGGCGGCTTTCGCGGTTGCGATATGGGGCGCGAGTTTTCCCGCGGCATAGCGTTTGGCCATCTCGTCCATGGCGATGACCTTGATCTTCGAGGCGTTGGACGCCGTGCCGAAACGCTCGAAGCGGTCTCGGCAAAGATCGTGCAAGGCGTCCATGGCGGGCTTCAGGAATTTTCGGGGATCGAACTCGCGCGGATTCTCCGTCGCGACGCGGCGGAACTGCCCGGCCATGGCCATGCGGCAATCGGTGTCGATGTTGACCTTGCGCACGCCGTAGCGGATGCCGCGCTCGATTTCCTCCACCGGGACGCCAAAGGTCTGGGGCATCTCGCCGCCATATTTGTTGATGATGTCCTGCAGTTCCTGTGGCACGGAGGAAGAGCCATGCATGACCAGATGCGTGTTGGGTAGCTTCTCGTGGATCGCCTCGATCACCTGCATGGCCAGTATGTCGCCGTCCGGCTTGCGGGTAAATTTGTAAGCGCCGTGCGAGGTGCCGCAGGCGATCGCCAGCGCGTCCACCTGGGTTGCGGCCACGAAGTCGACCGCCTGATCGGGATCGGTCAAGAGTTGGTCGTGGGAGAGCGCGCCCTCGGCGCCGTGGCCATCCTCGGCCTCGCCCTGGCCGGTTTCCAGCGATCCGAGCACGCCCAGTTCGCCTTCGACGGAAGCCCCGACCCAATGCGCCATGCGTGTGACTCGTTCGGTTACGGCGACGTTGTAGGCATAGCTTGCCGGCGTCTTGGCATCTGCCATCAGGGATCCGTCCATCATCACCGAGGTGAAGCCGTGGCGGATCGCGGAAAGGCAGGTGGCCTCGTCGTTGCCGTGGTCCTGATGGATGCACAGCGGAATGGTCGGATGCATTTCAGTCAATGCCTCCATCATTTTGGCCAGCATGACGTCGTTGGCGTAGGACCGGGCCCCACGTGAGGCCTGGATGATGACAGGCGCGCCGCAGGCTTTGGCCGCTTCCATGATTGCGAGGCCCTGTTCCATGTTGTTGATGTTGAATGCAGGGACGCCGTAGCCGTGCTCGGCGGCATGGTCGAGAAGCTGGCGAAGGGTGATGCGGGCCATTGTGGGTCCTCCTAGATGATGAGCTTCAGCGCCGCCGCAGCAACCGCTTCGGACGTTATGTTGAAATGCCGGTACAGATCGGGGGCAGGGGCGCTGGCGCCGAAACCGGCCATGCCGACGACAGCGCCCGTCTCGCCGACCCAGCGGTCCCAGCCCAGCCGGGCCGCCGCTTCGACCGCGACGCGCGGCGCGGAGCCGAGAACGGCCTTGCGGGTGGCGCTTTCCTGCTCCTCGAAAAGCTCCCAGCATGGCATCGAGACGACCGCGGCGGCGACGCCATGCTCGGTCTCCAGCCTTTCGGCGGCGGCAACCGCGATCTCGACCTCCGAGCCGGTTGCGATCAGGGTGACGGCACGGTGCCTGGCTGGCTCGCGCAGGATGTATGCGCCCTGGCTGGAGCGGTTCGCGTCGCTGTGCGCCTCACGCAGCATCGGCAGGTTCTGGCGCGACAGCACCAGCACGCTCGGCCGATCCCTGCTCTTCAGCGCAAGTTCCCAGCATTCCGCCGTTTCGATGATATCCGCTGGGCGAAAGACATTGAGGTTCGGCGTGGCACGCAGCATCGCCAGGTGCTCGACCGGCTGATGCGTCGGGCCATCCTCGCCGAGGCCGATGGAATCATGCGTCATCACGTAGATGACGCGCTGGCCCATGAGCGAGGAGAGCCGTATCGCACCACGCGCATAGTCCGCGAAGCAGAGGAACGTACCGCCATAGGGCACGAAGCCTCCATGCAATGCGATGCCGTTCATGGCGGCGGCCATGCCGTGTTCACGAATGCCGTAGTGAATGTAGCGGCCGGCATAGTCGCTCGGCGCAATGCGGTTCATGCCCTTGGTGATCGTCAGATTCGAGTGCGTCAGATCGGCCGAGCCGCCGACGGTCAATTCCGTGGCGCCGTTGATGACCTCCAGCGCCATTTCGGAAGCTTTTCGCGTTGCCACCTTGGTTGCCTTCTCGACATGCTCTCGGCGAAAGGCATCGAGCGCTTCGAAGACCGCGTCGGGCAGTCTGGCGGCGACCGCGTTCTCGAGGGCCTCTCGCTGCGGCGAGGCGGCAAGCCGCTGCTCCCACGCGCCCCGCATCGCTTCGCCGCGGCCGGCAATTTCGCGCCAGGCGAAAAGCACGTCGTCCGGCACCTCGAACGGCGCGAAGGTCCAGCCGATGTTCTCGCGGGTCGCGGCGATCTCTGCTTCGCCCAGCGGCGCGCCATGCGTCTTCTCCGAACCGCCGAGATTGGGGGCGCCCTTGCCGATTACAGTGCGGCAGGCAATCAGCGACGGTCGATCCGACTGCCGCGCCGCCTCGATAGCCGCGGCGACAGCTTCCATGTCGTGGCCGGAGACCGTTTGGACATCCCAGCCGGCGGCTTTGAAGCGCGCCGGCTGGTCCATCGACGTGGACAGGGAGGTTGGCCCGTCAATGGAGATCGCATTGTCGTCCCAGAACACGATCAGGCGGGAAAGCTTCAGGTGGCCGGCGAGGTCGATCGCCTCGTGGCTGATGCCTTCCTGCAGGCAGCCGTCGCCTGCAATCACATAGGTATGATGGTTGACCAGATCGGCACCGTAGCGGGCAGCAAGCATGCGCTCCGCCAGCGCCATTCCGACCGCCGTGGAAATGCCTTGTCCGAGCGGGCCGGTGGTGGTCTCGACACCAAGCGCGTGGCCATATTCGGGATGTCCGGCCGTGCGGCTGCCCAGTTGCCGAAACCGCTGCAACTCCTCGATCTGCATGTCTTCATAGCCGAGCAGATAGTGCAGCGCGTATTGCAGCATCGAGCCATGGCCGGCTGAAAGCACGAAACGGTCACGGTCGGGCCAGCCCGGCCTGGAAGGATCGATATTGATGAAGCGGTTGAACAGCACCGTTGCGACATCGGCCATGCCCATCGGCATGCCGGGGTGTCCCGAATTCGCTTTTTGGACGCTGTCCATCGCCAGCACGCGAATGGCGTTCGCCATGTCGAGCTCCGAGACGACGGCGGTGGCGGCAGGCTTTAGTGCTGTTTGGCTGGTCATGGCGTCCTCCTCACGACACACGGCTCTTGCGTTCGATCAATTGCAGGATGAGCGGCGTCAGGATCAGCTGCATGGCAAGGTCGAGCTTGTTGCCTGGCACCACGATGGAATTTGGCCGCGACATGAACGAGTCGTGGATCATCGACAGCAGATAGGGAAAATCGATGCCGCGTGGATTGGCGAAGCGGATAACCAGCATCGATTCGTCAGGCGTCGGAATCCAGCGCGCGATGAAGGGGTTGGACGTATCGACAATCGGCACGCGCTGGAAATTGATGGCGGTCTGCGAGAATTGCGGGACAATGTAGCGGACATAGTCGGGCATCCGGCGCAGGATCACGTCCATCACCGCCTCGGTGGAATAGCCGCGTGTCGAACGATCGCGATGGATCTTCTGGATCCATTCGAGATTGATGACCGGCACGACGCCGATCTTGAGATCCGCATGCTTCGCCAAATTGATCGTGTCGGTGACGACACAGCCGTGCAGCCCCTCGTAGAAGAGCAGGTCGCTGGGACCGAACTCTCGCCATTCGGTAAAGCTTCCCGGTGGCGTGCCGTACTGCTTTTCCTCTTCCTCGTCATGGATGTAGGTGCGGGTTCTTCCGGATCCCCGGCGGCCGTATTCCGCGAACACCTCTTCGAGAATCCCGAGTTCGTTGGCCGCGGCATGGAAGTGGGTGAAGTTCGGATTGCCGGCCTTCTCCTCTTCGGCCACCTTTGCCTTCATCGCGGCGCGGTCGTAGCGGTGGAATGCGTCGCCTTCGATGAACGCGGCCTCGATGTTCTCGCGCCGGAAGATCAGCTCGAAGATACGCTTGACCGAAGTGGTGCCGGCGCCCGACGAGCCGGTGATGGTGATGATGGGGTGCTTGGCTGACATGGTGCTGCTCAGGCTCTGAAGAGGCCACGGCGGCTGAACAGCGGCGCTCGTTCGCCGATGTTGCTCGGCTCGGTGTGGTAGCGGGTGACGCGCGCGACCTCCCGCGCCGACCCGAAGACCATCGGCACGCGCTGGTGCAGGCTGTCGGGTTCGATGTCCAGGATGCGGTTGATCGTATCGGTGGCCGCACCGGCAGCCTGTTCTATGAGATAGGCAATCGGGTTGGCCTCGTAGACCAGGCGCAGCCGTCCCTGACCGTAGCCCTTGCGCCGGTCGCCGGGGTAGAGAAACACGCCGCCGCGCATCAATATGCGGTAGCAGTCGGCGACCAGGGAGGCGATCCAGCGCATGTTGAAATCCTTCTCTCGCGGTCCTTCGGTGCCCTCCAGGCAGTCGTCGACATAGAGCCGCACGGCCTCGTCCCAGTGCCGGTAGTTGGCGGCGTTGATGGCGAACTCCTGGGTGCGTTGCGGAATGATCCGGCTCTCGTATGCCTGGACGAAGGTGCCGAGCCTGGCCGACAGGACGAAGATATGCGTACCGCTGCCGAGCGACAGGACGAGCGCCAACTGCGGCCCATAGATGAAGAAACCGGCGCCTAGCTGATTCACGCCCGCCTGCAAAAAAGAGGCGGCCGGATCGGCATCCGGCGCGCCAGTTGCGGGCAGGAGCGAGAAGATCGTTCCGATCGACACGTTGGTGTCGATGTTGGAAGAGCCGTCGAGCGGGTCGATGGCAATGGCGAGTGGTGCTTGCCTGTCGAGTAGGACCGGCTGCTCCAGCTCCTCGGAAGCGTAGAGCGCGACCGGAGCGTGGCGCATGGCGTCGAGGAAGATGTCGTCGGAGAAGACGTCGAGATCCTTCTGGACATCGCCGTCGGCGTTGGCGCCACGGGTCCCGGCAAAGGCGGCGCCGAGCACACCTTGATTGATGGTATTGCGGATCTTGCTGGCGGCCTGTGTCAGCTGACGGACAGTCGTTACGACCGCGGAGCGAAGTTCGTCCGGCTGGCCGAGATAGGAGTTCAGAAAAGCGTCGAGCGTTGCCGCTGGCATCGTAACCTCCCGATCCAGCCGCGTCTCCTCGGATCGGCTGGATCGGGGGAATGAAAACAAACGACACTTGATAAGTAAAATTCAATAACTTTACGTTGGTACTAAAAATAATTTAGCATGAGACATGAGAAACCTCACGCTCAAGCATTTCAAGACCATCCAGGCCATCATCAGGCACGGAAAAATTGTGAGTGCGGCCAAGGCGTTAGGTCTGTCTCCTTCAGCACTGACAATTCAGTTGCGGCAAATGGAGGAAGAATTCCAACTGGCTCTGTTCGACCGGACGTCGGACGGCATGCGTCCCACTGCCGCAGGTTTGGCCGTCGTTGAGGCAGCGCAAGCTATCGAGGAGCATCTCGGTCTGCTCGAAGACAAGATCGACGCCATCAAGGGCGTTCGTACGGGTAGCTTGAGGCTCGGCGTCGTTTCCACCGCCAAGTATTTCGCGCCGCGGTTGATGGCTGCGTTCATGAAGGAACATCCCGACATCGACATGCGGCTTGCCATCGGCAATCGTGCCCAGACAATCGACAACCTCAAGAATCACGACATCGACATCGCGCTGATGGGGCGCCCGGCGAAAGAGGTACCGGTGCGTGCTTCGGTCTTCGGCGACCACCCGCTGGTCATCATCGCGCCGCCCGAACACCCGCTGGCGGCGGCGCGCGATATCTCCAAAGAGCGCATTGCCGAGGAGCATTTCCTTATTCGCGAGCCCGGCTCCGGAACCCGCATCTCGCTGGAAATATTCCTGAGCGACGTGCCTGGCCGCATCGACGAACTCGGTGTCGAGATGGGCTCGAACGAAACGATCAAGCAGGCGGTGATGGCTGGTCTGGGCATCGCCTTCATTTCTGCCCACACCATCGCCGCGGAAACGGAAGCTGGCCGGCTCGTCATCCTCGACGTTGTCGGCATGCCGATCCGCCGACAATGGTTCTCGGTGATACGAACCGATCACGCAATCTCGCCGGCCATGGCTACGTTCAACGATTTCCTGATGCGCAAGGGCGCGATGTATCTGCCCCTGTTCGGTAAGCTTTATCCCGATTCCTGAGCGGGATGACCGACGGATGGCGTTCGGAATCGACCGGAGCGAGACGCCGGACGTGTCGCCTGCCAAGAGACGTGAAATCCGTCGCAAGGTCGACTGAAGGTCTATTTCTTCCGACCGAGCGTTTCCGAGACGGTCCTGGACAATTGATAGAGCCGCTGCTCGATTATCGTCGGCACGTCGCAGACATAGGTCAGCGACTGGACACGTTCGTTGAAAATGCGCGTCGCGAAATTCAACTGGTCGGTTCGCCGTTCGACTTCGTCCGGATCGGCGTCGGCTTTGGCACGTAGGGCGTCGACGTCGGATGCTTCCTTGCGCAATTCAGCCGCCATTTCGAGCTGTTTGTGGGCATAGCGGGAAATGCCGGAAATCACGTGCGAACGCTCGGCGTCCATGTGATCGAACATTCCCTGCACCAGCATCGCCATCTTTGGTGCGACCTGCTCCGCCGGCAGAGAAGCCACGAAGTCCTTGATCTCCTTCTGGGCTTCGGCAATCGGCGTCCGTCGGGCCGCCACCGCCTCGACCAGCGCGGAGACGCCCGAATCCTTCGACCAATCCTTCGCCGCCGGGGGAAGCTCCGGCCCATTCCAGATCTGGCCGAGCGAGAGCTGCGGCACCTTGCGCTGCATGCAAGGCCAGTCGGGATCGGTGTTTGCCGCCCTGGCGTCCATCGGGACAAGCATGGCGATCAGAACCAGGGTGTGGACAAGTCTCATTCGCGCCATCAGCCGTTTCCTCCCGTGTCCTGTTTGCGGGTCATCAGGCCGCGCGAAGGATCGTATGCAATGATGGCGCCGCCCAGAAACAACAGCGTGCAACCGGCGACGACGCCCAGCGACAGCCAGTCGATCTGCCCATAGAAGGCGAAGCGGATCAGTTCGACGGCATAGGTGAACGGATTGGCGAGGCAGATCTTGTAGAGCAGGGGGCTTGCCTCCTGGATACGCCACAAAGGATACAGCGCCGGCGACGCGAAATAGCCTGGAAAGATGACGAAGTTCATGATGCCGGCGAAGTTTTCGAGTTGCTTGATCACGGACGACAAAAGCATGCCGAGCGCGCAAAGCATCATGCCCGACAGAAACAGTGCCGGCAGCACGTAGAGATAGCCGAGCGGCGGCGCCCTGACGCCCCACAACCAGGCGACGATCAGAAATGCGTAGACTTGCACGATCGATACGGCCACGCCGGCCAACATCTTCGACACCAGCAGGAACCAGCGCGGAAATGGGCTGACCAGCAGGATGCGCATGTTGCCCATCTCGCGGTCGTAGACCATCGACAGTGAAGACTGCATGCCGGAAAACAGCAGGATCATGCCGCACAGACCCGGAGTGATGTAGACCTCGTAGAGCACATAGGTCTTGTAAGGAGGGATGATCGACACGCCGAGCACCTGGCGGAAGCCGGCGGCGAAGATGAACAGCCAGACGAGCGGCCGCACCAGTGAGGAAATGAACCGTTCGCGTTGGTGCAGGAAGCGCAGGCACTCGCGCAGGACGATGCCTTTCAGGCAAATGAGATGGTGGCGGAGGCCGAATGGTTCAGACCCTACCGGTTTGATGCCGACGACTTTTCCGGGCATCGCAGGAGCGCTCATGACGATGTCTCCGCCATGCCCGTCGCGTCGACGCGGCTGAGCTTCGAAAAGGCATCGCGAATGGAATTTCCTCCATTTGCCTGGACGACATCCGACACCTTGCCCCTGGCGACCAGGTCACCCCGCCGCAGCACGACGACATGATCGGTATCATCGACTTCATCGATCAGATGCGTGGCCCAGAGCACGCCGATACCATCGGTTTCGACGAGCTTGCGGATGGTGGCGAGGATGCCAGCACGCGACTCGATGTCAAGGCCGACGGTCGCTTCGTCAAGCAGGAGCAGGGAAGGTCGGTGAAGCAGCGCCCGGGCGATCTCGATGCGCCGCATCTGACCGCCGGAGAGGCTGCGTGCCTTGTCATGCTGGCGGCCCTGCATGTCGACTGTGTCAAGCAGCGCGGCGATGCGCTGCCGGGCTTCGCGTCCGCCAATGCCATGCAGCGAGGCATGGTAGGAAAGATTCTGATAGACGCTGAGATCGAGGTCGAGCGTGCGCGCCTGGAACACGATGCCGACCCGTCTGAGCGCTTCGCCCGAAGCGCTGCGGATGTCGTGGCCGAAGATGCGGATCGACCCGTGACGCGTGTCATAGAGGTGGCTGATCAGGGAGAACAGTGTTGTCTTGCCGGCCCCGTTGAGGCCGAGCAGGACGGTGAACGTCGCGGGCAAGATCGAGAACGAGACCTCTTTGAGTGCCCGCTTCGGTCCATAGGAGTGGCTGACGGCACTGACGTCGAGTGCCGCCGCCTCGTCTCCCGGTCCGCTTGTTCTCACATGCTGCATGCCCGGATCGCTCCTTCAGGACGCGTTGGCAGGACGCACTGCTATCTAGCGCGCCTGATTTCCTTTGGTCTCACTTGATCGTGATCTTGCCCTTCAGGCCCTTGTCGGCGAGGTCGGGAACCGACCAGGTATACTCGCCGGGGCGAACTGTGTGGAATTGCACCTGGATCGTTCCCGCGTCGTCGAATTCCAGCCAGGCCGGTCCGCCGTCCATATGCACCTCCAGATCGTCGATGACGATCTGGTCCATCCACACATTGCGGAACAGGTCGGTCACGAACTTGTATTCGAAACCGCCCTTGGAGGTGATCTTCCAGCGATAGCCTTGGCCGGCGATCAGCTCGAAATCCTTCTGATTGACGGCATAGGTGGAATCGGCCGAGCCGATAATCAATTCCGGCAGGTTCTTGCTGGCACGCGATGGTTTTGGCGTTGCGTCATCCGCGCTTGCGGCGATCGGAGCAAGCACAAATCCGGCGAGCGCGGCGAAGATAAACCTATGGCGAAATTTCATGTCGCGATCCTCCCCATGATCAATGTCTGCTATTTGGGCGAAATGGCCACACCCCAAGGCTGCTGGCCTACGGTGAGCGATTGGACCGGCTCGTCGGTCGCCGTATCGATGAACGTGATGTCGTTGGAGTTGCCATTCGTGGTGATCAGCGTTTTCTGGTCGGGTGTGAAGGCCAGGTGCCAGACGCGTTGGCCGACGAGGATGTATTTCTCGACCTCGTAGGTGTCGGTATTGACCACGGCGACATGGTTCGCCGGGCCGAGCGCGACATAGGCTTTCTTGCCGTCGGCGCTGATGGCGATGCCTACCGGCTGGATGGTCTCAGCCCGCAATCCCTGGATCGCGAACTGGATCTTCTTCACCACTTCGCGTTTGGCGTTATCGATGACGCTGACGGTGCCGCCGACCTCGGCGCTGACCCAGACCTGCGAGCCGTCCGGCTTGAATTCGGCAAAGCGCGGGCGCGTGTCGACCAGTACGTTATCGGTTACATCGTGGGTGCCAGTGTCGATGAAATGCGCCATGCTGGTGGTTTCCGAGGTGTTGACCATGATCTTGCCATTAGGGCTGATACCCATGCCTTCCGGTTCCACGCCGACTGGAATCTCGGCCATGACCTGCTTGCTCTCGACGTCGATGGCGGTGACGAGGTTGTCGTCCTCATTGGCGACATAGAGCGTCTTGCCGTCAGGCGAGAGCACGAACAATTCGGGATCGGGGCCAGATGGCAGCGTGCCGACGATTTGCAGCGTCGCGGTGTCGATGATTTCGACCGTGTCGTCGTCACTGGCGCAAAGATAAACGAATTTGCCGTCATGCGAGATGGTGATGCCGCGTGGCCTCTGGCCGACCTCGACGGTCTTCACCACTTGCATGGTGGCCGTGTCGACGACCGTCATCGTGTTGTCCTTCTCGTTGGAAACGTAGGCCGTATAGGCCGATGCCGGGCTGGCCGTGAGGCCGGCCGCGAGAATGGCCAATGCACAAGCTCGTGTCTGCACGCAAATTCCTCCCCTTTGGCCCTACTTGAGAACGCATTTCGTTTCCGGCTGATCGATACCAAGCGTATCGAGTTCGGAGAATTGGTGGAGATAGCCCTCCTGCGGCGATGTCGACACGACCGACTTGGTGTCGCCAAGCAGGATCGGCTGGCGAAGCTGGAGGTTCCATTTGCGGAAGGTGAGTTTCTGTCCCTTGAAGGCGGCAACCGAGAAATCGCCCGACCGGATGTAGTCACTGATCTTTTTGGCATCGTCGCCTTTGGTGCGCGTGGTGGCTTCGCCGACGGCACGCACTGCTGTCCACGCCGACATGTCCTTGGAAAGCATCCGCCGGGCCGTCGTCTTCAGGAAGCGGCTCTGCATCTGGATGCCGCCCCATTGCTCGCTGGCGGGATGCCACGACGATGCAACAAGCCCGGCCGTGCCGGCGACCAGCCGCGGCGTCCAGGTGCGGTAGGGCACGTAGGTGCCAAACACCTGGCTTTCGTCGGCGACAAGCACAATGTCGTGCTCCGGCAGATCCTGCGTGAATACGGAAATCTGCTGCTGTATCTGCGTGGCGCCGGTGTCGGTACGCCTGGCCGTGCCGGTGTCCTTGAATTCCTTCTCGGCGACGATCTGGCCGCCGAAACGGGTTGCCGCGCGGCGCAACGCGTCGGCGTAGAGATGGTCCTGCTCATGCGAGCCGTAGAGCAGCACCCAATTCGGCCACTTCTTCACCATGAGATACTGCGCCAGCGCATCGGCAAGCATGCTGCGCGTCGGCGCGATATGAAAAACATTGATGCGGCAGTCCTCCTCGCGCAGGCTATCGTCGGTGGCACCGATGTTGAAGATCAGCACGCCCTTGTCGCGGGCTATATCGGCGATCGACAGCAATTGTTTGGCCGAGAGGTCTGCGACGACATAGTGGTCACCTTTGGCGATCAGGTCCTCGAATGCCTGAACCGCGTCGGCTTCGGGTTTGATCTCGGTCACGTCGAGGCTGAATTTCTGGTCGGTGAATTTTCCGGTGGTGTTGTTATCGCCGATTGCCACAGTGGCGCCGGCGACACCTTCATCACGCGGCGGCAGGTCGAGCATGGAAAGCGTCAATTGCGGCGCGTAGGCCCGCAAATACCCTATCTTGATTTCAGTGACCTTTTTTTCCGGCTTCGCCGCCGCTTCCTGGGCTATCGCGCCCGGAGCGTTGACGGTCAGGGAAAAAAAGCACAAAAAGGCGGCGAGAGTGCCCGGCACCGCGCTCGTCATCGATAGTAATTACCCATTCTTGCGCTGAGGTCCGACGGGTGTCGGAGCAGCGCCAAGTCCAGGTGCCCATGGTCAACTTAGCCGACCCGCAAAATTTATCAAACCCTATCGGACGACTTTTCGCGTCTGCCCTGGCTCGGTGTCTTTTTGACAAACATGCCATGGCGGCTGAAAAGATTGCCATCTTCGATTTCGAGGTCGTTCGCAGCTATGTCATCCGCGACGTGCGCGAGAATCAAGCGGACGAAGGACAAAAGATCTTGTCCTCCAAACTGGAGAAACTGTTCAAATGACCAGAATGCTGGCCAGCGTCACCGGCATCGAAGAGGCGGAGATCGTTCTTTCGAGCGGCGCCGACATCGTCGATCTGAAGGATCCGAAGGCGGGAGCGTTGGGCGCGGTACCCACGGAAACCATCCGCCGAACGATTTCGTTCATCGCTGGTCGGGCTCCGGTCAGCGCGGTCTGCGGCGACCTGCCGATGGAACCCGAAACGATCCGCGCCAAGGCTGAAGAGATCGCGGCGACCGGCGTCGATTATGTCAAGATCGGGTTTTTCCCATCGGCTCACATCCCTGCCTGCGCGGAGGCGCTCGAACCGCTGGCCGCGCGAACGAAGTTGATCGCTGTGCTCTTTGCCGATCTGGCGCCGGACTTCGAGCTCCTGCCGGTATTCGGCAGGCACCGCTTCCACGGCGTGATGGTTGATACCGCGCAGAAGGGAAAGGGCCGGCTGCTCGACCATTTGCCACCGGAGCGGATTCCGGGATTCGTCGATCGAGCCAAGTCGCTCGGTCTGATGGTTGGCCTGAGCGGATCGCTCGAAGCCCCGGATATTCCACGTCTATTGCCTTTCGCTCCCGATTTCCTCGGCTTTCGCGGCGCGCTGTGTGGCCATGCCGACCGCGCGGGTTCAATCAGCGCCGAGGCGGTCTTGCAGATTCGCGAATTGGTCCCGGCAGAGCCTGGGACGGGCGGTAAATCGAGCATCGACTATCGCCTGTTGGCAGCGAGAGGCTATTCGCCGGGCACCGATCCGACACTGGGCACGGACAGGATTTTCGTGCGGGATTTTGTTCTGCCGGTCCAGATCGGTGCCTACAGCTTCGAGCATGGTCATACTCAAAAGGTGCGCTTTGATGTGATCGCCGACGTGCTGCAAGTCACCGACCATCCCGAGGACATGCGCCATGTGTTCTCCTATGACATCATCATGGATGGCATTCGCACCATCGTCGCGCGGGGGCACATTCAGCTCAGCGAGGCTTTGGCCGAGCAAGTGGCGGCGCACGTTCTGGAGAACGAGCGCGTCGTGCGCGTCACGGTAAGGGTGGAAAAACTCGAGCTCGGGCCTGGCGGTGTCGGCGTCGAGATCGAACGCAAGCGCCAATCGGCAGGACGCGGTGTCGCCTCCGGCTCTGCCGGCCGAAAAGACAGAGGCAGTGTTTCCCGGCCGCGCCAGCAAGGCTCCGACGTCCTCGGGCGGGCCGTCGTCAAGCTTGGCGGCAGCACTGCCCATGCGGCGGAAATGACGAGCTGGATCGCGGCGCTGGCGGGTTCCAGGTTACCGATCGTCATCGTGCCCGGCGGCGGCCTGTTTGCCGATCAGGTGCGCGAGACGCAGACCCGCATGGATTTTTCCGACACCGCCGCACATGCCATGGCGATCCTCGCCATGGAGCAGTTCGGCCAAATCATCCTCGATCGGGACGAAAGACTGACGCCGGCACGATCGCTGGAGGAGATTGTGCGAGCATTGGACGAAGGCAAGGTTCCGGTGTGGCTGCCGTCGTCACTTGCGTTGCCGGCACCGGACCTTCCGGCCTCTTGGGACATTACCTCCGATTCCCTGGCTGCCTGGCTTGGCGGGAAGCTTGGCGCGAACGCGCTGTTGCTTATCAAGCAGACCGATGCATTCTTCGACAACGATACCCCTGACAGCCTGAAGGCCAGGGGCATTGTCGACCCAGGCTTTGCCGCCATGCTGCCCGACGGCATCGATTTCCGTCTCGCCGGTCCGAAGGATGCCGCCGAGGCGGGCGCGCTACTCGCATCGGGCAAGCTGCCCGGCATCGGGATTGTGGCTTCGACCCGCTCGGCAAAGAAGGCAGGATAGCCGATGGTGAAGCTGCACGTGCCGCGCTGGGCGTGGGTTTTGACGGGGTCCGGGCATTTTTTCACGGAGAGCTTCGCACTTGTTCGCCAACTCGAACATTGCGATGTCTTCGTGTCGAAAGCCGCCAATGAAGTGCTGCGCATGTACAAGCTCAAACTCGATTTTCCGGAGACGACGCGCGTGCTGCACGACAAGACGGCGAGCGCCATTCCCGTCGGCGAATTTTACCACGGCGTCTACCACACGGTCGTGGTGGCGCCTGCCTCGTCCAACACGGTTGCCAAATGCGTCTGGGGTATATCCGATACGCTTGCCACCAACGTCTTTGCGCAAGCCGGAAAGTGCCGCGTGCCGATCATCGTCTTTGCCTGCGACACCGCACCCGAACTCGAAACCATGGCGCCGCATGGCCTGGTCAAAGTCTATCCGCGCAGGATTGACCTGGAAAACACCGAGCGGCTGAAGGGGTTCGAACGAACCCAGGTCGTCGAGTCGCTCGCGGACCTCAACGCGGCGGTTCAGCAACGCCGGGCCGAGCTGTCCGGCCATGGCTGAGCGGCTGGTCTTTCTCACGGGACATCTGGCCAGGGCACGGTTGGAAAAGCTGCTATCCGGTCTGGGCGAGACGGAGTTTTCGTGGGAGGTGGTCGACATAGGTGTCAAGGTCGCCGCACTGATGACCGAAGACATCATAAAGCGGCGTCTCATCGCGCCCAACGCCGTTGACCGCTTTATCCTGCCAGGGCGCTATCGCGGCGATATCGAGCAATTGTCGAACCATTTCGGCGTGCCCTTTGCGCGCGGTCCTGACGAGATCGCGGACCTGCCGGCCTTTCTCGGCCGTGTCGGCGAGCCGCCGGATCTTACGCGTCACGATATGCGCATCTTCGCCGAGATCGTCGATGCGCCAATGCTGTCGATCGAAGCGCTCACGCTGCGGGCGGGGACGCTAGCTGCGGCCGGCGCCGATGTCATCGATCTTGGCTGCCTGCCTGAAACGCCATTTCCGTTGCTGTCGGAGGCTGTGCGCGAGCTCAAGGCACAAGGATTTCAGGTCAGCGTCGATTCGGCCAGCGCGGACGAACTGTCGATCGGTGCACGCGCCGGTGCGGACTATCTTCTCAGCCTCGACGAGAACACGCTGCCGTTAGTGTTCGGCCATGGGGCTACGGCGGTGTTGATCCCGTCCGCCCCCGGCGATCTGGATTCGCTTGGCCGCGCTATCGATGCGGCGCAAAGGGCTGGCATTTCCTTTATCGCCGATCCCGTGTTGGATCCGATCCACTTCGGCTTCGCCCAATCGCTCGGCCGCTTCATCGAGGCGCGCCGCCGCTGGCCGAAGATCGAATTGCTGATGGGCACCGGCAATCTCACCGAACTTACCGACGCCGACAGTTCTGGCGTTACGGCCGTTCTAACGGGGCTCTGCTCGGAACTCGGGATTCGAAACGTGCTAGCCGTACATGTCAGCCCTCACACGGTGCGGACGATCGAGGAGCACGACATTGCCCGTCGCATCATGTTCGCCGCCCGCAATGACGGTGCACTGCCGCGTAGCTATCACCCAGGCTTGCTGCAGATCCACGATCGCAAGCCCTTCACGGCCTCGACCGATGATATCGCTGGATTGGCGGCCGAGGTGCGCGACGCCAACTACCGTATCGCGGCAGCGGAGGACGGCATTCATATTTTCAACGGCAAAGGGCACGCGGTTGCCACGGATGCGTTCGAATTCTTCGCCGGACTTGGCGTGGAGACCGATGGTGCGCATGCTTTCTATCTGGGCGCGGAACTGACGAAGGCCGAGATCGCGTGGCGCCTCGGCAAGCGCTATGTTCAGGACGAGCCGCTCGCATGGGGCGTTGCCGCACCGGCTCCCGAAACCGACCGTACCCGTCTTGCCAAACCGGGCGAAACGCTTCGCGCGAAGAAGGAGGGCTAGGTGCCTTACATTCGCGAGACAATCATCACCACTGTCGACAAGACAGGAAAGGTCCATATCGCGCCGATCGGCATAATCTCCGAAAAAGACGGCTGGGTCATCGCACCGTTTCGTCCCTCGGTTACGCTCGACAATCTGGCGGCGGTGCCGTTCGCCATCGCCAACTACACCGACGACGTGCGCGTCTTCGCTGGATGCCTGACCGGGCGCAAGGACTGGCCGACCGTTCCCCTTGAAGATTTTCTGGTTCCCCGGTTGGCGACTGCGCTGGCGCATTCGGTTCTCGAAGTCGAGAGCGTTGACGATGATGGCGTGCGCCCTCGCCATTTCTGCCGCGTGCTTCGAGAGGAAATGCATGCGCCCTTCACCGGCCTTAACCGTGCCAAGGCGGCTGTTCTGGAACTGGCCATCCTGGTCAGCCGGCTTGGCATGCTACCCCGCGACAAGATCGAGGCCGAGATCGCGTATCTTTCGATCTCTATCGAAAAGACAGCCGGCGCCGACGAACGGGAAGCCTGGGGTTGGCTGATGCAGCGTGTCAGCGATCACCTAGCCGCCAAAGGGTCCAGCAGCGGGGACGCGTGAGCGTGACGGCGCGAGCGCCGCTACGCTGCTTGTGATCGATATCCAGCCAGCAGCGCCACCGCCGATGCTGGTGCGGCGCGGCTGGCCTCGCCGCGAACAGCTTCATGAGCGGGGACGATGTCGGCGAAATCGACAAAGCGACGTTCCATGCGCTCGGCCAGCCGCCTGATCTGCCAGCGGCCCGTTCCGGCGCCGACGATCGGAACATCTTGAGCAAGACCCCAGGCAACCAGGGATGCTGCGTCGTGGATTTTCCGCAATTGCTGCTCGCTGAACCAGCGTGCGACTTCACCCCATTCCGGCGGCGAAAGTTCAGCGGCGTCGCGCCCGACCATGCGCGCCAGTCGCGCGATTGAGCCGTGGACCGTCTTTTCCTTGCCGTCGGCGGAAGGGTGCATGTCGTCCTCCTCATCGAGCACGCCCAGGATCCGGTGCGCGTCGGCGATCGAGGCGAAATACTCGTTCATCAATGGCGTCAGTCTTCGATGGACAGGAGCAGACGAGGCTACGCCGAACAGAAATGTCCTGGTAAATCCCGTATAGACCAGTTCGCCAGTCAGAAGCCGTCCTGCATCGGTGTACCCCTCATTGACGACGGCGCCATTCTTGATTGCGATAATGTCGGTGGTGGTGGAGCCCATGTCGACGAACAGGGCATCGCCGGCCAATTTTGCCACCAAAGAGGCTGTCGCGTGCCAGTTGGCGGAGGCGACATCGGTGCTCAGCCGCGCTGCCTGCTCGACCTCGACAAAGCCGGATGATCCGGCATAGATCAGCTTTTCGCCTGTGGGAAAACGGTTGGAAATCTGATCCAGCAGCGTCGTCACGCCGATATCGCGGGACGCAAAGATGTCCGACAGTTCGCCCGTCATGGTGAACGCGTTGAGATCGGCTTCCGCATAGATCGGAGCTGTTTCGTCGAGGGCCGAGGTCAGGCTGTGCAACCCTTGCCAGAGCGGCGTGGCGATCGTTACCGCGCCGACGATGCGGCCGCCTTGCGCGCGCGTCACCTTCAGATGCGCGCCGCCAATGTCGAAGCCCGCAATGATGCTCTTTCTTTTTTCCACACTTCAAGCTTTCATGACAGCAGTTGGTCGGCGAGAAAAACGTTGCGCATCATTCCGGTTCTCGACTTGAAAGGCGGCGAGGTCGTTCGCGCCCAGCAAGGAAAACGCGATCGCTACCGGCCGATCGTTACCCCGCTCAGCCGAAGTTCCGATGTCCTCGCCGTCGCCGAAGGGTTGCGCACGCTTTATCCCTTTTCGACCTTCTACATCGCCGATCTGGACGCCATCGGAGGCGGTACTCCAAACAGCGACGCACTTGCCCGGCTGAGGGCGATGACGCAGCCGCCTGAGCTCTGGGTCGATGCCGGCGTAGCAGACAGGAAAACACTTTCGGCGGCGCTTGCTGAACGTTCGGTGCACCCCGTGTTGGGCTCCGAATCGCAGCAGGACGATGTGCTGCTCCGGCATTTTCGCGATCATCCCGATCTCATCCTGTCCCTTGATTTCCTTGGCGATGATTTTTGCGGACCGCGTTCTCTTCTCGCTGAGCCCGAGCTTTGGCCGCAAAAGGTGATCGTCATGACGCTGGCCAAAGTCGGTGCGGCCGCCGGCCCGGACTTCAGGCGGCTGGAGGAGGTCAAGGCCAAGGCGGGAAGTCGCGCGGTCATCGCGGCCGGCGGCGTCCGCGATGACAACGATATCCACGCATTGTCAGCGATGGGCATCGCCGCAGCGCTGGTCGCAACCTCACTGCACAACGCCACGCTCACACCTAGTCACCTGGCGTCGTTCGGCGCCTGATCACAGTTGCTCCTCACCCCCGAAAGGCGGGCGCCCTTCGGGAGTGTCGCTTCAAAAGCCCAGAACCCTTTTCAGCCGGCGCAACAGACCATCCGTTTCGGAAGATGGCTTTTCCTGTGCGGGGCTGTCTCTTGTCTAGGCCGCGAACGGATGCTTGACGTTGTCGCGCTGAGCGGTGGCTTCGGCGGCGGTCGGGGTTCCTGTGATAGCGCGCTGGATGGCCTCCTTTGTCGCCTCGTAGTTGTATTTCTGGATCTTGGCGTCGTCGGCCGCGTCCCAATGGATGAATACGCCAACGCAAATGAACACGTCGTCCGCTTCGTTTGCCGGAATTGTCCCGTCCGCGACGCTGTCCTGCACTGCCTTTGCAACGGCGTGCTGCGCCGGGCCGAACATCTGTACAGCCTGCTTGGCGCCCTTGATCGTGACCTTGTTGAACATCACCGTATTGGGCTTGCATTGAAGATTGGGCGCGATCACCGCCAAAAGCGAGGTAAAACCGTCCTTGTTGTTGGTGAGCGCGTTGCAAAATGCCGTTTCGACTGCGCTCCCTCGCGGCCCGATGAGCAGGTCGACATGCGCGACTTCGTTGCCGTCCCCGACCAGCGATTCACCGACCATTACCTTCGAGATTTTTGCCATGCCAATTTCCTCCAAGACACAATTATGATGTCCACGGACGCTGCAACCGAGCAGGCGCTCGATGGACAGCTATCCTTGTTGGCAGCGCCCGGATTGCCCGGACCGGTTGGCTAGATAGCCGCGGAAGCACAGCTCCCGCTTTTGGAAGTCAAGCACCAACGCCGCGATTATGCAAGCGAGTGCCTAGAGTGTGGACTAAAAGAGTAGCCACGGTCAGATCGGCCGAGGTGCCGGGGTTTACTTTGTCCGCCTTCAGCCGGCGGTCGAACTCCATGAGCAGGCGAATGCGTGACGGCTCGTCGCCGTTGGCATGGAGCGTCGCCTGAACGGAAAGAGCGTCCTGTCGCACCTGATTTGCGACTTCAATTCCGTGATTGCGCACCACGTGACTGTCGGGGAAGCCTGCGAGAAACGCCATATAGGCGAACACGGTCGGCCACATGCCGCTTTCTCCGCGAGCTAGCGCCCCTACCAGCGCGGCCAGCCCTACCCCGAACACGTCGCCGAAACAGGTGTCATACTGGCGGGCGATCATATCGCGGTCGGCAGCCTCCCGCATTGCTTCCAAGAGATGAACCTTCGGCTCCTGCCGCACATCATTCGCGGCATCTCCCAGGCCGCCTGGCGCTGCCATGGCGATCGCCTCGAACACTGCCCTGGTATCGTCCATGCTCAACGCGCGCAGCAGCGAGTCGAGATTGTCCTGCAAGCTGCCACTCCTCATTTCGGCGGCGCCTATCAGAGGCCCCGCCAGGAGGACGATGCCGAGATTGGTGTTGGTTGCTACCGCCAGGCGTGTCGCACGCACCGCCTCCAGCATGCGCTGCCCGACCGAGAGGCGAGGATCGGTCAGCGGCTCGGACGAAACCTCGGCACTCATCATGAACTGGGCGGCGGACATGCCGTGTCCGTCGGCGAACAGGTGGACATTGCCCGGCTTCAGAGCTTCGATCTCCATCCGGCAGGCATCCTTGTAGCTAGCCCGGAGGCGTTCACGCGATAACGCCATCCTGCCGCTCCGTTACGAATTCGCCGGCGCGGTGAAACGGAAGGGCCGCGGCGCGGCGGTCGCTTCGGTGCGGTCGGCCAGGAATTTCAGCAGGGCATCGGCGATCGCCTCGGCGATGTTCACAGCGACCACCGATTGCAGTCCTGACCAAGCGGGCATGCTGTTCACCTCGAGTACGAACAAGCTGCCATCGTCGGCTCGCACGATGTCCACGCCGGCGAAATCCGCGCCGACGGCGGCTGACGCGGCGACAGCCAGCGATGCCAGCTCAGCCTTGCCAGGTCCCGAAACCGGCTCCGGCACGCCACCCCGGTTGACGTTCGTGATCCAGTCGTCGCTGCTGCGGCTCATCATCGCGACTGTTTCGCCGGCGCAGACAAAAACGCGGAAATCCCGGAAGGGCGGGCCGGCGCGCGACACATAGTGCTGGAGATAGTAGACGCTGTTCACCTCGTCTGCGGCGGGAAGGTCGGAGAGCGTACGGATCAGCCTTATCCCGCGGCCTTGCGCCCCGAACAATGGTTTCAGCACCAGCGGTCCCTCCCGAAGCTCCTGCGCCGCGATCTCCTTGGCGGCGGCAAGTCCTTCGACGGCGAATGTCGGTGGCGTTGGCAGGCCAGCATTTTTCAAGAGGAAAGTCGTCATCGACTTGTCGACGCAGCGTTCGACCGCCTGCGCCGAATTCCACACGGGAACCGACAGCCGGCTCAGCGCGTGCAGTACCCCGAGGCGCCGGGTGATCGCTTCGAACGATCCTGCGGCGATCGAACGGACGAGCACGGCATCGGGCAGCGCACCGCCGAAACCGGGGATCGAAAGTCCGCCCGGGCTGCCGGTGTCGAACGCGATCGCCGCCAGCGGCACGGTTGCAACAATAGCGCCCCGTCGACCAAGCCTTGCCGCGAGGCCACTTGAGCCGGTGTCCGAATTGTCGCTGACGATCAGGATGCGAGGGATCATGTGGTGCCTCGGATGTGGCGGATGACGGACGGGTCTCTTTGTGCCGCCATGCTAACCGAGGCTCCGTTCGAGCATCTTTGGATCACGCCGGCCAGCGCGAAACGTGTCGCCGGTTTCGATCGCCGTCACGATCACTTCGGCCGGGCTGAACAACAGTGGATCGATGGCATAGAAATCCCCCTTGAACCGCTTGAAGATCTCGGCAAAGGGTTGACCGTAGTCCCGTGAGGCGCGGCTCGGAAGTTTCTCCGCGAGGTTGCTGGCCTCTTTTGCCGACCCTTTTACGAAGAGCTGGACGCTGCCGCCATAGATGATGGCATCGTTCGTTCTGCCCATGGCGGTCAGGAAATCCGGGTGGGGGGCGGGGATTGGCGCCGCTCCGATGCCGTCGACAACGTTCTCCAGCGGAAATTTGAGATCGTTGGCCTTGTGCAGGGCAACCTCGAGCGCGCGCGCAACGATCTGCAGGCTGCCGGCAAGGCTTTGCGTCGGCGCGTAGAGGAAGGTGAGCTTGTCGGTTGCCAATCCGGTTGCCTTGCTCACTTTCTCGACGATTGCTGGGGGAGGCGGTTTGGCAGTCTCCAGGATAAGCACGGCGGACGATGCGGTGTCTCGATAGGAAAGCGCGTCGAACAGGGGTTCGACGCGGGCGAGTGCCCGCGCCGGTCCCGATCCCATGGCGAAATAGTCCTGGGCAGACAGGTTCCAGCCCGCATATTGACTGCCTAGGCAGGCTAGTACCGGCTGCGACGAGCGCACCTCGACGGTGAACGGCCATTTCCGCTCCGTGCGGTCCATAAACACCGACACGCTGCCGAGACCGCCCATCGCCGCCTCCGCCATGCGCAGCCCGGCCTCGACGCTGCCGGGCGCCTTGGCGCCGACATCGATAAGGAGCTCGCCCAAGGTTCCCTTGGAAGCGGCGATCCGCAGCCGTTCGGCGTCGCTGATCATGCCGTCAGCGATGCGCTGTGCATTGTCGTTCAGGAATGCCGAACCGTCTTTCATGTCCGGTCTCCTTCCCATTGGAGTTGCAACCGGCGGGCTTGCCCCTTGATGAGCCGCCTGGTCAAATCGGCGTTCGGACCGCGCGCGAAGACGGTGCAGACGGGGTCGCCGGCAATCAGAGGGGTGCCGGGCGACTGATGGTCAGCGGTCCATTCGGGCCACGCAATCGACGGAAACCGCGCGATTGGCGTCGCGGCGTAGGTCACCATTGAAGCCATCGAATCGACGAAGCGTGGCAAACGGTAAGTTCCGCCGGTTGCAGCTCGCAGATGTGCTTCGATCAGCGGCGCGTCGGCCTCGTCAAAAATGTCCAGCGTGGCGCCTGGCCGCGGATTGATCTCGATGAGCTTGTAGCCATCCGATCCGCGAATGAGATCGGCGCTGCACAATCCAACCAGGCCGGCACGGCGCGTCAGGGCTGAAAGCCAGCCGCCGATGACCGCCGCCTGCCTGCGGTCGAAGCGTCTCAGCCGCACGGCCCCGCCATAGCGGTAGGGCGCCGTGGAGACGGGGGAAGTCCATTGTTGGCTGAAGCCGACGATGCGCGCGGCCTGGCCGTCGCCGACGAACAGGGCCGAGATGCTGCGTCCGGCGACGAAACGCTGGAAATAGCGGCCGGTGGTCTGGCTTTCTCCGGCCGCCTGTCTGATATGTCCACCCCCGGCGCCGCCCACGGTCTTGGCCACCCAGCTGTCTGGCTCAGGCGGTCGATCCCACCGGAATTCCGGATGTGGGATGCCGAGTTCGGCACAATCCGCGGCCAGCAATTGCGGGTCCTTGATCCTGCTGATCGCCGCGCCGCGATTGCCGGCAAGCGGAAAATGGCGAGCGACGGCGTCGACAGTCTCCGTCATCCGCTCAAAACCCGAGCCCAGGACGACGGCGACCGGCTGGTCTTCGCCGACCAGGTCCCGAAGCGTCTCGATGATGCGCTCGCCGTCGATGCCGTCCTGTAGGTTGCCCGGCAGCTTGGTCGTTCGTTCTGCCAGCGCAACCGTATCGGTATCGCAGAAGAAATCAGCGACCAACGGACGATAGCCCGCACGCCGCGCAGCCATGGCCAATGCCCGGCCTGAAATCGCCGCGATCAGCAGAGATCTGGCGCTATTTGGCAATCTCGCGTGCAAGGGAAAACGCTTCCTGGAAATCGAGCGCGATCGTTTTTTCGGATTCGATCATTCTTTTGAAAAGGCCAGACTCGACCTTATATTTGACGTTGCCGATGGCAAGCGGGCCAATCCCGACGACCTTTGCCGCTTCTAGCGGGTCGCCATTGGCATTGACGGCCAATCCTTCGATGCCTGCGGGCGGGACCGCGTTGACGTCGGCGGCGATAAGCAAGCCGCTTCCTCTCAACTGGGCCTTTGAAACCACCTGGACGCCGGCTTTCGCACAAGCCAATATGACCTCACTTGCTTCGACCAGATCGGCTTTCCGGGCATCGCTCGATCCGTCAGCCGCATCGACACCGATCTTGAATCGGCTTTTGATCTCGGCAGCGATCTGCTTCACCCTTTCGATGCCGTCATGGCCGACAAGCGTGACGCGGGCGCCCTCCCTTGCCGCGATGACGGCGGTGCAGAAGCCAACCACGCCGGTGGCGCCGAAAACAGCCACCCTCGTGTCCTTCAGCCCGCGCTCGAATTTCTTCTCCAACGCCTTTTCGACCTTGGCCACCATCGCCGCGGCCGTGGTGAACGAGCCGGCGGGGTCGGCAAATACCGAAACCTGGAAAGGCGGCACCATCGCCTTCTTCGCGGCATCGAACATGTCGAGCGCCAACGAAGCATCCTTCCCGGCGATAAAGATGCCGGTATCGACCCCCGCATCCGGCGGGCGCGAAAAGATCGCGTCCTGAACCAGGCCTGTCACCTCACCAAGGTCGACATCGACATAGGGGACCACGCTATCGAAGCCAGCGTCGAGCGCCATGTTCACGTCGAACGGGCTCATGTGCTTCAACGGCGTCAGCATATGCAGGATATGTTTGCGGGCCATTTCTCGCCTTTCTGCTTGGAATCTGAAGCGTCAGCTGCCGACGAGACCGAGTCCGGTCGAACTGATCTTCGCGCCGGAGTTCCTGCCTTTGACGATCTTGATCTGAAGGCCGTCTTCAACGGCTGTCTTCTGAACCGCGCCGACGAATTTGAGCGCGGCGTCATGCGACGGCGCGAAGGCAAACCCTGCGGGTCCCCAGGAACTCTGGCCGATCCCGACGGCGCCCGCTTTATTGAGACGGTGAGCGACCATCTCGACCCGCTTTGAGGTGAACACACCGCCCTGCGCCGGAGCGAAATGGCTGCCGATCAGCATCTGTATCGCGGTGACGGCAGCGCCGAATGCCGCAAGATCGCGCTCGACCAAGGCCGGCATGATACCCATCAGTACCCTCCGGCAGATCTCGCCGCTGCCCGCCGTCGGGAAGGGTGGCAGTGAACGGAACGCCGCGACCTCTGCCTCGCCATGCAGTCCATGCCCGGCATGGTCGAGGATGAGGATGACGCGCCATTCTTCGGGAAACGGCAGCCGCGCCACGACCGGAGGCGGTCCGCCACGCTCGTCCTTGCCCGCGTCGACAATCACGCCGCCGTCTTCGAAACTTGCGATGCCGATTCCAGATCGGCCGCCTCGTTCGAGCAGGGTCGCGTCGCCGGCGACATCGAGAGGCAGGTTGTGGAGCGTTCGCAGTGCCGAGGCGACGGCAAGGGCGATCTGCGTGCCGGACCCAAGGCCGGCGTGACTCGGGATCGACTGTTCGATCACCAAATGGTGCTGGCCGCGAATGCCGAGATGCCTGCAGAGCGTCGACAAGTGCTCACCGGCGCGAACGCTCTCGGAACCTTCGACTATGGTCTCGCCGGACCGCGACAGGGTGACAACGGTTTCGGGTTCACTCAACGGAAGCCCAACGCTGCCAAAGCGACGTCCGGCATCGCCATTGAGATCGAGGAAGCCAAGGTGAAGGCGAGCGGGCACTCGTACGGTAACAAAATTCGACATCTGCCCCCCGATGGGTGCATCATGGATGCATCATGGAAGTTTAGGTGCCCGCCACGATGATAACTGTTTTCGTCGAGGGAGCAAGCCAAAGAGAGTGCATTCATGTTTCTGCTTTGGCCTGTCGTGTTGACGGACCGAGCAATTCGGGGAGGTCGAGATGAGCGAAACGGTCAAGGAGAAGGTCTATTCGGACGCCGAGATTGCCGACCGGCTTGAGAAGGAGTTGCCGAAATGGCGCTACGAAAACGGCTGGATACGGCGCAAATACAAGACCCACAGCTGGAAGTCGACGCTGATGGTCATCAACACGGTTGGCCATCTCGCCGAGGCGGCGTGGCACCATCCCGATATCACCGCTTCCTATGCCTGGGTCGAGGTACGCCTGATGAACCACGCGGCGAAGGGTATCACCGACAAGGACTTCGAGTTGGCGAGAAAGATCGAGGACGTTGTCCAGTGGCAGCCGGCCAAGGAAGGCGGAGCGCTGGAGGGAACTCCGGCGACCGATCAACGCTTCGCTTACATCAAATATGATTAAGCGCGGTCGGAGTTTGTTGATAGCGTATGAAAACATTCGTTAATCTGCTGGCAAGCGGGGTTCACGGCCAATCCAGTTTCGTCTAGGATCGGGCCGGCACCAGAAAGTAGTGTAGCGAATGGCGGTTGCTTGGATAGGCAACCGGGAAGCGCTGGTCGAGCGCGCGGCTGCGCATGCCGCGTCGCTGTTATCGTCAAGCCGGTGCCCGGTTTTCAGCTTTGATACGGACATACACGGCACGAGGGCGGCGATCGCGCTGGCCGAGCGGCTTGGCGCGGCATACGATCACACCGACGGCGCGGCACTTGCCCGAGAGACCCTGCTTTTTACCGACAGGGGCGCGATGACCGTCGCCCCTGGGGAGACGCGCCGGCGTGCCGATATCGTGGTGATCGTGGGCGAACTCGCACAAATCCATCATGATCTTGTTGCCGAACTCGCTGGCACGGTTCCCGATCTCTCGACCAGGCCCGATCTCTCGACCGGGATTGAGCGCGAGTTCTTCCTGGTGGGATCGAACGGGGTGTCCGCGCCGCCGTTGAAAAACGGGCGCAAGGCAACGCTCCTTTCCTGTGGCCAGGCTAGCCTCGGCGCCACGCTGGCGGCGCTGAGGGCGCAGTACAAGGGGCGGCAAACATCGCGACCGGTGTCGAACTTCAACGATTTCGCCAAGGCTCTGGCGGCTGCGCACTTTCCCGTGTTCCTGTTTTCAGGCCACGCCACCGATGGGTTGGCGTTGGAGATGCTGCAGGGGCTGATCGCCGATCTCAATCGCAAATCACGTGCATCTGGTCTTCATCTGCCCGCGAGCGAAAACGGGTGGGGAAGCGTGCTCGCCTCGACCTGGATGACAGGTTTTCCATTGCGCACGGGCTTTGCGCGGGGCTTCCCGGAATTCGATCCCTGGCGTTACGATGTGGCGCGCATGATCGCCGCCGGCGAAGCCGACCTGCACCTGCGGATCTCCGCCACGGTTGCCCAACTCCCGAGAAAAAGAGGACGCATGGCACTGATTGCGCTGGCTAAAACGGAAGAGCCGGTCACAGGCGCCGCGGTCACCATCGCCATTGGCGAAGCTGGGGTCGATCACGATGCGGTTGTCTATTCCAGCCGTACCGGCTCGCTGAAGTCGACTGATACCCGCGCTGCTTCGAAATTGCCCTCCGCCGCGACGATCATTCGCCTAGTCGCCAGTCGGGTTTTCGCCGAGGCATTGCCATGCTGACGAAAATCGCCAACGGCGACATCGTCGACCCCGTCAACAGCCGCCTCGGCAAGGGCGACCTGTGGATCAAGGACGGCAAGATCGTCGCGGCGCCGGCTGACGGGGTGGCCGACCGGACCATCGAAGCTGCCGGCTGCATCGTGATGGCGGGCGCCATCGACATCCACTCCCACATTGGCGGCGGTAACGTGAATACCGCGCGGCTTCTCTTGCCCGAACAGCATGCCGCCCATCAGGCCCGACCGGCGACCACGCCGCTCTCCAATGCCGGCTGGTCGACCTTCCAGACCGGCTGTCTCTACGCCAAGATGGGCTTCACGACGGTCGTCGAACCGGCGATGTCGCCGGGATCTGCACTCCACACCCATCTCGAGCTGGCCGACATCCCGATCATCGACAAGGCGACGCTCGCCATTCTCGGCAACGACGACTTCCTGCTGTCAATGATCCGTGACGCCGCCACACCTCAAATGATCGAGGACTATGTCGCCTGGACGGTCGCCTCGACGCGAGCGCTCGGGGTCAAGGTGATCAACGCCGGTGCAGCGGCCGCCTTCAAGGAAAACGCACGCACGTTCGCGCTGGACGATGTGGTGCCTTCCTACGGCGTCAGCTCGCGCAACATCGTCAAGACGCTGCAGGCCGCCGTCGACAATCTTGGCCTGCCGCATCCTTTGCATGTCCATTGCAACAATCTGGGCATTCCCGGATCTGCGGACACGGCGGCCGCGACGATTGCGGCGGCGGATGGGCAGCCGCTGCACCTTGCCCACCTCCAGTTCTATGGCTATGGCACGGAAGGAAAGCGAAGATTTTCCTCCGCTGCCGCGCGGCTTGCCGAACTGGTCAACACGACGCCGGAAGTCACCATCGATATCGGTCAGGTGATGTTCGGTCAGACGGTCACGGTCTCCTCCGACGTCATGCGGCAGTTCTCGGCGCGGGGCAACGCGCATCCGAAAAAGACCGTCATTCATGACGGGGATGGCAATGGCGGCGGCATCGTGCCCTACAGCTATGGCAAGGACTTTTATGGCACGATGCAGTGGGCGATCGGGCTCGAGCTTTTTCTCCTGATCGACGATCCCTGGCGTGTGTTCTTCACCACCGATCACCCCAACGGTGCACCCTTTACCGCTTATCCGGCTCTGTTCGAGCTGCTGATGAGGCGGGAAGCACGCACCGAAATGGCCGCTGGACTTTCACGATCCGCCTTAGCGCACTCTACCTTGTCCGCAATCGATCGCGAATACACGTTCGAGGAAATAGCCATCATGACGCGCGCAGCGCCGGCCAGGCTGCTTGGGTTGACGGATCGAGGCCATCTCGGCGCCGGCGCGATAGCCGATATTGCTGTCTATCGCAGGAACGAAAGTATCGCGAAAATGCTCGGACAGGCGGCATATGTTTTCAAGGATGGCGATCTCGTCGTGCAGGACGGGGAGATCATCCATTACCGCTGGGGCAAGGCCCTCAGGCTTAATCCACCTGTGGACAAGGCGATGGTGCGGCGTCTGGAGGACTATCACCAGCAGCGCTACGGCCTGTCCTTAGATTGGTTCAATTTCCCGGATTCCGCGATTGCGCGTGAACAGCCATTCGGCGAGGTGCCATGCCGAACGTGAGCGTAAATGGCGTAACGATCGACGATACTTTTGCCGAAGCCTTTGGGATGCGGGCAACCGCCATCATCATCACCGCGCCGAACCGGAAATGGGCACGGCAGGCGGCGATCACGATGACCGGCTTCGCCACCTCGGTAATCGGTTGCGGCTGCGAAGCGGCAATCGATGCCGACCTGCCGCCGTCAGCCACCCCGGATGGCCGGCCCGGCTGCCGCGTGATGATCTTCGCGATGGGAACCGATGAATTGCAGAAGCAACTGCTCAATCGCGTCGGGCAGTGTGTTTTGACTTCGCCGGGCTCCGCTTGCTTTGCCGGGCTGGAGGGCAGCGCCAAGCTCAAGCTCGGTTCGGCACTGCGTTATTTCGGCGATGGCTGGCAAATCTCCAAGAAGATCGGCGACAGGCATTTCTGGCGCATTCCCGTCATGGATGGTGAATTCCTCTGCGAGGCGACAACCGGACTGACGAAGGAAGCCGTCGGCGGCGGCAATTTCTTTGTCATGGCCGAAAGCAGCGCCAACGCATTGGTCGCGGCCGAGGCCGCGGTCGCCGCGATCGGAATGGTGCCCGGTGCCATCGTGCCGTTCCCGGGCGGCATCGCCCGTTCGGGTTCCAAGATAGGTGGCAAATACAAGGGCATGATCGCCTCGGCCAACGAAGGCTACGCGCCGACACTGCGCGGTGTGGTTGCGAGTGAGCTCGGCCCCGACATCAACGCCGTCCTGGAAATCGTCATTGATGGTGAGACCAATGATGCCGTTGCCGCGGCGATGAAGGCCGGCATCAAGGCCGTCCTCCAGCTCGGACCGAAGAAAGGCGCGGTTCGCATCGGCGCCGGCAATTACGGCGGCAAGCTCGGTAAGTTCATCTATTCGCTGAAGGATATGTTGCCATGAAGGCGCTGACCTTCACTCTTGTTGCCGAACCGCCTGAGCGCCTCGACCTGTCGCCGCTGACGCCGGAGCGGCTTGCTGGGAGCGAAAGACGGGATATCGAAAAAATCCGAATCGGCATGTCGAAGCACGGATCGAAGGTGGGCGACATTTTTCGCCTCGCCGGCAGCGATCCGCTAAGCATCGTGTTCGAAGGAGGAAGCGCGCGCCTCGACCGGGTGGCGCAAGGCATGGGAGGTGGATCGGTTCGCGTGATCGGCAATACTGGCGCGCAGGCCGGGCGCGCCATGCGCGGCGGCAAGCTGACGATCGAAGGCAATGCGGGGCCGCACGCCGGCTCTGGCATGCGCGGCGGCAGGCTGGAGATAACAGGCAATGTCGGCGATCACCTTGGTGCGCCGCTCGTCGGCGAACTGGCCGGCATGAATGGCGGCGTGCTGATCGTCAGGGGCAGGGCGGGCGCCTTCGCCGCGGACCGCATGCGGCGCGGTCTGATCTCTGTGCTGAAAGGCTCGGGCGACTATGCCGGCAGCCGCATGATCGCAGGCACGCTGGTGGTAGCCGGGGGCATCGGTGAAATGCCCGGCTACCTGATGCGCCGCGGTTCGATCCTTCTCGATCGCGCGCCAGGACATCTGTCACCGAGCTTCGTCGAGTGTGGCGCGCCGGAGAGCGTTTTCGCCACCGTCATCGATCGTCATCTGATCGCCGAAGGCATTTTGAAACGGCCGCTGCTGGGGAGCGCACCACATAAATATGGCGGCGACAACGCGGTGCTTGGAATGGGCGAGGTTCTCTTTCCGCGCCGATGAGGTTTCCGGCAACGAGATCGATCAAGTGCTTGTGCCTGTCGAGCGGCCCTGCTCGCTGAGCTTTAGGAATGTGTCCAAACGTCGATTTGCCGCCAGTTATTGGCTTCGCCAAGGTTAAAGCGGCCTACTGGAGACCTGTAGGGCGCGTTTCGGCGGATGCGCGGGCGGATAATTGCGCTTCCGCTGAGCGAAACATGTCCTCGAATCCAAGCTCGGTTTCAAACACGGTGCTTCCCAGGCTGATCGCCAGAACGTCCTCGGTCCCCTTGGGCGCGAAATAGACCCGCGCGACGCTTGCCCGAATGCGCTCGCCAATTTCCGCGGCCTCCGCTTCGGTCGTACCTGGAAGAAAGACTCCGAACATCGATGTTCCTATGCGACCTACCATATCCTCCTTGCGGACCGAAGACTGAATGGCCGATGCGACGAGCCGCAAGGCCTCATCGCCCCAATCTGGGCCGAAGCGAAGATTTATGGAGCGAAGGTGTTCGGCATGAATCACCAGGAAGGCGCCCGAGCGCGGCCCTGGCGCTGACGGCCTGGCCGCGCGCCGCTCGACCATCGAGGTGAAAACCGGGCCGTTCAGGCAGCCTGTCACCCTGTCATAGGTCTCGGCCCTGTTGAGCTCCCGCCGGTAGCCGCGGATCTGGGCCTGCTTCAAGCCGATCAATACGAAAAGCGGCAGACCGATGATCAGAGGCAGCAGCACCGCAGTGACCATGCTGCGCCCGAACGGCGTCAAGACATCGCTGAACAACAGCAGATAATTGAAGCCCACGGAGAGGGCAAGGCTGCCAACGGTCCCCAGGAAGGCGAGCCACGCGACACCCTTCCATACCGGCTCGGTGGCGGTCGTTTCGGCTTGTGCCATTACCAATCTCCTGTCAGATCGGCGAGCATAGCGCCGGCATGCGCAATTTCAGTTGCGGCAAACCATACAATTTGATCGATGTGCGAATCGTGAATCGATTTCGCCTATCGCGGCGGGCCGAAAACTCCCACCTCCGCGTCCTCGGCGACTGCTTGCGCCTTGCCATAGATGCCGGTGGGCAGCGCGATCGCCCAGCCGTTGGACACAAGCCAGGCGCCGACATCCTGCTTGCCAAGACTACACGGCGCGGCAATGGCAAAACGTTCGATCTCCGGCGGCATGAAGCACTTCAGCGCGCGCCCACGCAGCCAGGAGTTGAAGGCGGCGCGTGCGCGCTGGCCGCAGGACCAAGCGACATCGTGAAACGAGCAGGTGGCTTCCGGTTCTATGCTGGCCACACCACTGACGGCCACTTTGCGTCCCATGGATTCGAAAGTCGCCGATGACGTTGCCATTGGCCGGAAGAGCAGGGTTTCGCGCCAGTCATCTGGCATGGGCGTTTTAGGGGGCACGGCGAGGCCGAGGTCGCCGAGCGGCGGCCGGGCTTCGATCCGCTCGATCTCGGGCAGGTCAATCGACGGCAGCGCGACAATGCCCTCGGCAACCCTGCGCGCTTCTCGCCATTCTCCGTCGAGAACAGTCGTCTGCGACCGGGCTGGTTGCCCGGCATTCTCGACACGAGTCCCAAGGGCAGGCCTGTCGGTCGCAAGCAAGGCTCCGGCATGCATGATCAGGGCAATCCCGAACAGCAGCTCGAGGCCTCCGACCGTAATGACCAGCCGGGCCAGCACAGCGTTCGTTACCGGACGGTCAGAACCCCGAGGTCGATTTGGCAACCAGTTTGAGCGCACCCTTTTCTATCCGATAGAATGGCATCGATCTTTGGCTGGATCCATCGGCGCGAAAGCGGAACAGGCCGGTCGATCCGCGAAATCCACTCGGATTTTCGAGCACCTGTTTGCTGAAACCGTCAGGTCCGACCGCGCTGGCAATTCCTGCAGTCAGCGCAACCATATCATAAGCGTAGGCTACGTTGACGTCGGCGGGATAATTGTATGTCGTCCTGAAGCGATCGGCGATCGGCCCGGTTTCGCCCGGATCGAGCGTTGCGATATAGGCTCCCTCGAACGATGGTTCCATGGGATGCTCCAGCCAACGGCTGGTTCCAACGACGGAGGTCGCCTTGCCCGCAATGCCCTTTGATTTGAGGGCGGCAAGGATAGGCGAGGGGCTGGCATCGCCGCTGGCAATGATGACAGCGTCGGGAGTGTCCACGAGCGAGGCCATTTCGTCGACCGCCTTGGCGGCGCCGTCGCCGGCCGAATATGGAACGGTGACGGCGAGCGTCGCGCCATAGATGCTGAGACTGTTGGCGACCCGCTTCTCGACCGTGCTGGCGTTCGAGCCACCCGCGACAAACAGTACGAATTTTTTTCCGCCTTTCGCGGCGATGCCCGCGGCGCCCGCCGCCGCACTGTCCGCTTCGCTGAGGCGCACGGCATAAACACCGGCGCCGCCCGCGAAATTGTCGGCAAGCGCCAGCACGGGCGGCCGCTTCGATCCCGACAATGTGGCGATATGCTGGGCTGCCGGCAGTTCGGTCGGCCCGATGACGACTTTCGTGCCGGTCGTCAGGGCTTGCAGCGCCAATTTGCCGGCCTGTGCGTTGTCGCCCTTGGTGTCCTCCACGGTCAGCGTAAGCAATCCATTGCCGATATCGGTCATCGCGAGCTTGGCGCCATCCAGCATCTTGCGGCCATTTTGCCCCGCCGATCCCGGGGCGGATAATGGCAGCAGCATGGTAATTTTCGTCGAACCGGTACCCAGCGACTGGGTTGCCTCGACCGGGCCGGCGGCCGCGGCGCCGTCCTGCCCGGCAGGCGCGGCAATCGCCGCCGGATCGAGCGCTTCGGTAACGCCCCCCTTCGACTGGCAGCCCGACAATACCGCGTCGAGCGCGAAGGCGGTTGCCCAAATCTTCAGCCCACGGACCCGTCGGCCAGCTTCCATGATTGTCCCACCCTGTTCACCGCCGGTTTATTATCCCGGTCTGGTCTCCGACGCATGTTACGGCGAACTGGTCGTGCCGTCCTGTTTTTCTTCAGCCGCCGAAGAGCCGAGCCCTCAGCGCCCCGATCCGTCGCGCTTGCCCTGAGAAGGTATCGCGGTCCGACGAAACGCGGAAACGCCGAACGTCGCCAACGGCACGGTCGGCTGATAGCTCACGAACGCCTTGAATGTCTGTCGCATACCACACTGCGGTTGCGTCACAATGGATCGGCTGCGCCGAGCCGGACGACGGAGGTTGTGCCATGGGAGGCTGCTCCAGCCGGTCGGCGCAAGCCAGCGTGACGACTTGGCCAATGCCGGCCAGGGCGATCGTTGCGGCGATCGCCTTCAGGAGTTGATCCGTCCGCTGCCATGGTGGCCAACAGGCGCAGGTTACCTATCCGGTCAGTGCATGTACTCGACCATGCGATCGTGGAAACACTCGCATTTGTTGAGCGTGTCTTCGTCCTTGTAGTTCGTCTTCAGATAGCCGTAAGCCATGCCGCAGGCGACCTTGGCTTCCGAGGCCCAGACGAAAACCGGCCGGGACGAATTGATCCATTCCGAGCTGTTTGCGACGGCGACCGACTCGTCCATCAGCTTCACCACCTGATCCCTGAGATCGACGATGTTGTCGTTCAGCACCAGGTCGGAGGTGCCGACGACACCGCAATAATCGCCCATGGTTCCTTCGATGATGTCGGCGGCATTGAGGCCCGTCGACAAGATCGACAGCAGACCGGCCCCGAAAGCCACCCGCAAGATTCTGTTCATGTTGCTCACCCCGTTCCTTTCGCCCCTTAGGCCACGTCCTGCTTGGTACCATGGCTGTCGTCATAGAGTATTTTGACTGCTTCGGCCGCACTGTGGAACGTATAGTTCTCCAGCACCGCCACCGTGTGATAATTGTCGCCGCCGCCATTGGTGTCGACCTTGACCTCGGCGTTCGCCGCATTGGCGGAGGACTGCGCGATCTCCACGAAGCCGCCGGCTTCGAGATCGGTGACGCCGGCCAGGCCCTTCAGCAATGCCGTAAGATCGATCTGGTCGCCCTTGGCCCCGTCATGGAAGTCGGCGATCAGGTCGGTCACCTCGAGAGAGCCGATGGCGAAGGTCTTCGTGCCGTCGGAGGCGACGGTCGGCTGTGCGGGGGCACCGAGCGAGGTGTCGAGTTCGACCTCGACATAGTTGCCGGTGGTGCCGTCGGCCATCTGGAACGTGCCGTTGCCTGTCACGGTCTGCCCGTCGATTTCCCCCACGGCGGGGCTGGCCGCCGTGCTGATCGAGACGATACCGTTATCCGCGAGGTGCGACAATTCCCCGGCATCGCTGGCGCCGTTGGTATTGGCGTCCTTCCAGATCAGCAGGCTGTCGAAGGCGGCGTCATTGTGATCGATGACGCCGTCATGATTGCCATCGAGCGAGGCGAGTGCCGCCGCCCCGCTGGCGAACTTGCCGCCGCCGAAGCTCGGCGTGAACAGCTCGGTGCCGTCGTCAATCTTGCCGTCATGGTTGAGATCCACCGCCAGCATGCCGTCATTCGAGGTGTTCCAGGCGATTTGGTCCTTGGCGCCGTCGCCATTGATGTCGAACTGGACACCGTGGCTGAGGTCGGAGAAGGCGAAGCCGTCGTGGTTGAGGTCGAGGATGATCGGGTCGGTGGCGCTGTTGTAGGCGACGAAGTCGGAAACGGTGAGAGCGGCTACCTGGGCTTGAGTGAGTCCATTGATGGTCGCTACTTGGGTGCGGCTACTCGCTGTGCTCCAGTCGGTGTCGAACCAGATCTCCGCGCGATTGTCATTGGAGTCGTACACAACCACGTATGAGTTCGTCGCGTTGCCCGTGGCATTGTCTATGACATTCGAAGCTTGCGCAGTGGTGATCAGGATGACCTTGTTGTCGTCGCTATTGGCAATCCCCGCGATGGTCGTATGGGAGACGAGATCTCCAGCCGCAAATGTCGCGCCGGCCGCCGTTCCGGCTGTGCCAAAATTGACGGCGCCCGTACCTGTACCTTCGAGGAAGCCAATTTTATCAGCACCGGCCACGAAACTATTGATGGTGTCGGTTCCTGCATTCGTAGCAAACCTGAATTGGTCGTTTCCTGCCCCGCCACTCAGTGTATCGTTGCCACCTCCGCCATTGATGATGTCATTGGCCGAACCGCCGGTAATAGTGTCCGCGCTCGATGAGCCGATGATTTTGAAGGCCTCTGTCTGGCTGGACAAGTCGAGTGTGCTTGCCGCCGTCAGCGTAATGTTCTCGATACCCGTGATCTGACCGTCGTTGTTGTCGTTGAAACTGGCGCCGAGTTGCAGTGTGTCGGTTCCACCACCGCCCGCAAGGAGCGTGTCGGTCTGGGTGCCAACAATGATGTCGTTGCCCGATCCGCCAGTAATCGAATCTATGCCAGCCGAACCGGTGATCGTGAACCCCTCAGTCTGGTTGGACAGATCAAGGGTCGCCGCTGCCGTCAGCGTCACGTTCTCGATGTTTACGATCTGCGCGTCAGACGCACTGGTGAAGTTTGCACTGACCCGCAGGGTGTCTGTTCCGCCTTCGCCGTCGATCACATAGTCGCTCTGATCGGCCACGATCATGTCGTTGCCGCCACCAGCCAATATTATGTCGACACCGCCAGCTCCGTCGAAAATATCGCCATTGCCGTCGCCCACAAGGATTTCGTTCGCAGCTGTCCCCGCTATGTCGCCGCCGCCGTTGCGGTTAAAGACTTGCACGCTTGCGGTGTCTGTTCCAGCGCCGTTCGTCGCCGTGTAATCAAAAGTTCCACCATCGGCATTGTTTCCGTCATCGATGTTTATCGCGTTCGACGAATTGTTCACCGTAAGGCCGATGGCGTTTGAGACTGCCGAGATGTCGGTTGCCCCTGTATCATTGTGCAGGAAAGCCCATTCAGGCACAGTGAACTGAACGCCATCGAAATTGGTTCGGACGAAATCGTTGCCAGTTGTAATCTCCATAACGTCAGTGACGTTCACCGTGATCTGCTGCGTGTCCGTGCCGCCGTGGCCGTCCGAAACCTGAACGTTGACGACATAGGAATTGTTGCTGCCATTGTCTGTTGGCGCCTCGAAATTCGGTGCCGAGATGAAGGTGAGCACGCCAGTCGATGCATTGATCGAAAACTTGGCAAAATCCGTGCCTGCGGTGCCGAGGAGCGAATAGGTCAGCGCGTCGCCATTGGCGTCGGTCGCGTTGATGTCAGTCACCGCAGTCGTGTTTTCCGGCACGCTGATGGTGAAATCACTGCCGCCATTGGGTGCGGTGATGACGGGTGCGGCGTTCGGGATATCCAGAACCGTTACCTGCAGATCCGCTCCGGCCGTGTCGCCGTCGCCATCCACCAGGACATAGTGGAATGTCTCGATCTTGTCCGCATTGACGTTCACCGGTGCGGTGTAGTCGTAGTCGCCCGCATGATGGATACCCTCGTCGGCGAAATAGAATGTCAGCTTGCCGCCGGCGCTCGTGCTCACCTCGATCGACTTGCCGTCGTTCGCAAGCAGATGCGCGCCGGGTAATGCGCCGGAAAGGCTGATGGCGTTCGTTCCATTGAACGTATAGGTCGTACCGTCGATCGCAATCGACTGGATGTGGCCGCCGTCAGCGCCAAACGCATCGACGCCAAGGCCATGATCGGCAAGAATGCTGCCCGAGGCGGACGATGGCAGCGCACCCGCCAGCGTCGATGAGAGCTCGGTCGGATCCGTCACCGCTTCGGCAATATCGCCTGGGCGCGAGGCGATCTGCGCCAGGAAATTTGTATTGGCGATATCGCTGAAGCCAAGCGCGAAGACCTGGTTCACTTGGCTGCTGGCGAGGAAATTACTCCAGCTGCTCTGCTCGATCGCATCCAGGCTCGCTCCCGATTGCGGGTCGCCGTCGCTCAGGAAGTAGATGTTGGTGGCGTCGGCCGTGGGATGCGGCAAATTCGCGTAGCGATCGGCACTACTGCTTCTGCCGTCGATCAGGTTGGCGGCGGAGTCATATTGCGTGCCAGCCGAGAGACTATTCGAATTGAACCCGTTTACAGTGTTGATGGCACTCTGGATGTAGTTGCTTTCACCGATCGTGTACTGGCCGACGAGCTCGGCTCCTACTCCGAAAGAATAGATTGTGATCTGGTTGAAGATCACTGTCGAACTGCTCAGGAAATTCTGGACCGCTGCCTGCATGAGTGCAAGCCGGGTAGTGAAACCGCCCGCGCCATCCGGATCGCTGTTCATGCTGAGCGAAAGATCGAGCACGAGGATCGCATTGAGCGTCGGCTTGCTGCCTTCGTCTACTTGCACGGTGTCCGGCCTCGCCACCGGCATATCGTCGTCGATCTTGATGCCGACCGTGCCGTTGGCGTGGTCGCCATTGGAGTCGGTGATGGTGTACCCAAGCGAAAGATTGATGTCGTTCTCGCCGCCGCCTTGCGGGTGATCGACCTCCTGCAGCAGCGTGAAGTTATAGGTCGCCGCTGTCTGGTTGACCTCGATCTTGAAGGCGGCGTGGTTGGCTGCGGCCGTCGCGCCGGACGTGTCGGTCGTGCCGTACAAGGTGTGTGAGGCCGTGTCGTAGTAATAGTGGAGCGCGACACCGTCATGCTTCACTGTGAAACCGCCGTCCATGACGGTGTCGCCATTGGCAACGTCGAAGCTGAGCGAGCCATGCCCGTCCGGCCCATAGCTGCCGAGCGATATGTCCGCGGGGTTCGAAGTCGTATCGTCGCCCGTGCTATTGGTGTTGTGGACGCCCGCGGCAAGATCGTCTTCGTCGACCACGATGCTCGACGAGGTGGCGGTCGGCTGACCGGTGCTGTCGAGCCCGACGGTCAGCGTCGCGGTCGAGGTGTCGCCGTCGCCGTCCTTCAGCGTGTAGGTGAACACGTCGCTGCCGGCCAGGCCGGAGACACGGGTATAGACGTAGCTGCCGTCCTCCTGCAGAGCCAGCGTGCCGAATTGGCCGCTGACGACGAAGCCGCCGCCAGCCACATCGGTGTCCGATCCACCAGAGCCAGTGACGCCGCTGATCTTGGCGCCGTCGGCACCCAGGGTGTCGATACCGGTGCCGGGCAGACCTTCGTTGGTGCCGGCGCCGTCTATCACATTGCCGAGGATCGAGCTGCCTATGATGCCAGTGCCGAAGGAATCGGTGTCATTGTGGGCCGTTGGGCCATCATCGCGTATCGCGATGTCGAGCGAAGAGGTGGTGCTGCTGCCGTCGGTGTCTGTAACGACAACACCGTAGTTCGCAAACACCTGATCCTGGAGGCCACGGTCACCGGGCGTCGCATCCGCCGTTGTATTCGGATGGGTGACATTGTCGAGCAAGGTGAACTTGTAGGTCACCGTGCCGCCGGTCGCGTCTCCGACAAAGCTTGTCACCTGGAGCAATCCGTAGGCCGGGCCGCCCAAGATGGTCACCGGCGCTCCGGGCGAGGCGGCCTGTAACTCCGCCAAGGTCAGCGCTGTGGTCCCGATCGTCAGCGTGACCAGGCCGTCGGGCGATGTGAAACCGAAGGCGCCGGTGTTGCTTTCCGACGGATCGACATTGGTAGCCGGATTGTTGTCGTTTTCGCTAGATCCCGCAGGTTCGCCGCTACGGATATCCAGGCCCTTTTCATCGACGAACGTATCCCCGCCCGAAGCTTGCAGCGTCAGACCGGTAAGCGTCGTCAAGTAGTTGACGTCGACGGTGGTCGAGCCCGCCGTGACCAGATGCTCGTATTCGCTGCCCCCCGACTGCACCGACGCGATCGAATTGGAAATATTCGCCTGGTCGGTGATCTGGGCGTCCGTGTAGGTGTGGGTCACGGATCCTGTTGTAGCGCCGGTGGCGACTGTCACTGTCTCGCCATTGGCCAGCGTGAAGGTCAGTGGTGCGGTCGGTGCGACCGAACCAGGAGTGCCGGTCAGCGTCACCGTATAAAGGATCGAGCCGCCATTTTCCGAGACCGGGATTGTTGAGGACGTGAGCGTCGCCGTCACCGTGTTTGTAGTGTCGGTCACCTGCGCCGTCGCCGTTGCGGCGCCGACCACGAGATGCTCGAAATTGCCACCGCTGGTGTTGATGATGGTCGCGGTCCGGCTCGACGCGTCGAGATAGACGTCCTCGTCATTGCCCGAGGCAATCGTCAGCGTACCGGTGGTCTGGCCGTTCGCGATCGTGATGTCGCCCTGGTCGGTTGTGATCAAGGTCACGCCCTGGGAGGCGTTCGACAGTGTTGCCGTGAAGACGTAGTTGGCCACCGCTCCTTCCGACACCGTCGAGGCGCTAAGGTTGACCGTCGTGTCGTTGGTGGTGTCGTTGATCGCAAAGCCGAAGTTGGCGGTCGACGTATCGCCGTCGCCATCCTTTACGGTGAAGGTGCCGGTTGCGGTGCCTCCAGTAAGATAGACGTCGTCGCCTTGCGCCGTGAATGTGTAGCTGCCATTCGCCATGACCGCCATCGTGCCGTGCTCGAAGGCGATTGGCTGTGAGTAGCCATCGGCGCCGAACACCAGGGTCTTGCCGTTGATCTGCGTCACCGTCGCACCATCGGCGCCGGCGACGAAGTCCAGCACGCCGGTGACCGTTGTGCCCTCGGCGACGTTTTGCGAGGCACTCACACTTGCCGTCGGCGTGTCGTCATCGACATCGATCGACAGCGTGCCGGTGGCCGTGTCGTGGTCGCCGTCGGTGACGGTGTAGTTGACGCCGAACTGCAGATTGTTCTCGTCGTCGCCGGCAGGGTGCTCGATCGCATGAAGCTGCGTGACCGTGTAGGCGCCGGATGTGGTGTCGGCCAGATGCACCTTCAGCACGTCGACGACGACGCTGTTCTGCACCTGGCTGATGATCAGGTCGGTTCCTGAGTTCGAGGTCACCGAGAACCCGCCCGCAACCGGCAGCGTCGCGCCGGTGAGCAGCGTCGTACCGGCGCCGTCGGCGCCATAGCTGTGACCGAGCGTACCGGATGTGTGGGCTGTGTCGGGAGTGACATCGCCGGTGCCATCGGGATTGCCGCCCAGCCCGTCGTCATCGAGCTGGACCTGTGCATTCATCGCTGCGGCCGGCACGTCGTCCGCGACATTGACCGTAAAGCTCTGGGTGACGGAGTCGCCGTCGCCGTCGACGGCCTTGATGGTGAAGCCGAGCGGCAGCGAGGCGTCGCTGCCGCCGGTGTGGTCGTGGTCAAGCGGCTGCCAGAGGGTGAAGACAAAGGTCGGGGTGCCCACGCCGTTCAGGGTCACCATGAAGACGGGATTGGATACGGTGTCGCCTTGCTTGAAGGCGACGAGTTCCTCATCGACGCCATTGGCGGCAAGACGGACTGTGTACTCCAGCGAAACGCCGCCCGAGGTCAGCTCTTCGGGCGCCATGAGAGTGTTGCCGGGACCGCGCGCGAATTCGAGGTGGCTCGATCCCTTGTCGTCCGCATTCCAGTCGATGTTGAGATCGCCGGATGTCGGCTGTACCAGGGGCAGCAGGCTCTCCGACACATTGCCCGTACCCGCGGGGCTGGTGACGACCGGAATGTCGTCGGTGACATGCACGGTGAAGGTGGACGACGTGCTGTCGCCATCCGAATCCGTCGCGGTGAAGTCGAAGGACAGGGCCTTGTCGTTGTGGTCGGCTCCAGCCGGATGGTCGATATTGTCTTGCAGGTTGAACGAATAGTTGCCGTTAGTCTGATCGTTGATCGACACGGTGAAGATGGTGCGGATGACCGAGTTGTGCGTGGCGGTCGCCGTCAGCACGGTGTCGTTGCTGGACAGAGTGTAGGTGATGGCATCGCCATTGGACGTCAGGCCAGCCTGGACGCCGGCCAACGCCGGATTGAAGGTAACCGAGCGGTCGTGAATGCCGCTGTTGGGATTGGCGTCGTCGGCTCCCCACGAGATTCCCAGCGAGCCGGTCGCGGAGGCCGCGTTGAATGCGTTTGTGGAACCCGCTGCGGTGCTTTCCGCCACGGTGGCCTCCGCCGCAGCGATCACTGGCCTGTCATTTTCGACCACAATGTTCAACGTGCCGGCCAGGTTGACGCTGTCGCCGTCGAAGTCGGTCGCCTTGAAGAGCGAGCCGATGTCGATCGCCATCGTCCCGCTGTCGCCGGAATTGAGGCTATGGTCGAGGTGATCGAGCAGCGTCAGCGTAAAGGTGCCGTTGTTGTTGTCCGCAATCGTGAATACGGTGCGACCGTCCGCCGCGACACCATCGACGGCATCGACACCCACAACGAAATGAACCGCCGATCCCCCCGACGACACGCCCGCCTGAGTTCCATTCTTTTCGACGTTGAAGGAGAAAGTCGCGTCGTCATCAGCGCCGATCGAAAGCAGTGGGACGAAGGCCGATGCCCCAAACGTAACCGAGGTTGGCTGGCTGCCGCCTTCCGAATTTCCGCTCGACAGGCCGGTCAGCGTGTCTTCGTAGACGGTCGGAAGATTGGCGCTGCCGTTCAGCGCTACCGGAATGTCGTCCTCGATGCCAATGGTGAAGACGCCGCCGCTGGTGGTGGTGGTCGACGTATAGAGGAAATTTTCGGCGCGGATCTTGTCGCCGCTGTCGAGATCGAAGCGGATCACCAGATGGTCGAACGTGCCCGCCGGGTCGATCGTGACGACTGAGCCGTTGGCCGGCACAGTCATCGTTCCTATCTGGAAACCGGAGCTCCCGGAAACCGGCACGCCGGCGCCATTGTAGGCTTCCCAGGAAATTGTGCCCGAACCGTTGCCGTTGATGGTGAAGCTCACCGCGTCGGTGCCGGGCCGCGAGAAGATGAAGCCCTCATTGTCATGGATATGATTGTCGCCGATGCCGACGCCCTGACCCGAAACGTTGAAGGAATCGCTCCCGGCGCCATTGTTGAAATCGTGAGCCAAGGCTCCATTGAACGTTAGTCCGTCGAACGTAACGCCGCCCACGGTATAGGTGCCGTAATGGCCGGAATGCAGGCTCATGCCTGTTGTGGCTGTCGTGGTCGTCGTCTCGCCGGTGATCGCGATCGTGTCGCCGTCGGCGTCGGTGAACTGGAGCGCATGTGTGAAGTCGAGCACCAGCTTCTGGTTGTCATCGTTGGCGGGGGAGTTCGGCAGGTGGTCGATCTGGTCCAGCAAGGTGAAGGTGTAGGTGCCGTTCGGCTGGACATCGAGGGTGAAGACTTTGCGGTCGCCCGCATCGAGGCCGGGTGTTCCGCTCTCGACATAGCCGGTCAGCACCGTGCCGTCGACGTGGTAGACGATCGCCTCGCCCTTCGATGTCGCCGCCGGCAAGCCAGCGGGGTTCTGGATCAGCGAGAAGGAACCGGGTTCGTCCGCCCCGGCGGAGACCAGCGAGCTCAGCGAACCGGTCGCGACCGTGCCGAGGCCATCTCCGTCGGGATTGCCGACGGAATGACCATTCGAGTTCGCCAGCAAAAGCGCGTCCTCGCCGACATTGCCGGAGACGGTGGCGCTGGTCTGCACCGGAATGTCGTCGAGGACCTGGATCAGGAAGGTCCCGGCGCCAAGGGAGATGGAGTCGCCGTCACCGTCGGTCGCGACGATATACGAGGAAAGATCGATCGGGCTCGTCAGCTGGTTTTCGCCATTGTCTCCGGCCTGGCCGTCCAGCGTGGGATGATCGATCTGATCCTTGAGCGTGAAGACGTAGGAGCCGTCGGCACTCACGGTCAGCCGGAAGACCTCGCGGTCGCCGTCCGAGAATCCGGCGCCGTTTCCTGCCTCGGCATAACCATGCAAGGTGCTCCCATCGGATACGATGAGCACATGCGCGCCCTGCGACGTAAGGCCGGAATCCGCCGGCACGGCCGTCGAGGCAAGATGAAACGCCTGGGCGCCCGGGCCGTCGGCGCCGAAGTCGACGAGCGCGGTCAGCGCGCCGGCAGCGCCCGTGACGGTCGCGGAAAGGCCGATCGCTCCCGTCTCACCCGGCCTGCCGGCATCTGGGTTGTGTCCGGCAAGCCCGTCTTCGTCGACATTCGCCGTGATCGAGGCGGTTCCGACGGCCTTCGGCCCGTCATCCTCGAAGACGATGGTCTGGGAGATGTCGGCGCTTTGTGTGACGTGGTCGCCGTCGCCATCGGTCGCCGTGACGGTGACCGAGACCGAGCCGGCGCCGAGCGCGAT
>NZ_JAIUIS010000014.1:0-166435 GCF_020165765.1 Mesorhizobium sp. B264B1B
GAAGTCATTTTTTCGGTTCAGAACGACCGCGAGTGGGTGAATTTCTGCGAGAAATTCCTGAAGCAGCCGTCGCTTACACGCGCACCTACTTTTGCAGACAATATGGAGCGGCTCGGACACCGTGCCCAACTTGACGAGATTATTGAAAGGCGGTTTTCCGAATTGTCCTGCCACGAAGCGATGCAGGAGCTTGAAGCGGCCGGTTTGGCATATGGGCGACTGAATGAAGTCGCGGATATTTCAAAACATCCCCATGTTCGCAGGGTTGGAATTGGCACACCTGAAGGAACTGTGGAGACGATAGCGCCGGCCGCAATCTTCAACTCTGAGCACCCGTCGCTGCGTCCAGTTCCAGCTCTTGGCGCCCACACGGAGAGCGTCCGCAAGGAGGTTTCAGCGCGTTTGCACGAAAGAGCTGTGTCAGCATGACCGCGCCGCTTGTCGGGAGCGACGCACTCGGGAGTCCGTGCTTGCTCCGGGCAAAGCACCGGCAGCCGGCCGGCAACCTCACTGGCATCGCTCTCGCTAATATCCGCGAGGCGAGTCCATGATCAAGGACAACCGTCCAGCCGCCGAAAGCTCGCTTCCCGTACCGCGCTGGAGATCCCTACTCTTTGTTCCCGCTCACGTTGCGCGTTTTGTGGCAACGGCCCATCAGCGGGGTGCTGATGGCCTCATTCTCGATCTCGAGGATTCCGTTCCGCAGGAGCAAAAAGGCGAGGCACGGCGGCAGCTTCCTGAATCTGTGGCAAAGGTGGGCAGTAAGGGCGCATCGGTTTTGGTCCGCGTGAACCGAGGTTTGCGCGTCTTGGCGGCCGATCTCGATGCAGCTGTGGTGGCCGGTGTCGATGCATTGGTTCTCCCCAAGACGGATTCGGCAGAGTGGGTTTTAGAGATCGCCAATGCGGTTTCGGAACTTGAACGGGAAAGAAATCTTCCCGTGGGACGCATACGTTTCCTCGCCCAGATCGAGACGCCTGGCGCTTTGCGAAAGCTCGCGACCATTGCGTCGGCGCATCCAAGGATGGTCGCAATGGCGCTTGGTCCTGAAGACTTCAGTGCCGCTGTTGGCGGCGTCCCGGGATTTGATCTGCTCCTGGCCCCGAGCCTTGCCGTGCTGTTCGCTGCCCGTGCGGCCGGATTGCTCCCTTTGGGCTTTATTGGAAGCATGGGCGAGTTCTCGGACACCTATAAACTTCGTGAAGCCGCGGCGCATGCGCGGCGGCTTGGCTTTGCCGGAGCTTTGGCGATCCATCCGGCACAAGTGGCCATTTTCAATGAGGCCTTTTCGCCGAGCGCACAGGAGCTCGAGTGGGCCCGTCGTGTTCTCGCGGCGCAAAAAGATGCGGCAGGGCAGGGTCGAGGCGCTTTCGCCTTCGAGGGAAAGATGGTCGATCCGCCGGTGATTCGAAGGGCCCAAGAAATTGCCGCCGCGGGTCCGGACACCGACTTGGACGTTTGAGTCTTGTGCGGCTGATTTAGAGCCGACTGGGTGCGCCGTGGCACAATTATTGCTGTCGCGCCATCGCATTTCGAGATAGATTGCCGAAATTGGAGTTCGCCCTCGGAAGAGTACCCGTGGAAATCAGACAATTAAGATACTTCGTCGGCGTGGTCGAAGCAGGCAGTTTCACGAAAGCCGCGGGCTTCCTTAATGTCGCCCAAAGCGCGCTAAGCCTGCATGTGCGTCAACTGGAGGAAGGCTTCGGGACTCAGCTGCTGATACGTGACAGGACTGGCGTGAGCGTCACAGCGTCAGGAGCCAAATTGCTCGAGCGGGCACGGGCGATCCTCAAAGAAATTCGACTTACTGAGGTGGAATTGACCAACACAGCTTCTTCCCCTGCCGGGGAGGTAACTATGGGCATTCCATCTGGAGCGGCTCGCGTTCTGAGCGGGCCGCTGCTTGAGGCAGTGAGGAACGAATTGCCCAAGGTGTCCCTCAAAATGGTGGAGGGTATGACTGGACCGCTAGAGGAGTGGATGGCTGCTGGACGCTTCAATCTGGCGGTTCTCTACCGCACCGCGGACAGTGTAGGGCGGATGACGGTGCTAGCGCGCGAAAACCTTTGTCTGGTGGTTCCGTCCGGTGAGCCACCCTTCGAAGATGCTATATCTCTTGCTGACCTGCATGCATTCCCGCTCGCGGTCCCCATGCGCAGCAATAACGTCAGACGTTCAGTCGCTGACGTCGTCGCACAACACGGTTGCGCGCTGGACGTCAAGTTTGAAGTGGACTCGCTCTCAACGATCATCAACATGGTTATAGACGGAAAGGCTTATTCTATTCTCGCTCCGTCCGCGGTTCAGAAAGAAGCCTCTCAAGGGCTGGTCCGGACCGTCAAGATCGTTGATCCGGCGATTACCCGATCCGTCGTGCTTGCTGTGAATCCGAAAGATGAGCGTTCTGCATCCGTTTGCGCGGTACGTAAGCTCATCACCAATGTGGCCAGAGAACTGATTGAGAGCCGCGGCTGGGCTGCAGTGGCTGCTGAGCCGACCTGATAACCGTTCAACTACGAAGCTGGGACATGACCGCTTCCCGCCATCAACATCAGATCGATCTGGATTCCAGATGGATTTCGGCACTAATCGATATTTGACCCTCCGCGACCATCGCGATGAAACTGGCTCAAGCGAGTTCAGTGTTTTTGACATCGAACGGCGCTTGTATGGCATGAATATTTCACTAAGTGGAGCGCGCGATGTCCGACGCTAGGAGCCACCACCTCTTTATCAACGGCAAATGGCGAGCCGGCGGTAGCAGAGCCACATTGCCGGTGGTTAATCCGGCGACGGAGAAGGTATTTGCTTCGGTGGCCTCGGCGACCGTGTCGGATTTGGATGAGGCTCTCGCTTCGACAGAACGGAGCCGCAAGGCGTGGTCCTCGCGGCCAGCCAAACATCGTGGCGAGATCCTCGTAGCAGCCGCCAGGATTCTAGCAGAGAGGGCTGGAGCCGCGGCCAGGGACCTGTCGGCCGAACAGGGAAAGACGATTGCCGAAGCGACAGGTGAGTATGTGCGCGCTGTCGAAACGCTGGAATGGAACGGCAGACATGCCGAGGAGCTGTCGACCCCGATTCCGATGGGTCCGAACCGGATGGTCGTCCCGGAGCCCCTTGGCGTCGTTGCTGCCTTTACCCCTTGGAACTATCCGGCCGTTCTCATCGCCCGCAAGCTCGCCCCTGCGCTTGCGGCAGGCTGCCCGGTGATCCTCAAAGGGGCTGAAGAGACACCGAGCGTGGCAGTCCATATTGTTGAATCGTTGCGCCAAGCAGGCGTTCCGGACGGCGTGGTCAATCTGGTCTTCGGTGTGCCGGTGCATATATCGCGGCATTTGCTCAGTTCGCCAATCGTGAAGGTTTTAACTTTCACCGGTTCAACCGCTGTTGGAAAACAGCTGGCCATGCTCGCGGCGAATAATTTGCAGCGCTGCATCCTCGAACTCGGTGGGCACTCCCCGGTTATTGTGTGCGAGGATGCCGACCTGGCAAAGGCCGTACCGGCTATTTCGGAATACAAGTTCGAGTGCGCGGGCCAGAGCTGCAATGCGCCCAGCAGGATTCTTGTCGCGCGGTCCCTCTATGAGGAATTTCTGTCCCGGATGACGGAGGCGGTCCGCAAGATCAGGATCGGCCTACCAGACGACGCTGCAACGGACATGGGTCCGATGGCGAACGCCCGGCGAATAGAAGCAATGCAGCGCCTGACCAAGGATGCGGTCGAACGAGGCGCCCGCATCCAAACCGGTGGCGCCCGCCTTGACCGACCGGGCTTTTACTGGCCGCCAACCATCCTGACGGCCGTACCGAAGGAAGCGAGAGTGCTTCATGAAGAGCCGTTCGGACCGATCCTCACTGTGGCGCCGTTCGATGCGCTCGAGGAGGCGATTGAGGAGGCCAACGCCACCGATTATGGCTTGGCCGCTTATTTCTTCACGGACGCTGCCAATACGCAGCGAAAGCTGATTAATGGCCTTTCGGCAGGCGCTGTCAGTGTGAATTACCTGAAAGGGGTCTCGGCAGACGCGCCCTATGGGGGAGTCAAGCAGAGTGGCTACGGATATGAAGGCGGCGAACAGGGGGTGCGAAGCTTCCAAATCCTCAAAATGGTCAACGGTCTCAGCTCATTTGGATGAAATCGGTGGGAAGTAGAACACGGACCATCGCCGGCAAGGATATCACAAGGAGCGTTGCCGACGCCCTTCAGTACATCTCGTATTACCATCCTCCAGATTACATCCGGTCTCTTTCGCAGGCCTACGTGAGTGAACAGAGTCGAGCGGCGAAGAATGCCATCGGACAGATCCTGGCTAATTCCCGCATGGCGGCCTTCGGACGGCGGCCGATGTGCCAGGACACCGGTCTTGTGGTGTGCTTCGCCAAGGTCGGTATGGACGTCCGCATCAACTCAGCAGCCAGTTTCGCAGACCTCGTGAATGACGGTGTCCGTCAGGCATATCTCGACCCGGACAATCCGCTTCGGGCATCAATTGTTGCCGATCCGCTTGCCCGACGGATGAACACCCGTGACAACACGCCGGCAGTCGTCCACGTTGACCTTGTGCAAGGTAACAAGATTGAGATCACCATTGCGGCAAAAGGCGGCGGTTCGGAGAACAAGGCCCGTTTCACCACTCTGAACCCAAGCGCATCCGTTGCCGATTGGGTGGTCGACACGGTGGCGACCCTCGGCAGCGGATGGTGCCCCCCCGGCCTGATCTCTGTTGGCGTCGGTGGTAGCGCTGAAAAGGCGATGCTGCTGGCCAAAGAGGCCATGAACGAGCCCATCGATATGGTGGAACTGATTGCCAGGGGAGCGTCCAGCCCAGAGGAGGGGCTGCGGATTGAGCTTTATGAGCGGATCAACGCGCTTGGTATTGGGGCCCAAGGCCTTGGTGGTCTGACGACAGTCGTTGACGTCAAGGTTGCGACCTATCCTACTCATGCGGCGTCCAAGCCCGTTGCCCTCATCCCGCAATGTGCCGCCAACCGGCACCTGAAGTTTACTTTGGACGGCTATGGACCCATCCGACTCCAGCCGCCCGATCTGAGCGAATGGCCCGAAATTGGAACGGACGAATTGAGGCCAGCCGGCGTACGCAGGATCAATCTTGATACGCTGGCGAAGGAAGAGACAGCATCGTGGCGCTGCGGGGAAACCCTCCTTTTATCCGGAACGATGCTGACGGGCCGTGACGCAGCCCACAAGCGGATCGTCGAGTTGATCGACGCCGGCAAGCCGCTTCCGTTCGATCTGCAGGGACGCGTTATCTACTACGTTGGACCCGTCCGCGCGGTGGGAGATGAAGTCGTCGGACCGGCTGGGCCAACGACCTCCAGCCGAATGGACGATTTTACGGAAAAGGTACTAGCCGAAACCGGGCTTTTCGCGATGGTGGGCAAAGCGGAGAGAGGGCGGGCGGCAATACAGTCGATTGCAAGATACAAAACGCCGTATCTCATCGCGGTGGGAGGGGCTGCCTACCTGATCTCAAAATCAATTAAGTCAGCGCGGCTTGTGGCCTTCGAAGACCTTGGCATGGAAGCTGTCTATGAATTCGAGGTGAAGGACATGCCTGTCATCGCAGCTGTCGATGTCGAGGGAAACTCCATTCATGATTCCGGACCTCTTGAGTGGCGAAAGCGCATGGCTGCGGACAGCATCGCACGCAACATCGGCGTTTGAACCCTTCGTGACCAAGAGCCGGTCGTTCCAACCCAATTCCAGTGTCGGCAACGGCATAAGAGCTGAAGTCATGAAGGCAAAACCCAATCCTCTGCGCCTGGACGCCTGGGATATCCGCATTCTTTCAGCGATTCAGTCAGACGGTAGGATTTCAAAAAGCGAGCTTGCGAAGCGCGTCCATCTTTCGGCGTCGGCTTGCTCGGAACGTCTCCGTGCACTCGAGGCCGAAGGAATTATTGAGGGATTCTACGCACGGCTCAGTCCAGCCCTCATTGGCGGCATGGTCTTTGTAATGGTGGAGGTCGTGCTGGACCGTCATCGCCTTGAGGACCAAAGACACTTCGAGGTCGCGATCCAAGATTTTCCCGAAATCTTGGATTGCTGGGCAATTGGGGGAAGGATCGATTATCTGATGCGCGTCGCAACACTTTCCATGGCTACCTATCAAGATTTTATGGAGGGGCTGCTGCAGGCAGGGCTGGGGATTGATCAATATTACAGCCTTGTGGTGACCAAACCTGTGAAATCGAATGCACCGATCCCCTTGTCCTCACTAAGACAGCGGTAGACGCCCAGGCCTGATTCCGCGGGTTTGGACCTCCATTCCGCGAATTCCGTGGCGAAACACGCGCATTCCCGTGAAACCCGAAGGAGCGCTTCCCGTATAAGAGGCAACTGGTCGAGCCTGCCCGTAATCAACGGGAGAAGAGGGATGTGCGCGCCTGAGATATCTTGAAACCAAGCAACTGCGAGAGACGGATCCATGGCTGCCAAAGAGAAGTTCAAGTTCAAAATCGAAAACGAAAATTACGATTGGGACAACCGGTTCATAACCGGCGCCGAGGTGCGAGGCGTAGGCCCTGGCATACCGGATAGCATGGACCTTTATGTGAAAAGGCCAGGCCAGCCTGGCCAGTTAGTTGGGCACGAGGACCCGATCGACTTGCTGCCACCGGGGATCGAAAAGTTCTACGCGCAGGATGCAAGTTCCGAAGCCGGAATTGAATAATGCCCCTGTTGTTCGATTCTGATTACGAGACACTCCACAAAGCCGGCGTCAATTTTGAAGAAGAGGAGGGCGCCCGTTTCCTAATATTCAAAAGATTTCCGCTGCCGAAAGGGGTTTACCTGGCAGATGCAAAATCTGCAAACGCTGTCGATGTGTTGTATGAGATTCCGCAGAATTACAATAGCTCGGGTGGGGACATGTTCTGGGTTCACCCACGACTTCACCGGGCTGACGGCAAGCCAATACCAAATACTGGCGGACCTGGTTCCAATGAGGATTCGCGTACGCACAAGGCGACAGTGTTTTGCCGGTGGTCCAGACACTGGCATAAAAATGCCTGGAAGCCAAAGGTCGACGACGTCCAGACAATTATGGACCGGATCTCATGGGCGTTTAAGTACCCGGACGCGAGGCGTTCATGAACGGATATCGGATTTCGATTATCGGTTCCCTCGACGATAGGCTCAAGAGCTGGTTGACCGGGCACCCCGACCGTGACGAGCGGGGCGCGCTCGTCCTCTTCCGCAAAATTGAGAGAACCGTACTGGGTCTGCCGCCGTCAACGCGTTTTGTGGCCGTTGACGCGATTGAGATGGATGGCGACTGGGTGCTGGACAGCTCCCCGGTGCACTTGCGCATCAATCTCCGCAAGTTCCAAGATATCTACTTTCGCTGCGAGCAGGAGCGGCTTGAGCTGGGGTTTGTCCACAGTCACCCAAGGGGCGCTCTGGATTTCTCGACGAAGGATGATCAGAACGAACAAAGCATTCTGAGGGGATACGCTGGCTGCAATGGCCCTGAGGTATCACTTGTCGCGATGATTTTGGCCGACGGACATTGGCGTGCCAGAGTTCGGACGGGTGCGGCCCCTCACGGAGTGGCTGACGTCCGGCATGTGTGTGTGCTCGGGACGCAGCTGTCAGTTCACATCGGCAAGAAGGTCGATGCTGCACCATCGGAAGTGCTAAAGCGACAAGAAGCTGCATTTGGCGAACCATTCAACGAGAAGCTCAGATCGTTGCGCGTAGCAATCGTCGGAGGAGGGGGAACAGGGTCTTCAGTCGCCACACTTATCGCTCGCGCGGGTGTAGGCGAACTCATCATTGTAGACGGCGATTTGCTCGAAGCTAGCAATCTCAACCGCGTTCGCGGATATCGCCGCTGCGATGTAGGCGAGAGCAAAGCTGCTACGTTAGCCCGATATGTTCGGGATCTGGGCCTGAGAGTGACTGTCGTTGCCATTGAGGGGTATGTGAACGAGTCTCCAGAAGCGGTCGATGCCATTTCCAGCGCCGACTTGGTGTTCGGTTGTACTGATGATGTCGCTGGGAGAGAAATTCTCAATCAGGCGGTTTACTATTACTGCCAAGGACTCATCGACTGCGGGCTCACAGGCAATATTGGTCTTGACCAGGACCGTCAGCCGTACCTACGTGATCATAGAGGGCGGGTTAGCACAGTTCTTCCCGAATCTGGTGGGTGCTTAAGATGCCAAGGCGTCGTCACCGAGGAAAAGCTCGATTACGAGAGTGCACTGAAGGCGCGTCCGGAGCTGGCGGAGCTGGATCCAGAGACGCTCCGGGAAGAGTATTATCTGATCGGGGGCGGGGAGCGGGCGCCCGGAGTAGGTCCCTTCACCAGTGCGACCGCCGACATGGCCGTAGCGACCTTGTTTGATCTGGTGCGCCCCTATCGGCGGCTTGCGAGCGACATTCGCCGCGACAATATATGGTACGATTTCGTGCACATGGTAATTTACAGCAATATGCCAAAAGACAACGCTGGTTGTTTTTGCTGCGGTCCAGACGGTTTATTGCTCGCACGCGAGAATGGCTACCGGCTCGGTATGCCGTCACTCGGCAAGCTGTGTTGATTCGCATGTGGTCTTGGTTGTTAAGTTTCCTACGGTGGGCAGAGGAAATCATTCTCGGTCCACGTGGTCCAAAAACACCGGCGGACCGAGTTCCTTCTGAGGCATCGCTCGCGGACGTATCTTTCGCTCGCAATGATGTGGTTGAAAAAACGCCGCCGAATGACGCGGTTCGGCCGGGACAGTTCATAAGCGTCGTGCATAAAGGCCGACCATACTGGGCACTCTTTAGGTGTCCCTGTGGGTGTGGCGATGTGGTTTCATTGCCAACCCACGCGCCACATAACCCCAGGTGGCGCATTGAGGTGAGCGTGGAGGGCCGGCCAACGTTGCATCCCTCCGTTTGGAGAACCAAAGGATGCCTAAGCCATTTCTGGCTCAGCGACGGGAAAGTCTATTGGTGTGAAGACACCGGTGTCGAGCCTTGGCGAGCCCGACCAGACATATACGCAAGAAATCTCTAGAGTGGGTCCTGGAGCCGCGGACGCGTTTGCGGTAAGGCCCGCGCGGCTTCACCGGGCGACGCACCCTTGTCATGGAGATGGGCCGCGCCACCGCGGGTCTCGGCAACGGCCTTCATCGGGAACTGTCCCTCGGCTGCAACAAGCGCCGCAAGTCGGTTTATTTTGAGTCCGACCCGGCCAGCGCGTCCTTGAGGATCTCCACTTGCATGGTCTTGCGGCCGGGAAGCCGCTCGAGGTCGCGAACGTGCTCTTCAAGCCCCGCACTTCTGAACTCCAAAGATTCGTCAGATCCCACCGCAGCCGCTGCAATTCAATCCGTCGATATTCGTCAGCCGCCTGTGCTTGAGTATATCTAAGCCTCCCACATTAGCCGACTGTCCGGTCCAAACGGGCCCAGTCCAGGCAAAGGTACACCAGCTCAGTTGATTTCCACGGCATCTGATCCCGATTCCGCGAATTCGTCTGCAAAAAACATCCATTCCCGCGAAATTCCAGCGGTGTTTCCGGTATACTGCTTGCCAATGAGCTGGCCGGCCAAATGCCCCCGCCATTGTATCGCGAGGAGAGGGACATGCGCTTGAGCAATCTGGGAACCGAGCAACTCCGGGAGAAGGATAGAAGCTTCGTCTTTCATCCTTCTACGCATCTGGCCAAGCACAGCCGAGGCGAAACGCCAAATAGGATCATGGCCGGTGCGGAAGGCGTTTATATCTGGGACACCGAAGGCCGAAGGAGCCTCGACGGTTTCGGAGGCCTCTACTGCGTGAATATGGGTTATGGATGCACGGAGATCGCCGAGGCTATTGCCAGGCAAGCGCACGAATTGCCGTTCGCACACGTCTATGCCAGCCAAGGTACGGAGCCGGTCGCCCTTTTGGCAGAGGCCGTGGTCGAGTATTTCGGTCAGAACATGCGAAGGGTCTATTTTGGCCTCTCTGGTTCCGACGCTAACGAAACCAACATCAAGCTGGTCTGGTACTATAATAATATCCTCGCCCGGCCCGAAAAGAAAAAGATCATCTCGCGAAATCGCGGCTATCACGGATCTGGGCTGGTCACCGGTAGCCTGACCGGCCTTCCGTTTTTTCACAATTTCTTCGACCTGCCTCTGGATTTGGTGCGCCATACCACCACGCCACACTACTACCGCCAGGCGCGCATCGAGGAGAGCGAGGAAGCTTTCTCCCGGCGCTGTGCCGATGAGCTTGAAGCCTTGATCCTGGCTGAAGGACCAGAAACGGTTGCAGCCTTTATCGGAGAGCCGGTACTTGGGACAGGAGGTATTGTGCCGCCCCCCACAGGGTACTGGACGGCCATTCAAGCGGTGCTCGATAAGTACGATATCCTTCTGATCGCTGATGAAGTGGTCTGCGGCTTCGGGCGGACCGGCGAGAAGTTCGGTTCTCACCTGTATAACATGCGTCCGGATTTCGTGACCATCGCCAAGGGGCTGAGTTCCGCCTACCTCCCCATCTCCGGGTCGATCATTGGCGACCGAGTCTGGTCGGTTTTGGAACAAGGAACTGAGAAGCACGGCGCACTTGGCCATGGATGGACATATTCCGGTCACACGCTTTGTGCTGCGGCCGCGCTTGCCAATATTCGACTGCTAAAAGAAAGAAACATCCTGGAACATGTGAAGGATGTCGGACCGTACTGGCAGGCCCGCATGAAAGCCGAACTGGCGGGACATCCCATCGTCGGCGAAGTTCGCGGAGTGGGTATCCTATCCGCGGTAGAGATGATGCGGGACCCGAAACAAAGGATACCATTCGATCCTGACCTTCAGGTCGGGGTGCGCACTGCAGCTGCTCTGTTTGAAAATGGTGTGATCGGACGGGCCATGCCGCATGGCGACATCCTCGGCTATGCGCCACCTCTGATCATTACCCGAAAAGAGATCGACATCATCGTCGGTGCGACCGCGAAATCAGTCGATGCCACATATCGCGCGCTGAAGGCTGAGGGTGCCGTATGATCTTCCAAAGGCGACGGGATTGAGCACTGGCGTGACCATGTGCCAGAATGCTGTCATATCATCCCATGAAAACTCTGCACGGACCAGTCGTAAAGATCCGGCTGCGTCAGGGGCCGTCCTTGGGTGATGCTGGCTTGACTGCATTCTGTTGCGCCGAGCAAACCAAATAGTTGAATTCAAGACATCTGATCCTGAGCATGCTCCGGACCACTTTACTCGCAAGTTGTAACCGACCAGTTCTGCCGCCACTGTCCTGTCCCCCAACAACCAGGGCCTTTGTGCGGCGCGCCCTGCCGGTGTACCTCCCCGCCGGCAGGGCGCCCTTTTTGATTCACCCCATCACCATCATTAAGGGCGGCCGGAAATCAGGCGTTCAAAGATGATTTGCGTATTAGGATGCAGATCGAAACTTAGACGCGACTTTACACCATTGCAGCGCGCCATCCCCACCATTCAACGGAGCGGCCACGCCGAAGATATCGTCCTCAATCATCGATTGCAGCAGAACAATCGCGGCGGTGAATTCTCACACCTCAAACCCAGTGTGGCCATATCTGCTGATCAGCTCCGAGACGCCTGCGAAGTCAATGACAGTTGTCCGGCCATGCACGCGGCGGCCGGGAGGCGTGCAGAAAGAGGAAGAAGCGAGCGCGACTATGACGAGGGACATGCCACTTGTTTTCGAGACATTCCTTGAAAGACTGTCACAGAGTGTCGATGAAGCAGATTTCCGGGAAGCCTTGGCTGAGGCGGCGGCAAGATTTGACCTACTCTCTTTTGCGTACCTGTCTTTGCCATCACTGCCTTCCGGCAAGCCAAGGCTAATTTCGAATTACCCACCTCGCTGGGCCATGCAGTATCTGGAAAATCAGTATGAGAAGCTCGATCCTGTCATCTTGCGTGCTCGAAATGGCGGCCGCCCGTTTCAATGGGGATCGGATTTGTGGGGCGGTAAGATGTCGCCGGCTCAACAGCAGCTATTTGATGAGGCGGCCCGATTCAGCATCCGCTGCGGATTGACGATCCCAATCGTCGATCTACGAGGCCGCACTGCCGCGGTTACGTTCGCCGCCGATGAGCCTCGTCCAGTATTTCTTCGGGTCATCGAGCGGTACGAACAAGCTCTTCAGCTGATGGCCACCTGCTTTCATCGCTGCGTTCGCCGCAAACTGCCGGGCGATCGAACCGTGGATGGGATCTTGCTGACATCGCGCGAATATATGTGCCTGCGGTCGGCAGCGCGCGGCAATTCGGCCTGGGTAACCGGCCGCATCTTGGGCATTAAGCCGCGCACCATCGCATTCCATTTGGAGAATGCCAAGAAGAAGCTGGGCGTGCGCACGCAAAATCAAGCCATAGCCCTTTTGGGGTCCCAAGGGAGCTCGATCCTCTGAGTAGCTCTTTGGTCCGCTGTGCTCGGGTCATCGGTCGCAGCATTTTAACAGCGGCGAAGGGATGCTGAGTCCCTTTGCCGCCCGGCGCAGTCAGGCGCGATGCAGTCGTATATTCCCGTCACACTTTGCACTCAAAGGGCTCAGTCGGCGTCTCGTTCCGACGCTAGTCCGCGTTGCATGGCTATGAGAATAGCTCGCCCCATACTGCTGACGTCAAGCGTCAACCGTGGCGGGCGCCCGGTATTTGAACATCCAGCTTCGCCGAAAACCTACACAGTTGTTACTCGTGGGAGGAGCGGCACTCGATGACGTGCTGCTGTGGCTACTGCCCATCCAAACGGAACGCGATTCCTTTTGTCGCATCAGACCCCCAACCGGCCAAAACCGATGCCCATGAACCGAATTGAGGCTGCCGTTGGCCGTTCCTGGATGCCTCATCAGGCGCCGAGGAGGGGGCTGTAGCCGAAGCAGTGGCGGCCACTGGGCGAGCACTGCGCAATTTCTCAGCTGTCGAACAATTCCTTGTACCCGCTTGTCATCACCCAGTTTGCACGGTCGAGATGACTGCGAACAGCCTTCCTCGCACGCTCCGGTTCTCGTCTCGGATCAATGCCGAGGATCAGATGTGCCATTTCCTCTTCGCTAGCATCGTCGCCGGATGCATCGAGGAGCCTCATGTAGGTTGTAAAGTGCTCCTTGTCGTAGGCTGTGATGCCGTCTGACCAGGGCACTTCGTCGGTAATCGCCATGTCCGATTTAGGCTGTAACATTGCTGATCCTAGCTCCAGATGATCGCCTCGGCGACTTCTCTCCCGGCAAAATGTGAATTACATATTATAGTTGATAAACTCAAGTCGCCTGATCCGGTGGCTTGCGTGCATGGATATGCGCAAGTTGATCGGACGGAATGTGCAGCGGATCAGGCAAAGGAAGCGTCTGACCCAGGAGCAGCTTGCCGACATTTCCGGCTTCAGCCAGCAGTACATCAGCGGTTTGGAGAAGGGCCGAAGAAATCCGACGATCATCACGATCTATGAACTGGCGTTGGCGCTCGGCGTCAGCCACATGGATCTGGTACGGCCCGACAAACAGGCCTGAAGTGGCGGTTCATGTAATTACTAGGAGCCAGCGCCTGACGGCGCTCACTGGCTCTCACTGGAGGTCCGATCTCCCCCGGGGCGACCAGCTATCGCCGCCAGCCCTTTGCCGATGAGTGTTCGGCGGGGCTCGCGGGCAAGGTGACTGAGAGAACCAGCGCTACGACGTTACAGTCGAGGTTACGACGTTCTGATCAAAGGTGGGCGCGACGCATGCTGATCGCGTACCTCGACAGGCGTCCTTGTGCTGGGCGTTCTGCAGAAGTCGTCACGGGAAACTGAAACTAACCCGAGGAAGGGGGAACGCTAACGGGCGCCTGAGGGGGCCCGTTGGCTCAAAGCGCTCACGAGGCCGCGGTATCATCGGTACGTGACACCTGCGCCGATCAGCCAGGGATCGAGCTCCGCCTTGCCCGTCTGGCTGTTACCGGCCACGGTGACTTCGAAGTCCGGCTTCAGGAAAAGCTTCTTCACGTCGAAGTTGACGCCCCAGTGCTGGTCGAGCTTGTAGTCGAACCCGACCTGCAGCGCGGTGCCGAAGGTGTTCTTGACCTTGAGATCATCGGCGCTGCCGGCCTTGATAAAGGATCGTATAGTTCACGCCGGCGCCGACATAGGGCTTGAAGGCGCCGAAATCGGTAAAATGATACTGGAATGTGAGCGTGGGCGGCAGCAGCCAAACCTTACCAACCTTGCCTAGCCCCATCGAGCCTTGGCCATTGATGTTGGCAAAGGTGGCGCCGAGTATGGGTTCGGCGGCGACGTTGTCCGAGAATATCGAGTTCAGGCGTCACCGTGTTCGAATAGGAAAGACCGGAGCCAGACACCCCATTGACGTAGCCCGAATCCCCAGTGATGACCCCCAAAGCGCGCAGGCGGATCTGCCAGGGCTTGGCCATTCCGCGACCGAAGGACCCTCGTCGGGGCCGCACGGTTCTGGAAGGTCTGACGCGACCGCCTGCTGTCCGATCAGCATCAGGACGACAGCCGCTGTTGCTGCCCGCGCAGGTTCATTCGCTTTGTTGACTGATATCTCTTGCTCTTCAGAACTAACGAATTATCATGCAACTAGTCTATTTGATTAAGATAGATGGAGCTGTGCGCGCATTCTGACCAACTGTGATCGCGTTATTGCTTTTGTCGCAGTCCTCGACCTGTGCTCCTTCGTTCGTGCTTGCTTTCGTCGTGCTCCCGGTCGTCCATACACGTTACCGGCGTGCCAGCCGATCGCGCCGCCAAGCAAAATGTCGCCTAAGCCAATGAACGCGCCCGGGTCGGATTCCTGCCGTAGCTGTGCCCGCCCGGGCTGGTCCCGCAGAAGCAACCGGATAGGCACCGTATTAACCTAGCCGAATGTGGTCCCCCGAGGAGCGCAGGCGGATATGCCAAGAGCTTGACTCCTAGATTGGTGTCGTAGACGGGCACGGGTAAGCGCAACGGGACGGGGGAGGCGGGGAGGCGCAGGTACTTGTGGATGACTCGTCGCGACAACCTGCTGTGCCAGCAGCATCAGGACAACGGCCGTTACTACTCCCTGCGCCAGTTTCATTTATTTGATCCCATGATATTGCTCCTTGCTCTTCAGAAAATGGTAGACTGCGATAGTCCTGCAGTATTGATTGAGGTCGACAGCGTACGGGGGCGCATTTGCGCAAACCGTGCTCGCATTATTTTGCACCTTTGCCGCACCCCTCGACCTGTACTCAGTCATCCGAAGTTCGCTCTCCCCGAGCTCCCGATCCTTTGTGAAAGCTATCGGCGTGCCAGCCGATCGCGCTGCGAAGGAAATTGATGCCAAGACTAATGAATCCAGCGCGCTCCCGATTGTCTTTACCGTGCCCGTGCCCGCCTGCGACGGGCTCGTAGAAATAAGCCGGATAGCCGAGGGCCTGCAGCTTTGCGGCCATCTTGCGCGCGTGGCCCGGGTGAACGCGGTCGTCACGCTTCGTGGTGGCGAGCAGGATCGGCGGATAGGGCTGTCCCGGCGTGGCGGCGTGATAGGCGGAGATTTCCTTCAGGAAAGCCCAATCCTCAGCCTTGTCCGGATCGCCATATTCGTCGATCCAGCTCGCGCCGGCCAGGAGCTTGGTGTAGCGGCGCATGTCGATAAGCGGAACCGTGCAGAACAGCGCGCCGAAATGCTCGGGATAGCGAGTAAGCATGTTGGCGATCAGCAGGCCGCCATTCGAGCCGCCCTCAGCGGCAATCCGCCTCGGTAGTGTGATGCCCCTTCGTACGAGGTCGGCTGCTACGGCAGCGAAATCGTCATGGGCGAGACGCTTGCCCTCCCTCCGTCCGGCATCGTGCCAGCGGGTGCCGAACTCGCCGCCCCCGCGGATATTTGCCACCACACACGTGCCGCCGCGTTCGAGCCACAGCTTGCCGAGCGAGGAGTTGTAGTGGGGCAGGAGCGATATGCCGAACCCGCCATACGCGGAAAGGTGAACCGGGGCATCTCCGTTCCCGTTCGCCGGACCGACCTGCATATAGGGAATCAATTCATCATCGATCGAGACTGCCTCGTGGCGCGTGACCACCAGTCCGGATGCGTCGAAATTCTCCGGGCTGCGCTTCAGGACCACTGGAGCGCCAAGAGGCGGCGCATCATTGAGATCGAGTAGGAGCAGTTGCGACGGTGTGATCGGGTCCTGAGCCGAAACGAGGACCTCTCCATTGGTCTCGTGATCTGCCGCATCGAGGGACCAGAGGTGGACGGTCCCTTGCGCGGGCACCGTGTCCAGGGCTCGGCGCGTCCATTCCTGGCGACCCGGGGTGAACACCTCGAAACGCGGAGCGAGGTTCTCGAGGTAGGCGACAATGAGCTTCCCGTCATTCCAGAAGAATGACTGCAGACAGCGCCTCTCGCCCGGTTCAAACAGGGTGCTGAAACGGCGTTCGCCACCGATGAAAGAAGAAAGCGAGATGCCGATCAGCGCGTCCGCGGGATGGGTGGTCCCTCTCACTGTCCAGGGCTTGCGCGGCTTTACCGCCAGCCAATCACCGAAGCTGGCCCACCAGGCATCCCGAGGAAGGTTGATCTCAAGCTTCGGCCCGCTCCTGTCGCCGATTTGGACTATCTGCTTGAAGAAGCCAGTATTCTCGATGAACCAAAGGCGCTCGTTCTCGACCGTGCGGTCCAGATGACCAGACACGCTTAGGGATTCGGAACCCGTCTTGAAGATTACCGGCGCGGTGAGGGGATCGGCGCCACGCTTCCACAACCGCACGGCCCGCGCGAAGCCGGAACGGGTGGCCATGTCATGACCAAGCGCACTGAAAAGCAGAAGCGTGTCAGGGTCGAGCCAATTTATCCCGCCCTTGGCCTCTGGGAGATTGAACCCGTCGGCGACAATGCTCAAAGAGCTAAGGTCGAATTCGCGATGCACGACCGCGTCGCTGCCCCCGCGCGACAGGCGCAAGACGGCTCTTTCGCGCGTCTCAGGCTCGATCGACGCGCCGCCCCAGACCCAGTCTTCTCCGTCGCTAGCGGCCAGGGCGTCCAGATCGACCAGTAGCTCCCACTGGGGATCCGCATTCATGTAAGCGGCAAGGGTGGTCCGGCGCCACAACCCGCGCGGGTTTCCGGCATCTTGCCAGAAATTATAGAGGTACTGACCGCGGCGCGTGACGAGCGGAATCCTGTCGAAACGGTCGAACATCACTCTAAGCGCCGCCCGGTCGCGCTCGAACTGCGTTCCCGCGAAGTGCTTCAGGGTCTTTGCCGACTGGCTGGCGGTCCACGCAAGTGCCCGTTCGCCTTCTACATCTTCGAGCCAAAGATGGGGGTCATCGTCGGGCGCATTCAGCGTTGGGCGAAAATCGAATTCGCTCATGACCGAAAGACCTGAGAAATGAAAGCGGAAGGGCTCTCGTCCGCTCGAGACGGCCCAATGTTTGCGGCGGTGTCCGCATGTTCGAAAAGCGTGATCATGGATGAGTTCTTCCCAACCGGTGGCGTCGCAGTGCTCCTGCACATAGGACCGCAGCTCTCGTGCCAACTCGGAAGCCCTTACGGAACAATGCGATCGCTCTGACAGCGCCGTGTCAGATGTCAGACATCGTCGCGAATGCGACAACGAGTGCACCGCGTAATCACCGGATCAACTCAGGCCCGATAGCTGACACCGTGCAGCTCACAAGGAATTTGGTTGGCCGCCGACATCTTCGCTCCGGAAGGCTTCGCGTATGCGAGTCAATGGCGGCCACCATGATGCGATGGACGAGTGAGCGACGAAGACCGGCTGCCACCTGTGGGTTTAGACCCCGCCGGCGGCAAAAACCGGAGCCAGGCAAGGAATTGGACGCCGCTTGGGCGATCTGAGGGTTGCCCAAGCTCTACCGCAATCTCGGCCTGCACCGTCCCCTTGATTGGATTCTTGAAGTCTGTCGATCAAGCCAGCAAGCTGTTCGGGCGAATGCAGTGGACTGGTCGCCAAGGCAGGTTGGGGTGATGTCGGGCCGCCGTCCGATATGCGATACGCGGGTTCAGGAGGGGCGGTAGAGTCCATGAGAGAAAATTCCCCCAGGAGACCTCCCGATCACTGACCTTATAGCGCTAGCGCTATGACAACTTGCCCATAACCAGCGTGCAATCCACCGCGGCGCCCACTGCCCCTCAAGGAAAATCTGGCACGGGTCTCACGAGCCGATCACGGACTTGAAATCAATTGCGTTGGCCTGCACAGGCCGGGGTGGCTGCCGCTATGCGGATGCGACGGCCTGGATGCGTGGTGCGCGCGCCTTCTACTCTCGACAGTGCCGATGGCACACGGTTCGACGAAATGCCTCTATCGAGGTCTGGTGCGCTCAGCGCCGGCATTGGCTGAAAAGGTCCAGAGGCCGGCCCAGGCTGCACGGGAGCACTCAATCCCATTCAACCCGTTCTTCGCAACGGCTTGCCCGCGGACACGTCGGTATGAAGCACGTTCCCAAGTCCTTCGAGGTTAAGCGAACACCGAAATGCCGACTCGGTCGCAGCGCTACTGTTCGGCATAAAGTCTATTTTGCGTCATCGAAAAAAAGTAATTGATCAGCTTTTACGGCTGTTTCTGGGTAAACCTCTAAATATCTCATTGTATTGTTGTCATGTATACGGTCGCGAACATAGAAAAATCCTATCTTAATGTTCTTACGAAGCGAACGTATGTTCGTTGGTCGAACGAATGAAGTCACTTTCTCCAGTTTTAAATATTCAAAAGCAAATTGGACAACCGCCCTGCCGGCCTCGACTGCTATCCCCTTTCCCGAAGCCGCAAGGTTGAGACAAGTTACTATTTCAACATTATTCGGATCTTCTGGAAGGTACAGGCCGCTGCGAGCCAACCCACAGTAGCCAGCGAATTTGTTGCCTTGGTCTGGATCTTTGACGAACAGCATCCATAAGCCGAAACGATTGTTCTGCCAATGATTAATGAACTCAAATAGTGCAGCTTTCGACTGCTCAATCGTCGGAGCGAGTCCACCCCTGGCGTTAACCACGAACGGATCGCTACGAAGGCCATGCAAAAGAAGCTCGTCGCTATGCGACGGCGGCCTCAGGAATAGGTGTGGCGTTTCTAAGATGTGCATAAGCAGATGCCTTGTTTCTAAAAACTTAAAGTTAGGGGCACCTAAAGAAGGTGCAGTATGGTTCCTAGATGGAACGTGCAGCTTGATTCCAAGAATACTCATTACTTGGATAAAATTCTGGTAAATCTCTGCAAAAATATTGTTTCAGAAATGCAGAAGGCTGATAAAACCCGCCGAGAGGCGCATCCATTTTCACGAAGATTTATCTTAAGTCACACAATGAGGTTGCGTACTTGCGCAGAAATGGAGAACGACGCCCTTGGCATAGGCCCACCTCCGACCGCTCGGTGGGCGCGCAGCTGTGTTTCGCGATTGCGTGACAGCAAACGCCTTGCTCGCCCGCTTCGGTGATCACCATCCGCGGTCACAGCTCCCGACGTCGCGAAAAGCGTCACTCCGGCCTTGCGACGGCCTCGAGACCACGAAACCGCAAGCAGATGAGATCAGTCTTCGTTTCGCCCAAGGAGCCGAATCCTTACTTCGCTTGACAGTACACCCGGACCAAGGGCAGTGGGGACAAGTCTGCCTCGGAAATCAGCGGCATCCAGGGGCAAGCGAAGCTCAGCCGCTGCATTCCACAGCGCTCTGAAAACCCCGGCGTGAGCACCACCCAAGAAGCGATTGCGGGCCTCGCCGGTCTGTTTTTCGGTCCTCTGAGCAGTCGCCTTCACCTGTACAACTATACAGGATGCCCTAGCGTGAATCTTGGTCTCCAATGGCGGGGAACTTCCCCCAGGAGACCTCCATGGCCAAGCTTATATCGCTGGCGCTACGACGACCTGCGCACAATCAACTAGAAACCCACCGCTGCGGCACGCGGTCTTCAAGGAACGTCAGGAATGCGGCGCAGGAACCGGCCACTGGCGGCGAGCCAACTCACTTGGCCAGCTCGGGCCGTGCTGGCTGCGCTGGTTCGGTCATGTCGCCGCTATTTGCCGGCGTGTTCGGCCCTGAACGGTGCCGACCGCAACAGCTTCGACGAAACGCATTCGTCGAGGTCTGGTGGCCCCTGCGCCGGTGCTTTGCCAACCGGCATGATGTTTCGACCTGCCTGGGGGCTGGCAGGGGAGCAAAATGATGCCTGCAGTTCTCGTGAATGGCGCCGATGGGGCTGATTGGCGCGATGAAAGATCATACGATTACACCTCAGCTCTGACGCCGCGCGAATGGGCCTGGGAGTTCTTACGCCGGAATCCAGCATTCCAGCCTGATGTGACCACAGCAAGCCGGCAGGCCAATACTTTGTCGTACCGACCTTTTCTCAATGTGGTCACCGTGGCCTGCGAACTGTCACGCTGGGGTGTTCTGTTTCGCCGAGTCTCATGGGCGCAATTCGGTCGTATTCTGGTCTCCGCTATGGTGCGCTCATGTGCTGCCGGTCATTGCAGAACAGCTGTCCGCGTGGTCGGGCACAGCGCCGTTCGAGCTCTCGGCATTGCCGTGCCGTTCGACGGTTCTGCTAGCCCCCGACAAGGGCCAGCATGTTCTTCTTCGGGATACCAAGCACACGCTCCAACTCGCCGTCTCTGGCGCGGATATCTTGCACCCCGTTTGCCTCCGTACCGAGGCCATCTGGCCCGAGACCCTTTCGAAGCACCGTCTTAGGGCGATCGAGTCCCTCAATCGTCTAAATGTGGGTCAACAGCTTCCTGCCCGCTTATTCCCGCCAGAAAAGCGGGGTCCTCGTTTGACCTTCGTTCTTCGTGCGCTCGACGGCTCACTTGCTGGGGCGTCACATCGCGAGCTCGCCGAAGCGCTGATTGGTCAACAGCGCGTCCATGCCGACTGGAGGGATCCTCGCGATCATCTGCGCGACCGCATTCGCCGCGCTGTCTCTCGTGGCCGCGCCCTCATGCATGGAGGGTACAGGGATTTCCTTTTTTGAAAAGTGACGGTCCGCCCCGTACATCAGCCGGCGAACAGTTCGGATCCAGAACGTCAGTTCGCCCGGTCCCACTTGGCGGGGAAAGACCTTACAGGTGCGCTCTGGTTCAACCCGTCAGTCGATGCCGAGAGGCACGTTCGAATGTTCCACAGGTGACAATGTCGAGTACGCAACGGAGAAAAAAGCTGCCGCGTCGGGTATACGCTATACGCAGCGGCCGAGCCAGTTCTTCCCAGCAACGGCAGACCGCCGGCATGGCTACGTGGGTGTAGTTCGACTAACTTGTCATGCTTATCACTTCTTTTGCGGCCAGCTTTCCACCAGATTGCGCTGGGTTGACGGCCCGGAACGTAGAGGGAGCACGTTCAGGCTTGGTGTCGGGGTGCCTTCGGCTTGTTGGTTCAGATGATCTGGCCCAGATCCGCAAGGCAATCGACCACGTAATCCGGTCTGAATGGAAACCGCTCTATGTCAGCCAGTTTGGTCACTCCAGTAAGCACAAGGGCTGTTTTCAGGCCCGATTCCAGCCCTGCGAGCACGTCGGTATCCATGCGGTCCCCGACCATGATGGTATCGACAGCTCGCACTCCCAGCCGGTCGAGCGCATTGCGCATCATGAACGGGTTCGGCTTCCCGACGAAATAGGGCTGACGGCCGGTGGCCTTCTCTATTAGTGCTGCGACTGCCCCGCACGCCGGATGGGAGCCTCGTTCGGTCGGGCCAGTCGCATCTGGATTGGTGGCGAGAAAACGCGCTCCCTTCGCCACAAGCTCGGCGCCAGTTGCGATCTGCTCATAGTGGTACGAAATTGTATCCCCGAGGACCACGAACTCGGGCGAAAACTCCGTTATCCGGCAGCCTGCCTGCCGCAGAGCCTCAACCAGACCGTGGTCGCCGATGACATAGGCAGATGATCCGGGCTTTTGCAGTTCCATGAACCGCGCAGTGGCGAGCGCCGATGTGTAGATGTGCTCTGGCTGCACGGCGAAGCCAACCGCTCTTAGACGCTCGGCATGATCTTCGGGTGTGAAGCGCGAGTTGTTGGTGAAGATCTGAAACGGCTCACCCGTGGCGATTAGCCCGGCCACATAGCCGACCGAGCCAGCAATCGGTTGGCCGCCGCGGACCAGGACTCCGTCCATGTCGAGCAGATGCGCTGTGATCATTGGATATCAACCCTCGATGTCTTTCGTGCATGCACGGCCTGAGCACGGCTTGTGTCACTGATCTTCTCCAGGCGAGAATGCCGGCGACTGTACCGATTGAGAGCGATGCGCGAAGGGCGCCCAGTTGGCCGTGCGGCAATAAGGAGGTTGCGGCGTAAACGTGTCGGGCGCACCGCTCGCCGTGCCGACGCCCTGCGCCGTCGGCTGCCGACTTCGCTGCGTCAACGCAGCTGATGGACAATGCGTCTCTAGTTCCCAGCGAACCACAAGCCTGGCGAGACGTGCCGCGCTTGGATCAGGATGCGCAACCTGCCGTCCGCTTGTGGCACCTTGCCTCGTCGCTGTAGAGGCGGTTCACGTAGCACGGCGTCTAGATCTCACTTAAGGCGCGCAGGCCAGGGGCGCGGTGAACGACCCGAAACCAGCCGGAAGAAGGTTCGCCAAAGCGTTCGATCATCCCTTTGGTTCATTCTGCGCCTGAGGCGGCCCATCCCATAGAGATCAGATGCCGCCCATGCAGAGGTATTTCATTTCGAGGTAGTCTTCGAGCCCGTGGCGGGAACCCTCTCGCCCAATGCCGGACTGCTTGATGCCACCAAAGGGCGCCGCTTCCGAAGACATACGCCCCGTGTTGATGCCAACCATGCCGTATTCCAACGCCTCGGCAACGCGCCAGACACGCTTCAGATTGGAGGCATAGAAATAGGCGGCGAGGCCGTAGATCGTGTCGTTGGCCTCACGCACTACCTGATCCGCATCGGTGAATTGAATGATCGGAGCCAGTGGCCCGAAAGTCTCCTCTTGCGCAACCGCCATGCTGCTGGAAATTTCAGTGAGGACTGTCGGTTTGAAGAAGGTCCCATCCTTGCCAATACGTTCGCCCCCGCATCGAATTGTCCCACCCTTGGCAACGGCATCTGCGATGTGGGACTCGATCTTGGCCAAAGCATGCAAGTCGATGAGCGGTCCGACGTCCACTGCCGGAGCGAAGCCGTCGCCGACCGACAAGGACCGGGCTTTCTCCACGAACTTTTCGACGAATTCATCGTGAACGCTCGATTGGACGTAAAGCCGGTTCGCTGAAACGCAAGTCTGGCCGGCGTTGCGGAACTTCGCCTGGATCGCGCCGTCAACCGCAGCGTCGATGTCGGCGTCGTCGAAGACGATGAAAGGGGCATTGCCGCCGAGCTCGAGACTGACCTTCTTGATCTGGTCCGAGCACTGGCGCATGAGCAGCCGGCCAACCTCGGTCGAGCCTGTGAAGCTGATCTTTCGAACCTTGGGATTAGAGCAAAGTTCGCGTCCGACGTCATCACCTTCAGATGCATAAACTAGGTTGACGACGCCTTCGGGAAAGCCGGCCTGGTGCGCGAGGGCGAACATTGCACCTGCCACAAGCGGCGTCTGTTCAGCAGGCTTAAGCACGATCGCGCAGCCCGCCGCCAGGGCTGGCGAGATCTTGCGCGCCACCATCGACGCCGGGAAATTCCAAGGCGTAATCGTGCCGACCACACCGATCGGCTGCTTGATCACCAGCATGCGACGGTCTGTCGACGGCGCGGGGATCGTCTCGCCATAGATGCGATTGGCCTCTTCGGCGTACCATTGCAGATACGCGGCCGCGTGCGAAACCTCCGACTTGGCTTCGGCAACGGGCTTGCCCATCTCTGCAGTGAGTATCGCGGCAAGATCGTCGGTGTGGTCAATGATCAGCTGATGCCAACGCCACAAAGCGTCACTGCGTTCTCGGGCGGCCAGCCCCGCCCATCCTGGCTGCGCCAGGTAAGCCTTCTCGATCGCAGCGCGCGTTTCTTCCACACCCATGTCGGGAAGCACCGCCAGCACTTCGCCGCTCGATGGATTGATGACTTCGAATGTGCGCTCGCTAGCCGGCGCGCCAAGCGCCGGCAAGCGATCGATGGCGCCAAACAGGTCCGGGGATTTCAGGTGGCGGATCATCGGTAGGCATAGGGGCATACCGGGTTCCTCTTAAACGCGGCGGATGAGTTGTCGGGCGGGTGTCGGTCTATTCCGCACCTGCGGGTTCCTTATAGGGCCTCCGCCAGACAGCTAGTAGACCATCCCCGAATTTGAAAGGTCGAATTGCTCAAGGCTTTAGTCTGGTTGGTGGTCTCATTAGGAGACAAACCGAACAGTGGATATGGGCTTGCCCAAGCGCAGGTATTACGTGGCGCTCTTCCGCTCTGCGTCTACGCCGCAGGGGCCCACAGTGAAGGTCACATCTTGGATGCCGAAGCCATCAGCAGTCTCGGCATCCCTCAGTGGCCTGACGGATAACCTGCGCTACTTGGCGCAACCGGCTCCCTCGGCGGTCTGGCAGAGGTTCGGACGGAGGCGGAGTCCATCACATGCAACTCGCTTATATTGGCGTTGGCGAGCTCACCTTGTCACCTTTCGACGTGCGAGACGGCAAGCGGGCGCCGGACATATCCGATGTCGTGCCGTCCATCCGCCGGCGCAGCATCCTCCAGTCGCTGTTGGTCCCAAAAACGGCAGTCCAGACACTTTCGACATCGTCGCCGGACGGCGGCGTCACCACGCCGCAAAGACAAATCGCCGATGAGCGCAAGCCGGGAAGACCTGCGCGCCATCATGAACCGGCGACGATGTGGCCGCTCTCTCACCCTCGCTAATCGAGAACATCGGGTGAAGTCGCGCAACGGGTTCGCCCAGTTGCCCAAGGCAGGCGGCGCCGTGGCGCAATCGGCAATACCTGCCGCCGCGAGCTCGAGGCCGAGAGAGCGCATAGTTGACGCTAGCGACCAAGGAACGGGTAGAAGGAATGGCTGTCGCTGTTCAACAACCTACGCGCCGCGCCGCGGGCCGAATGGAGGCATGGCTGCACGGGACAGTTGATGCCACCGAAGTTCGCGCTGTTTGCGATCTATCCCCGCCAGATCCTCCTCGATCTCTTTGGCGAGGAGAGCTATTTCACCGCCGACGTCGATACGGCGATTGCGAGGCGCCAGGCAGGCTATCTCGACGCCGGACGGTCCGATGTTGTTGTTATGGAAGCCAATCACTGTTCCATTTCTGGGAGTACAAGACGGACGATGCCAAAGACGAAGGGCGGCACAGCCCGCCTACAATTGGGTTCATACCATCTGCCAAGTCATTTGCGGTTTCTCGGCTTCTTTCAGTGGAAAGGCGCACCAAGAGCGGGGCATACCTCAATACAAGCGTCCGCAGCCTTCAACATACGTTCACTTGGGTTAAATCCTGGCAGCATTTGCCCCAGGATCATAGCGTTGAGGAACAGCGAACCGCCCAGACGCGGATGAGTCGTGTGCCCTATCGCCAAACTGTAGTTTGAAGGCCTACCACCATAGCGGAATGCAATATTCCGCGCATTTGAGAGGCCAGATACACCGCGTCTCTTTTTACCTTCAGCACTCATTGTTTTCTCTTCTGTTTATGCTCTCATCGAGAGATGGGTAACCAAAAGACAAGAAAAATTGTGCAGTAAATTACGCCAACGTAATCAACCGCGTATGCTACCGTGCTCGTTCTCTTCATCCTTGCCGGCAGAGAGAACGCAATTATCCTTTGAGTTCCTTCCCGCTGAAACCTTCCGAAGCTTTGACTTCGCTGTCCGGCAACAAGGCGAAACACCTCGCTCGATGTTGCCACCTCCAATTTGCAAAGGCCGTGCCAACACCTCAGCGCCCAATAAGCGCCGTTTGCTTTGAAAACCTCGACGGTGCTCAGATATAGGTTGTAGTGAACCTGACATTTTGCCTGCCGCAGAGTCGCGCTCGTTGACGCTCATTCCGGAGAGAAGCTGGCCCGGGCTGCGATCGACCGGCTCTGTCATTGGTGACCGCCAGAACCGAAGCGGTGGTCGCGAAGGTCAGCGCCGTCGCAAAATGTGGCCTTGTGCACCCAGCCAGACCGAAGTTCCACGTTACCGGCGATGGGCAAAGTTCGAGGCGAAGTGTGAGTTGCCCCTCATTTCGCCGATGCTGCGTCCTCGACGCACTTGCGGGACAAAATGGATGCGTGGGCAGCGCAGGGCCAGCTGAGCCATCAGTATTTTGCGAGACCTGACGCGAGCGTCATCTTGAGTGAATCAATGTGAGCGCATTCTTTGGTGGGTGATCATCGGATGACTTCTCTTTAGTCTGTGAGGCGTTTGCGGGATCGCACATGCCGTGCCAAACAGGAAACTCGTCTCGGCAACGTGAGTAATCGGACTCTGCTATGTTGCCGATCCAACATTGTCCGACATCGAACGCCAGTTTAAGGGAAGCGCTTGCCGCTTAAGGTGATATCGTCGTACCGGGGCATAGCGGCGCTCGCCGGCAGCATGAGTAAAATTCACGACAGAAGGATCGCCGACCGCGTGGCTAGCGCTGGGCCCGCAACACCGCGCTTCGGACAGGACCTTGGCCAATCGACCGCGTCGCCACCATCGTAAGTTCGCGTACAGCCGCGAGGTTTTTGGCCTCGGTCGGATAATATCGCCGACAGGGTCAAGACCCAGAAGAGTTGCCGCACGCCGTCGCGATGGGAGCAGCCTACATGCCGGCATAGACTAGAGGTGCCGCTGAGCGGTTTGAGGGAGTGGCATACCTTGCGCGTCTGGTGCAGAAATTGCTTGCGTCACGCCGAAGTAAGGTCGGCCACGCTAATCCGCCGGCATGGCAAAGGCGCGCTAATCGGCACGGTCGAGGGCAGTTGACTGCCCGGGAATTGGGCCGGCTCCTCGCCAGCGACAATGCCAGCGAGTTCATCTCGAATGCCATCCTTTCCCGAGCGGGTCAGAACCGGTCGAATGTCATTACATTGCGCACGGCCCGTCGCCATCGCCATGTGGCGCGCCGAGCTGCAACACCGCGCGGCGGTACAGGCGTGAGAGCTGGAAGCATGCAGCGATCCGCCGATATCGACCGCCGGGCGGTCCAACTCGCCGGCGGCATGATTGATCGCCGCCGCCAATCAGATGCTCGAGGAAATGCCCGTTCGCCGAATTTCCCGGGCGGGCTCGTCGGCGCTGCCGATCTTGTACCGCACCATATGGGTGATAGTTGGCGCGCGGTGATCGGGGACTAGGACCACTTCCATGCCTTTGTCGAGCAGAAAATTCGTCGCCTTGATGTCATCGCTGGCCGCCATAACCGAAGCGCCAGACCGAAGGTTCATCGACCGCCTAGCTTGTAGTTGCCGGGCGATGCGCAAAGTTCGAGGCAAAGGAGTTGCCCCTCATTTTGCCGATGCTGCGTCCTCGACGCCCTTGCGGGACAAACTGGATCGGTGGGCAGCGCAGGGCCAACTGAGCCATCAGTATTTTGCGAGGCCAGACGCGAGCGTCATCTTGAGTGAATCAATGTGAGGGCATTCTTTGGTGGGTGATCATCGGATGACTTCTCTTTAGTCTGTGAGGCGTTTGCGGGATCGCGCACATGCCGTGCCAAACAAGAAACTCGTCTCGGCAACGTGAGTAATCGGATTCTGCTATGTTGCCGATCCGACATTGTCCGACATCGAACGCCAGTTTACGGGAAGCGCTTGCCGCTTAAGGTGATATCGTCGGCGTCACCGGGGCATGGCGGCGCTCGCCGGCAGCATGAGTAAAATTCACGACAGAAGGATCGCCGACCGCGTGGCTAGCGCTGGGCCCGCGAAACCGCGCTTTGGACAGGACCTTGGCCCAATCGACCGCGTGGCCACCATCGTAAGTTCGCGTACAGCCGCGGCCAAGATCCTTGCCGTCTTCGACGAGCGTAGTGGCATCAGGGGGGCCGGGCGACAGTTCGAGGGCGGAGTCTTTCTGAACGTGACTCTACGCTCAACGCCGCGTGACGCAAATGTCCTGAGGTTGTCAGGCTGCTGTCAGGTCCGGGTGTCACAAGCCGGCTGTTACTGCCCTGCCATTCACCGTTAATTGGAACTCCCCATGATTAATCTAAAAGCCGGCCGGATCGCCCTTTCAGCCCTACTGCTGCTGGTTTCCCTGCTGGCGAAATATGGTCCAACTGTCACACACTTAGTGCTCCAGCACGAATACAATAGCCAGCTCCGCAAGGATAGGGAGAAGGTCATTTCAGACCGGCACGACGCACTCTTCAACGACCCAGCTGCGCCAACTGCTGGCAACCCAAATGGCGACCACCATATCGCCGTATTTTTGGACTCCAACGACCCGCAGCGCCGCGCGGTAGACCGTACGATCCAGCAAGCCCTCAAGCATGATCCCGAGCTGAAGGTTTACTACATACCTTATTCGAGCACGAGACCGGGTTCCAAATTTGCTGCACGGGCGGTGCTCGCCGCCAGCAAACAGGGAAAATTTGAGGCGTTCCATCACCGCCTAATGGCTACTAGCCTCCGGCTCAGCGGATCCGACATTTTGGATATCGCACGAGACGAGGGCCTCGACGTTGAGCGACTCAAGCGGGACATCAAGGACCCCGGAATCGTAAACACCGTCAAGCACAATTCCGCGCTCGCCAAGAAGCTGTCCATCCACGGCGGGCCGGCGGTCGTTGTCGGCAAACGAGTGGTTTCAGGTGCGGCTAACATGCACTATTTGGACCGCTACCTCGCCAACGAGCGGGAAAAGCATAGGCGTCCTGCCGGATCACCAACTTCGGCATTTTGACAGGGCTGGCCGCCGGTGCAACCTCTCTGGCCACGAGTGCCGCCTCTCGTGCCGGGCCAAATCTCAATATGGCCCGGCAACGCGGTAGTGGGCGGCCCGCGCGGTGCTATGCAACGCACCGGGCAAAGGGCAATGACTAAGCCGTCCTGAACATCGCATCGGAGTTCAACGTCTTTGCACCAATGCCCAGGAATGGTCGCCGCGACAAACAACGTCTGCGAACGGTCGCTGAGAGCCGCCGTCGTTCAACGAGAGATCACCAACGGCTATCCTGAGGAGGCGGCCCCATGAATCGCTGCACATCATCATTTGCTATTCTTGCTTTCGGCACGTTCTGCACAAATGGCGGCGCATTCGACCATCTATTCAGTGCCCGACAGGAGCGTCGTGTTTCTTGGTGGCGTTGGCTACACCTGGCCGAAGGGCAACGAGTTTGTCTATGACGAAGGGGGCAATCGTGTCAGCAAATTGATCTGGGAAACCGGCGCGCCGGTGCTGACTAGGGCTAAAGGCCGAGGTCTGGAACAACTGGATCATTTCAGCAAGCCGTCTTCGGTTCTCCGGCAACAGCCATATGGAAGACTATGATTAGCTCAAGGAAGCGCCGAGCTCTGCCGAACGGGTTGGCTTGGGGCGGGGCCGTGGCATGCTTGTCTCACGCCAGTGGATTGGGATGTGGTGTGCCCCGCCAAAGCTGCCTTCCTCTGGCGAGCCGGCCCACCGCGGGTTTGGTTACCGCCCCTGTTTGACATTCCCGTTGCCCAGCAGCGTACAATGCTTCCTACGCCCAACCTGGTCGCTGCAGCAAACCAGGGTCATCGAGGGATTCGAATAATCGCCTCAAAACCATCCCCGCGACCCGTGGCAGGCGAGGCAAGTTCAAGGCTGCCACCGACCTTCTTGATAACATAATTAGCGACGGGTAGACCCTGGCCTGGGACAGTTGCCCGAGTCGCCAGACGCACAAAACGCTCTGTTATCTCGTCAAGGTCTGGGAGGGGCACCACCGGTCCTGCGTTTACAATGGCGATGGTTCCATCAGCTCTGACGGAAACTGTCGTCGGGATATCGGGCAGTCCATGTGTGAGTGCGTTGTCGATGAGGCATCGAAGCACGACGGGAATTCTAACGGCGTGGTCTGCTTTGCACTCCCAGGCGGGGCAGCCGTCGACGTCAAGGATTAGCCGTCCGGCAAACCACGGCTTTTTCAAGAAGTCATCAACGACTGACCGAACCTTTTGGACAAGATCGACAGGGTCTCCGAGGCCGTTCCGTGATTCTTCCACGAAACTGTACCCCAAGCCACGCAGTGTCGCTATTCGGTCCCTGCCGATCTTCTTGCGGAGCCGGCTAACATAAACCTCCACGGTATTGCTCTCACTTTCCGAACCTAAGGAAAGGAGTTCTTCCTCGATCTTCCTCTTCAAAACTACCGCTCCGGGTCGGGATAGAACGCAGTCGAGAATCGCCCATTCGCGTGCAGTCAGGTTGACCGGCTGCCCGTCGAGGGCGACGCGCCGCTCAGCCGCGTTTATGGACAGCGCCCCGACAGAATATGGCTTCGGGAAGTTCCCGTGACTACGCGCCACGGCATGAATGCGCGCGGAAAGTTCGCGGGGATCGAACGGCTTGACCAAGTAGTCGGCGGCACCAGCATTGAGCCCCTCGATGCGGTCCTCGACCGTATGGCGAGCTGTCACGATGATGACGGGTGTCGAATCACGCCCCTTCCTCATCTCCCGCAAGTAGTCCAGGCCGTTACCGTCTGGCAGGTTAATATCGAGCAGAACAAGCCCGTAGGGAATCCCACTTGCGTGATACCGCGCTTCGGACAGGTCCTTGGCCCATTCAACCGCGTGGCCATCAGCTATCATATGTTCTCGTACAGCGCTGCCAAAGTCCTCGCTGTCTTCAATGAGCAAAATTCGCATGCCGAGCTCCAATAATTGGGCAGGGTTCGTGCCCTATTGACGGAACCTGACAATAGGCTGAACGCCGTAGCGCAAATGTTCCGGCGGCTTTCAGGCTGCCGTCAGGTGCGCGTGCCAGAAGGGCGGTGATTATAACAACCGATTAGAGGCAAGTTATGAACGTCATCTTGATCACGGCACTTTCTCTTTATGCGACCATCGTCGGTGCTGCACCGGCCGCCGGGAACTTAGAGGTTGGGATCGCCGAATGGCAACCGCGCCAAGCCGTACTGACCAAGCCTGAAGCGGAGCAAAGGCACCTCCGTTTGATTAGAGGGAAGACGGCGGGTCAGATGGCGTCGAGTCGATGGGCAACCGTCGAAACGCACTTCGACCGCGTAGCTTCGCGCGTGTGGGTGGTGCCGGCGCAGGGGGCTAAGGATAAAGCGATGCGTCACCTACAATGTCTGGAAGCCCTGTCTTAGGATTGTTCCACTGTAGCCTCGAGATTGGCCTAGTGGTGTTATTCTTCGTGGATGAAATATGATCAGCACGAGCGAACTGCCAATGCCCGCTGCGGCCCTCATCATCGAAATCCCGCCTTATTCATGCGCCCGCGATGCCAAGGATGCACTGTCATATCCTGAGTGCAGGATCTTCAAGTCCTGAGTGCATGACCAAGCGTAAATCGCGCTACCTGGCCACAATCCGTCGGGAGCATGGAAGAGGATCTTGCTAACCTAGACAGCACTCGTGGCCATCACCGGCTGGCAGCATCCGAAGGGGGCGAGGGGGCCCGTGTCTGCTTGCAAATCCGTCGGCTCAGATCGCGCTTTTTTATCGGCGGCGGGCTCGGAAGGGTCAGTACAACGAGAACTTCGTTCGAGCCATCACCATTCAATGTCTGAATGCGCCGCCCACGCGTGCGTCGCTTGACAGGAAACCGTCGTCAGAATGCGGCCAAAGCAAACGTCCAAAATTCGCAATTGCATTGGAAGGAGCGTTGTTCCGGCCTGCCTTCTCTTGGGTCCCATCGCGTTGGCCCTAGGACTGCTGCTGCTGCTAACTGCCTAGGAAAGGGACAATGAATGCTCGCCCGCTGCTTCAGGATTTTCGTCGCCGAGTGTTCGCGTTCCCAATCATGCTTCCGCGTCGCTCGCCACTTCGCAGCGGAAAAAGCTCTTGCCGGAGCCAATCTCCGTTCGGGCAGGTGGCAGTGTGCGCCGCCACCGCTGAATGAACCGACAGGGCAGGGCGGCGAAGATTACCCGGCTCCTTCCTGCGACGCGGCGGCTTCCTGCCGTCTCTTAAGTTGGATGTGCACGTATTCGCGCTTCATTGACCATAAGCCGGATCGGGCTGGCGTAGGTATTTCAGCGGCCTTCTAGGTGCCCCGCCGCCACGTGCGGACGACGCCCGCATCAACCGGCGGGCAGATGCGCCGAGGGCAACAAGCGCGCCTGACGTAATGCCGCCAGATCGGCCGAGCCGGTGCAGAAACAGGCGACGGCCAACTGGCGGATGACGATCTCGAAATGCGCGACAACCGCCTCGGTGGACACCGTCGCCGCGCGCAGCACGCCGGCCGCCTGCCCAGCGATGTCCGCGCCCAGGCGAATGGCCTTGGCCACGTCGACGCCGTCGCGGATTCCGCCCGACGCGATCAGCTTCACCGCCGGCAGCGCCCGACGTACCGCCTGCACGCTGGCCGGGGTCGGAATCCCCCAATCGGCGAAGGCCAGCGCCACTGCACGGTCGGCGGCATCGCGGGCGCGCTCGCCCTCCACCGCGGCCCAACAGGTGCCGCCGGCGCCGGCGACATCGATCACCGCCACGCCCGCCTCGACGAGCACACAGGCCACCGAGGCGGACAGGCCCGACCCCACTTCCTTGGCCACGATCGGCACGCCCACGCAACGCGCGGCGCGAGCGATCTGCGCCAGGACGCCGCGCCAGTCGCTGTCGCCCTCCGGCTGTACCGCTTCCTGCAGCGGATTGAGATGGACGATGAGTCCATCGGCCTCCAGCGCAGCGCCAGTTCGCGATAGAACGTCACGATCAGCATTTCGTCCTGCGGATCGCGGCCGGTGCGGGCGCTGGTCTCACGCAGGCTCGGGTGGATGCGCTGCAGGATGTACTGGCCGCCCCTGACCGCTTCCATCGCATGCTCGTCGGCGAACCCGGTCAGGGAACGCCCCCACTCCAGCACCTGCTGCAACGCCCGTTCGGTCTGGATCATGGCGACGCTCCTGCTCCCCCGGCCAGGACGCGCCGCCCCCAATGAAGCGCCAGCCACAACCCGGCGAGTTCGGCCACGCGCACGACCCGGATGGGGCAATACAGTTCCTTGCCGATCCACAGCGGCGTCTGCGGTAAGGCATGCGCCGCATGGCGGGCGAGCATCCACTCCAGCGCACGCCCCACCGCCTGCGCGATGCGCCGGCGCTCTGTCGGCTCTTCGCTCCCGTCCATCACGTGCAACGCGAACAGCGCATAGGCGGTTTCCTCGAATGTGGACGCGCGACCGGCGCCCCAGCCGCCGTCGTCACGCTGCGCCTGCAGCAGCGCCGCTAGCGCGCGCTCGTCGCGCCACTGGGGCTTGCCTTGCGCCAGCGCAGCGACCGCATGCGCGGTGGGATACAGCCACGAAACGTGCCATTTTTCGTTGTCCCATAGACCGTGTGGGTTGCGATTGGCCTCGACGTAGGCGCCGGTGCCGGCGTCGGGCTTTCCCAATAGTCGCAATGCATGCAGGGCATGTATGTTGGTCGACACTGAGGCATTGCGCTCGCCGGGAAAGGTGACGAACAGCTCGCCGATTTCGAAATGGCGCAACGCATCGACCGCCGGGTCGCGGCCTGCAAGGCGCAGGACGCACAACGCAACGGCGGTGTCGTCCGCATCGGCCGCGAAGTGCAAGGCCGGGCCCAGACCGCGCACGCCCAGGCGGGCGTCGAGCTGCGCGACGATCACGCGCATCGCCTCGGCGAGCGCGGGATGCGCGAACAGCCCGGCCAGATGCAGGGTGTACAGCGACCAGCATGGCTCAAACACATTGATCGGCCAGACGCTGGGAACGACACCTTCGATGCAGCTGCGCGTCGCCCGCGATGCCGCCTGCAGATACGCGTCGGCGCACCCGACCTGCGGCCTGCTCCCTTGTGTCACGGCGTGCGCACGCCACGCGGCGGTGGCCGCCGGACTGATGCCGATGCTGCCGTCTTCATCCGGGCATGCGGTGGTCGGCGACGTCCCCCAGGCTTCCCAGGAGTGCAGCAATGGATGGCCGCTCGGCAACGTCGCCACCGCCCCCAGCTTGACCAGGCAGGCTTGCCGCAACGGCAACAGCGCCGGGTGGCGCGGAAACGCCATGCTGCCCAGCAAGGATGCGGCCTCGCCGCACAACTGCGGCAGGATCAGCTCCGCGCCGATCGGCGCGTCTTCCGGCACCGCATGCGCGTAGGGATCGGGTTGGCGTTCGAGGAACCGGGTTGCAGCCTGGACTGCGTCGGCAGCGCCGGGAAGAGGGTCAGCGCGCTGCAATGCCAGCAACGCCGCCCACGTGGGCGCATGGCGAAACAGCGGGAAGTCCGCGCTTCCCCATCCGCCATCGGCCTGTTGCTGCGCGATCAGCCAGGCGTATGCGTCCTGCCGACCGGTGACGTTGCCGTGGAACTGCAGCGCTCGCGCCGTGTCGTAGACGGACGGACCGACGCTGCCGCCGTCGCTCATCTCGCTCAGCAAGTGGCGCAATTCGGAAAGGATCTGTTCGGACAGCGCGTTCACGCGGGATGTTCCTTCTGCAGAAGGTTGACGAGAACCAAGATCGGGCAGACGCCGCGCACGTCGCCGCAGGCCCGTCGCGGCCAGGCGCGTGGGCAGCGCCGGACGGCCGCCCTGCTCCGGCGCGGCGACGCGCGGCTGGCGTCGGTTCGCCCAATAGGCTAGCGCCGCGCGCCGCGTGACACGGCCGTGCTGGGCAACCGCTGCGATCGGCGCCGCGGACTCGGACAGAGTGCAGCATCCACCGCTGTCGCCGGCCGATCGCGCGGCACAGGGGCGACTCCATGCGGACGGGGCGCCTCATGCGCATGGCGCGTGCTTTAACAGATACGCGGTGGCCCGCTGCAGCATCTGCGCCAACGGTTCCGCACGCGGCCCCAGCGGGGCGATGGCCTCCCCGGCGTCGCGCAACAGATCCAGCGCAAACTGGCGCGCTGCTTGCAGCCCCATGATCGACGCGCAGGTCGGCTTCTGCGCCGCAGCGTCCTTGCCGGGTGTCTTGCCCAGCGTCGCGGCATCCGCTGTCGCGTCGAGAATGTCGTCAACCACCTGCAGCGCCAGGCCGAAACAGGCGCTGTAGCGATCGAGCGCACTGTACAGCGCGGCGTGCGCGGCATCCTCCGTGATGGCGCATAGCGCGCCCATGCGAACGGACGCGCGCACCAGCGCTCCGCTCTTCATCCGGTGCATCGCCACGATCCTGTCCAGCTCGACATGCTTTCCGACCAGCGACAGATCCTTGGCCTGCCCGCCTGCGGCACCCTCGGCGGACACCGCCTGTGCCAGTTCGTGCACGAGCGCGATACGGTTGTCGCCCGGCGCATCCAGGCTCGCCAGGGTGAGGAAGGCGTGCGCCTGCAGCGCATCGCCGACCAGGATCGCAGTGGCTTCGCCGAACTTGACGTGCACAGTCGGAAGGCCGCGGCGAAGCACGTCGTTGTCCATCGCGGGCAGGTCGTCGTGGACCAGGGTACAGGCGTGGATCATCTCGATGGCGGCGCCGACGTCCTCGAGCACGTGCGCCGGCGTATCGGCCAGTGCGCCGGCAGCCAGACAGAGCAAGGCGCGCGTGCGCTTCCCGCCATGCAAGGTGGCGTAGCGCATCGCCGCCATCAGCTCGGTCTCGCCATCGTCTTCGGCGCACAGAAGACGCGCCAGCGCCTGTTCGACCCCCTTTGCGCCGTCCTGCATCCAGATCTCCGGCAGCAGCCTGCCGGATGCGCCGCGCGCCTGCGCGCCCAATCCCCCGATCGCGGAAACGCCAGTTCGGTCGTCATGTGGCTTGGAACCGGCTTGCATGTTGTTCATGTCCTTGTGCCTGACAGGAGACGGCCTCGGAGAGCGGCGACCGCCGCGCTGTTGCCGGCGTCGCACCGAGCGCGCGCGCCGAGTGCAGCAATGCTGCGCGTCGCTCGCCGCTGCCTCGCCACACGGGGCATGCGATGCCAGCTCATGAGAATCCGATGCGGATTTTCATGGACGGATTTGCGGTCGGGTAATAGCGCCGGCCTTTTTCGACGTCGCTCAGCAACCGCGGCCGCACCCCGGCCTTGTGCATGGTCAGGGCCAAGGCGATGCAGAACTGCACTAGTTCCAGCCATACCAGGTGGTAGCCGATGCAGACGTGTGGGCCGGTACCGAACTGCAGCATGTCCACCGGCCGGATCGGGTCCGTGCGTTGCAGCCATCGCGCCAGGCGGAACTGATCAGGCGCCTCGTGCAGCAGCGCCGAGGTCGAGAAATGCAGCAGCGGGATGCACAGATGGGTACCCGCGGGAATGCGCCATTGGCCGAGTTGCAATTCCTGCAGCGCTTGACGCGGCAGGAGCGTGACCGCCGGATGCAGGCGCAGCGTCTCGCGGAACAGCGCCTCGGCGACCGGACACTGCGCTAGGTCCGCGTGCCGGGTCGGCACCGCGCCCACGCGTTGCGCCTCTTCGACCAGGGCGTCCCACAGCACAGGCTGCCGCGCCAGCTCGATCACCATCCAGGCCATCGTCGAGGCGGTGGTCTCGTGACCGCCAAGCAGCAGCAAGCGGATATTGGCGACCAGGACGTCATCGGAGAGCGCATCGTCGCTGCGATCGAAGGCGCTCACCATGTCCTTGATCAACCCGGTGCGCGCGGCATGCGCGCGCGCGTCGCGGATGAACTGGCGCAACTGCGCGTCGATCCAGTCGCGGGCGGCGCGGCCGCGCCGCAAGGGCAGTCCGGGCAGGTCGATCGGGGGCGCGACGATCAACTGCACCAGGTGCCGGTACTTGCGATGCCATCCCGGCAGGTCCTGCGCGGGGACTCCCATGAGGCGGAAGATGAGCTTTAGCATCAGGTCGCCGGTTTCACGCAGGATGGCTACGTCGCCGCGGTCGCGCCACGCCTGCACACGCGCCCGGATGACGGGCTCGAACAGGTCGCCGATGCCGGCCTGGGTCAGCCCCTTGGGCAGGAACGCCGGCTTGATCGCATCGCGCGCCTGCCGGTGCGCGCCGCCGTCCTGGGCGACCATCGTTCCACCAAGCAATTCGGGCGCGATCCCTTCGATCAGCGCCGAGGACACGTCCTTGTGCCGAAGCAGTGCGAACGCGTCCGGATCCATGCAGGTCATCAGGTGTCCGGCAGGGCCGAAATCCAGCCAGAAGTAGCTGCCCAGCGTCCGTTCCGCGCGCCGCAGCAGGCGCGGCAGGTCGCAGATGATGGCGGGAAGATGCCCGACCAGGGGGAAAGCGCCGGGCACGACCGGGATGTCGTGCCGCAGCCGGTGGCGACGGTTCAGCGGGTTGAGCAGCATGTTCATCAGCTCCATCAGCAGCGCGGCGCCGCGGCCGCTTCGACGGTGTCGCCGGCAGGCCGCGCGGCGCGGCTGTTGCCACCGTCGGCGTACGTCCGCACATGCGCCAGCATGGCGTGCGAGGCCGACAGCATGTTCATCGCCGCCTTCGACGCGGGGTAGGACGTCTGGGCGGTGTCACCGCTGAGCCCTGGCACGACGACATGTTGACGATCGCGCCACCGCCGCGGGCGATCAGCCGTCGGATGGCCTGCCGGCAGCAGAGCAGCGTGCCGCGCAGATTGGTCGCCATGGTCTGATCCAGACCGCCAGATCCAGGTCGAGCATCGCGCGCTCGCGCGGGGTCAGATGCATAGCTCGCGTTGTTCACGCAGCCGACCTCACCGAAATGCCGCTCCGCCGTCTGGAACAGCGCTGCCACCGCCTGCGCATCGGCGATGTCCATGGCCAGGGCCAGCGCGTGGCCCGCTTCGGCCGTGATCTGCGCGGTGCAGGCGATGGTCGCCGAGCCATCAATGTCGGCCACCACCACTCTGCCGCCCTCGGCGCGATGGCGAGGGCGCATGCCTTGCCGATGCCGGCGCTGGCGCCGGTCACCACGGCCACCTTGCCTTCAAACCGTCCCATCGTGTCCTTCTGGATTGTTGGTCTTTCGCGGCATGCCGCTCGGGTTCCGCCGAGAAGGCGCAGCGTCGGCGCTGGCGCGCTCGTCATCGCCAGCGTCGCTTTCGATGACCCGAATGGCGGCGACCGGGCACTGGCTGGCCGCGAGCCGCACGGCGACGTGCAACGCCTGCGGGACCGTCGCCACGCACACTTCAGCCACGCCGTCCGGTTCGCGCTGGCGAAAGGTGCCCGGCAGCGTAAGCACGCACTGCCCGGTGGTTCCGCACAGATCCTGGTCGACCACGACGCGCATCTCAGCCCCCTGCCTGCGCATTCAGCCGCACCGGCAGCGCGAGGAACGTCCTAAGGAACGCGGAGGGCTCCCGGGTCGGCTGCTCGGCCAATGCCAGCGTGGGGAAGCGCGCCTGGATCCGCGGCAGGCTCTCGGCCAACTGCATCCGGGCCAGTTGCGCACCGGGGCAGAAGTGGATGCCGTGGCCGAAGCTGAGCATGATCTTCCCGTCGGTCGACATGCCCGGATTGGTGCCGTAGAACCGCACGGCATCGAAGCGGTCGGGATCGGCGAAGGCGTCCGGGTCGCGATTGCCGGCCGCGATCAGCACGCGAACGTCCGCGTTCTTCGGGATCACCACGCCGCCCAGTTCGATGTCGCGCTGGGCGATACGCGGAGTGGCGCTGAACAGGACGGGCGCGTCGCGGCGCAGGACTTCTTCGACGAATGCCTTCACCTCCACGGCGTCTCCCTGCAGCCAATGCCGCTGTTCGGGATAAGCCAGCATCGCCAGGACCGCGTGGTCGATGGCCGCAGCAGTGGTGGTGAAGCCGCCCAGCAGCATGCCCCACAGCATGCTGATCAACTCTGCATCCGATAGCGTGTCGGCATCGTCGTCGTGTGCGCCGACCAGCATCGACACGATGTCATGGCGGGGATCGGTGCGCTTGCGCTGTATGAGGTCGCCGAAGTAGGCCTGCACCCTGGCGCTGCCTGCGTCCGCCGCGGCGAGCTGGGGATCGCTGGCGTGCGGGCTCAGGCCTTCCACAATGGCGCCGATGCCGGCGGCGAGCCCGAACATGTCGTCCTGGGGCAGGCCGAACAGTTCGGCGAAGACCAGCATGGGCAAGGCCAGCGCGAATTCCCGATGCAGATCCACCGCCTCCCCGCGCTCCAGCGCGGGCGCCATGCCGTCCAGGCGCGCTGCGACGATGCGCGCGATGCTCGGCCGCAGGTTGTCGATCTGGCGCATGGTGAAATCGCGAGAGATCAGCCGGCGCAGACGCGTATGCGTCGGTGGGTCCTTCATCGCTATCGTGGACGCCATTAGATTGAGGGACAGGCTGGTCGCCGCACGCGGGAAATAGCGCGCCAGTTCGCCAGGCGCCGGTCCCCGAAATGCATCGCCCGTGGCCGTGAGCGCCCAGTAAATGTCGGCGTGGCGGCTCAACAGAAAGAGGCCCGAGGCCGCGCGATGCACCGGATCGTGCTCGCGCTACCACCGCATAAACGGATACGGGTCGTGGATGCACGCTGGCGACGCCAGTTCGGCGAAGGCGTCCCGGCATGCTGTCTTGGTTTCTTGCACGTCCATCTTAGTTACCTCTTGGCTGGCTGATCTGACCGGCGCGCGCCAGGGTGGTAGGCAGTATAGTCATAGGAGGTGAAGGCGTCGTGCGAGCCACCGATCTCGGCCACCGCGCGGTCAAACTCGCCGGCGACGTGATTGGCCGTCGCCTTGATGTCATCGGTAGCCGCCAGAACCGGAGCGGTGCTCACGAAGGCCAGCGCGGTCGCAAAAAGAGCCAGACTGAAGGTTTGCTGACGGCGTCTCTTGGTGACCGGCCGATGGGCAAGTTTTGAGGCAAAGTGAGTTGTCCCTTATGTTGAGGGTGCTGCGTGCTCGTCCCTTTAGTGGGAGATAGTGGAGCGGTGGGTAGCCCCGAGCCAGATGAGGCATCAACATGTTTCGAGGCCTGACACGAGCGTCATCTTTGAGCTAATCTGGGAAACGTGAGACGGTATTTTTTTGGGGATCATTGGATGACTCTCCTCGGCTCGTGACGTGTTTGCGATGACTGCGCACGAACCGTGCCAAATGAGAAAACCCCGTTTCGGCGATGTGATTGTCGGACTCAGCTATGTGACGTATCCGACATTGTCGGACATCTTACACCGCCCGAAATGGGAAGCCCTCGCCGCTTAAAAAGGTGGCTAGGTGAGCTACCCTTCGGAGATGTCCAATATCGTGGCGTTAGCGCGCGCCTGTAGTTGCTGGTCGTCCGCGTACTCCTGCCCACATCGGCCGATCGCTGGTCCCCTAACACGACTCCAAACAGCGATAGACGCGGTCTGGAATTTACCGGAGCGTTGCAGGACTTGTTTTGCCATTCGGAACGCCAGCGCGGGGAGACGCTTCCGCGAGAGGCGGTCATGATGGAGCTTGCGAGCCGATTTGCGATTTGACCGGGGCTTTTGCTATTTTCGCTTTTGCTGCCCCTAAAATCTCAGATATGAAGCGGACCTGGCCTATGGCCTGCCTACATTGAATGGTTACAAAGGAATACGACTATGGCGACTGGAACGGTGAAGTGGTTCAACAGCACCAAGGGATTCGGTTTTATCCAGCCTGACAACGGAGGTCAGGACGTTTTCGTTCACATTTCCGCTGTCGAACGAGCGGGCCTTTCGACCCTTAATGAGGGCCAGAAGATCAACTACGAGGTCGAACAGGACCGCCGTACCGGCAAGTCCTCCGCAGGCAGTCTCAGCAAAGCTGGCTGATCTTTTTCTGCCTCTGCCCGGCAAGAGCCGGGCAGAAGTGCCACTGACCGCGCCATAGGAGCGGGCAAGAAACGGATCTCCCGCTGACCGGGCGGCGGTTTGCGGGAAGCTGCCAAGTTCTACTGAAATAAGATGTTTGCAAGTGAGGAGGGGCGGGTCCCAGCCCTCTTATTTTTTCTGCTGTAGATTCTCACGTAGCAGATGCCGACGGCGACCGCGCGCATCAGAACGAATCTGGACAACGAGACCAAGCTGCGAGCTTCTTGTGGGTCCGCTCGCTTCCACCGATCAATGCTATATTTTCGGTCATGAACCCGTGCGTGTGATTTTCATGAATGAGGGCTCTGACGCATTATCGATCGAGCGTGCCGAGGAAATGAACCAGCAATTCAGCCAGCCTCCAGCGGTCGACACCTCCGCGATCAAGCGGGTAGGGTACATTGGCCCTGAGGGGACCTGGACACATCAAGCCTCGCTAGACCTCTTTGGCGACCAAGTTGAACTCGTTCCGTTCAACGACGGATTGTTCGAAGCATATGAGAATGGCTGCGTCGACGTTGCATGCGTTCCAGCTACGACCTCTCTGGTCGGAACCACTCTCTACCTCGACCAAGTCCTGCGCTTGAGGTCTCCCAGGGTCATCGCCGAGTACCCGAAGGTCTTGAGCTATAGCCTGATGGCCAGCAAGGATGCGAGTTTCTCGATGAGTCACTAAGGTGCTTGGCCACGCCGTAGCCTTGCAGGAGGTGGCCGGGTCGCTCGACGAGAACATGCCCAATGTCGAGCGAGAGAGCCGTAAGGGAGCGACATCTTTAGTCGCTAAGCCTCGCCCTCGACAGCGGCATTTGGTCCTGCGCTTGGTGCCAAGCTGTACAATCTGCAGATATTGCGAACAGGAATTGAAGAAGGGCTGCATAACGTTAAGCGGTGGTGGGTGCTCGGGGGCAGGACCCCTGCGCCGACAGGATTTGACCGGACGACACTTCACCTCCGCGTTTCAGAGCAATCTCAGTTGTGTCCTGAACATGTTCTCGAAGGATAATTTAGCCGTTCTCAATGTCTATGAGCGTCCGACATGCGAGCGGCTGGACACCCATAAATATGTCATCGATGTCGCTGGCCATGTTTTGACGCACCCGGCGCTGGCTGCGTTGGCGGATATTGATGGCTTTAGAATTCTCGGGTCCTCCCACGTTGCTATTAGCTAAGGCTAGGGTAGTTTCTGCCCATAACTCCAAAACTGTTGATCCTCATCACTGATGAGAAGACACGACCGTGCCGCGCGTCCACGAGATCATCGCGCCGACGATCTTGTCGTTTTCGCTCAGTTTTCTTGCCTGCGAAAGTAGTATTCATAAGCACAAGACGTCGACCGGCCGGGCATCTCGCAAAACAAGTCACCATCGATGACTGTGTCGCGTTATCGGCGACACGCTCGTCCATTCGGGACCGTCAAACACTTCAATCCGCGCAGGGGGCGCCGTGACCGGGGCCTGCGGCGGTTTTAGGAGCTTGCCGTTCGGCACGAGCTTATCGCTTTGGCACCTCACGCTGATTGGCTGTGCTGTGGAACAACCCGGTCGAGAAAAGCATCGAATGCGGCAGCAACAGCGCGAACTACGAAACGATGCTCCTGCCGCACCCGGATGAAACCGTTTTCAATGTCCACTATCCCATCCTCAGCCAGCTTCGCCAAGCGTTCAGCAGCCGAATCGAGAAGGCGAGTTGGATCGAATCCAAAGGCCGCACAAATTGCCGGCACATCGGCCCGCAAATCGCACATCAGCCGCTCTATGATCACGGCTCGCACGCGGTCGTCGTCTGTGAGCCGGTAGCCTTTTGACGTCGCCAAACGGCCAGCTGCTATGTGCCGGCTGTAGGACTCACGTGTTACCTCGTTCTGGACGTAACCCTCGCCGACCCGCCCGATAGCCGACGCGCCGAAACCGATCAGGGTTTTGCAGGTGTCGGCCGAGTAACCCAGCGAGTTACGCCGTAGCCGACCACTGGTCTGCGCCAGCGTAAGTTCGTCGTCCGGCAAGGCGAAATGGTCGAGGCCGATCTCTTGGTAGCCGGCGGCGACCAGCGTCTCGGCCACGGCCGCAGCCTGTTCGGCGCGGGCGACGCTGTCCGGCAGCGCAGTCGTCTCGATCAGGCGCTGATTCTTTATCACCGATGGAATGTGCGCGTAGCCGAACACCGCAAGCCGGTTGGGGCGCATGGCGACAGTTGCCGCCGCAGTCTGGACGCAGGACTCTACTGTCTGATTCGGAAGACCGAAAATGAGATCGACGTTGATGCCGCTTACCCCATGCCGGCGCAGCTCTTCGACGGCAGCGGCCGTCTGCGCCTCGCTCTGGACGCGGTTTATCGCTTTTTGAACAATCGGATCAAAGCTCTGCACTCCGAGACTCGCGCGGCTCACATTGGCTGCTCCCATTGCTTCGGCAATCTCGGCCGTGAAGGTGCGCGGGTCAATTTCGACGGCGATTGTCGCGGACTCCCTGAACGCGAAGCGGCGGCGCAGGAGTTGGATCATGGCCAAGAACTCCGCTGCTCCGATCAGGGTCGGGGTTCCACCGCCGAAATGCACGTCGTTCACGACGAGCCCCTGCTGCACTTGCTGCCAGACCAAACGGATCTCGTCACGCAGAACGGCCAGATAATCGAGGATCGGACCCTGATTGCGGGCAATCGTGGTTGGGAAGCCGCAATACCAGCAAATCGATCGGCAGAACGGAATGTGGAGATAGAGAGACACCGGATCGTCAGCCGGCAGACCTCTTAGCCATTCCTGATAGCTTTCGGGCCTGACGGTGGCGGTGAACTCCGGCACAGTCGGATAGATGGTGTACCAAGGCAGGAGAGCCTCGCGATATTCTTTCAGGATAGAGGTCTGCAACAGTTTCCGTCCCAAGCTGAAAAGTTGGTCCTTTTACCGCCGCGGTCTCCTGTGTCCCTGCGCTATGTCAATTCCATTCCGCTTCGCGCGTGTAATCACGCCCTGCAAGGAAAAGGCGGGATTTGATCCCGCCTTTCTATGTTTCGCTCGCATCATGCCGATCGAGCTGCCAGCCCCTCAACGGGTCTGGATTGAGGAAGTCACGCTGGTACCTTCTTTCTAGACCGCTTCTCGGGCGCCGAGACTTCAGGCTCTTTCGGTTTGCGCCCAAGTCCCATTGTCTTGGCCAGGGCAGAGCGCGCAGCCGCATAGTTCGGCGCGACCATGGGATAGTCCGCCGGCAGACCCCATTTGGCGCGATATTCATCGGGTGTCAGCCCGTAATGGGTCGACAGATGGCGCTTTAGCGATTTGAATTTCTTGCCGTCCTCAAGGGAAATAATGTAGTCCGGCGTCACCGATTTTCTGATCGGGACGGCCGGCGTCAACGCCGTCGGCTCTTGTGCGGAGACGCGACCGGCCGCCGTGCGTTTCAAAGCTTCGTGCACTTGGCCGATCAGGGCAGGCAACTCCCCCACCGGGACGGGATTGTTGGAAACATAGGCTGAGACAACATCCGCGGTAAGGTCGATGAGGTTGTTGGCGTTTTCGAAGTCTTCTTCTGGCATGAAACTCTCCAGTGGATTGGTCTGCGGAGCGTGGCCTTCTAGTGATGATTTCCGACGAACGCAACAAATCTCGCGACAGGATTGTTCGGTGCTCGTCCAACATCGAGGTCTATAGCGCCAGTTACAAGCTGTCGCGACGCTGATCTCCTCGGAAATCGCCGTCCATAAGCGCCCGGTATCCGCCGTTCAGTCGCGATCTTGTCGGTTGAGTTGCGAGAGGACGACGCAGAAAAATTGTAAGCACCAAGAGCCGTGCACCTGGAAGACCTTGCGCGTACGAAACAGGTCGGCGTTGCGCCAGCGTGGGGCGACAGGCAACAGAACCGACCAAGCCCTCAGCGAACAAATAGCGATTGCGCGCCCGCCACTGTTGGTATCGGGGGCCGTCGGGGATAAATCGCAGTCACTATTTTCGCCGCTCGATCATCTTGGTCGACAGGCACCATTCCCTTGATCCACGGATCTAGCGCAGGGCGTTCGCAGGCCGCATGTGGAGAATGGTTTCCGTGCACATAGTCGGACTCTATCTATGAAAATTCTATTGCCTGGCGGTGGCTGTTGCGCTTGTGGCGGCCACAGCTTTGCTGAGCAGTCCCTTCCGCCAGACCTCAGGGAAACGGCACTGGCCATCTTCAAGCCCTTGCCATCCATACTGGCAGTCACCAACAACCCAAGCACACCGGAGAAGGTTGCCCTCGGCAAGGCGCTGTACTTCGATCCACGCCTCTCGTCCCCAGGCGTTTTCTCCTGCACTTCGTGCCACAACCTGGCCACCGGGGCGACGACAATCGTGAAACTTCGATTGGCCATGGTTGGCAGAAGGGGCAGCGCGACGCGCCGACGGTGTTTAACTCTGTCTTCAACAAATCACATTTTTGGGACGGTCGCGCCGAAGACCTGAAAGCTCAGGCCAAAGGGCCGATACAGGCCGGTGTCGAAATGGCCAACACACCGCATCGAGTGGTCGAGACGTTCAAATCGATGCCGCAATATGTGGAGTTGTTCCAATCTGCTTTCCCGGAGCAAGCCGATCCCATCACCCTCGAAAACGTGGCCATTGCACTCGCAGCCTACGAGGCGACACTGGTCGCGCCGGCCCCCTTCGACGCCTACCTCAATGGCGATGACACCCCCATTGATCCCGAAGCGAAACAGGGCTTGGCCCTTTTTATGGAAAAGGACTGCTCCTCCTGCCATTCCGGTGGGGAAGGCTATTATCCATTCGGCCTCGTAGAGTAGCCTGGCGCCGACATCCTGCCGGAGAACGACAAGGGACGATTTGCCGTCACCAATGTACCAGATGATCCTATGTTTTCCGCGTGCCATCGCTGCGCAACGTAGCAATCACCGCGGTATACTTTCATTCGGACAAGGTCTGGGACCTGAGCGAGGCGGTCGCCATCATGGGCACCACCCAGCTTGGCCAAGAGCTAGCGCAAATCGAAATCGATCGGATCGGTGCCTACCTTCATTCGGTGACCGGAAAGCGACCGGAGATCACAAATCCCGTCTTGCCAACTGAAACGCCCACAACACCTCGACCTCGATCCTAGGCATTGCGAAACAGGTGATCGCGTCGGAGCCAGTGAGCGTTCCTTGACCCATCTGGCGAATTGCCACAGGCGCTGCCGTCCGATTGGGCCGTGATAGGTCGCGGCGCGATTGAGCGTCGCACGTTGATGGCAGGAGCCATGGTTTTGCACCAGCCATGCTCCCGCTCTTGGAGATCTTCGGCAGGCCAGGGCGCTGTCCGTCAGCATTAGGCCGGCCAATCGCCTCACCAGTCCATCACCACCTTGCCCGAACTACCGCTGCGCATCGCATCGAAGCCGGCCTGAAAATCGTCGATTCCGATGCGGTGGGTGATCAGGCCGGAAACATCCAGCGGGCCCTGCACAAGCGCGATCATCTTGTACCAGGTCTCGAACATCTCGCGGCCGTAGATGCCCTTGAGATGCAGCATCTTGAAGATGACCTTGTTCCAGTCGATCTCGAAGCCGGTCGGCGCGATGCCCAGAATGGCGATCTTGCCACCATTGTTCATGGTGTCGATCATGTCGCGGAAGGCGGGGGCTGCGCCCGACATTTCGAGGCCGACATCAAAACCCTCGGTCATGCCGAGTGCCGGCATGACATCGCGCAGCTTTTCCTTCGAAGCATCCACGACATGCTGGACGCCGAGTTTTTTGGCAAGCGCCAGCCGCACCGGATTGATGTCGGTGATGACCACTTTTCGCGCGCCGACGCATTGGGCGACGAGCGCGCCCATGATGCCGATCGGCCCGGCGCCGGTGACCAGCACGTCCTCGCCGACCAGATCGAATGACAAAGCGGTGTGAACGGCATTGCCCAGCGGATCGAAGATCGCGGCGATCTCGTAGGGCACATCATCGGGGATCGGCACGACATTGTGCTGCGGGATCGCCAGATACTCGCCGAAGGCACCCGGCCGGTTGACGCCGACGCCGAGCGTATTGCGGCAGAGATGCCCTCGCCCGGCACGGCAGTTGCGACAATGACCGCAGACGGTGTGGCCTTCGCCCGACACGCGCTGGCCGAGCTTGTATTCGGTGACCGCCGCGCCGAAATCGGCGACGGTGCCGACGAATTCATGGCCGGTAACCATCGGCACCGGCACCGTCTTTTGCGCCCACTGGTCCCAATTGTAGATATGCACGTCTGTGCCGCAGATCGCCGTCTTTTTGATCTTGATCAGCACGTCGTTGGGGCCGATCTCCGGCACCGGCACCTCTTCCATCCAGATGCCCGGTTCGGCCTTGGCTTTCACCAGCGCCTTCATCATGTTCGACATCAGATGCTCCTTACACCTTGGTTTGATTCCACTCTCGCCTCTCCTCTGGTAGCCGCACAACGGAAAGGTGGGGTTCGGAGAGCACAGCTGAGATTTCTGGACCGATGGGTATGTCGAGGCTGCCATGGTGTCGAAGCAACACTCCACCGCGAGCGGCGCGTGAAGATCCAGTTCCAGCGAACCTCAGCGGAAACCGAGCAAGCGCCGCGCCAGATGCAGCGAAGTTTCAATTCAAACGATGAGGAATGAGAGTAGCTTGCGGCTCGGGCTATGTTGTCGATGTCCGCCACATGCGGCGCAATCACTCTACACGATGCTCTCGATGGTCGATCTCACCGCGATATCTCAATAGTGCGGACGCACAGGCGGCATCCGCAAACGTGCCCCTCGGTGAAGTGTCTGCTGACCGCTGGCTGTGTCAGAGCCAGAAGCTCATGGACGAAGCCGCCTTCTCCCACCTCGTGCTCTAGATCATCCGTCCTCTGACCAGAAGCGGCTTCCCAGATAGCCCCGCCGCTCAGTCGTCCAGCGGGCCTTCGGCTGGACGACAATGCCGAGCCCCCCTCGTGTCTACCGACCTGCGCGCGGCTTCTCGATGGCGTCCTTTCTGCCTCAAATTATCCGCGAAGCCCGCTGGTCACATATTTGCCGTCACAGGGACCCAGCGGCCTGCGCCTGGGCCTTCTCCCGCAGCGCCCCTGCTGCAGCGACCATGTTGATGAGGGCAGGGCGGATCTCCTCCCATTTCCTTGTTTTGAGACCACAGTCCGGATTGACCCACAGTTGGCTATCCGACAGTCGCTCGCGGGCAAGTTGGGCGAGATGCAAAATCTCGCCGACTTCTGGGACACGTGGTGAGTGAATGTCGTAGACGCCAGGACCGATTTCGTTCGGATATTAGGACTTCGTGAAGGCGTCTAGCAGTTCCATTTTGGAGCGCGACGTCTCGATCGAGATGACGTCCGCGTCCAGTTCAGCGATAGAATCGATGATCATTGAACTCCGAGTAGCACATATGCTGTGAATTTGGGTCGCGTCCTCCACGCCGGTAGAAGCGAGGCCGAAGCATTCGACAGCCCAGCCGAGATAATGTTTCCATAGGTACAGCCGATCTCCCCCCTTGAGGGTCCCTTGAGGGGGAGATGCCCGGCAGCACCTTGCCGATATGCCCCCTACAACAACCCCGCCTGCTCAGCCTCGCGGCACAGATTCTGCCGAGGCCTGGGGCCGATCTGCTGGATCACCAAGCCGGCCGCCAGTGAGCCAAGGTCGCCGCAGGTCTGCAGGTCGCGGCCTTGCGTGTAGCCATGCAGGAAGCCGGCGGCATAGAGATCGCCGGCGCCCGTCGTGTCGACCAGTTCCTTGATGGCGGTCGCCTTGATCACCACCGTCTCGTCGCCGCGCACGATCACGGAGCCTTTTTCCGAGCGGGTCACGGCGGCGATCTGGCAATCCTTGCGGATCTGCGCCAGCGCCTCGTCGAACGAGGATGTCTGGTAGAGCGATTTGATCTCGTGGCTGTTGGCAAAGACGATGTCGACCGTGCCCGAACGCATCAGCTCGAGGAATTCGTCGCGGTAGCGGTCGACGCAGAACGAATCCGACAGCGTCATCGACACTTCGCGGCCTGCCGCGTGCGCCAGCTTCGCCGTCTGGCGGATCGCTTCCTTGGCGCGCGGCGGGTCCCACAGATAGCCTTCGAAATAGGTGACCTTGGCGCCAGAAGCCTTATCGGCCTCGACATCCTCCGGCCCAAGCTCGACGCAGGCGCCGAGATAGGTGTTCATCGAACGCTCGCCGTCAGGGGTGACGAAGATCATCGACCGCGCCGTCGGCGGCTCGCCCTTGAGCGGCGTGGTGTCGAAGGCGACGCCCTGTGCATGGATGTCGTGCGCGTAGATTTCGCCCAGCGCATCGTTGGAGACCTTGCCGAAGAAGGCGGCGCGGCCGCCAAAGCTGGCGACGCCGGCCGCCGTGTTGCCGGCGCTGCCGCCGGAGGCTTCGATCGCCGGGCCCATGCGGCTGTAGAGCAGTTCGGCGCGGTGGGTGTCGATGAGGTTCATCGCGCCCTTGATGATGCCGTTGGTCTCCAGGAATTCCTCGTCGCACTGGGCAATGATGTCGACAATGGCATTGCCGATGCAAAGCACGTCATAATCCGGCATCAAAATCTCCGCCAAAAACCCGAGCCGGCTTCTTGCCACGCCGGCCCGGGGTGTTTCTTTCGAGTGTGGAATGGGTCGTCCTTTGCCGAAAGGATCCAATACCGACGCATCAAGCAGCTGCGGGTCCTGCCTCACGCGACAGGTCGTCAGCTCTGTCCGTCTTTTCCCAGGTGAACTCCGGCTCTTCGCGGCCGAAGTGTCCGTATGTCGCGGTCTTGCGGTAAATCGGCCGTAAGAGATCCAGCGCCTTGATGATGCCTTTCGGCCGGAGATCGAAAAGCTCAAGGACGGCGCGTTCGATCCGTTTTTCATCAATCTTTGCGATTCCGAATGTATTGATGAGGACTGAGACCGGTGCGGCCACACCGATCGCGTAAGCAAGCTGAACCTCGCACACCTCCGCAAGTCCGCTGGCAACGACGTTTTTTGCGACGTACCGCGCGGCATAGGCGGCCGACCGATCAACCTTGGACGGGTCCTTGCCCGAAAAGGCACCGCCGCCGTGACGCCCCATGCCGCCGTAGGAATCGACGATGATCTTGCGGCCGGTAAGCCCGCAATCGCCTCGCGGCCCGCCGACCACGAACCGGCCGGTTGGATTGACCAGGAACCTTATTCCCGTCGTATCCAGGTCATGGGGCAAGACCGGCCTTATGATCTCCTCAATGACGCCTTCGCGGACGGTGGCCTGTGAGACCTCATCATCATGCTGCGTCGACAGGACTATGGTATCGAGCGCTACCGGTCGCAAACCTTCATAGCGGACGGACACCTGAGATTTAACGTCCGGGCGGAGCCAGCCAAGGCGTCCAGTTTGGCGCACCTCTGCCTGTTTTTTCGTCAAATCGTGAGCAAGTTGGATTGGCAAAGGCATTAATGTTTCGGTCTCGTTGCATGCGTACCCGAACATGAGGCCCTGATCTCCCGCTCCCTGCTCGAGATCCTGCCCTCGTCCCTCGTCGACCCCCTGGCTGATGTCAGGCGACTGCTCGGTCAGGGCCAAGATCACCGCGCAACGACGGCCCGTCAAAGCCGATCGCATCGTCGTCATATCCAATGTCCAAAATGATATCGCGGGCAACTTGGCTGTAGTCGATCTGCGCGTGGCTGGTGATCTCGCCAGCCAGAACGACCATCCCTGACTTCACCAACGCTTCACAAGCAACGCGAGCCTGAGGATCCTTGCGAAGAATCGCATCGAGGACGCCATCTGAGATATTGTCGGCCATCTTGTCGGGATGTCCCGCGCCGACGGATTCGGAGGAGAACACGAATTGTCTGGTCATGGAATATCCTCGCTTCAAACGTTGGAATTAAATGTGACAGCTGATCCGGCCATCTTATCTGTCGGAGATGCCAGGTACGTCGAACGCAGCGCAGAAGTCGGCCGTCACTGCTGGCGTGCCTAACCGAATGCCGCTGGTGAGCGCGGGATGCCGCCGGTCGCCCGGCACCATGTTGAAATTCGTGATGATACCTGCTTGCGACAAGCGCTCGGCATAGGCTTTCCCGGACAGCGGCCGGTCCCGTAGATCAAGGATCAGCATGTGATTGTCAGTGCCCCCCGTGACGAGTTCATAACCTCGCTCCAGAAGCGCCTGGGCCAGAGCCTTGGCGTTGTTGACGATCTGCTGACCGTACACTCGGAACGACGGATTCCCTGCTTCGTGCAGAGCGACAGCTAGCGCTGCAATCGTATTCATGTGCGGTCCGCCCTGCAGGAGAGGGAACACGGCACGGTCTATGCGTTTGGCCAGATTGTGTTTGCTCTTGGAATGATAGAGTGCCTGATAGCGGTCTTCATTCCTTGACAGTATGAAGCCACCGCGGGGACCGCGTATCGATTTGTGAGAGGTGCTGGTGACCACATCGCAATGGCCTACAGGATTGGGGTGCACTCCTGCGACAACGAGGCCGCTGATGTGGGCGATGTCGGCCACCAGGTAGGAGTTCACCTCCGAAGCAATTTTGGCCATTGCCTCGTAGTCAAAGATACGCGGATAGGTGCGGTACTTTTCCGAATGTCATGATTTTGAGCGCCTTCTTGAAATCCGCCCCAGGCGTCATTGGCGTCGAGCCGATCGCTCTCAGTCCAACTGGCCCGGAAAATTCACTTTTCGCCCAGCTTCGAGATTGCGCACGATATTTTCGACTGCGATCTGGTAGAACTCACCGACATGGAAGGCCATGGCACCATCAAGGTTTCGTTGGTGATATGAAATGATGCCGATCACGCAATTCACCAGAGCGACTACAGCGGACTCGTCCAAGGGGTAGTCGGCGTAGATGGCATTCGGATCACTGAAATAGCGCTTATCGAGATGCGCGAAGAACTTGTCCCGCCGGCCCATGATCATCGCAATCGTCGTCCTGTGGGCTTCCAGCTCATTGAGCTGTTCCTTGATCAGGCTTGGAGATGGTGTCCCCGATTTCCAGGCGATGTGCATCTGGTTGTCGAGGCAAAACTCGAGGAACCTGAATAAGCTGCGGTCGCTGCGCCTTGGACTTTCAAGCAGCTTGGCAGTGGCAAGATGGAGATCGACTTCGATCGAGCGCATGATCTGGTAAAGTAGTGGTTCTATTCGCCAGAGCCTGTCCCCGTGCTCTTCGCATTGTTTCAATAGGGACGAATACGTTGCCAGCTTGATCACCAGACCCGGTGGGTTGTTCCCATGGACAAGCGCGGCATAGCGCCCGAGGCGCTCTTCATAGTTGGCCTGAATCTGTGCCTTCATCGATCGTCGTTCCTTCCGGAAAGAACCGGCAATCGCACGCACAAACCTGTTTCGGCGCAACCGCAATGAAAATTTGCCCGCCACCACCCATGCCGAGCGGCGGCAATTATTGCTGACGTTGAAGTGTGAGCCCGCTGTAGTGTCGCCATATTCTGCGCCATCAAGTATCTGGCTAACTAACATGTGGTCACATGCCACAAATTTTTGCCATAAGCATGATTGATTCCATTCAGAACTTGAAATTCAATGTCATGGTTTGGGAGAGATAATCCCGTTCAGCATTGCCATGAGGAGGGAAGAATGCGGAAAATGGGGGCATCCGATAACGGCAAGTTGAAAGTGCACGCCATTGCGGGGACACGCGTCGTGTTGCTGGCGCTGGATCTGTCCAAGGCGGATGCGCGGGGGTTGAGAGGCTTCGCGTTTCGACGCCGCGTCAATGGTGGTGAATGGTCGTGGCTGACAGGACTGAAGATATTCGAGAAGCTGTTCCCGCAGGGCGTCAAGGCTGCGGAGGATGGCAAGATACCGCGGTTCTTCACGAACGAGCATCCGATTCAAAGCTTTATGTGGAGCGACTATCAGGCCAATCCGCAGACCAGATATGAATTTGAAGTCTCGGCCATGTTCGGCGAGCCGGGTGCGCTTGAAGCCCGCCATACCGCAAGTATCGACATTACCACCGAGGCAGAAGACGACGGCAGACATGGTATCTGGTTCAATCGTGGTGCCATCGCCAGCCAGGCCTTCGCCGAAAAGTTCGGCAACAAGGCGCTCGGCGACGACGAGTATAACGATCCGGAAAACAAGGAGGTCGCGTGGTTGTCGCGCGGCCTGCTTGAAGCGTGTATCGCCCATATTCGGGAGACACCCGCGGGCGATGGGCTGCGCGTGGCGGCCTATGAGTTCACATATTTGCGCTTCGCGAAGGAGTTGAAGGCTGCTATCGACCGTGGCGTCGACGTACGCATAGTGTTCCACGACACAAAGGTCAACAACGCGAACGCAGAACTGGCTGGGCTAGCGGAGAAGGTTGGCAACCGCACGATACTGTTTCGGCGCACGAAAACCAAAATCCCCCACAACAAGTTCATCGTGCGTCTTGCTGGCGGGACCGACCCTGTCTCGGTCTGGACAGGCTCGACCAACTTCACGCCCTCCGGCTTTCTGGGGCAGACGAACGTCGGACATAAGGTGACCGATGCCGGGGTTGCAAAAACCTATTTTAAATTCTGGACCGGTCTCACCAGCGATCCCGATGACGACCACGCAACGGTTGCAGCTGTCGGTCTGACCCCCAACCCAGCCAATCTTGTCGGTCCTGGCGTCACGCTTGTGTTTTCACCGCGCACCAGCACGCGAATGCTCGATTGGTACGGCGCGCGTATCGCGGACGCAAAAACGTCCTCCATGTTTACGGGTGCCTTTTCCGTCGATCCCAAGATTCTGGCGCCCATGGCCGCGAAAGGGCCGTCGATGCGGTTCATTTTGCTCGAGCGGCCTCCGACCGAGGCAATCGAAAAGGCACAGCAGGAGAATCCAGCCGATCTGCAATTCTCGTACGGCGCCATCCTTGGCAAAGAGAAGATGGAAGTTGAAGAGCGGACTGGGCGTAGCGCCACGGGAAAAAAAGTCACCAAGATCGTGCCGATACCTCATTTCAAGATCGAAAGTTGGTTTCTCGATGAGGAACTGGAACGCCAGAGCGGCGATGGATTCGTCTTTTTCATCCACACCAAATTCCTGCTGATCGATCCTCTATCTCAGGATCCGCTGATCTGCACAGGATCGGCGAATTTTTCCGGAGGCTCCCTTACCGCAAATGACGAGAACATGCTGTTGATCCGCGGCGACACCCGGGTCGCTGATATCTACCTGACAGAGTTTGACCGGATATTTCGCCACTTCTACTCTCGCGACATCATCAACAAGATCGAAAAGTTGGGTGGCGAAGCCAAGGTTGGGATACTTGATCCATCGGGCAAATGGCTCATCGCCTACTATGCCGACGACAATGCCAAGTGTCACAAGCGACAAATGTTCTTCGCCGATCCGGACGCAAGTTGGAGCCAGGCGGCACCGGACGATCACGACATATTCAAGGGCGAAAAGAAGCTGCCTGTGATTTGACCTGAAATGGGCCCAAGCGTTCACCAGGCGAGCGCCACCTGCACGTCTGCGCACCTTCTGAAGCGATTGGTCCCGCGGGCCGCAAAATTTTCGTTGCGGCCTATCAAGACCGTTCGCGTAGCGCTAACGGCGCGGTGATGTTCGCTTGGTCGTTGCCTTTTGCGTCGCCTTGGCCCCCGGCTTCCGCCCAAGCCCGCTGGACTTTGCCAATGCAGAGCGTTGGGCCGCGTAATTCGGCGCGACCATCGGGTACTCTCGCGCCAGCCCCCACTTTTCACGGTATTGCTCAGGCGTCAGCCCGTAATGAACACTGAGGTGGCGCTTCAGCGACTTGAACTTTTTCCCATCCTCCAAGCAAATGATGAAGTCAGGCGTCACCGATCTCTTTGGATTGACCGCAGGCTGCGCGATCGGCTCTTGGGCTGCCGTTGGATGACCGATGCCCGACAGTGTCGAATGAACTAGACTGATGAGATCTGGGAGACCGGTCACTGGCAGGGCATTTTTGGCAACGTATGCCGAGACGATATCCGCGGTCAGTCCGACCAGATCGGCTTGCTCAGCTTCTTTTTCCTCGCTCAAAATATATTCTCCTGATGATACGCAATTGCCCAAGGGTGAATATGTAGTGCAAGTTTGAGCGCGCGCCAATCGCGGCAGCCAGAACCTCCTAAAGGTGCGGTCTATCCCCTAAGGCCGACCTAGTCGGCCTCTGCCGTACTTGTGCGCGCAGGCTGTGTGATGGTTGGTGAAAGCAGCGCGGTCATTTGCAGAAGCCAATGGGAGCGATGCGCACATGTAGAATTGCTCGGTCGAACCAAAGATGGGTCGGCGAGTCGGCATTGGCGGCGTTTCATTTGGCGCCCCTCGCCGGGGGCTGTCGGTCCCGCATCCCGCCTTGCGTCGGCGCTATGCTGATGCTCCTTCGGCCGCCCTGTTAAACCGTCTCAGGGTCACGAACTTTCTCCAGCACCGCACTGCCTTTGGTCGCTATCGCGGTCATTTCGGTGCTTCCGTCTTGTACGCCATTGTCCCTCGACGAAAGCGCGGTTCCGTTGATGACCCCGCGCTGACGTCGGCGCTTTGGCAGGCGCTTGGGATTGCTTGCCCAGAGATGACAACCGCTTTGGCGCCAAGATGGCATCCATGAGTTTGGCATAAGCAGCGTGTCTGGCCTCTTTCTGGACAAACCCTTCGCATCTTGCCCGATATCGCTTTTGCTGCGTTTGGGGTGATAAACGTGAACCAGCTTGTCGCCGCGCCGGCACACTCCAAAATGCGGCTGGCAGTGTCCCCGGCGTGAACCTTGCTGATTAAATGACAGCCTGCCGACGCTTGGGTGGCCAAGCAAATGCGAAACCGCCATCCTTGATCGGCCACGCTAGGCCGAAACCGTTGTCGAACGCCAGCGCTCGATCATCAGCGTTCGTCACTTCAGTCTCTACAACTATCAACTGTTTGCCGTTCCACCGCTGGTGCTGCCGATAGTCAAGAAGTTGCCCAATGGCTGTTCGAATCGCGAACCTAAGGGTCGACGGTTCGGTTGGTTTGATCTCAACCATGACCTCATCTCGCTTGTCAGCTACGTACCTTAAGTCGTCGCAGAAGGTGGCCGGGAAGGTCACGCCAGGAAACCGATCCTTAAGATAGGCTTCGAACCGTCTTTGCAATCTGTTGTGGCGGGGATGGACCACGGCTTCATATTTTTCCACATAACGCGAATACGCATTGGATGCAGCTTCCCCAGCTCGTCGTTTTCTGCGGGTTGCCGACGACGGGCGCCTAGTTTCACGCTCGCCCTCAAGAAGTTTTCTGACAGACCGGACAAAATCGCGCGCATTGCGGTTTTTCGTATCTTCCGCGTACCACCAACTGACCTGGCCGCTCCAACCGGGACCTCGCTCAAGCTTCATGCGTCGTTCCGATGAAGGCAACAGCCTGACGTCCTTGATCCTGGCCTTGACACGGAAGCTGGTGATTTCATCCTCCACGTGCCGCACCGATGGGAATTGGCCGTTGAATTTTTGTCGATGACGGTAGATGCGCGCGTTTCGGTACCAACCGACCACACAGCGCGGATCGCTCCCCTGTGTCGGAGCCGTCCAGACTATATCGACGCCATCGAGGAAGTCGTCCTCGGGACCGGCCCCAAGGCGCTGGATGTTGACCTGCCGATCCTCTTCGCCCTTGATGGTTTCGAAGTGGCCGTAGACATACCCATCTTCACAGGCAACGAAGTTCAACTCCTCACCGCAAAAGCCTTCCAGAACTGGAAACCCGCCGCCGCCTTTCGGAGGATCGTTCGGATCCCTGCCGGCATAGTGGTTCATCCATGCAATGTTGCAGAAGAGCAATGGCATTCGTTGTTCCTTATGACTGATGCATTATCGCTTTGACTGGGAGAAACCGGGGCGAGCCAGATCCCTATGGGATGAAGCTCCTTCGGCTGGCGCGCGGCCAAAATCGTCGCCGTTGCTACTCGCAATATTGGTCTTCTTCAAATTGGTAGTCGCCAAGTTGGCGGCGCGCGGCAAGAACCGCATCGAGACGCCAGAAGACCGATCCATCCGCGATGCGCGCGTCGGTAAGCAGACTGCGCGGTCTTGTAATTGACAGGGCCCGCAAAAGGACCGCTCTTGCTTGTGCGTCCGGTGCGAAGTCCTGGAGCGAGCGCACAAGGTCGAATCCGCTTGGGTCGCCCGTCGGTCGCAGTTTGTGCGCCAGCGCGCGATAAAGGACATCAAGGCCTGCGTAAGAGAAGTGGTTGGAGGCGTACCTTACGAGGAGGTTGATCGTTGCTGGCGAACTCCCATGATCGCTCCTCAAAGCCGCCGACAGCGCCTGCGCGACTGACACATCCGTCACCTCAACGATTTGGACCCCGGTAAGCGGATCGGCGCTGCGTGGCGGTGCTATCTGAATGTCGTACTCAACGCCTTTTTCCAACCCTGAAACCCATCGATCTGGCATGGGCGTCCAACATGCTAGGTCTACCATCTCGGACGCGTATGCCGCGACATCACGGTCTTGCTTGATGCCGTTGTCCAGTCGAAGGACCAATTGAGCTAACGCCTCGGCACTGAGGAAGCGACCTTGAGCCGCTAGCACGCGCGCAGCAAGGCTGGCATCAATCGGCAAGCAGGACGAATTTTTACCAGACGTGCCAAGTACACAACCCCACAACGGTGTGCTCCACTCCTCGCTTAGCGGAAGCACGCGCGCGAAACGTGGCAACCAGGTCGGGTCCACCCAGAACATGTCGTGGTTGATAACGAGCAAGCCGTATCGCCGAATGATCAGATCGAGATCACGTCCGTTAAGTTCGCCGCGGCGGGCGAGCAGCAATATTGGTGGAAGTGACCAGGAGCTGGTGGCGGAGCCCTCTGCGGCTTGTCTTTCGGAGTCCTTTGCCATCAACCACATCATCATTCCGGCTCCGTTGCCCATGCCCGACGCTTGCGGGCCAGCAGCGAAGTATTCGACGATTTTTGTCGAAAGCTCGCACCAACTCGCCGCGCACCTGGCCAAGCGTGGAAAGACCGCGGCGTTCGGCGCCAAGGTGAGTTTGGGACTTCCCGCCACATCCTCGACGAACCGTAGAAAGGCGAGCCAGTCCGATGGTCTGACAACGTCGCGTTCTGCCCGAACGGAGGTCAACAGGATAGCGGCCTCCAACGAGCGTCGCCGCGCGTCCTCGTCCCGGAGCTCACCAAAAGCCAGGGCAAGCCCGGCGAGGTAAGTCCGCACAGCCTGATCGGAAAGCTCCGATAGGCCATAGTCGGCGACCGTTCGCACGTCGTCGACGTTGTAGAGATCATCGATTTCTGGACCGTTCAAAAGGAAATATGTCGCGGGGCAAGACCGCGCTCGATCAAGCAGCGCAGCTTCGAGCGCAAACTGGTAATCCCACAATCGGTCGCGCTTGACGTCCTTGGAATCACAGACGTCAATCACACCGCTGCGCGAAGAGACAAAATGCAGCCGTCGACCGGCGTCCTTAGACAATTCGGACGATAGCCGGAATTCCCAGTTTTCCTGGTCGCCTATCGGGTGACTGACAAGCCCACCTACACCGCCGCGCATCAGGGCTGTCCGCGCCTTGATGCGTTGCTCGTCCCAACGCGGCGAAGCAGGTTCGAGATCGTCGGCGGCAATCGCCAACTGCACTCCCGATCCCATCGCGCTCGGAAGCAATGAGGACATCCATGGCGGGCCGGGGCGTACCTCGATCCAGCCGTTCGGCTGCACGGCGATGTGATATTGCAGGAAGTACAGGAGCATGCAGATGGCGACTACAAGCGCTGCACTCCAACCGAAAACGCGCCGTACCCTTCCAGCCAAGGCTCGTCTGGGTTCGGGGGCTAAGGGCGGCCCAATGGTCTTGTCGGACCATTCGAGCGCAAGATGGCCGGAGCCACAAAGCTCCGGCGACTGCCTGCGACCGCCGGCGAAGAGGTAGGCAAGTTGCTCGGTACGCTCCCTCGCGAAAACAAAGAGCCGCGCCAGGTCGCTCGACGCCGATCCCCCGGGCGACGGCTGCGTAGCGGTCCCGGGCATTGCGGCCAGTGCAAAGAGCCGCTTGTCTACGAGCGCTTCGTGCAGGGCAATCGTGAACAGGCCTCGGCCGAGAGCAGGGTGCTCGTAAGCCAATTGCTGCGAAGTGGCGCCGGAGAGGACCAGGATGTTGTCGTCGCCAAGTCGACCCGATAGCGCTGCCCGAAAGTCCTTCGCAACGCCGCCGGCATGGCAAAAGTCAAAAACCGCCGAGACCTTCGCCGGTCTGGCAAGCATGACAAGATCGGCAAGCCCGGCGCCGGTGAGGTCTATTTGGTCAGGATTAGCCTCATAGGTGCAGAACCAGGTCTGGTCCGTGCTCTGGTCACCATGACCCGAAAGGACCAGGATGAGTTCGCAGCCTCCGACTTCTTCACTCGCGCCAATCTCTCGAAACATCGCTTCAAGCGACTTGCGGGTAAGGTTCTCGTCGTAAAGCCCTGTGGGGGCATCGCTGGAAGCCAGAACGGCGATCGCATTGGCCAGCGCGGAGGCTCCCTCCACAGAATAGCGAAGCCGAGACCGTGAACTCATGTAGATAGGGCTGGAAAAGCGATCGGCAGCTATACTACAAACGCTTCCGGAAGGATGCACATCGCTGGAGGATTGATCATGAGCGGCGGAGTAGCTTTGACCACTGCGCTCGGCGTTTTCCTGGTTGGTATTTTCGGAGGGTTCGTCGCTGAGCTTGTTCATTGGTATGGCCTAAGGACAAATCCGCGATTTCCAGAATACCTGAAAAGTGCACTCTACTGGATTATCACAGCGCTGATGATATTTGTATCCGGCGCTTTCACTTGGTTGAATTTTGGCAGTCAGGCGCAAGCATTGACTGCATTCCAGATCGGGCTCTTGACCCCGCTAATCCTGCAAAAGGTCATTGCGGGGGCCGCTGGCGCGGAAACGGCTCGCTCACCCCGAGCCAATGTGACCGATTTCTTCCGCGGCTAACAATCTTCGACGATCCACGAAGCATTAGCCGTCCGGGGCTCTGCATCGCGAAATTAGCGCGACTCGATTTTACTTGCCAAGTCGCCAGTTCGGGCAGACTATGCGGGTGTGGGTCTTCACGAGGAGGGATCGTAAGTCATGACGAAGATTACTCTCATCGAATCTGCTGACCGCGAGCCTACAATCAAGGTCAAGCCGGGCGTAACCATAGAGCAGGTTGAAGTCAGCGTTTCCGACGAAAAGGGCAATTCAAAGCCGCTTGCGACACTTTGCGGCTATGACGCAACCTACTGCGTGGCCCTGATCGAGCAGAGCTGACGGTTGGCAGCGTGCCATGTACTCCACATCACGCTACAATTTCTCGATCCCTACAAAGACCGGCAGTATCATTCTTTACAATGCGCGAACGGGAGCGTCGCGTCATTTTGCGGGGAGCGATGCTGCCGATCTCGGCTTCGCTCTTTGCAGGCACCCCGCAAAAATCGATCTCACCAATCTAGGGGAAGCGCTGTCGCAATCCTTGCTGAGCGGTGGATTTGTTGTTGAGCCGGGGTTCGACGAAATAAAGCAAATTCGGGAGCTCTTCCTGCAGACCAAGGCAGAGTCCCCAATCATTGTGACCATCACTACGACCAACAATTGCAATCTAGGGTGCTTCTACTGTTTTCAGAAGCGGGACGAATCCACGCTTGAGTTTGGCAATGTCGATAAGATCGTCGAGCGCGTTGAAAACATTCTGACTGCTTCCGGCAAGCCAGCCCTACACATTGATTGGTATGGCGGCGAGCCGATGTTGAATCGGGCCTTTCTGGAAAAGGCATCGTCACGGCTCCAGGCACTCTGCAATCAGTTGGGACGGCGGTACTCAGCGTCGATCTTGACCAACGGCACACTGTGGCCTGGCGATCCCTTGGCTTTCGCCCGCATCCACATGATTGAGCGCGTTCAGGTCACCTTCGACGGATTTGGCAAATCCCATAACAAGGTACGGCGCTACCGTCGCGGATTTTCCGGCGAGGATCAGTTTCAGGGCGCTATCAGACTGATTGAAGCTCTCAAACGGGATGTGACCGTTGATATCCGTTTCAACCTGGGTACGAAGAACAGTGCGGATCTCGTTTTGCTCGCCGAATTCGGGATGACAAACGGCTGGTTCGAGAAGGGGTCAAAGGCAACGCTGCAGATCGCTAAACTGACGCCTTACTCAACCGAGGTCGATTTCATCCGCAAGACTGAGCTGGCTTATGCGGAATTCGAGGCCGCCAGGGATGTCGTGCGCGCCATCGTCCCAGAAATCTATCTCGACAAGACAGCCGCATTGGATCGCTACCCCCACCCAAGAAGATCCGTGTGTGCTGCGATTGCCGAGGATTCGATCGTCATCGGCGCTGATGGATCCCTGTACAATTGCGGCCTCCAGGTTACCGAACCGCACCGCGCTGTCGGACAACTCGATCGAGAATCCACCGCACAACAAGCCACGCAGGAACAATGGTGGGACGGGTTCGATCCGACACGCAACGAAAAGTGCAGCACATGCTCCTTTCTGCCGCTGTGCTGGGGGGCTTGCCCAAAGCTTCACCTGGAGCGCGATACGGCATCGCTCGATCAACAGAGCGAATTCTGGCGGACCATGCTGCCGAGGCGATTGACATCCTCGCTCGGACTGCAGCTACCAACCGATTTTGCCTTAACCGCAACGGACCAATTCAAATCCGCGCCGCCCGATCGTCGCTAGGCTTGTGAGAAGTCAAGGCGGGGGTCGTGTCAACACTGATCGGATCGCGGGTCTTGCGAACTCCGCGCGACGGCGAATTTGCTCTACTGAAGCAGGGCTCTCAGGCTTTCTGGAGCGCCCTCGAGCGCGAAGGGGTTGAGGATCTGCCTTCGCCAAAACAACTGACGATCAATGACGCTAAGATTGGCTTCCTCGCAGACGCGATCCCACTGATCGCGGATCGTTGTGATCTGTGCCGCCGCGATCGCGGTGGCGTCCTCTTTAGACAACTGGAACACCGCATGTGCCTGAAGGCAGACCGCAACCTGGCTTGATCGGTTGTTGCCGAGGATCAACATCGCTTGGCCCGCCTCGTTGCCGGCGCGCGCCTGCGGGCAGATGTCGTAGGCAGGGGTCAGCTCCAGCTCGGAGCCATTCCAAAATGCGGCATGATTGCGGGCATGGTCGTCCGTGTTGCCGCAAAGGATATTGAAGACTACCCGCGAATACAGCTCCTTCAGCGTTTTCTTTGGATCGCTAAAGCGATGGCGGATGATCGGCGCCAGATCTTCATAGCTGGCATAGCGCGCCATCATCTCATCGAGGCCGAGCATCGTCAGTGCAGAAACCATGCTGCGGCGGCGCCATTGATCGCCTGACTTTTGCCGGTCGAAACGGGTGATGAGCAGGACATCCTTCCCTACGGTCTGTGTCAGGCGCACCGGTGCCGCATTGATCCCGACCATGCCGGCAAGCCGCATGGCGATGAACTCAGCCTTTACCACGCTGTAGACGTCGCCTTGAGAGGAGAATTTCGCGATGAATTTTGCATCCGCGTCGGCGATCAGTGCTTTCGGCCGGGCTCCGCCGATGGAGCTTCCATGAAACAAGGCCTGGTCCAGCTCGGACGTCAGCGGCACACCCTCTTCGACGCGGGCGGCAGCGCTCAAAAGCTCCTCCAGCGATGCGCTTCGCGATTGGCGTGGAACGTATCTGCTGGGCGACGCCTGGAAATCGAGCGCGCCTATGCGGTCAGATCCAGACTCCAACAGGTAAGTGAGCTCGTCCAGCGCCGCGGGATCGATCGCGTTGCCCTTTTTGCCCAGGATAAGGTTGATGATGACGCGCCGGCCCCAGGCATCAGGCGCTGCGTCGCGAATGCTGTTGGGCATCGAAAGACCAGGCGACAGCGGCAATCCGCCTGCCTTCAGCGGCAATTCGGGGTCGTAGATCGCGATCGCGTCTTCGCGGGCCAGGTAGGAACGGCCATAATTGAATAGCAGCTTGTCGCCGTCACGCGTCAACAGTCCGGCAACAACCGGCTCCGTCGCTTGTGGCAGCCAAATCCAGACAAAAGCCTCGCGGGGTGCGTTTTCAGAAGTCATCTTTCACCGGACCGGTTGACGTGCGTACGGCCTGGGGAAGAAGCGTCAGCGTTGCGGTGTTCGCCGCTATGTGCTGGGCAAACGTTGCCAGGTCGCTATCGAACAGCCTTACTCCCACGACGGCCGCGGCCTCGAAGACAGCGCCGATAGCGCAGCCGAGGTCGCCCCGTTCAATACGGTGGACGAGACCACGCGATAGACCGGCACGCTCACCGAGCTCCTCGACAGTTATGCGACGCTCGATGCGTGCGCGCCGGATGAGTTGCCCTAGGAGCAGCGCGGCGTCGCGGCTATAACGCGAATAAGACCTCGATGCGGGCTTAGCCATGATCATGTTCCATTAATGGTACTTTTTACCGCTTTGCGCTCCATTTATAGCGCAAAAATCCCTCTGACAAGCCATTGCTCGTCACGGAGTCTCATAAATAGGACGAAAAATAACTTTGCGACCTATTTATGGTACAATTAAGCTGCGGAAACGGCCTTTTTGCGGCCCAACATTAGGGCCTGCTAACGCGAAAGCGTCGACAACGGCAGCCTGCTATGCGTCACTGACGTCAGGGCGACTCATGGTGATTTTGAAGCTGAAATTTCTCCGCAGGAAACTTTAGATGACAAGCGGTTTTCCCCAGCCCTCTGCAAAAGATGCGGCCGCGGCCTATTTCAAGCGCCGGCTGACGATCAGCGATACTTCCAAACTCGACCCCGGGGTTGATGAGCCGGGGCTTCTCGCTCTTGCCGGTAACAAGATCGTTCTTGGCGAGCCTGGCATGGGCAAGAGCGAGCTCATGCGCGAGCTCGGACGGCAGTTAATCGTTGAACCGGTGACCGCGATCCGGTTCATCAACAGCAAGAACCCGGCCAAGCTGGTGGCGATGGGCAAGCCGATTTTGATTGATGGCCTCGACGAGGCCATGTCCAAGCGCGAGGGCGACGCCGTCGATGCAATCCTCGCCCAGCTCGAAGAGGCCGGTTCGCCGCCGTTCATCCTCTCGTGCCGCTCGCGCGAATGGCAGGCGCGCAGCATAACGGACCTGCGCCAACTCTACGGTGCCGATCCCATTGTGCTGACGCTCGAACCCTTCAACCGTTCAGAAGCGCGCGCCTATCTCGTTGCGCGGTATTCAACCGTGGATCCCAACCATGTGCTCGACCATCTCGCCTTACACGGATTGGAAGAGCTTTATCGAAATCCCTTGACGCTTGGCCTGACTGGACGGGTCGCCGAGACCGACGTGCAATTGCCGGGGACGCGGGCTGCCTTGTTCGAGCGCGTCTGTACATTGGTCTGGCCTGAGCACGATCCGGATCGCCAGAATATGGGATTGGCCCAACTCACTCAGGATGAAGCGCTTGATGCTGCAGGGGCAATTGCTGCTGGCCTTTTGTTTTCGGGCGCTGAAGCTGCGAGCGCTGCGGGCGCATCGCAGGTTCAGCAAGGTGATCTGCGACTGTCAGATTTGGAAAAGCTGCCGAGCGCCAAGGCCGCGCGGGCGATTTTTTCCTGCAAGCTATTTCACAGCGTTGGTCCTTCGCGGGCCAAACTTATTCACCGCGTCATCGCAGAGTATCTCGGCGCACGTTGGCTCTCGCGACAGGCCACCACTCCGCGGACGCAGCGCCGCGTTCTGGCACAATTGCAGGGCAGCGGCGGCGTTTCCGCAAGTCTGCGCGGCATTCATGCCTGGCTTGGCTACCATAGCCCGCCAATGGCCGAGCGGATCATCGCCGAAGACCCCTACGGTGTGCTTCGCTATGGGGAGACCGCTGCGCTGACCCCGCATCTGGCCGATTGTCTTTTCGAGGCGCTGCGCAGGCTCGCTCACGACGATCCGTATTTCCGGTCGGCCGATTGGGACATCAAGACGGCGGCGGGCCTGATGATCGCGGCCCTCAAGCCCAAGATCAAAGATATCATCGCGGCGGCAACGAGCAGTGTGCATCTGCGTTCGCTCTTGATAGAAGGATTGAAGGGCACATCCCTGGCCGCCGAGCTGGCCGACACGCTCGAAGTAATCGTCCTGTCGAGAGAGCGCTTTTACGCCGAGCGCGCCGACGCGGCGGACGCCCTCATGCCATATCGCGACCGCGCCTGGTGGCAGGCGACGGTGGCAGCTTTGGCTGATCAGGGCGGCGACACCTCGCGCCTTGCGCGCAAGCTGATCCAAGCCATTGAGGGCGATGTGCCAGACGCGGTGCTGGTCGCAACATTGTTCGGCGAATTAGGCTTAACAAGTTGTCCGCTGCCACGCCGCAGGGATCGGCGCGTCCACACAATCCGCCCATATCGGCGCCTGTTCGACACGATAGCTACGGCACGACTGGCCGGAATACTGGATTTGATCGCCGAATATGCGGAACTCTTGACCAACGACGATTGGCGGCAGGCCGGCGAAGTAGCAGACATCGTGGCTCAGCTGATCGTCCAGGCAATTGATAAAGGCATTACCGGACCGGCCCAAGCTCCTGCGCTGTGGCGCTGGCTCAAGATCATTGAACGGTCCCATCGCTCCCATCGTGAAGAATACCAGAGCCTGGCCGACCGATTGTCGACGCACGATGCGTTGCGACGCGCGGTCCAGGAGCACGTTCTTGCGACTGACCGCCGCAAGGATAGCCTGTGGGCGACCGAGCACCATTTACAACACCGTTTGGTCGGGCTCACAACACGACCAGGCGACATTGTCTGCGCGCTCGCTCGCTTGGCCGAAGGCGACACAAAAGACGCTGGCCTGCGTGAAGATTGGAAGGACTTGTTGCAGATTGCCAGGGGCCCAAGCGGGCTCGATCCCAATGTGCGGCTGGCCGCGGAAGCGTTCCGGCGCGGCGACAAGCAACTGGCTAGGTTCCTGCGCAAGCTCGAAAATCCCAAGAAGCCCGCCTGGAAGGTCCGTCACGACAAGAAGGAAGCCATTTGGGTGCGCGAGCAGAAGGCGGCCTTCGAAGTGGTACGCCACCAGTTGGAAAAGGTGCGCGACGATCTGCGCTCCGGCGGACTCACGGCAATCTTCGAGCCCGCCGAAGCCTATCTTGGCATGTCATCCCGCGATTTGCCGAATGACCTGCCGCCGGCCGAGCGTCTGGTCAGCCTCCTTGGACCGGCGCTGGGTGACGACGCACTGACCGGATTCGAGGCCGTTCTTCATCGCCCCGATCTGCCCACCGCCGCTGAAATCGCTGAGGGTTTCGCACATGGGACGTTCTATAACTACAGCGGCCCGATCATGGCCGGACTTTATGAGCGTCTGCGCACCGGGAAGAGCTTGGCCGACCTTCCGGGTTCTCTCAAACTGGCGGCCCTGCTGCTCAGCTACGACGATCACGGCTGGAGCGTTGAGAATGAACAGGAGCGGCTGCAAGCCGCGCTGGAGGCCGAGGTCATCCCCACTGCCGAATCCCGCATCGCATTCGCGCGGCTCTGGATGGAACCGGCGTTGGCAGCCGGCAGCGATCATGTCAGCGGGCTCTACAAGCTCGCCCACGATCCTGCCTGGCAGGCGACCGGAGCTGCGCTGGCCGCTGAATGGCTGACGGCGTTTCCCAACGTTCCCGAGCAGGTCGAAGTAGGGCTGGTCGACTGCCTGACCCAGGCTGGCGCGGTCGATGCACTGCGCGATATCGCAGAGGCGCGCGCCGCGATGGTGTTTCGCAATTTCGATCATATGCTGTCGTGGCTTGCAATTGATGTGCTGGTGCGTTTTGAGTTGGTGAGGCCGGATCTCAACACGATCGGTGCAGGTCATCCTAGGTTCATCTGGTTCCTGCGCAACCGAATCCAATTCGAGCGGGGCGGCGGTATGATGCCGCTGTCGGTCGCACAGGCGGAATGGATCATTACCGAGTTTCGTGGGCATTGGCCCTACGCAGTGCTCAACGGCGTCGGCTCGGGCGACACAAACGACTATGACGCAACTGACTTTCTGCGCTCCCTGCTTGGTCTGATCGCTGGCGACACCAGCGTCGAAGCAAGCCAAGCCATGGCGCGCCTCGTTGCCGGATCCAATGACGGCTATGCCGAGCTGATCCGGCACATGGCAGCAGAACAGCGGCAGAAGCGGGCGGAAGAGGATTTTTCAGGGCTGGCGCCGAGCGATTTGACAGCGCTCCTCGACGACGGACCGCCCGGCAATATCGAAGACTTGAAGGCGATAGTGCTGGAAGAGATGGACATCGCGCGGCGCAAGCTCGCCGGTGATGATCTCGATACGGTTGTAGAATTCTGGACGGATGCTGGCGTTCCGCGCGACGAGAACCGCTGCCGCGACCGGCTGGCGGCGATGATCGGACCGGAATTGGCCCGCTACGATATCCAGCGGATTACGGAGGCGGACATGCCTCAGACCAAGCGGGCGGATCTCGCCTTCGCGCGCGGCACGATGCAATTGCCCATCGAGGTCAAAGGTCAGTGGCACCCGAATGTCTGGGATGCGGCGACCGACCAGCTCGATGTTCAATATCTCGTCGACTGGCGCTCCGAACAACGCGGCATCTACTGCGTCCTGTGGTTCGGCAATATGCCCTCGGCGAGCGGTAGGCGATTGAAGGCCAGGCCCAACGGGCTTCCCGCGCCCGCGAGCGCCCAAGAGATGAAAGAAATGTTGAAGGCCGCGATTCCCGAGGCGCGCCAGCCACTGATCGAGGTGGTTGTCCTCGATCTAATCAGCGGAAGACGCTGAAACGGCGCTTCGAGCCATGTGAGAATATAGTGGAGTCAGGTTCGGTCGCTTCTATTCGCGGAAAGACACAGCATTAATACACAGCGCCACTGAGACTTAAATTGCTGGTCAGAGTGCCGAAGATATAGTAGAGGATGTTTAGCTGGGAGGGAGCTTATGGGGATCATCGAGACAGCAGCGCTGGGCGCCGTCGGCGGCATTCTGCCGGATATCATCAAGGCCATTCGCAAGCGCTTTGAGTCGACGCCGTCATATATCAAATCAAGCTACTATTGGTTCAGTGTGGTGTTGTTGGCGATCATCGGTGCGGTCGCGTCGATAGCGGCTCATGCCGGAACCGCTCAGGAAGCGCTGGCCTACGGAGCCAGTTCGTTCGCACTCCTCACACAGGTCGTGGGACAGACTGAGGAGAAGCATCTGGGAGGCGCGGACGAGGCGAGCCTGATACGCCAGATTCGCACCTGGTGGGGTTCGTGAAGCTCGCTGAAGCTTCCTCCCCGTCAAACCTTTTTCGGCGCTTCATTCGATTGACGGGTGCAGGTCCGGATCGCGACATTGGGCTTCCCTGGTTGCGGCTGCCATTCCTGGACCGCCCGTTCGACCTTTGGTCGCGAGATTCCAGATTGGCACTCAGGTCTGCTTTTCCAGCAGGCGAGATTGCCGCGGCGCTCGACGAACGCATGTTTGAGGATCGCGAACCGCTCTTCTTAAGGATCGGCGCGGGCGCCAGGGAATCCGCCGTCCCGTGGGAAGCGTTCCAGGCGGAAATCAGTCCGCTCAACCGCCACAAGCTCGCGCCCGTGCGGACTGTCGATGATGATCGCAGCTTCGGGTTCGCGGCGGTGCCGGAACGTATGAGAGTGCTTGCATTGGTCGGGCATCCAGGACCCGAACGCGCTTTTGACCCGCAAGCAGCCCATGATTTCCTTGCTGAAACCCTTGCGGCAGCCGCTACCGCGAGCGGCCGTATCGACGAATACGACCTGCTCCAGCTTCGCGCTGATGACCTCGACGCAGCAGTGGCGCTGGCACGGACGTTGAGGCCGAATGTGGTCATCTTCTTCGGCATCGGGCAAAGGGCACCCGCGCCGCAACTGCGCACGGCAGATGGCGACGACGGCTGGATGGCCGTTTCCGCGCTAGCGCAACGATTGTTTCCAACACCTCATTCGGCGCCGCCGTTCTGGATTTTCTGGGCCTGCTCACTCGGCGAACATGATGAGCAGACCTCCCAAAGTGTCGAGGGAGGTGCGGCGCTAACAGCGCTGCGCCAAAGCGGGGGTATTTCGGTCCTCGCCATGCGCTCGCGTATCCGCGTGCGCGCGGCACGCATCATGATCGAGGCGCTTTTGGGATCTTTCGCATCGGGAGAGCCTTTGGAGGTGGCGGCCGCCGTTAGCCGTGCTGCGGCTCTCAACGCCGATGTGATCTCTGACGGCCGGATGGACTACGCCGCGCCCGCCGTCTGGTCGCTTAGCGAGCCCGTGGACGCCGTCAGCTGGGGTGACGAGCCAGCGTTTCCGGCGTCCTGGGTGGCAGTGCGTCTTTTGTCAGGCGCCAACGAACTTCCCGCGCTTGCAAACGGGGTGGCTCCGATCGATGAGACGTCGTCGGCGCTCGCCCGCACCTGGACCCGGCCCGGTCGATATTTTGCGGTAACCGGTTCCGCGTCAATCGATCCGGGATCGCGCGCGCGGCTGCTTTCAGTTGGCGCAGCCCTGCGTCGTGATACAGGTCGGCCGGTCGTTCCGGTTTTGCCACGCTCAGGCGCGACTTTTGATCAACGCCTGCGGTTGTGGGCTGAGGACGCCTTTCGCCAGCTTGACCCCCGGCACCATGATCGCGAGATCGCCCAGGCAATTGCCGCCATTCGGGACACAGGTCTAAACGGGCTTGCCCGACTCCTTGCAATCCCCGACATTGTCGTTTTGCTGGGGGAAGTTCCCGATTCAGCGGTCGCATGGGACGTGCTTGTGACTGCGGCGGCGCTGAGTTCGGTGGTAGTCGCAGGTTCCGCTGTCCCTGACGCGGCCCGGCAATGGGCGATCGATCAGCTTATGATGGACATGGCCAACGAAGAGATCGAAGCCGCGGTGCGCGCGGAGCCATTGGTGTCGGCTATCCTGAGCGTCTCCGAGCGGGCGCTGGCCATGGGTGATGTCGGGCGCATAACTGGCGTGGAAGCAGCCCGACTTACCCGGCTCGATCCCTTTTGCGTACGCGTTGCAGGACAACGGGTGCTTGCAGAGACGGTTCGGCGCACCATGCTGCGATTGTTGCCGTCCGAAACAGTTGATGCAGCCCATCGCTCCTGCATAACAATGCTGCTTGATCGGCCGGTAGAGCACGATTTCGGCGCGCTGGTCGAAGTTGTTCGTCACTATGCTTCACTAAGAGAGGGAAGTCAGGCCGCAGAAGCGATCAATGCCGCTTGGCTTGCGGCTGGCGCTGGCTGGTCGATCTCGGATCGGGCACGACTGTTTGATCAAGCAACGCAAAGCCGCGTCTTGGTCGACGAGCTCGCCGCCGCCCCGTGGTTCTCAATCTGCGAAGCCGCCATTGTCTTGCAGCAATTCGCACTGGTCCGCACCATGCTTAGCGGCCGTAACTTTTCCACGCCTGTCGAAAAGGCGCGAAAACATGCGATGTTGTCGGAGTGTTTCAAGGCTGACGCCACGCAACCGCCAGCGCAACAAGCGATGCGCCGCGAGGCTGCGGCAGCGGTGGCCGAAGCCCAGGCGGCCGTCGACGCTGGTATCGCCGATGCCGCCGTCCAGTTGTCACAGTATCGCAACAACCTTGCCCGCATCAGCCAGTATTTTGATCATGACTATGATGGCGCGCTTGCGGTCTATGACACGATCCTCAAGGAGGTCGGGCCCTCAGCCTTCGCGAATCCAATCTTCGGGCACCTCTTTGCGGCGGCCAGCCGCAATGCTGCCGAATGCGTTCTCGATCCAGCCATGCGTCCGCTCGATCCGGTTATCCGCGACCGCGCCGAAGCACTTGTTCAGCAGGGCCTCGAGGTGGCCCGAGCGCTTCACCTTGCTGAAGTGGAAATGGAACTTCGCTACACTAGGGCACGCATCGCGGAGGCCGCCAATGACGATCAGACCGCTGCCCTTATTCTAGCCGGACTGTCCGATGGCGAGGCGCAACGCCGCTATCCGCTTCTCGCAGCCATCGCGGCGGACAGGTTGGCTTGGAACGAGATGCGCACCGGTCATCGCCGGTTCAGTTGGGACGATGCGCGCGCCAGGCTTCGGACATTGCGCTTGTTCGAGCATGCCTGGGCGCAACGGGTTGTCATAAGGAACCGCATAGATTGCGCGGATTGTCTGGCAGCAAGGGGCGCGCCGGATCGCGAGACCGCGATCGAGCTGCTCAAGGACAATGTGGCCGACATCAGACGCCTGCCAGGGCTGACAGGAGACGAAGACGCGCAGCGCGCGGCAAAAACCCATGCCGGCCTGGATGTCCTCACCGCGTCCGGGGGGACGGTTTGGGCCGCTTTTCTAGAATCCCCCCTGGCCGCCAAGGTGCCCGAGCCGTGGAAGCGGGGGACCGCCGAAGAAATCTGGCAAGGGAGGATCTGAATGGGAACGGGGGGATTTGGGGGCGGCAGCGGCTCGCTCGGCGGCGGAGGCGCCGGGTCGGCAGGATCGGGCGGTTCCCTGTTGCGGGCCATCACGTATCTGCGCGACATCGCACGAATGCTGACGGCCGACGGCGATCAGGCACGACTAACGCGCGAGATCAATGCATTGCTACGCGAACGAGGACGCGCGGGCTTCATGGCGGGGCTATTTCAAGACCCCTTTGCGACCACACTGCTCGACAGGTTGATAGAACTCAGCAGGGCAATGCAAGGGCAAAGATGGTCTGGCATCTTGGATCAGAGCGGCGTTGCCAAAGGTTCAGGATCGATCACCGCCTATTGCGACGTGGCGATTGACCAAGCTTTGCGCGAGCATGGCGACGCCGTCGATGAAAGGCATATCGACCGCGTCGGTCTGGCGTTTCGCTCGTTTCTTGCAACCGCCCTTGCGGGCGATAACCTGGCGGTGGCCGAACGAGGCGATGCGGCAGCGGTAGAAGTGGCCTTCGATCGGACCCGCTTCGCCGACCCGAATGACATTCGTCGCGGCTTTCTCGGGCAAATCATTGCCAAAAGCATTGTCGGTGAATCCTGCATAGACCTCGGGGCGTCGGAGTTGTCGGTCGAGCGCGCCGCCAATACGATCGCCGCCGCTATCCAGCAACGCTTTGAGGAGAAATTCGTCCGCACCCGCAAGGCTGCCAGCGGCGATCTGCTGGCGACCATAGGTGCCAACTATTCGAAACTGGTAATCGGATGATGAGCACGCCTCGGACCATTCCCGCCCATATCGAGATCGTCAAGGCGCCGCGGCGGGAGACACAGGTCATCGACCTCGACCTTGCAAGCATCCAGTGGCACAACGCGGCCGGCCTCGGTCCGCTTGGGCTCGATCCCCGAGCGCTTGATCTCCTGGAAGTGGCGCGCCTCGTCTGGGAAGTGGAGCGCTATATTCCCAAGCGTATTTCGAGCCAGCGCGTTCGATCGGTAAAGGTGGCTGTTTCGGTGCGCGAACCCTCAGCATGGACGACCGCAACCCATGCAGCCCTAACGGCGATCCTGCGCTTATTGGGCAACGCTGAATGGACGTTCGCGGTCTCCAAGCGAAAGACCTCGAACGCGCTCGATCGGCTTTCGTTGAATGGCTCACACACAGATCGCGTTCAGACCACCGCGTTGTTTTCGGCGGGCCTCGACAGCACCAGCGGGCTGGACTGGCTGCGCCGCAACGACACCGACGCTGCGCTCGCTTCCTTTTATGGCGCCAAGGCAAGGCAAACGGAGTTGGCCGATCAATTCGCTTTCAAACGCCATGTCCAGGTAGGATGCACGTGGTCCAATGGACGACGACGCATCGGCGGGCAGTTTCAATATCGCTCTTTCCTGTTCCTTGCGCTCGGCGCGTTGGTCGCGCGTTCCTATGGCGCCACGACGTTGCTCCAGTTCGAAAACGGCCCTTTGGCGATCGCGATGCCACCGGCGGCGACCTATCGGATGACCCGCCATGCACATCCCATGCTGCACACCTTGGCGAGCGGTCTGTTCTCAAACCTCTTCGGCGAACCGTTGTCGGTTCAGAACCCGTTTTTGACCACAACCAAACGCGAAGCCGCCGAGGCGATGAAGGCGCATCTTGGTGCCAAGCGGTTCGATAAGGCCATCCTCGAAACCGAGACCTGTTGGAACCTGGCGTCGCGCCAGGTGCTCGGCGCCATTACCAAGCGCATCGGTCAACCATGCGGACTTTGCATTCCCTGCGCGGTGCGCAGAACCGCTTTGCGCGGCCGAGATGTCCCGCACGCGGTCGATCTGACATCCAAAAAGGACCCGCACTTCACTGACGGCGATGCGCGTATCCATATCGACGCTTATCTGGCATGGGCACGAAAGCTCACCGCATCGTCCTATGGACCCGAGCGCTTCGCGTTCGAAGCGCCGCAGATCGTGCGAGAGGCGGTTACACATTCCCAGGGCAAGCTGACGATGGCAGAGATTTTTGACATCGAGCAACGCTTCGCCCGCGAGTTGATCGAGACGTTTCCGGTGCCTTGATGACCATTATCGGCCTACCGAATTTTCTTGTAGCACTCAGCATCAAGCAGCCCTGGGCGGAACTGATTTTGCTGGGCCGCAAAACCATCGAAGTGAGAAGCTGGCCGACCGACTTCCGGGGGCCGTTGATCTTGCACACCGGCAAGAAGCCGGAGCTGGAAGCCCTGTTTCGATATCCCGATATCGACGCAAGCTACTTGGGTGGGTTCGTCGGCGTGGCCGAGCTGGTGAACGTCGAACTGTTCACCCATGCCAGCTGGAGCCGTCTCAGGTCGGAGCATATGGTGCCTGGCCCTATGCCAGGCGAAGCCTTTGGCTGGCGTTTTCGGCATGTCCGCCGGTTGAAACGGCCAGTAGATGCCAGCGGCAGTCTCAAGTTGTTCCCAGTTTCGGAGAACGCAAGACAGGCCATGGAATTCTGACACGCGGACCGTCACGCCTGCTTTTGGCGCAGCGCAAACCCCGGTTCCGTCGTTTAATTCGCCTCGGACGCTGGCCACCGCAATGGCCGTTCCTGGTGCCTATCGAGAAGCCCGCGGCGTAGACCTATACAGGCGATGCGATGAAAGGGCTTGAGATCGAAAATCTCGGGCTCTGCAGGGCAGAAGTTGATCGCAAACGCTCATGGTCCCCTTACGCCCCAGCATTTACACGGGGCGCGAGCGCATGGCGTTCGTAGTCGAGGAGCAACCCGCATCTTCACTAGGCGTGCCTGCGATAAAGTCTTCAAGAAGCGCCCAAGAGAACAAACCTGGGAAGGAGTTGCGCGACCTCACCGGAGTGGTCGAGTCCGAATTTGTCCTCCCGCTCTACGCCGGTGACAACACGAACCGGGGCGCAGCAGATCGTCGTGGTCCTTGTGGCAAGAGCGGCTAGTCCCAGCAGCCCAAATCGGATTGCATCCAGGTTGAGCCATTGGTGGGATCGCGCCGAATCGTATTTTTCGATGGGACACCCCGGCCGGATGTCTCATGCCGTCTAAATCAATAGCATCCCGCATGATGGGCGTTTTGGCGGGTAAATTCCGGAAGTTTACTCTAAGTTTTTGATTTTATTGATAATATGGCGGAGAGAGCGGGGCCTGGCGATACAACTCCTCGGATAACTGATGTCAGCCTCCGAGGCTTCGTATCTAGCCTGAACCCGGGCGGCCGCCATTTTGGCCTCAAGGCGCGGCCTTCCCCAGCGTATCGGTATACGACACTACCGGACGGGGCCGAATACGTTTCGGCAGACGATCTGAATTTTCGTCCCCTGTCGGTGGTGATAGTGGGCATCAGCGCGGCGTGGCCGCGTTCAGTCTCCTGCGTTCCATCTTTCTGCCTAATCGTGCCGTGTCTGGTGTCGCCGGCCGTTTCCCCACGATGCTCATGTTCGGTGGTCACCGGATCAGTTGCCTCCTCTGATGCGTCGCTCCTCACCGATCGGGATGATCCAGCCGCCAGCGCGGTCAGGCCGAGAAAAATCATCGGGACCCCCTATCTGCGTCAGGCGGATGCGAACGGTTTGCAGCTCCGCGTCGATAGCGGCACGGATGAGATCGCGCTCGATGCCGACGAAGACCGGCCGGAGATTGAGGCGAGCGAGCGCCTCCTGATCGGCGGGCGCAACGTCGGTGTCAGCGACGGGTCCGGCACGGGTGACGATCCCTCCGATCAGTCCGCCCATGGTCGTGGCCTTTTCCAGCTCTCTCACCAACGTGGCATCCAGCAGCGCTCGGGCGCGTTGGAGATCCCCTTGGAGTCTTCGCGCGAACGGCTGGTGTGTGAGGCCGCGAAGCGCACTGGCTAGCTCAGCGTGCCCAAGCGACTTGATGAGATTGGCGATATGGAGGCGGAGAAGCCCGATGAAGAGCGCGTCTTTCTCCTCCGGCTTGATCGGCTCGCCTTCATCGATCGGATCGCGGACTGAGAGGTGGGCGTCCGTCGGATTTGGCGCCGCCATCCCCCAGCGGGTCGCGATGGCAATGCGCTTCACTGTGATCTTGCGGCCTCCAGCGGTGATATCTATCCGTCCGGCCTGAGCCCAGGCGCGGTTCAACGCTTTGGCCGGGCCGCCATTATCGTGGCAACCTTTCGCTTCGGCCACGGTCAAGGAGGACAGGTCGGATGCGCAGGCGATCCAGTCGGGCAGATCGCCGCGGGACAAGCGCGTGACTTTGACCTGCCGGCGGCGATCGAGGTCGATGATGCGGCTGCCGAGATGCGCGAAGATCGAAAGGTTGAAGTAGCGTTCCAGATAGGCGCGGGCAACGAAGCGGCCGAACAAGCCGGATAGCGCGACCTTCACCTCGCGGGCTTGCCCAAGCGGTTCCCGGAAGATGAAGGGCGTACCCGCGCCGGTTGGCGTCAACAGCGCGTCCAGGATAGACCACGCGCCATATGCAGCCCCTGGCGTCTGCAACACTTCGCGAATCCCGGCGTCCTCGATCTCCGAGACGTCGAGGTCGACGGTCGCGCCCGCGACAGGGCTGAATGTTGGCGGATCGAAATTGTGGAGGAAGGTCCTCGTCATAGCGCCAGCGCCAGCTTGGGATCGTCATGCTCGAAAGCGCTGGCCATTCGGCTGATTTCCGCCGATCGAGCGCCGACCGCCTTGGCTGTATCGCGCCAGGTCGCTGTCACGGTCGCGACCTCTTTGATAATCGCGCGGGCCTGCGGCAGGGTGAGCGCGAAAAATATCGACGCGTTCAAGCAGATCGAGCGAACAGGTGCCCTCATCGAGATCGATGTTCGTCGTCAGCACCCGGGCCTTGAGATCTGTCGGGACGGGATTGAGGTCGTATGCCGGCGAGAGAGACCACCCCGCCTTTCCCAGCCATAGGAAACCGTGATTGCGGAGGTGGTCGTCGACATTGGAAACCAGCACATTGAAGACGACCCGCCGATAGAGGGCATGCGCGTCCGTCTTCCCCTGGGCGCCGTGTTGAGCAAGGGCATCGACGATCTCCGGATAGCTGCCGCGCTCACCGTCCTTGGCGCCCATCATCGCCATCGCCGACAGGAACGGGATGCGGCTCGCACCGTCACGATCGAAGCGTCGCGACAACATGACTGGCTTGCCGGCGACCTCGATCAGCTCGTGTTGAGGCGTGGCAATACCTGCCTGGCCGGCCAGCCGCAGCGCGATCTGTTCCCAGGTCTCCATACTGTAGTCGTCGGTCTCCTTCGGGAATTTCGCTATGGAGAGGTGACCATGTTGGTCGATAACCGAGGCCTTCGGTCGGGCACCGCCCAGGGAGGAGCCTGGGGCAAAGATGAGCTGCAAGTCTTCATCCGTTTCCTCGTCTCGGAGGATCGTTCGGTGATCTGGAGCAAACGGCCAAGCTCGATTAAAGCAGGAACGCCCGTGCGGATCGGCGCTTGGAAAATCTCTTCGCCGACCCAGCGGAAGCGGAGGGCGCCAAGTCGCGTCTCGTCGGCGACGCTGAGCAGGTAGTCGCTTTCTACAAGCGTGCGAACCGCGCGGCCTTCTTGGTCGGCGAGGCGGCGTTCGGCGCGCTGCATGAGGCGCCGGCCCCAGGTATCCGGCGCTGAGTCGCCGATGGAGCCGAAAGTCACAAGACCTGCAGGGGGGGCGAAGGCTCCGCGGGTCAAAGCAAGAGCTGGCTCTAGCGAGAAGCGGTCCGGATCCTCAAGCCATGCTCCGTCATACTCGAAGAGGATGGTCTCGGTTCCCCGGACGCGATTGCTCCTCGCCAGTCCGATCGGGCGTGTGCGGCCGTCCAAATCGATATGGACCTCGAAGTCAGCCATCGCGCGACGATCCGGTTGGCCGCTGGAGGTGGACATGCTTGGGCAGGTCGGCACTGGCGAGCGCCTGACCGACGCTGTCGTTGCTGATGTCGGCGACCTGGCCCAGGCCCTCAAGGAGGCCGAGGGCCTGCAGGACGCCGGCATAGATGCCGACGCTGACGTTGGTGTCCCCGGCTTCGACCCTTTGCAGAGTCGAGCGAGAAGTGAAGGCGCGCTCGGCTACCACCGCCATCGGCAGCCGTCGGCGTCGACGGGCATCATGAATGTCAGCCCCAAGCTTGCGCAGCACGCGCCGCACCGCAGCCGGAGGGTTGTGTGGAGTGGGCATTATGTCACCTTCGCGCTACAGATTGGTCCGTTATGTAGCACGAAGACTACAATTCATCTAGCCCTTGAAGCCTCATCTCAATGGAGAACGAAGTTCTATTACCGCCGTCGTGACGGCATCGACGGGACCCCCCAGTCGTCGGCGATCGCGGCGAGCGTGGTCATCACGTCATCGAAGCTCGTTCGGACGACCTGAGTGAAAGGAGCGTCTGTCTCCGTCACTATGCGGTCGATCTGGGCAAGTGCAGGCGAGAGAGCGGCCGCGATGCGAACGGGTCATCTCGGCATGACGGAGAAATAGCATAGCATCGGCGCACATCGAGCCTCGCTTTTGCTTCGGGTGAACCAGTGAAGCACGACCGTGCCGCGATGCTGTGGGAGATACGACCGTGCCGCGATGCTGTGGGAGATATTGTTCGTGCAGGTGCGGCCGCTGCCCGCCTTAAAAACTGTCAAGAAAGGTGGCGAGCGCCCAGACCCGTATCAGGATCCACTAAGGCTCGGGTATTCAGGCTCCGCGCCTCCGACGCGACCATGCTCTGAAGCCGCACCTCCAAGATAATAGGTTTTCCTTCGCCGGATGGAGGCGGTCAGAAATCCAACGCTTTGGCCAGCATCGGTTCAAGAACCAGATCCGGCCGACCTCCCTTTTCGCGAAGCTCCATTGCCCTTATGATCTTCGTGCCTTCATGGCTGTGCTTCCAGTCCCGAGACGCTTCGGCCGCGACGACGAGGTAGTCGGTCTGGCCGCAGACGGTTTCCTTCCAATCACCGCCGCGTTCGCAAATCATCTCAGCGATTACCTTTCGCGGGCCAATGGCGAATTTTCCCGTGAGGACGAACATCCGACTCGGAATTACGAGCCGGCTTGCATCCTCCAAGGCGCCGTCAATGACACCCACATTGCCGAAGGTAGGCAGCCCCGTATCTGTCGCGCTGTCGCCGACAAGATGGGCAATCCACCCGCATATGTCTTCTGCCTCCTCGGCGGTTATGCGACGGTCAGAAATAGACCTTCTGGCAGTTTCTCCGAGAGACGCCACGCGGCTGTCTCTCTGCAGGACCACACTCGAGTCCAACCTGGACAGCAGTCTTTCGACCTCTGCGGGCGTGATGGAGTTGTCGCAGGCGATACCGGCACAGAACCCGTAGAACTCGTTGACTTCGTCCTTCTCGTCAGCGGCGATAAACTCCCGCGAGCGTATGCCGACTATTGTTTCAAGGATGGCGTAGATCTCTTCGGGCGCGTTACCCCACACATCCAGATCGCGAATGAGCTCGGCAGCATCGTCGTCGTGAAGAAGGGACAGGAACTGCTCAGCTTCGACCCTGAGTGGCGGCATCTCCGCGCTCTCGACCCGCTCGCTGGCCATCACGCCCTTCAAGAACCCGAGCCAGTACCCCAACGCCTTCCGGTGATTTGCCTGCGCATGGATTCTACCGAGCGCGGCCCCTTCGTGTTCGAGTTTACCGCCCCTTCCGCGGAACACTTCAACCATTGTCGCCCCCTCGACTCTTGGTTTCGATCTTAGCAGACATCAGAACACTCATCTATCCGCCGACCAGACAACGCGTGCCTAAACCGGAAGGCCTATCCCGTTAGCTCCCTGCTTTCGAGATGGTAGGGCCAGGTTGCCACCCCAGGAACGGCGTTTCGGCCGAGCGGTCGACCAAAGAAGACGCTCTGGACTCACCAAGGATCAGGCGCCTGAACCCGCTGCCTCCGACGCGCTCTGTCTCTCGCCCAGCCGTGCTCGTCCGCAAGGGACGCTCCGCTCAAGCCCTTGCGGACTGCGCGCGCCTGCGCATGGCGGGACGCGCGACGGCGGCTCCGGAGATCAGGCTTGGTTCCAGACCGCTTCGTGCGGGGAGCTAAAGCTCGAGATCGCCCTTTCGCCTACTGTGCCGACACCGTTCTGTCCCTGGCGCTGCCGTGCTCTTTGATTAAATCTGCCGAATTCTCGCGTATCCTGCGGCCGCGCATGTGAGCACAAGGTGGCGCCGGCGCTTCGACGAGCCACCCCACAAAAACCAGCGTCGGGATGGCGACCGAAATGCTGAGGCAAGAGACCGCCACTCCAGAATGAAAAGTTCGTCATGCATTCCCATGCCGTTATTGCGTCCCTGCCAGTCGCCGGGGCCGACCGTACTGTCCTTATCGAGGCCGCCAACACCGCGCTCGAAAGAGCCATAAGCGCATTGAGCCCGCCAACGAGAAGCTGACTCGCACCCTTTGGGATGCCGAGTCCTATATCCATAATGAAATCACCGCAGACATGTTGCCGATTTCACGGGACGACGCTGCGTACTTCGTGGACGTGTTCCTGATGCATCATGTCATTGGATTGGCTGTCGCAGCAGACGAAGAGGCCGCTGATATCCCGGCCGTGACCTCGCCGGAGGTGGCTGGACCTGCCTGCTGCAATCTCGCGGGCAGCGCAATCAATACAGCGGTCTATTGTAGCAGACGCTTTATGAAGGCGAACCTCGACGATCTCGTGCGGCGCTGCGCCGGCCCGACCCGCCGATTCAAGCGGAGTGGTGCTGAGGTTGCAGGAAAATGCCCCCCGCAGGACTCCTGGAGGGCAGGCACGGGCTGGGTGCCGTGCTCGTGGGCTGGAGGCGCGTCACAGCGGCGCAGGCCCCGCACCCGGAGGGCGTCATGACGATGACGGAGGCCGCCCCCCTTCCTTGGAGTCCATCACTACACCCTGAGATTCCTGGTGGATTCGGGATACGTCGAAACGACCTCGTGAGAGGGAAACTGGGCGCAAGAACACTCGGGCCGAATTCACTACGGCCGTGGCAGCACGGCCGCTCCAGAACGATTTCGTCCAAGCCAGGAACGGGCCAGGAGACTGGGACGCGGTTCGAGTCCTTGCCCCCGGCTCTCGGAAGCAGGATTTAACCCTGCGATCCGCACCTCGATGGGGAACAGTCGCAAAGTGCAACCGAAGCTTTTGAGCAAGTGCTCACGGCTGAAATCGGAATCCGCCGGGGACTATGGATGTATCTTCGGCACGGCGACTTCAAAGGAACCGCCTCGTTATGGGCCAAAACGTTTGTGATGACGTAAAGGTCAGGCCAGAGTTGCCACTCCCCGCACGCGGTGTCCCTCAGAGGCGCCTTTCGCGACCAGAATCGTCTGATCTTTTGTCGGAACCCTGACAAAGCCGTGTCGTTGCAAACAGACAGAAGCGGAGACTAAGAGCCAATATAGTGAACTAAACCGACTCTTTGAATTGGCTTGGCTCTTGCATTTTGAATCGGCGTTCATTCCGCAACGGAGCCGTTCGATGTCCGGAGCCCGACCAGAGCGACACCCTTCGACCATTTCCTGTTGCGGAACGAGCGGCGTTATTTCCGAGCCGATTGCATACGAAGTAATTGCTAAAATCTTTAAATCAATCTCACAGGAGGAGAAATGGCTGACGAATTCATCTACGACGAAAATTGGTCGGCAATGTATGAGCTACTTACATTGCTGCGAGGTAAGAATGATGAGGTCGGCGAGACTGTCGCCTTTCTTCAGCGATTTTCCAGCGGAGGGAGTGCTCTTGAACTCGGCATTGGCGACGGACGCGTGGCGGTGCCGTTGAGCGAGCGAGGCGTCAAGGTCGAAGGTATCGACAATTCGGACAGCATGTTGAACCTTCTCGCCAAGCGTACTGGCCTGATTAAGTTTTGGAAGGCAGATATTTCAAGATTTAGATCGGAGCACCGCTACAACTTGGTGTATTGCGTTTGGAATACATTCACGCAGGCCGTCACGCGCGAAGCGCAAATAGCTTGCCTCCGATCTGCCGTGGAGGCGTTAGATGATGGAGGGAATTTGGTGATAGATGTAGGCGTGCCGCCCTTGGATGGTTTCGTCAACGGCCAGAAAATTTCCACGCTCGTTGTGGATCATGAGAATACGATCATCGCTGCTGATGTGCACGATCCGCTAACCCAAAAATTGGTCTCAACCCTCCTCTGGTTTTCTGGTACGTCGGTCAAACGATTGCCCAATCGCGTTCGTTACGTCTATCATCAGGAACTCGATACCATGGCCGAATGCGTAGGGCTCAAGCTGGCGGAGCGTTGGGGAGATTGGGCAGGAGGTGCGTTCACCGAACAGTCCAAACGTCATATCTCTGTTTACCGCCGAGCGACGACCGGTCTATAAAATGAGTTATCTCCAACTAATGTAAGGCAACCCCCCCCCGGGCGGGTGATAAAGCCTGGCAGAGCCTCATTGAAACGACCGTGAGGTTGATGTGAGCGGAACAAGCGAGCTTGGCGGCATAAGAGTCTATGATCGGTTCTACCTATTCGCAATATGGTCTGTAGGAGTCAGCAGCGCGAAGCGCGAACGTGCATCAGCGAACAAGCGCGGCTCACGAACTCCGATGCCTTAACAACTCGATCGCGCGCCGAACGACCTCGCTGGCTTCCTGCAAGCACTTGACCACCTGACGCCGAAGGCCACTTCGATCGGAAAGTGCTGTCAGCATAATTCGGCCGTCGGCAATCGCCAATGCGCACGCATGGCTCGCACAGGTCTTCAAAGCGCATCGGCGATGGAAGGCCCAACAGCGATGTCCATGCCTTCAGTGAAATGACCAAATCTGAACGGCGTCAGCTTCGCGCTCACAGATCAACGGGAGGGTCCAATTACATCCTGTTCTGGCTGCTGAGCGCCAGCGAGCCAAATGGGGCGATCCTCCAATGCTGTTTCCTTTGCAAGCCGTTTGCACAACGTTTGCCAGAGGGGATCGCCGGCGAATGCTGGCAAGCTGCCCCATGCCTCCCTCAAAGGTATCTCGCCATAGCAGTCGATTAACCGCCCAAAATCGCAGCCAAGCTGGGTCATAAGACTGAACGGATCGATTCGACCCGGCGAGATCGTGCGATGCCCCCACAGACTCGGCTCTTGGTCAGACCCCAGCGAGACGGACAAGCTACTATTTGCAGGTGACGGAAACTCAGAGAGAGTAGACAGCAAGGCATAGCGCATAATCGGATAGTAAACGATCTGGCGACTGCCGCCGAGCACCCGCACTCCAGGGAGTATCGATGTTACAAAGAATGACAGGAGCATACTGGGTATGATTTCATGCTCGTTCAACGATTGGAGAAGCGCGTCAGGTGCGCACTGTACAGAGAAGGTCCCGCTTTCGTTCAAAAACAGGCCATCGCGCAGCCGCAGGGGAAATATGCGCCCCCCTAAAAAATGCCAAAAGAAGTCGGTTGTCGTCTTTGCCCAGCCGGCCCATTGGCCGCAATCAAACGACACGAAATGATTGAGCAGCCTCTTCGCAAAAGAGCTTGGTCCAAACAGCGTTGACGAAAGCCACGATGACGGGTCGCGAAGATGCTGGGCGACTAGGTCGCCCACGTCCAAATCATCGAACTGCAACAACTGTAGATCCGATGCGAAGAAACGGCGCCAGAGGCTCTGATTGGCTGTCTTGATAGCATCGGCGGCCGAGAGAAACTCATCATCGGGCAGGGCTCTTTTCAATTGCGCGGCCAGTTGGCTCGCGATCCTCGTCTGTTTGGCGCTCGTCAGAGCAAAGCGCTGCGGCGCATGACGTCCGCAAACACTGAGTCGACCCATTTTTCTGTTTGACAGCCCGAAGAGATTGAAGTGCTGACCTCCAAGCCGCAGCCAACCGGGGCCTTTCTTGTCGCTTTCTTGGAATTTTACAGTTGAACTCGAATGAGTCACATACCAGCTGTCTTTATGGGAGCGCAGCCCCATGGCACTAAAGATATGCGTGTAGAACGCATCGGGTTCAAAAGCCAGGTAACAGTGTGGGCCGGTCTGAATGACCGGTCGGCTTCGAAGCTGTGCACCGAGTTTTTCAATCTGCTGATGCCCATAGCCCAGACGAGAGGCACAATCTGCAAGTCGTAACTCCATCTGCTCTAGAGCATGCATACGGACAGGATCGGCGGCGGCGGGCTTAGCGTCATAAGCGGCATGCGCATACGCACGTGTCGGAAGCGTCGAGTAACGCGAGATGTGTGGCATAAGCCAAACCAATGCTTCAGCGACGGGTTTTGGAGATGGCGATTTCATAACACGTCATCCGGTGGGCTGTTGGGCTACCGTTTTGCTTGGTGGACAGATGAGAATACCGACTGTCCAAACCACGACGATGACAACTCCGAAATACGGGAGCCCGGCCGAGGGCAACAGCGTATCGCCGGCAAGTGCAGTCAAACCATACACAACCAATCCAAACCCCGTTGCAAGGGTTTGGATGCGCGCTGGCCGATCGACGGGAACCGCAATAAAGCCGACTGCGCCGCTGGTAACAATTGGATCATCCTTCCCGACAAAGTAATGAGGTGACTGTCTGTACGCTGTTGGTTTCAAGAAGCGCGAGCCATGTCGCGGACATGAAATACGAGTACCTGCCGATATTGGAGGCAAGCCACTGGCCAAGAATGTACTGGTCGTAACAATGGCATTTTAGGACGCGTTGGTCGTTGGCCGGCTTCGCTCAGCTTCCGGACGCTGCCAGGCGGCGGAACGGCGGGGGTTCGAAGGCCAATCCCGGCAGCGAAGCCGGGGTTTCTGTATAGACGTATTCATTTGGAATGCAGGGTGGGGCCATCGCCGAAATTACACGCCGAAGATTGTCCGCGTTGTTGCTAGCGGCAAGTGTGTAGAAATTGCCAGAATTCCATGTCACGCATCCGTATTTGAAGTGCGCGGCCACCGACTCTGACATTTCAGATAGCGTCGTCTCATTGAGGTTCATTTGCTTAAGAATGGATTCAGTTTTCTTTTTGATATCATCCTGAGTGAAGAAGCGCGCTTTATATCCGTAGTCTTTCTGGAGCTCCCGGCTCAAGTATGAGATGTCGTCGTCTTGCCGAAATTTTTCGAAGAAGAAGAATATCCCACCGTCTTTCAAGTGACGTTTCACAAAGCCAATCTGCGCCTTTCGATTGGGCGAATACATTTGAAATGTGGTGTCCTCCAAGATGATGTCGAATCCGTCGGCAAAGTGCCTGAGCGCCAACGTCCCAACCATTCGGCTCCGGGTCAAGTGATGAAATGGGCCGAGGAAGAATGTTGCATGCGCGGGCCGTCCGTGCAGAAAGAAGCTTTCCTCGTTTTCCTTATTGGGACTGCATGAAAGGGTCTGAATCTTGCCGTTACCCAGCTGGGCAAGCGTTCGAGCGAGTGTGCCTTCGGCGGCCCCCAGCAGATAGAACCGAGCCGGGAGGGTCTCATCCGCGATAGCGTCTGCATATCGCAAGAAGGCATCGCCAACTCGAACCTCCTCCTCAAGACGATAAGGAATGCTGGCATGATAGTGAGGGTCGAAGCGGCCCCAGATCTGGCGATGCGCGCCGGTGAAGCTTTGCAGCGACGCATCCCCTTGGAAAAGGCGCGCATCAACGCTCGGAACTTTGATCGGGGCTCCTGATCGCCCTGCTGCGGTCGCCGAAAAGAAATCGGCCATTTCATTCAATCGTGGTGCCTTATCGCAGTCCTTGAAAAAGTCTCCCACCCGCTGTTCCATTCCGCTCTTCCCAAGTGAATTGTTCGACGCACAGCTCCGGTACTTCGCGCATGGCTCCGTCACTAGACGCATCCGAGGCAGGCCGGCTTCGCCATAGTTATATCACATCACAATAAGTACTAATGTAAAAGTTAAGCTAAAATCAAATATAGGTCGCGACTTGGAAACAACACACTCTGGACATTAATTAACAATCTGCGCAAGGAGTGTTAGACTTAGTCCGCAGACCTCAAAATTGGATGTGCACATGAGTTACTCACGCGTTGACCGGTATCGCCTGGTCGAGCTTGCCGGTCCCGGGCAATGATCACGTTGTCGCCAACATGGGGTGATCGCTTTGATCTCCCGCGTCAGCATCCTCCGCGTTGAAGCACTGATTGAGCTCGACACCGGAGAAGCGACCGGCGCCTGCATCGCCGACAATCCCAGCATGTTGACCCGTTATCAGCATGCGACCCAAACAGGCGGAGCGGTAGCCGAGTCTGCCCGGTAAAAGGTCCGGTCAGAGGTCGTATATTCAATACTGGATCGTGATGGCCTGTGCTCACGGGGGATCAGGTAACGTTAGCATCACCAGCCCCCCTGCAGCCGCCCTGTCAGCAGAACCTTCACACATGAACCAAGAGCCGCTTGTCGCTTGCCCTGAACTTCATGTCGAAACCAAATCGATCGACCCAGATTTATCGCCTCTCAAATAATATCTCCGCCCAGATTCGACCGGCATAGGTACTCGTAGAGGGTGAAAAGCCGTTCGCCAATGACTCTTCCGCTCCCTAGAAGAGATGAGAAATTTCCCAAATTGGGCGACAAAATATGAGGTCATTCCATGGCAGAGGCCAGAACTGTGAACGGTAACTTGGTGTTCTACCGGGTCCAGAGCGCTTGGGTCTAGATAATCATAGCTCCTGAAAAGCACGGTTGGCGAGAGACATACCGGATCGTGTAGCGTCTGGATCACCGAGAAATATGAACGTTCAGCAAACAGGTTAAATCCCGAAAGATCAAATCCGCATTGGTTAAAGACGGAATTTTCCTCAAAGGCTTGCACGTCGGTGCAGAGGAACCCGAATTGCTGAATCCGATATGGCATCACTACTGTAGCAGGACTGGCGATTTGGCGGATGTCTTCCGCTATCGATTCATATCCCTCACCAACTACCCCAGAATCCAATGTTTCCGTAAAAATTATGTCAGGCGCCGAAGGAAGGTCGCCGTCCAGAATTGCTTGCCTTGAGGACTTTGCAATCACCGCGATGCGATCCTGCAAATCGTTGTTCCGGATAATCTCCCGCGCCGCCTCAGCAATTCGCTCATCCATCTCGCATGTGAATACCTTTCGGGCGCCATGCCTGGCGAAGAGCATCGCCGGAAGGCCAGCCCCGGTCCCGATTTCCACGACGGTCTTTCCTCTGAGATTACAGGATGCAATGGCCGCCTCTATTGCTGCATTTCGTGCGGAGTCGCGCATCATTCTGAAATGCCAGTTGGGAACCTGGGAATCTGCGTGAGCGCGGGATGGGATTTCGTGCATTTTTAATACCCTCTAAACCCCTATGGTGGGTGAATAAAAGCCAACGATCTCATCGCGAACAGCGATCGAGGGCGTCGCGCGCATTGTAGGGCTGCCTGTCAATCCTCTGAGACGAGCGAATGAGTGTTGCAGCTTGCGAAGGGGAAGCAGCAAGAATGGTGCCAAGGCACGCAAGCGCTAGAGACCCGGCCTGCCAATTCCGTCGCCTACAAAGAGTGCGTGAGTCTGCACCAGTTTTGGGAATGCGCCGGGTACCTGAACTCAGTGCCGATTTGTCGAATCCCCGACACGGTCATCTTTCGGCCTGAGTTCCTTAGCTGGTAGTCGCCCCGAGCCTCGAGCGTGTCGCCGAATACTCCGTCGCTTTACCCGGAGAGAAAGCGTGGCGGCGCGACAATCACGATCGAGGGGAAAGCACGAGTTCTGTTTGTCGTCTAGACGTCTGGGGTAACAAGGGGGGTTGAATGACCTACCTGCAATCCCGGTACCAGCGCAGCGACATACAGGAAAGCCCGGCATCGATCCTCTCGATCTCGGCGGTCTTCAGAGGCACGACCTTGTAACTCGCCTTTTCGAGCATCTCAATCGTGCGCGGGTAGCCCGCGCTGACCATGACGATGTCGTTGACGCGCAGCACGTTCGCCGCAGGCTCTTCGCCTTCCGGGACGATGAACTGGCGGAATTCCTTGAATACGGAAGCCTTCGCGAGGGCAGCGGTCGAAATCACGGTTTCATCGTCGAGCAGCGAGGAGGCCGTCTTGAAATGCAGAACGCCTTTCGGAGTCTCGGCAATCTGGGCCTTCCCGCCGAGTTGCTCGATACAGGAGACAAGGGCCTCTGCCCCGGCCTTGTCGGTGCGATCGGAAAGGCCTATCAGGACGCTATTTGGGGTGTACATGATATCCCCGCCGTCCGCTTGTCCCGGGGTAGGGAGTTCTAGCACGGTGTCGAACATATCGCGCAGGATCGGCGCGATCTCCGCGGTCTCGGCGACCCGGCTTGGCGTGCCGGGACGGAGCAGGATGGCGCCCCCGGTGAAAACGAGCGCCGGGTCTTCGACAAACAGGGAGTCTGGAAAGGCCTCAAGAGACGGCAGGACGCTCACTTCGACACCTGCATGCCGCAAGGCCGCAACGTATGCGTCGTGCTCGCCCTTGACGCCTTCATAGGTAGGACCGCCCCGATCATCGGCGCGTAGGCCGTTGACGACCGAGATCGAGGGTTCGCGAACGATTGCCGAGTTGAACTGATAGACCGATCTGGTTTGCGACATTTCCAATCCTATTTGTCAGTAGTGTTTCGCTGTGCGGCTTGCTTGGGCGGTGAATGACGTCTGTGCGGGCTGCGCCCTGCGCTTCGACAGGTGAATCCCTGCAAGCATGCACCGGACCGATCCACCCGCGAGTTCGATTGTCGAGACATCGAACGGCAATAGTCGCGCGGACTGCTCGATTGCCGATATCTGCTTCGCCTGCAGCGCCGCATGTGCTCGCCCGGAAATGGCAACAATGCGACCATCCGTGCCCTCCAGTTCAATGGCATTGCCGGCGAAGTCTTCGATCTGCTCGATCGAAAGCTCCACGATCTGACGACCGGTTTCCTCCAACCTCGCGACGACTTCCCGCCGCCGCCAGGGATCAGGGATCGACTGCGCCCCTAACAACGCGAAATCGGTGCCGACGCACATCAGGACATTGGTGTGATAGACCGCCTTGCCGCTGCGATCGACTGCGTCAAAGATCATTGGCTCGAAATTGAAGTGCGTGCAGAACCGTTCGAGCGCAACCTCGTTTGCCCTGTTGGAACGCACCACGTAGGCGACACGGGCAATGTGGTCGAGCACCATCGCACCGGTCCCTTCGAGGAAGACCCCGTCCTTCTCGAGGCCGGAATAATCGATGACATCCTGAACCCGGTACTCAGCCTTGAGCATCTCGATGATGTCGGTCCGGCGCTCTTGCCTTCGATTCTCCGAGTACATCGGATAGATCGCGACATGCCCGCCAGAATGGGTCGAAAACCAGTTGTTCGGAAAGACGGAGTCGGGTGTTGCGGCCGACTCATCCTCATAGAGGTGGACAGTGATCCCGGCCTCAGCGAGGCCGTCCGCCATACGCGTGGCTTCTTGATATGCCAGAGCGACCAGATCATCCGGCTTCCGCGTTTCATCGCGCACCTGGAACGTATTGTCTGCCGCAGTGACCGGATTCGGCGTGAAGTGATGAGGGCGGATCATCACGACGGCCCTCGGCGCCTGCATGGATACTTTGCTCATCCCAATGCACCGCTCAGCCGCACTGGAGCCGGTTGGGCGGCGCGCAGGATCATGCCGTACAAGTCGCGGGGTTCATCCGGGTCGGCGAGGAGATCGAGTTCTTCGTAGAGTCCGGTGTCCTTGAGGCGGTCGCGCACATAGCGCAGGGCCGAAAAATCCTCGATCGCGAAGCCCACGGAATCGAACAAAGTGATTTGGCGCTCGTCGCGGCGGCCGGGCTCGTTGCCGGCGATCACCTGCCAGAGCTCGACCACCAAGTGCTCGGGCGCGAGCTGTTGGATTTCGCCTTCGATGCGGGTCTGTGGGGCGTATTCCACGAAGATGTCGGAGCGCAGAAGAATGTCGCGGTGCAGTTCGGTCTTGCCTGGACAGTCGCCGCCGACCGCGTTGATGTGGACGCCGGGGCCAACCATGTTGTCTGTAAGGATGGTGGCACACTGCTTGTCGGCGGTGACGGTGGTAATGATATCGGCGCCTTCCACGGCCTCCTGCGAGGAGGCGCAGGCGGTGATGTCCAGGCCGATGCCGGCGAGGTTCTTCGCGCAGCGGCGCGTGGCAGCAGGATCGACGTCGTAGAGGCGCAGTCGATCGACGCCGACGATGGCCTTGAAGGCGATCGCCTGGAACTCGGACTGTGCGCCGTTGCCGATGATCGCCATGGTGCGAACGCCCTTCGGCGCGAGATGCTTCGCCGCGACCGCCGACATGGCCGCGGTGCGGAGCGCGGTGAGGATGGTCATCTCCGTGAGCAGCATTGGATAGCCGCTTCCGACATCGGCCAGAACGCCGAAGGCGGTGACGGTCTGGCGGCCGGAGCGCGTGTTCTTGGGATGGCCGTTGACATATTTGAAGCCGTAGGTTTCGCCGTCGCTCGTCGGCATCAGCTCGATGACGCCGTCCACGCTGTGGGACGCCACACGCGGCGTCTTGTCGAACAGCTCCCAGCGGCCGAAGTCTTCCTCGATATAGCCGGCGAGGTCGGTCAGGAAGCGCTCCACGCCGATCGTCAGAACCAGCTTCATCATATTGTCCACGCTCACGAAGGGAACGATGTTTAGCTTCTCGGGCATGGTTCAGTGGTTCCTTGTCGGGCGGTCCATGATGCGGCGGCCCATTAGACTGGCGGTGAGGTCGACCATCAGGATCGCGGTGCGGCCGCGCTCGTCGAGGAAGGGGTTGAGCTCGACGAGATCGAGGCTGGTGACGAGGCCGGAATCGTGCAGCATCTCCATCACCAGATGCGCCTCGCGGAAGGTCGCCCCGCCCGGCACGGTCGTGCCCACGGCCGGGGCGATTGACGGGTCTAGGAAATCGACGTCCAGGCTGACATGAAGCATGCCGTCCTCAGCCAGGATGCGCTGGAGAAAAGCGCGTAGCAGAGGAGCGATCCCGTGCTCGTCGATCATGCGCATGTCGTGGACTGTCACCCCGGCGAGTTTCAGCGCCTCACGCTCGGCCGGATCGACGCTGCGCACACCAAGCGTGCAGATGCGCGCCGGATCGACCGCAGCTGGCAGGTCTGGGAAATAGCCGTGAAAGCCTTTTTGCCCGCTGGCGTAGGCGAGCGGGACGCCGTGCAAGTTGCCGCTGACCGTAGTGTCGAGCGTGTGAAAGTCCGGGTGGGCATCCAGCCAAAGCACGAAGAGCGGCCGGCCCAACTCCTTGGCACGACGGGCAACTCCGGACAGCGTGCCGGCAGAGATACTGTGATCGCCGCCGAGAAAGATCGGCATTGCTTCTCGGCTCGCCGCATAGGCAGCTTCGGCGATCGCTCCGGTCCACGCCGAGACCTGCGGCAGCGCCTTCAGGCCGAGGTTCTCATGCGCCACGGGCGGAAGCGGTCCGGGCGCGACCGCCCCTGCGTCCTCCACTTCATGGCCGAGTTCCGTCAGCGCCTGCGCGAGTCCCGCGGCGCGCAACGCGCTCGGTCCCATATCACAGCCCATGCGTCCGGCCCCGTCCTGGACCGCCGCGCCAACGATCCTACACAGCATGTCGCCGCTCCCTATTGCTGCTGGCAGCGCGCTGGTTCGGCGCGTCACCCCACTCGAACCGGGATGCGAGCCTCGATACGGCTGAAAATCCATACGAGCAATCCCGTGAGAACCATGTATGTCAATGCAAGCAGAAGCAATGGCTCGTATATCACCAATGTATCCTGGCGAACGCGAGCTGAAACTGCATAAAGGTCGACAACCGTGATAGTAGCGACGAGCGGTGTCGATTTGAGTTGCATTACTGTTTCACCGGCCAACGTGGGCAACGCCTTGTGGATTGCCTGCGGCAACCAGACCCGGCGAAAAAGCTTCCAGCGGTTCATACCGAAAGCGCGTCCCGCCTCGAGCTGGCCGCTCGGCACGCCGGCAAAAGCACCGCGCATAACCTCGCCTACATAGCCTGCGAAGGACAGCGTTAGAGCCAGTACAGCGTATGGCCACGCCTGGCGAACGAGAGGCCAGATATCGGATTCGCGAATCCATGGATATTGCGGGAAGAGCGAGCCAAGCCCGTAATAGAGCAGCCAAATTTGCAGAAGCAACGGTGTGCCTCGAATGACGGTGCAGAAAGCTTTCGCTGGAAGACTGAGCCAACTAGGGCCCACTACTTGAGCGAGCCCAAGTGGCAATGCCAGAACGAAGCCGAAGACGCAGGTCACGATGAGGATCCAGATCGAACGCCATAAACCAGCAATCGCAAGCATGTAGTAGTCGGCCAACCAGTCCCAACGCATGAAGACGGCTGCTGCGGTGATCAAGACAAGGCCGATCACGATCAATACGACGCGGTGTGGCTCCAACCGTGCGAATGGGCGGCAGTTTGCCGCAACAGTCGTGAAATAGGCCATCAGCGGCTCTCCGCTATCGGCTGCCGGCCGCGCCTTGCCCAATGCTCGACCCGTCCGATGAGGACGTTGGAGATCAAAGTGAGCAGTAGATAAAGCACGCCAGCGGCCATGAAGAAGGTGAAATAGGCCTTTGTAGTGCCCGCAGCCTGCCGTGTTTCCAGAGTCAGTTCATTGAAGCCCACAACGGCCAGAAGTGCTGTGCCTTTGAACGCAACCAGCCAGAGATTTGCGAGACCCGGGATCGCGAAGGGCAGCATCGCCGGCAGAGTAATGCGTCGCATCAGCATCCTTGGGTTCATACCAAAGGCTCGCCCGGCCTCGATTTGGCCTTGCGGCACCGCGAGGATCGCGCCGCGCAGCACCTCCGTTGCGTACGCGCCCTGTACGAAGCCGAGCGCAACGATGCCTGCCATCGGCCCGCTGACGTCGATCCGTCCGTAACCGAGAGTTTCCAGGAGGCGGTTGATCAGGTCCGGAACCGCGAAATAGATAAGCAGAATTAGCACAAGTTCCGGTACCGCGCGGATGAGGGTGGTGTAGACTTGAAGCAAGTCGCGGCGCACAGGTCCGCCGTAAAGCTTGCCAAAAGCACCGCCAATGCCAATAACCAATCCCAAGGCGAATGCGCCGACACCGATCCCAATTGAATTAATGAATCCGCGAACCAGATTTCCGCCCCAGCCAGGCGGCGTAGGTGCAAGCAACTCGAACATGCTGGTCTGCGCCAGCGACAAAAAGACAGAATCGGTCAAGAACGCCTCCACCTTGAGGATTGACCCTCGCCAAGAGCCTGCCGTTCACTGGTGCGTGACGAAGGAGGCCGCCTGCCTCCGACTCAACAGGCAGAAGTATTTCGAGGGTCTACGTAACAGGAGAATTTCGTCTGTCATTCGCCGTAAATGTCGAATGAGAAGTACTTTTTCGTAATTTCATTGTACTTCCCGTTCGCGCGAATCCCCTTGATTGCGGCGTTTATCTTTTCCTTGAGCATGGTGTCTCCCTTGCGCAGACCCGCGCCCGCGCCCGGCGCGAAAATCTCGGGGTCATTGGCAACCTTGCCCTTTATCTCGCAGCAGGCCTTACCCTGGTCAGTCTTCATGAATTGATCAATGGTAAGCGGGCTAGCCAGAATGGCGTCGATCCTGCCGGCGACCAAGTCCTGGTTGGCCTCATCCTGTGTCTGGTACGTCTTCATCTCGGCCAAGCTGTCTTTGAAATGCTTGCTGGCATAGACCTCGGCATTGGTCGAGACCTGAATACCGAGGATCCTGCCCTTGAGGCCCTCAGGGGTAGGATCCACTGCAACGCCCTTGGGACCGGCAATCGTGTACCCGTTATCGCTATAGTACTTGTCGGAGAAATCGATCGTCTTCTTGCGCTTCTCTGTGATTGACATCGAACTCATGATGACATCGATTTTCTTTGACGTCAGGGAAGGAATGATCCCGTCCCAGGCGACCGGAGTGATGACACAATCGAGTTTTGCCTCGGCGCAGATCGCATCAATGATCTCAATTTCCCAGCCGACCCATTTTCCAGAGGCGTCCAGGGACGAGAATGGAGGGTAGGGCTCGGCCGCGATTCCGACCTTCACCTGTTCAGCTTGCGCCATCAAAGTAGATGCGCAGAAGATTGCCGCTGCGGCCGTCAATTTGGAAAGTATTCTCATTGTTTTCCCCTATAAGTCAGATGGTTTAGTCTGTTTTTCAGGCGCTAGCCCACTCTGCGGATGAATTGTTGAAGCCGCTCCGATTTCGGAGATCCGAAGATTGCGTCTGGTGGCCCTTCTTCCTCGACGCGGCCCTCGTGGAGAAATACCACGCGGGTCGCGACCTCGCGGGCAAATTTCATTTCATGCGTGACCAGGATCATGGTGCGACCTTCGCGGGCCAAATCGCCGATTACGCCCAGAACCTCACCGATGAGTTCGGGATCGAGTGATGAAGTCGGTTCGTCGAAGAGCATCACGCGTGGCTGGACCGCGAGAGCGCGCGCGATCGCGCCGCGCTGCTGCTGTCCGCCGGATAAAAATGCCGGGTATACGTGCCGTTTTTCCAGAAGCCCCACTCTCGCAAGCAGTTTCTCGGCTTCGATGATCGCCATTTCACGCTTGACGCCAAGCACATGGACCGGAACCTCGATCACATTTTCGATCAAGGTCATGTGGGTCCAGAGATTGAAGCTCTGAAAGACCATGCCGAGCCGGGAACGTACACGTTCAATCTGCTTTCGGTCCGCCGGGAGGGTGCTGCCATTTCCGTCAGGCTTGAGACGTATTTCCTCGCCGTTCACCCTGATAACGCCGCTGGTGGGGTTTTCCAGGCAGTTGATGCAGCGAAGTAAAGTGGATTTGCCGGAGCCGCTGCCCCCGATAATCGCCACCACATCGCCGTCGCGCGCAGATAGCGAGACCCCCTTCAACACATGAAGGGCGCCAAACTTCTTGTGCAAGTCCTCGACATGGATCGCCTCCGCGGCCGTGTCCGTCACCGCGTGGCGAGGAATTGCCATGATCGTGGCCGTCATTGCTGTGCGCCTGTATCGCCGAGCACAACATGAAAGGGCGAGACCAACAGCACTGTTCTGAGCGCCTTCATTTCGTTTCCTCTATTTCTGCGCCAATGTCTCAGACATAGACGCGCGGGATGTGGTCGCGGAGCTGGGCATAGAGACCGATGAGGTCCGTGCCCCATTGAGCGGCGACTTCCTCGTGAGTGATGGTCTGGTGCGCTTGCTGTCCGAGCAGGAGCACTTGGTCGCCAAATCTTGCATCAGGCACGTCCGTCAGATCGATGCGCAGGTGCTCGAGATGCGCGGGAGGGAGCAGGCGCGCGCGCTGCCCCCTCACCAGCGCCTCGGCCTGGGCTGGCACGTGACGCGGAAGGCCATCCCCCCACCCCATACCTAGGACGCCGATGGTCATTCCCGACCGAAAACCGGGTATGTCTGGTATAGGACCGAGAGAAGCGTCGATCCGCTTGACGGAAACGAGGCATGTCGAAATGGCCTTGAGCGCCGGCCGCAGGGTGACGGCCCGCATGGGTCGATCCGTCTCGGGAAGACCGATAAACAGGGCCCCGGGATCGACGGCATCGAGATCCATCGCGGGATGCCGAAGCACACCGGCAGTACTCGACATCATAATGATCGGGGGACGGGTGCCGGACGCCTCGGCATCCTGTAGAATCCGCTGCAGGCGGGAAAATTGCTCGCTAGCATCCGAAGTCACTGATGTGGGCAGCTCGCTGAGATGGGCGTAGAGCCCCTGTACTTCAACGTCGTTGCAGACGTGCGCGGCTGCGAGAAGCCGGCCTATCTCCTGCGGCGTGGCCCCAGCCCTGAAGAACCCGAGATCCGCCTTGACGAAAATACGGGTGACGCTCATGGCGGCGCGCCAGGACTCCAGCTCATTGAGGCTGGAAACGGTAACGGTGAGTCCGAGCGCTTCAATTGTTTTCGCCGATGTCGGTAGGGGACCGGGATAAAGCAAAACCGGGAGATCGATGCCCATTTCCCGGATGGCCATAGCATCGGGCAAGGTTGCGACAGCAAAGCCGTCAGCCCCCTCTGTTGCCAGTGTGCGGGCGACAGGTCCCGCTCCACAGCCATATCCATTGCGCTTTAAGCAGGCGAAAATCTTCACTGTCCGGGGAAGATGCCTACGCAGCTGACGGTAATTGTGCCTGATCGCGCCGAGGTCGATCTCGTAGCAGGCCTCCCGGGACGCCGCCTTTTTGCTCTGCACCGTCGCAATAGACGTTAACGCGCACATAGGTTCTGACGTTTTTCCCAACCGCTTTTTATTGCTTGTTTGCATGCGAAACGATGCGAGGAATCGCCAAAACCGTCAATTTATTAAGTTTTTGTGACACCCTATTAATTTTACTGATATGGCCACACACACGAGGCAGGCAAATGGCTGGATGACGCTCCGCGATGCAGGGCTGCTGCCTGGCAGGCCTGATCAGCAGCCTGCAAGCATCTTTGAGCGACGGCTTGCCGACACCTTGCTTGTTCCTCATTATGGACGCGGCGCTTCGGGCCCGCCTGGCCGGGTCATCCAGCCAGGCGGTGCTGTGGGCGATCAGAATGGACTGGGGGCTGCGCTAGGTGCTGGTGGTCGAGCTGGCTACGGGAGTGACAGCACCATTACAGGCGCGGGTTCACGACAGGGCTCAAGCAGCGCGGACTTGCCAATGTCGAGTTCGCGGTCTCCGACGGCCATCCGGCCCTCAGGGCGCGTTCAGGAAGTGCGGCCCCAACGGATAGCATGTGCACGACTTAGCCTAGCGCTGTGGTTCGCCAAGCGGAAAACCAAAAACTCGAAGCTTGGCGCAGAGCTGGGGTGAGAAATTCATGAGAGGTGGCCGAGGCGAACCGCTACTTCAATACGGACCATTTGCGCGAGCGCAGAGAAGGAAAGGCCTGGGGACATTCATCGCTTGAACGCGCTGCGGTTCCCTGTTCTGCTAACCCCCGGGGCGCAGCAGACAGTCGATGTCATTGCGACGCCATTCGCGGAACTTGATGAACCCAACTGTGACGGAGCGTTGTCCGCCAGATAATGAAACTCTGCAAGCGAGGCCGCCGAGCGTAAGGTCTTCTTGCACCTATGCAAAAGCCGCTGCCTTACCGCGCAAGTTGTCGACCGTGATCTCGGGCGGAATTGGGCAAATGTAGCGTCGCCCGCCAGTACGCTCCTTCAATTCCGCTTTTGCCCGGGCGATAAGATCGGGATTGCGCAGGCAATCTGCCGCGGTGGTCGCCATTGCTTTCGCCGCGAGCACCATTCCTTTATGGGCTGCTGGCAGATTCCCTTGCGTGACGAGCTGCCAAGTGTGGAACGGCGTACCTATAGCGAAGCAGGCAGTGCTGCACTGAACCGTGGGCACGATCCAGCTCACGTCGCCGACGTCAGTGCTGCCCATCATCATCCCTTCGCGCGCAGGAATGGGAAGTAGCCCGTCATGCAGCACCTGGCTCGCCAGCGAACGGTCGTAGAGCGCAACGCTCGCCACAATCTCCTCGTTCGTAAACGCGTTCTTCCGCAGTTGTTCGGCGAAGGCATAATCCGTATCGTCGAAGCCCGGGCCGCCGAGGCGACTCATGTTTTCGTACATAACCTCCTGCAGCACTTTGTTAGGCAGAACGTTCGAGTTTGCATCCATGATCTGCACCTCAACGGTGGTTTCCGTCATCAGCGCGGCGCCATCGGCGATCTTCTTGACGCGCTGGAACAGGTGCTCTGCATCCGGCAAATGCGGCGAACGCACCAGGTAGAGTGATTCCGCAAAAGCCTGTACCACGTTCGGCGCATCGCCACCCGTATTCGTAACGGCATAGTGGACGCGCGCATCCGAGGCCATGTGCTCGCGCATGTAATTTACGCCCACATTCATCAGCTCCACCGCGTCGAGCGCGCTGCGGCCAAGATGGGGAGAAACCGCCGCATGCGACGCCTGACCCGTGAAGCGGAAGCTAGCCTGAATGCACGCGAGAAACGAGGTGGACTGCACCTCGTTGACGACGTTTGGATGCCAGCAGAAGGCGGCATCGAGATCATCGAAGAGACCGGCCCGTGCCATGAAAGTCTTGCCCGATCCGCTCTCTTCCGCCGGGCAGCCGTAATAGCGCACCGTGCCCGCGATGGCGCCCGATGCAAGCGCATCCTTCAAGGCCACGGCTGCGAGCGCAGATCCGGAACCGAGAAGATTGTGCCCGCAACCATGCCCAGATGCGCCCTCCGTGGTAGGCATGCGCTCGGTAATGCCCGAAACTTGCCCGAGAGCCGGCAGCGCATCGAACTCCCCCAGAAAACCGACTGTTGGGCTACCGCTTCCATGTTCCGCCACGAAGGCAGTGGCCATGCCGCAGAGCTTTTTGGTAATGCGAAAGCCCTCGTGCTCCAGCAAGGCGATCTGCTCGGCGACCGCGCGATGCTCCTCGAAGGCGAGTTCCGGCATGGCCCAGATGCGGTCGCTGAGCGCACAGTAGTCGGCGCTCTTGGTGTCCACGCGCCGGGCGATTTCATAGACGCCCAGCCCATCGTTATGCATGTTCGGTTCTCCTCATTGTCCAAATGCGCATTTGGAACCGTTCGGCTGTAAGGGGGCGCCCCGTCATCAGTGCATTGGCACTATACGACACGATCATCAGGATGCGGGCCAGGTTGACGTGCATGGACGACGCTACCTGTTGGCGGCGACCTCGACGCTGCGGGAATTAGCTTTTGGCAGAAGAACGCGAGCATCTTCCAGCACTATTTCGGTTCCATACTTTTGCGAGCGTCGAGATAGGTCTTCGAGCATTGAACCAGCCAGCTCTTTTGATGCGGGCACGGGCACAAGACGCTCATGATACCTGTTGCTGCTCAGCCGCTGCTCCCCTCCAATCACGATTGGAGCGAGGTCGATTGACTCCAAGTGGTTGTTGCCATCGAAGCTGCACGTCGCGACGATACTTTTCCAGATATCTGGTGAACTCCATTCGTCCTCACCTTCGGGTAGATGAAACAGGAAATTTCCCAATCCGTAGAAGATCGGAGCCCCGCGGTAGATTTCGATCGGCTGCAGCACCGGTGCGCCGTGGCTGGCGAACGCATTCGCTCCCGCATCAATGCAGGATCGCGCGAAGAATTGAACCCATTCGGGAACCTCGCGCCAATCTGGTTCCCAATGATGATGATGAAGATAGGCGATGACAAAGGCACCGGCCAACGAGGCCTTCCGGATTGCGGCGAGCTGACCTCGTAAACTTTGCTCGTTGAAGATGATCCTTCGGCAGTTCTCGGAGGATCGGCGAAAAATGGTTCCGTAAAAGTCGATTTCATCGGACGATGTCAGTTCGCGAGGATCGTCCGGCTGCGTGTAGGTTCCGCGCTCCATAGAGTTGCTTAAAAACGTTTCCTGAATGGAACGCAGGTTCGCGAATTTCTCATCGTCAACCTCGAATACCCGCGAGACATCGAGTTTGTTCACCCCCGGTCGAGCGGGACGGGTACCTGCCGCATTGTCAGCGTACATTGTGGCTGGCCCTGGTCCGGCATCCATCGCGATGAGGGCGACCTTCCTCTTGCCGAGTTGCTTGATGCCGGCTTTGCTCGCGTCACTGGCGTCAACGCCAATTCCTGCACGCAGAAACTCACGCTCGTCTACTTCCTCAAGTGTCGAAAGCACTCCTGCGGGCCCAAGATCGAACGCATGATTATTGGAAAGAGCCAGTGCGCTAAAGCCAATATCCTTCAAATTATCCAACACGACAGGTGGAGAGCACTGGAAATAGGTGCCTTTCATCGGCCACCCACCATGCCGGCCGAGAATCGTGGTTTCTAAATTCGTGAATGAGGCATCGGCTTGCCGGATCAGTTCTTTGATCGTGGCGAAGCCGTCGTCCGATACATGCCGAATATCGTGGTAGATGAGGGACTGTCCGGTGAGGGCGAGGGTGAACGGCGAAGGCATGATTGAGTATCAACCCCTGTATGGGCAAATGTCATTAGCGGCCACTTTTTGTGGCAACCGATCGACTGCGGAGAAAGTGTTGGCTAGTTCCTTGATCCGGTAAGGATCGGCCGTGCGGATTTACGACAAGCGCGGGTAGTTGGTTGCGGGTGCGCAACGTCCGAGCTGGGGTCGGAACAGTTCCTGCCAGAGGCACGGAAATACGAATGCCGCATATGTGCTTTTCTAACGTTATAGTCCGCAATTTTTAGAGCTGTGTCCCCTGTGTTCGATTGTGAACTATCCGCTCTGCCAGGGGATGGGTGTTGCTGCATGCGTCATGTCAGCGTTCTCTCTGATGCGTCTGATCCACTGGTTTTGTTACGCCAGACGATGGGGAGAATCGGGAAAATGGTCAATTTATTAAGTTTTTGTGACACCCTATTAATTTTACTGATATAGCGGCCAAACGGAGCTCTGGCCCTGCGGCCACCAATTCGGACAAAGGCAATGGAAGAGATTTCCGGCCGAAACAGCAAGGCTGGGTTCAGGTCCGCTCAGATTTTTCGGGAGATCATGAGGACCGGTTCTACGAGGCGGGCCGCCCGAGAACTCGGGATTACCCAGTCGGCCGTAAGCCAGCATCTCAAGTTGTTTGAAGAAGCTGTTGGTGAGAAGCTTTTTGCGCGAGATCCCCGCGGCCTTGTTCCAACCACGCGCGCCATCGAAATTTACAACCGCATAGACAGATACTTTGAGACCCTCGGCCACATCGAGAGGGAAATCACCGATTCTTTCAGCGCCAAGCGAAACCTCCTGACGATTGCCGCACCGCATATATTCTCGTTGAGACTCATCCCCAAAATAATTCTTGCGCTAAATAATCTAGATTCGACTCTAGAATTTCATTATAGGGCCCAGCGATACGACGAGATAGCACAAAGCGTTGTGACGGGAGAGGCCGATATCGGGATTTCCCGACTGCCGTTAGATGAACGCTTCTTTGAGTGGAAGATAGTCGCCGAAAGCAAGAGTGTCTGCGTGTTGCAACCCGACCATCGCCTTGCTGAAAAGGACATCATAACTGTTGACGACCTCTCAGGGGAGCCCCTTATCGTTCTAGAGAGAGAATACACTTCTAACAAATTGGGCCTATTGACATACGGGCGGAGAGAACTTCCTTTATTGCCGAAGGTTCATTCGGACACAATAGGCTTGGATGCTTCCTTTGTCGCATATGGTATAGGTATTGCAATAGATAATGAATTTGTTGCACAGCAATATCAAATGTTTGATGTGAAAATCGTTCCTTTTGAGCCGTCAGCGAGATACGACTACGTGGTATTTTGGCGCCGCGGCAGCGATAATATTTCGCAAACGTCGCCAATTGTGGATACTTTCGTGGAGGTGATCCACCGTGAACAATCGTTCGGGCGTGAGGGGCCCAAAGCGGCTTTCCACCCCCATAGCATCTAATGCCGGAAAAATTGTACCTGAGTGGCTGTTTCGGTCGATTGCAGCGGTGACATCCCTACTTCGTGACATCCCTCCTTTTGGAGAGCTTCAGCACGCAATTCCGGGTGCCAACAACCGCCCTTTGTCTTGGTGCATTTGAAAAATTCACCTTGCCTGCTATGTTGTCTAGAATCCATTTTTGTTAAACGGACCTGAGGGAACCCCTATGACGAAGACAGCTGTACGGATGCGTCGCGGCCAAGGGCCAGTGGGCAAGCGGACGAGAACCCATCCCAAGCTGGCTGAGAAATTGCAGATGCGTCGATTGGCCAGGATTAACGCGGTCCTGCAGAGGGCGGAAGAATCTGGCCTGCGCGCTGAGAAGGACGGCAGGATTGCGGGGCGGGTGAGTGCTAATCTAATCAAGAAAGCCAAGGCTCGAACCGGATTGACGTCTGATACCGAGCTCGTCGAATTTGCATTGGCCAATGTGGCTCTGGAAGACAACTTCGCCGAGACCTTCAGGAAAACACGGGGGACTGTGGATCCGACGCTGAAGCTCGGATTCTGAATTGGCCGATTTCGACTTTGGTGCGGCCTTAAGGTGGTCGCGATTTGATCCTCAAAAAACCTTGAGCCGCCGCCCCGACACGGAGCTGCCGATCATCGGCAACCTCGGCGGGGCGGGGCAAGAACTGCTGCTGGACACCTGCGTCTATATCGACGGTTTGCAAGGCCGGGCGCCTGACGCAGTTGCCGACCTCCTCGATGTCAGGCAGGTCAACCATAGCACCGTAGCGATCCAGGAGCTGATGCACACTGTAGGCGTGCTTGATCCGAAACACTCGGGCACGAGTAAAGCTGTCAAGCAGATCGGGAGCATGATCAAGGACATGCCGTCCCATCGGGTTTTTGCACCAGATCCCGATGTCTTGGGCCGAGCCGCCCTTCTCTCAGGAATGCTGTGTCGCCTCCAGGGCTACAAGCATGATTCCAAGCTTCGGGCGCTTCAAGACTGCGTGCTGTTCCTGCATGCGCAGAAAATGGGATTTTCCGTTCTAACGGGCAACGTCAGTGATTTCGACTATTTGCTGCAGTTAATTCCGAAGGGTCGGGTTTTGATGTATCGGCCAATCTGAGTATAGCCGCCTTCCGCGCTTCTGGGCGAAGGCGGCAATGACTTGGCCACCTTCCGCAGTCGCCTGACCCGGGACTCCCATTCGCCCATGCAGGACGGCTCGAAGACCTGCGGCAGCCCTGGTCCGTTCCAAAAGCTCAATGCCAGACTTTCGTTATCGACAGGCAGGCCGCAGCATAATTTGGATGGGTCAAAGCGTCCAGATTGTCCATAGCCGATCTTAACTGTTCTTCCCAATCAATGTGACGAGAGACAATTCGGTCAGAAACTCCAATCCTCTCGCTGACAGGAGCTAGTGCCATCGAACGGGTCACACAGGCGGTTCAAGTGCGTACGAACTGAGCCAAGGAAGAGCTTTGCTCACTTCGAGGGAATTCGTTGACTCTGCAAACCGTGCGGCAGCCGATCAGGCGCTGCAAGTCGACCAGATGCGTGCCGCAGGCCAATCGAGGAACGCTTCATCGCCGGATTTCAGTCTGTACCAGGCCGGGCGTGCTCAGGATCACGTGACGGACCGCCTCATGGTAACGGACCTAACCAGTGCAACGACAACGGCGCAAGCGCCTGCTCGATCGTGCTTTCGACATCCGCCCTGTGGACCGGCTTCTCTTTGAGACGCTCAACCAGCACGGTTGCACCGGTGACAAAGCCCGGAGTGCAATAGCCGCACTGGAATGAAAAACGTTCGACGAAGGCCTTATCGCGGAGAGCCGGACGACATCGCCATTCGCGTCGCGTTCGGCATGCCCTTCTTATGTGCGGACGGACTTGCCATCGAAGAAATGCGCTGCGGTGATGCAGCTGCGGATCTGACGGTAACGTCCTTCCGGGTCCTCGAGAATGATCGCGCACGCGTGGCAGATGCCTTGGCCGCAGCCAAGCCGCGATCCCGTAAGGTTGAGATATTCGTGCAGGAAGTCGCACCTCCGATGTCTGTGTCCAGACCCCGACATCCCTGGCATGCGGCAGGCAATACCGGTTCCAGTTCCGGTCGGGTCCGTCCTCATAGAGCGGCAAAGCCTCGAGCAGGGCGTGGCCGACGCCCATGGCCAGGCTGCCTTGGAGCTGACACGAGACGAGTTCCGGCACGATTTGGTGCCGCCTTCGAGGATGGAATGATGCGAAAGGAGCTTCACGTCCCCCTGAGGCGGTGTCCACTGCGACTGCTGCGATCGTCGCCACGCCCGCGTAACAGGTGCCGGCGGCGTTCTGGCGCTGTACCGGCGGATAGAAGACTTGGCTGTTGGCGCCGCTTTCCGAACTGGTCAAAGCGCGCCAGCTGGTTTGAAGGCACTGATGACCTGCGGCGGCTTCCATTTTCTCGAGCGGCGCTCGCCTCACCTAGTACTCCCGACATTCCGGCATCGCTGACAAACGGCGCGGCCTTGCCCGGTCATGAAAGCGGCCTTGCCCGGTCATGAAAATCGCGGGCGTCTCTAACGCCGCAAGATTGAAGCGCATGACTTCTGCTTCGGATCCGCATGTCCTGACTGATCTGTCCTCTGTTGAGCCTTCAGAAGGAGATGGCCGAACTCCTCGCAGCCGAGCCGCGCCTGCTGGCTTGCGATTGTGTGTCGCCCCGCGTCCCGCCGAATTGACTTTGCGCGCTTTTCCCTTCCTGAAATCCGGCCACACTGACCGGGCGACTAATTTTCACAGCCAGGATAGCCTCCCATCTGCACAGCTCCCGCCAAACCCAGCAGCGCTAGGCGCTTTCCGAAACGTCCAGTCACGTTTTCAACGCGCGTGTTGGAAACGGTGAATCGTCGACACATTTCCGCCACGGTTTAGCCGCGCCGAAGCCACAATTTCCCACGACATAGCCGGCGTTGCCCTAGACGGTTCGGTCCGGCACCGGCTCAACAAGCCCCCCGCCCTAGGGTCAGTGCCGGATCGAACCACCCTCTTCTTGCGGGACACAGGTCCGAGCCTGAATGTGCTCAGCAGAAGTAAGCTGGTCCACTTCATGGCGAGGCGGTCTCCCAATCGCACAGGGCTGCAAACACCTGCACAGCAATAATGGTTTGCGGCGCGCATCGGCTTGAGGCGACTTAGGCCAGCTCTACGATGCTTTAGTGTGCGACTCATTCAAAGTAGCAAACTGACGCTAGTCAGAAAGCAAGCCTGCATACCGGTCGGCGCTGTCGATGCTCCTATAATAGTTGGTGTCTTCAACCGTGCCTGATTATCCTACGATCTCATCGACTTGCAGTGATCCTGTTAGATCTCGGTCGCTGCGCCTCGGCTCTGGCTGCAGATCGGCTCACTATTCCCATAGGCCGAAATAAGTTGGAACCGCGTCCCGGACTTCCCCACGTGAAAACACGCTGACCGTCGATGTTGCTCTCCACGTGCGGTCGCCCGCCCAGGATGTGAAATGCAGCTTTGCAGGATCGAAGGCGCGGGCCACGCAATGTATCCCTCTCATGTTCGTCCCTGCGATTGCTCTCCTTGTATCGCGGATCCATGCAGCGTTTGTGGATCATCTGCCGCACTAAGTGTGCCAAGAGAAAAAGCCTCTGACTAAACCGTTGTGGGCCGCCCATGCCATCCGAACCCGACATTGTTCCACAGCCGACACTGACGTCCTGGCTGGCCTAGGGCGTGGGACCTGAAGTTGCGACCACGAGCACAGAGCCGGCTCGGCGACGAGGCGAGGGCCATCGGCAAAAAGAGTAACAAACACCGTGTTGCACATGCACGCTGGAGAATACTTGATGGCGGTCGGATTCACTCCGTCAGGCGTGACAGTTAGCGTATCGTTTGCCTTCGCATCGCGCGGAAGTGTGCGTGCTCAGAGCGTAATAGCGCCGCGATCGCGACGGTAACCTGAAAACTCCTTGAGCCTTGATAAGGCGCTCAATTCGAGCTTGTGCCCAAGAACAGGCCTGTCGGCCAGGACGGCTGCGTGCGCGAGTCATGCCATCGCGTCTGCGCTTCGGCGCCACTTGAACCCTCCTTTATCCCCTTGCATCCGATCGAGGTGCAGCTGAAGAAACTGACCGTCTTTGCGTAACTGAAGTTTTCCTGAGTCCTGCATCGTCGTGGGGCGGGGAAGGAGAGGGGATGTTGCAGCCAAAGCAAGTAATGTCGATGGTGCGCCTGCATCAATGCGGTTGGAGCGCAAGGCTGCGTGGCCATTGCAGCTGGTCATGTTGCTGCGGAGCTGGCGCTGAATAGGCCGTCCGTTCCGGGGTGACTGCGCCAGGCGACCTCCCGTTGAGAAAACCCCGGGCACGAAGGCGTTGAACATGTCGCTGTCGCCCAGCTGACGGTTGACTCGCCAGCGGCTGGGGCTAACGCCGGGCACTCATAGGCGACAGGCGGCCGGGCCGAGAAGGGGCGGCATTGTGCGATGCCGCGCTGCCCGCCAGCGCGATTTTTCCCGCCCGTCCTTTGCACCTCGCCTGTCACCGGCCCCGTCGCGAGATTGCCATGAGCCTGCAGCAGGAAGGCCGGATGGTGGCAAAGCGCGGTGGTGCTATTGGCGGCCGCGCAAATTGCCGGGCCGCGGCTGATCAGCCGGAGCGGGCGGTGGTCGTTGTAGCAACGCTCGATCATCCACCCTGCGCTCAAAGGAGAAGCTGCCGCGAGGATATCACCCCGGGCTCTTGCAACGACCGGAAGGAGGAGGCGACAGAGCCGGGGCGTACCATTCATGCGCTTTGGCAGAAGTCACTCACGGCATTTGATGCCAGCCTCGTCATCTTGGCTGGGACGAGACTGGAACCTTCTGCCAGACTACAACTGTAACACCATATCGGTTCAGCAGGTCAGGCTTGGGTGATAACCTCATGCGTAGAATAACGACTTTGGAGACCGAGCAATGGATCGCGATAACAAACGGGCACGCGCAGCTGCAAGTTCATCCCAAGCCAGGGAACAAGCCAGGGAACCCTCTACCATCCTGTCCCTTACAGAGGGGCCATTAACGCAGGTAGCAGAACGGCTGGTAACCGCTAACCCGCGCGATACAGCGCGAAACCTTGCAGGCTTCAAAGGCCTCGGGAAGGAAGCGCGAACAGCCATTCGGGGTACTCAACCCGGGCAAGAAACTGAACTCGCAAAATTTGAAAGGCGGGGCAATCAGCTCGGACGATCAGCCGTCGAGCTGACTTGGAAGCTGACATCCGAATTGGGGTACCGGCCGGACAACGTTGCATTGGAGCAAGTCAGAGCGGTCAGCAATATAGCCAATTACCTAACGCCACACATGCAAGATGCTGTTGTCAATCGCATTGGCAACATGGATCCGGCCTCGCAAGCTCTCGGAGCTCTTAACGTTGCGCCCAACTTCGGCAAGTTCAATAACGAAAACCAATCTCGCATTCTTGATCAAGCCGTTGAATTGATGTCTGATCCGAACGGCAACATCAGGATGGTGGCACAGAATGCAATTATCCAGGCGTATCACCAGATGGATCCAAATCAGCAGGCCCAAGCTCACGCAGTTCCCGGCCTGGAACCCCTCTTGCGGCAAATGCCTCCGCCGCAGCATGCAGAGGAACGGCATGCGGATCTGGACGCCCACATAGCAGGCCTTGAGGCTGCGGTTCATGCGACAGGCACGCAAATCTCCTATGAACAGCTGCAGCGGGGTGGTCTAGTAGGGCAGGCCATAAACCGCAGCTACAGTCAGGCCCGAGCGGACCTGCAGGAGTCCACCAGGAACAGGGATCGCGGGGGCCGTTGAGATCTCGGCAACAGTAGACGCTTTCTCTCCCGAATTGCGTTCACGGCCTGGCTGTTTCCAAGTCGCTGGCCGTTGACGCACTAACTTGTGTAACTTTCAAAAAACCACGTCTGCCGGGTGGTGCGATGCAACCATTGCGCCACCCGCCTCGGCATCGATCTGTCGAGCGGCGACATCACGACGTCGGTTCGGTGTCTGAAGCCGCACCATGAGCTGCGGCAGGCAATGGAACAATGCCTTCAACCAAAACGACGACCCCCAACATAGCCGTTAGCATCGCCTGCTCGCTCGCCGTGGGGTTCTGTGCGGCAAGTCTGTACGCAACCTTCCTCCACGGCGGTGGCGGCGAGGCCTTGATGGCGTTTGATGTCCGTGCCTTTTGGTTTGAGACGCCCTTCTATCTGGGTTTCGCAACCCCCGTCTTCTATCGGGGCGCGGCTATCGTGCTCTCGACATCCGCGGTCGTCTTGCTGATTCAGCAGGTCGTATTGCGCCGCAAGCTCGAACACCACGGGACGGCTCGTTGGGCTCGAGTGGATGAAATGCGACGCACCGGATATCTGCGACGATACCGTGGCGTGAAAGGACCGGTATTTGGGAAGACGAGTGGCCCTTTCTGGCCTGGTTACTACCTGACCAATGGCGAGCAGCCTCACAGCCTCATCGTTGCACCGACCCGCGCTGGCAAGGGCGTCGGCGTAGTCATTCCAACGCTACTTACATTCAAAGGCTCAGTGATAGCTCTGGACGTCAAGGGGGAGCTCTTCGAGCTCACCTCGAGGGCGCGCAAAGCCGCAGGCGATGACGTGTTCAAATTCGCGCCGCTGGATTCGGAGCGGCGCACGAACTGCTACAATCCACTGTTGGACCTTATTGCGCTGCCTCCACAGCTCCAATTCACCGAAGCCCGCCGCTTGGCCGCAAACCTGATTACGGCCAAGGGGGAAGGCGCGGAAGGTTTCGTCAGCGGCGCGCGAGATATCTTTGTCGCGGGGATCCTTGCCTGCATCGAGCGGGGCACGCCGACAATCGGCGCCGTCTATGATCTCTTCGCCCAGCCGGGGGAAAAGTTTAAGCTCTTCGCGCAACTCGCCATGGAGACGCGAAACAAAGAGGCTCAACGCATCTTCGACGACATGGCCGGGAACGACACAAAAATCCTGACCTCCTACACTTCCGTGCTCGGCGATGGCGGGCTCAATCTCTGGGCGGATCCCGCTGTTAAGGCGGCCACAAGTCGCTCGGACTTTTCGGTCTATGATCTTCGCCGTCGCCGAACGTGCATCTATCTTTGTGTTGGTCCAAACGACCTTGAGGTGATCGCGCCTCTGATACGCTTGTTTTTTCAGCAAATCGTTTCAATTCTACAGCGGTCGCTGCCCCGCCCGGAGGAAAAGCACGAGGTTCTCTTCCTGCTCGATGAGTTCAAGCACTTGGGTAAGCTGGAGGCGATCGAGACCGCAATTACGACTATCGCGGGCTACAAGGGGCGTTTCATGCTCATCATCCAAAGCCTTTCGGCACTGACAGGGGCTTATGGAGAGGCTGGCAAGCAGAATTTTCTCAGCAATACCGGCCTGCAAGTGTTCATGGCAACGGCCGATGATGAGACCCCGAACTACATTTCCAAAGCCATCGGTGAATACACGTTTGAAGCCAAATCGATTTCCTACAGCCAGGCGCGAAGATTCGACTGGAACATTCAGAATTCGCATCAAGGTGCACCGCTGTTGCGTCCCGAACAGGTTCGGCTGCTCGACGACGACTACGAGATCGTTCTCATCAAAGGTCTGCCACCATTGCAATTGAGGAAGGTGCGATATTTTTCGGACCGCATTCTGAAACGCATCTTTGAAGGCCAGACAGGCGCCCTCCCGGAGCCGGCACCGTTGACGGAAGCAGAGGAGGAACTCTCCACAGACTTTCGACTCGATGAGCCGCCGCGTGGATTGGCGCAGGAATTTAACGATACCGTTTGATGTGAGGCTAGTGTGGACCCGCGAAAAAATCCATCCCGTGCAACAGCTTTGCCGCAGGACGCCGGCTTGGAAGGGCGGCAAGCGGGCGAGGCCCGGCGAGTGAGCGTGGCGCAGCAAGTGGCCGAGGCGTTCCGGCCGATGTTCGATGATCGAGCCGACGAGGCGCACAATGAAGGGGCCGTTCTGCGAGTGGAACAGGGGCTCCGCGACGTGCTTCACCAAGAGCAGGATGATCAAGCCGCTCAGCCAATCGTAACAGCCAGCCAACAGCAGATCCGACCCTTGTCGGATGCGCTTGACCAGGGCAACCACCGGCCACAGTTGGTCATCGTCAATGGTGAACATTTCACAGCGCTGTGGCCAGCGGAGAGGCTGGCGGCCCTGAATGCGCGGCAAGCCGTCGCCCTTCACCAGCAGCCGAGCCAAATCGGCCATTCGGGCGGCCGCGTGCCGATGCAGCCCCTCATGCAGCGGTTGGCTGAATTGCCATTGGCAGGGCTACCCGTTCAAGGCGCAAGGGCCGAACACATCAGAAGGATGCATGTGCAGGCCGCGCCCTCCGCAAAATTTGAAGCGCCCTCCGCTGCGATCGGGAGCTCCATAACCGTCTCGTTCGCCCTCCCCAAAGGCGTCTCCCATGGAACTCAACGCGTCCCACAGGCGATGCTCTCTTCCTCGGACCGCGATGGCCGCTTGCCTGATGCGGGTCCGGCCCGGCAAGTGGGCATTGAGCAGCACGTGGCCGCGCCGCGCCGCTCCAATCCGGCTCCTGTCGCGCCTCGAGTACGTCGTGACCCCAGCTATCGCCATGTGTCCGACGAACACTGGAACGTTATTGATAAGGCGATCGCCCAGGCTGCGGCTTCTCAGCAAGGCTATAGCAAGAGTAGGCTTCAAGCTCACGCTTATTCGCTTCGCCGATTAGCGAATCATTTCGGCGAGCGCGGCCAAGCGAATGATCTAACAAATCACCAATCCCTGGTCGACCACCTCGATACTTTCTTTCCGGACTACCCTGATATGAAGACGGCGTTGAACGTCCTGCGTGCGTATCATGAGCCGGACTATTCAGTTGCTGACCGGCCGGTGCCCGCAAAGGCGGACGCGCACCTCCTGGAAAAAGCGGCCGGTGACAGCGGGTTGGCTTCAAGCACCCGTGTTATCTATAGTCGTAGTCTTCGCAAATTTTCTGCGGCGCTTAACAAACAGGGTCAGACGATCACTGGGCTGGATCACAATGAGCGGGCGAAAATCGCCGAGAGCTTGTACCCAAACGATCGCTATCTCAGCCACGCGCTAGAGCGGATTCGCAAAGCGGACTCATACGCGCTTGCCAAGGCGAACCTATCGCTGTTCGATGATCGAGCCGACGTGGTGCCAACCAATACAGAGGCGCTTGTGCGAATCGAGCAGGGGTTGCACGGCGCGCTCCAGGAAGGGCAGAATGATCAAGCCGCCTCGTCTTTTTTCAACAACCCAAGCACGCCCGCTGGACGGGATAACCTCAACACAAGCATGTCGGACGCTTTCGCAAACTCTGGATGGGCCGGAGTTCAGGCCGCCGCTCCGCCAGTCCTAGCTGCCAGCCAACAGCAGATACAGCCCTTGCCGGATGCGCTTGATCAGGGCGCCCACCGGCCACCCCGGTGGGTCGCCACCAACAATGAACATTCCACAGCGCTGTGGCCAGCGGAGAGGCTGACGGCCCTGAATACGCCGCAAGTCGTCGCCTTTCAGCAGCAGCCGAGCCAAATCGGCAATTCAGGCGGCCGCGTGCCAATGCAGCCCCCCATGCAGCAGTTCGGTGAATTGCCCTTGGCTGGGATACCCGTTCCAGGCACAGGGGCCGAGCCCATCAGAAGGACGCAGCGGGCCGCGCCCTCCGCAAGGTCTGAGGCGCCCCCCGCGGCGATCGAGGACTTTATAGACCTTTCGTCCGCAGTCCCCGACGGCTTCTCCCATGGGACTCAACGCCTCCCAGAGGCGATGCTCCCTTTGCTGAATCACCATGGCCTCTTGCCGGATGCCGACAAGCCGGAATGGAACTTCGATATCAAAGGTCACGGCTACACCGCCCTGACGCCGGAGGGCGGCAACGCCGTTTGGCTCGTCCATCGCGGTGCGATGAGGGAAGCTGCAGCGGCAGCAGTACCGGCAAGGGCTCCAGAACCCGCCTTGCCAGCGACGCAGTCGGACACCTATCGCGGTGTTCCGTTGGTCGATCTGACCACCTCCTCCGAGGCACACATCGCAGCCCTTCCGTCAGGCTCGTTCAACCTCCCCGAAGGGGCGGTGCTCGGCCCCGACCTGCTGGGTGACGCCCATATCAGCAGGGATTACCAGTTGCTGGCGCAGAGCCTGCAGATGCACCACCCAGCACTCGCCGCCCGAACGCGGCTTGTGGATTCCTTGGTCTCCCAGCAACTGCGCCGTCACGACCGGGACCCGGACCCCATAGTGCTGTCCATCTATCATCAAAACGACGTCGCAGCCGACTTCGTGTTCCTGCCTGTGAACAGTGGCGATCCCATGGCTGCGGCGGGGAATGATGGACGCAACGAGCATTGGTCGCTGCTGCTCGTAGATCGCAGCGACCGGGATAAAGCGGTTGCCTATCACTACGACTCCATCCGTCGTCGCGATGGACTGCCATACAATGACGCGCCTGCACGAGAGCTCGCAGCCAGACTGGACGTGACCACCGTGGTGACACCCGCCATGGCCCTGCAGAACAACGGTGTTGATTGCGGCGTGTTCGTGGTGGACGGCACGCGCTCCCTGGTTGAGAGATTGGCGAACCAGGACTTGCCAGACCCGCAGCGGCCGCTGCACCTCGAGGCCCTCGTCCCCGATCGGCAGGCGCTGCAAAACCGACTGTGGCAGGGGCGCTTGCCCCACGAGGTTGCAAGCCCCGCGGAAGTGTTTGGAGCAGCCGGGTCGCAGGTGCGACACGCGGTGTTGCAAGCGCAGCAAGCCCGACAAGTCGCGCCAGCCTCGTTTGAACGGCACGTGAGCAGGACTCGCCACGTCCAGGCCGAGCTGACGAGTGCACTTGAAAGGAGCAACCGCGTGAACAGCGGGGGAGTCATCATAAACAATGAACACTACACAGCGCTGTTGACACCGGCGAAGAGGCAGAGGACTGAAAATCCGCAAATCCTCAGCACGGAGCGGCAAGCGCGTGCAGCAAACACGTCGTCCATCAGGCAAGACCCCGATCAAGCCCGAGCGGACCTCATGACTTCCTACAGAAGCAGAGAGCGCTCCGACGCGGGGCGTTGAGCTCGATGGCCGCGATGAAGCAGAACAGCTCTTTTGGCGACCACGTCCCAACAGCTGGCTGCGCAGGCCGGCTCGAGGTTCTGGACGGTCGGACGGGACGGCGGGTGCGCTCGGAGGCCGACAGAGCCCGGATTGCCGCCGAGAGCCTGATGCCGGAGGTGCAGGTGGCGGCGGTCGCCCGCAAGCATGGCGCGACCCACCGATTGGCGGCGTCGCCTTCGTCAGGGACAACTGGCACTGCCAGAAAGCATGGCGCCGATGTTCGCGCCGCTGATGGTGGATGAATCGTCGGCGCCTCAGCGGACGATGAGGCCACCGAAATCGGCGCAAGCGACCCTGGCCGAGCGCCAGGCTGCCTTGGCTAAATCCGAAGAGGCGCGGCGTCGCCTGGAGACCATCGTCGGTCAGCTCAATCACGAGAAGTTCGGCGCCAGGTCCGAGAAGCTGCATCCCGATCAATACCACCTGCCGCTCGAAGACGTGGAGATCGCGCAGGGCGTGCTCGACGCCGCGCAGGAAAGGGCGCAGCGGGTCATCCAGGGTCGTTCGGACGGCGCGTCCGGTTCACGCCCGCGCAACCGTGGTCACTTGCCGGCTCATCTGCCGCGAGTGGAACGGATCATCGAGCCCAGAGCACGCTGTGCCCCTGCGGCTGCGGCGAGATGGCTAAGGATCGGCGAGGATGTCAGCGAGCGGCTCGACGCGATCCCGGCGCAGTTGCGCGTGCTGGTCAGGCGCCGCCCGAAATACGCTTGCCGGCGCTGCTCGAGCGCGGTCGTGCAGGCGCATGCGCCCGAGCATATCGTGTCCGGCGGCCTGCCGACCGAGGCGCTAATCGCCCAGGTCATCGTCGCCAAGTTCGGTGGTCATTTGCCGTTCTACCGGCAGGCCGAAATCTACGCCCGCCAGGGGCATCCAACTGGATCGCGCCACACTGGGCAATTGGGCAGGCCGGGCCTGCTTCCATCTTAAGCCGAAGCCCAGGCATCTGTCTGACGCGGATCGCCTGTTCATTGACGCCTATGAGGGCTATGACCGGCTGAGATGCCTGGAACGGCCGCAACGACCGTGGCTGCTCGTCCATTGCTGGAGCCGCCTGCGCCGACGGTTTGTGAAGCTGGCGCGTAACACCAAGTCCCCGATCGCCGAAGCGGCGATACGCCAGATCGCGGCGCTCTACGCCATCGAGCCACCAGTGCGCGGCATCGCCTCAAGTCCGGCTTGCCGCTCGACAGGATTATTCCGCGCCGATCATCGCCGCCCTGAAACATGGTTCGAAAAGCAACTGTCGATGATCTCCTCCGGCTCCAGGTTGGCGGAAGACACCCGCTATGGGCTCGCTCACTGGGAGGGGCTCACCCGCTTCCTCGACGACGGCCGGCTCCAGCCCGACACCAACCCAGTCGAAAACGCCATCCGTCCAGTATGCGCGACCAGAAAAAATGCTCTGTTTGCTGGCCATGAAGTTGCGGCCGAAAACTGGGCACAGCTCTCATCCGTCGTGGCCACCTGCAGGCTCAACGACGTCAATCCCGTTGCCTACCTCGCCGAAACTCTCGACGCCATCATCAACGGCCATCCGCAGAGCCAGATCGAGGAACTCATGCCCTGGCGATTCCGGAAAACGTCAAGCCCAAATCCATAGGCGATCGGCGAGGCGCTTACGCTCGACAGGCGATACACACTTCTCAAATTGGGTCTCTCGCGCTTCGTTGGGAGGGTCGCATCGCGATCGACAGCAACACCGTCGAGCGCTCAATCCGTGCGATCGGGCTCAAACGACAAGAACGCGCGCTTCGCTGGCTCGAACTGCGGTGCCGAAATAAGGGGCGGTGATTGCATCGCTGAGACCCGCAAGCTCAATGGTGTCCAGCCACTCGGCTATCTCGCCGCCGTCCTCACCAGCATCGTCAACAGCCATCCCAACAGCCAGATCGACGACCTACGCCTTTGGCCTGTACCCCGGCGCCGAGCTAAAGGCCGTGGCCTGAGAACACCGCTTTGGCTTGATCAGCCTCCTTGTCAGCAATCGCCAGAATCGCCCCTGTCACGCGGCCAAGGTGCCTCCGTAGCTAACGTCCACGTCAGCGTTGAAGAAGTACCCCGCACCACGACTCGTCTTGACCAGGCGAGGATTGGCCGCATCAGCCTCGAGCTTCCGGCGCAAGCGCAAGATCAGGACATCGATACTTCGATCGTAGACCTCTTCACCACGCACACGGCTCGCGAGCAAAAGCCGTTCTCTGGATAGTACGCTGCGGGGGTTCTCCAGGAACGCGATCAGGAGATTGAACTCACATGCGGTAAGCTTGACCTCGCCACGCTCTGCACAGATCAGCCGCCGCTGTTTGACGCTGAGCTTCCAAGCTCCAAACCGGAATGAGCGATGATCTTTCGTTCGCGGACTGGAAATGCGCTGGCGTAGCGCTACGCGAATGCGGGCCAGGAACTCGCGCAGGCCGAAAGGCTTGGGAATGAAATCGGTTGCGCCGAGCTCCAGTGCAACGACTTTTTCGGCCTCATCGAGCCGGTCGCCGCTGATCACTATGATAGGCAAATCCGATTTTGTCGCCAGCTTGCGGACGATCGCAAGCCCATCCTCACGGCCCAGGTTGAGGTCAACGACCACAAGGTCGACCGGCTCATGAGATAGGACGTGGTTGAACTGCTTGCTATCGTTGACTGCAGTCACCTTCAAGGCATGCATCATGAGATACTCGGCGATGAGGCGTCGCATTGCGGCATCATCGTCAATGACAAGAACATGTTTCAACGGCTCACCTTCAATCTTGAATCCCCTTGATTCCAAAGCTGTTGCCCGGCAACCTTCTGGATCGACCCACCACAGCTGCCCCCGCTGCCACGCGCCGTTGCGTGCGGCCAATGTGAGGCCGTTGCTCGTCATGGTCTTTCATCCACAGCCAAATGACCGCATCAAGTCAGTCCGTGACCAGGAGACCAGGTCCAGTCGCCGGCATGACCCTGCCGTGGGATCCTTCAGCTCAAGCTCGAGCTCACCTGCAGGCCCGGCAACAGCACTCGACTTCGACGGCACGGACGCCCAGTTTCCTGACGTGTCCTTGAGTCGCCGCGGTTCTGGCGACGGCGGAGCTGCATCAACTCGAAATCCTGCCGCTCGTGCGTCCGGGCTCCGAAGCGGTGGCGGAGCGCGGCGTTTGATTGATCGCAGAGGCGGTGGCGCAAGAGCGGCCGTGTCGCTGCTGTAGCCTTGGGCCATGGTATGTCTCCTTCCAAGCGAGTTCTTCCGGGGGGAGGGGCCCGGCGTTCCAAACCCTGGTCCGCGCGACCGGCAGGTCGGTTGCGGTTACGGTTCCGAGCTAGCATTTATCAGTTGAACGCGACACCTCCCTTTGAGCTGGTCACTATTCTCGGCAGCGGCCTCGGACGCCGCCAAATGGGGTGCGGCTCGCCGAACAGCTGAATCAGGCTCGCACCAAGATGGGCTGCGCTGCTGCGTTTCCGCGCCCCGCGGACAGCCCCATCCAGCCAGCGCAGACGAGCTCGCGCGATGGACCTGCCCGTGCGGGGCCGCGCATGGCTGTCTCTTAAAGAGCTGGCAGCATACCGCAACGTGGGCACCGGCGCCTTCTTCGGTCCTCTCGCTGGACCGACCCACGGCATCCGCAGCCTGGACTAGCCTCCATTTTCTCCTTGATTCGACCTTGGCAGAAGATTCCATCACCATCCTGCCGCCGAAGCCGCGGATTACAGTCCAAAAGCAACAGGCGACCGGGACGGGCAATCCCGCACAGGACTCGTCGTACCAAGATCCTTTGCATGTCGCTGCTGGCTAATCGGATCCGCCAACCCGTGCTTGCGCAAGATGCTCACCCACACTGCCACGATCAAGGTCTTTGTTTCAGTTGAAGCCGAAAAGCTGAACTTGAACATCACACAGTAACAAACCGCCCCGATAAGCGTGTTCCGGACAGGGCCAGAACCCGTCGGGCGGCTTGGAAAGGTAGGTGATAGGAATGTTTATTGCAGTTTGGCCGCTGGCCATCGTTCTGTTGACATCCATGTCACTCCCAGCCGAGCCCGCGCCACTTTCGCCCCGTGAGTTCCACCGCCTGTCGCGCAAATGCGCTCCCTGGGTCGCGCCGTCCACCCTTGCCGCGATTGCCAAGATTGAAAGTGGCTTTGAAACGCTGGTGGCTCATGACAACACCACAGGTGAGCAGCTTCGCTGGATAGACCACCTGCAAGCCACGCGGGGCATCAAGGACCGACTCGAAGCACAACATTCCGTCGATGTTGGATTGATGCAAATAAACAGCAACAACTTTCCCACGCTCAATCTCACGCCGGAAAAGGCATTCGAGCCCTGCGCCTCGCTTTCGGCCGCCGCCCACTTGCTTGAAAGCCGGTATGCCGGCGGCACGACTGCCCCAGCGCAGCAACTGGCGCTTCGCCGTGCCATCTCGGCCTATAACACGGGTGACGTCACGCGTGGCTTTGCCAACGGTTATGTACGCAAGGTCGAGTTGGCCGCAAAGGACATGTCAGAGACAACGCAGGAGCCGACCGCCCAAGATGCGCCACACCTTGAGGCACCGGGTCGGAAAGCAGTGCCGCCTCTGCTCCAGCTGAACCAAAAGGCCAACCAAAAGCAGCCCCGCCAAAATTCCTGGGCCATCTGGGGCTCCTATCAGACAAACCGCTCCGGGGCCGATCCCTCCGGTCCGACAGACAGCCGGGCTGCCGATGAGCGGGAACCCTCGAACCCGAACAAACTCGTATTCGATTGAAACATGGAGATACAATGATCAAGCCACTCAAAATACTTCGTGCGCTTAAAACGCGTGTTCCTTCGCCTTTTTCCATGCTGCGAATGGCGGCTGAATACGCGCCGGCCGCTGCTGCGGGCGTGGCGTGGACGGTCTTCTCCAGCGGGCCGGCCGCGGCACAGGTGACCGGAGGGACGGATCCCGCCAAGATGGTCCAGAATATCTGCACCTTCATACTTGGTCCCTTCGGACAATCACTGGCCGTGCTCGGACTCGTGGCCATCGGGATCTCCTGGATGTTCGGTCGTGCTTCACTTGGCCTGGTTGCGGGTGTCGTTGGAGGAATCGTCATCATGTTTGGCGCCAGCTTCCTGGGCAAGGCGCTGATAGGCGCCGGCTGATGAGCGACCGGCTGGAAGTGAGCACCCTCTATGTGGCGGCGACACGCCCCGCACTGTTTTTGGGGGTGCCGCTGACGCTGGCCGGAGCGCTCATGATGTTGGCGGGACTCGTCATCATCATCCTTAAGAACCCGCTCTATGAAGTCGTGCTCGTGCCACTCTGGTTCGGAGCACGGCTGATTGTTGAGCGTGACTATAACGCCGCAAGCGTGGCGTTTCTCTATTTGCAGACCGCCGGCAGAAGCGTGGATGGGTCGGTCTGGGGCGGGGCGAGCGTCAGCGCGAATCCGATCAGAGTGCCGAAGCGCGGAAGAGGAATGGTGTGATGTTTGGCGCCAGTGGCAGGACCGAGAGATCTGGCGAGATCTATCTTCCGTATGTCGGTCATCTGAGCGACCAGGTTGTCCTTCTGGAAGACGGATCGATTATGGCCATGGCACATCTGAACGGGCTGCCATTTGATTTGGAAGACGCTGAGATGCGCAACTCGCGCTGCCGCGCGTTCAACACTCTCTTGCGCAACATCGCCGACGACAATGTCACGCTGTACGCCCATCTTGTGCGAAACAACGATGTGCCGGAGCCGGCATCGCGCCAGTTTCAAAGTGCATTCGCTGGCAGTCTGAGCGAGGCGTATGAGAGCCGTGTCCTGTCGGGCAAGCTCTTTCGCAACGACCATTTCCTCACTGTCGTCGTGTTCCCCCGCACCGCAATCGGCAAGATCGGCTGGCGTAGCGCAAAATCGTCCAGACGCAATGACAACGATCTGGCCACACAAATGCGAAGCCTGGAAGACCTCTGGCAGATCATTGCTGGCTCACTGGGCGGTTACGGTCTGCGCCGGTTGGGTGTTCGTGAGAAAGGCGACGTGCTCTTCACGGAAATCGGTGAGGCGCTTCGGTTGATAATGACGTGCCGGTTTCTTCCGGTTCCGATGGTTAGCGGCTCACTCGGCGCCTCGATCTACACTGACCAGGTCATCTGCGGGAAGCGGGCGCTTGAGATTCGACGGCCCGGGGGCAGCTCGGTGGGGTCATTGTTTTCGTTCCGTGAATATCCGGCGACGACGCGGCCCGGCATGCTAAATCCCTTGCTGTCGGCCAACTTCCCGCTTGTGCTCAGCCAGAGCTTTTCCTTCCTCACTCGGCCCCAAGCTCATGCGAAGCTTAGCCTTAAGTCCAGCCAGATGACGAGCGCCGGCGACAAGGCTCTCACCCAGATCAATGAACTTGCCGAAGCAGAGGACGCACTGGCAAGCAACGAGTTCGTCATGGGTTCGCATCATCTGAGCCTGTGCGTCTATGCCGAGAGCCTCAACAGCCTTGCAGATCGCGCAGCAAATGCCCGCGGAAGGCTGGCCGATGCGGGCGCCGTCATCGTCCAAGAGGGTATCGGTATGGAGGCCGCGTACTGGTCCCAACTTCCGGGGAACAACAGGTGGCGCACACGCCCCGGGGCCATCACCTCGCACAATTTTGCCGGGCTTGTGTCATTTGAGAACTTCCCAAACGGTTCCGCATCCGGCCACTGGGGCAAAGCTGTTGCGCGCTTCCGCACGAACGGTGGAACTTCTTTCGACTACATCCCCCATGAGAATGACGTGGGCATGACGGCGATATTCGGGCCAGTCGGCAAAGGCAAGACGACGCTGATGACCTTTATCCTCGCGATGCTTGAGCAAAGCGTGGTCGATCGCGATGGTGCCATCGTCTTTTTCGATAAGGACCGGGGTGGTGAACTGCTGGTGCGGGCCACGGGGGGGACATATCTAGCCTTGCGCAGAGGCGCTCCGAGCGGCTTGGCCCCTCTGCGTGGACTGGACAACACCTCCGCCTCGTTGGACTTTCTGCGCGAATGGTTGATGGCCCTTATCGAGAGTGACGGCCGCGGTCCGATCTCGCCGGAGGAAAGCCGTCGACTAGAACGTGGCATTGTTCGTCAACTTTCGTTCGAACCCGTGATGCGCTCAATTGCGGGCCTGCGCGAATTCCTGCTGCACGGCCCCTCCGAGGGCGCAGGAGCACGGCTGCAGCGGTGGTGTAGAGGGAATGCGCTTGGATGGGCCTTTGACGGCGATGTCGACGAAGTAAGGCTTGATGCCTCCATCACCGGCTTCGACATGACGCAGCTCCTGGAATATGAGGAGGTCTGTGCGCCGGCCGCCGCATATCTTCTGCACCGCGTGGGCGCCGTTGTCGATGGCCGTCGGTTCGTCATGAGCTGCGACGAATTTCGCTTCTATCTGCTCAACCCGCAGTTCTCGGCTGTTATCGACAAGTTCTTGCTCACCGTCCGCAAGAACAACGGGATGTTGATACTTGCAACGCAGCAGCCCGAACACGTGCTGGAATCGCCGCTGGGAGCCAGTCTCGTTGCGCAATGCATGACGAAGATTTTCTACCCGTCACCGACGGCGGACCGGGCTGCGTATGTCGATGGTTTGAAGTGCACCACGCAGGAGTTCGAGGCGATCCGCCACGGAATGGCAATTGGCAGCCGCAAGTTTTTGCTCAAGCGCGACAGCGGGAGTGTTGTTTGCGAATTCGACCTTGGCCAGATGCGCGAGTACGTAGCCGTACTCTCGGGGCGGGCCAACACCGTGCGCTTTGCCGACCAGCTTCGTGACCAGCACGGAGATGCCCCAAGCGGGTGGCTCGACGAGTTCATGGCTCGTTACCACGAAGTTCAAGACTGAAGGAGGAATATTCATGAGATTTGCCAAGCTTGCAGTGACGACGCTTGCTGTTTCCTTTCTGCTTAGCACACAGGCCAGGTCGCAATTTATCGTCAGCGACCCGGCATTGACAGTACAAGCGGGACTAACAGCGGGTTCCACTGCGGCGATGCTTATAAAATCGGCTCAGACGCTCGCTACCACGATCGAAATGGTAGAGATACTGAAGTCGTCATTTGCTGTCACGGGACTGCTGGGCGCACTGAACCAGGGAAACCACTACCCATCGAGCAATAAGCTGGACGGGCAGATGTTTGATGCTCGGGCGCCGGTTTCGACCATGGCGCGTACCATTGTGCAAGACCCAACCCGGAGAGTCACCGGCACCGATTCAGAAGCGAAACTGTTAGAGGAGCAAATCACTGGTGCCGCCAATGCGGCAGCTCTTGCAGCCGACACTCTGGACGTAATGGACAAGCGCCTTAAGGCTAACGACAACACGCCTGGTCAGCTTTCGCGCTCGCGAAATATTGTGCAGGCCACCGTGACCAACGGTCTGGTCCTCAAGCAGATTCACGATGCGGTCATCCAAAATGTCGAGGCCACGAGTCTGCTGACGATGACCACTGCACAAGGCAGCCTTCACGCCGTGGAGGAGGCCGCCACGCAGCGTCGCGAGCGCCAGGACACCGCCAAGATGTTTGGCACACTGCCGTGAACCACGCAAAGTTCGTCCGGCTCAACTGGGCTGATCAGGGACAAATCAGGCTCAGGCCATGAATTTCAAGATTGCCGCGCCATTCACGGCCATACACACGATCTTTGATCTGGCCTTTACCTCAGGGCTGCACAACGTGCTTGAAAAGATCCAAGAGGCGGTCAGCGCACCTCTGGTCGCGTGTGTAACGCTTTGGATAATAATACAAGGCTGTCTGGTCATGCGCGGTCAAGTCGATGCGCGCGGGAGTATCTCGCGCGTAATCATGGTGTCGATTGTCGTTGCCCTGATCTTGGACCAGTCCAACTACCAGCAGTACATTGAAACGTTCTTCGACGACACGATTCCAAGGTTTGCTCACCATATAAGTAGCAGCGACTTGCCATTCGTCGATATTCCTCGGAAGCTAGACTTTATGTTTGCTGCAAGTCAGTATGCTTTTCAGATGATTGCTTCCGAAATTGGGACAATGAATGGCCAGGACATACTTGCCTTCCAGGGAGCGCAATGGATTTTCTACGGCTCGCTGTGGACGGCGTTCGAGATCTACGATGCCGTTGGAATTCTGACGAAGCTGCTCTTGGCGATCGGACCCCTGGTCCTTGTCGGCTACCTTTTTGATCGCACGCGAGACATGGCCACCAGATGGATCGGCCAACTGCTCTCGTACGGGCTGCTGCTTCTCCTTCTCAACATCGTTGCGACGATAGTTATTGCGGCCGAAGCAGTCTCGCTGACAGCAATGCTTATCATAATCAAAATGTCGGGCACGACAGCAGCCAAGATCATCGGGCTTTACGAGCTCGACATGCTCTTCCTCGCTGGCGACGCTCTGATCATCGCGCTTCCGACGATCGCCAGCAGCATCGCCGGCGGCTCTTTGGCAGGCGAGAACCGACCTCTTAGCAACCTCAACCGCTACTTTGCCAAAACGGCGGGTGGTTAATCAATCAACCGGTGCCAAAAACATGAAACGCTATCTACTGTTGCTAATCCTCGCTTTGGCGGCCTGCAAGACAACCGATCGGCTTGCGACCTGCACGGGTACGCCATTCCAACTGAACGCGGGACAATGGGAAACCACTCCTGAGGATCTTCAGGTCGAGTGCGCGGAAGAGCCCAAGTGAAATTTCCTGAACATGCCCTTCTGGTGGAGAGAGAAACGCTAGCCGCTCACTACAAGAAGGTGGAAGCGTTTCAAACTTCACGAGCGAAGTCTGCGCGGCGCTTGTCAAAGGCGCTTATAGCCTTTGCCGCAGCGGCGGTCCTGGGAAATGTCGCCCAGGCATTTACCATCGCTGCCATGGTCCCGTTGGCCAAGCTCGTACCTGTGTTCCTCTGGGTGCGGCCGGACGGTACCGTTGACAGCGAAGTGTCAATCTCTCGACTGCCGGCAACCCAAGACCGAGCCGTCATAAACGCTTCGCTGTGGGAATATGTACGCCTGCGCGAGGGCTACACGGCAGATACAGCCCAATACGCCTATGACCTCGTCTCCAGTTTCAGCGCACCTTCTGTGCAACAGCAATATCAAGATTTCTTCAACTATCCCAACCCCACCTCGCCGCAGGTCACGGTTGGGAAGCGCGGCAAGCTCGAGGTCGGGCATATTTCATCAAATGACATCAGTCCCGACGTTCAGCAGATCCGATACAAACGTACGCTTGTTATCGATGGGCAGACGCCGATAGTGACCTCCTGGACTGCTACCATCCGCTACGAGCGCTTGACGGGTCTGCCTGGGCAATCGAGGCTCACCAATCCGGGAGGTCTACTCGTCACATCCTACCAAGCCTCGCAAGACACCGTATCGAACCTGGGCTTCGTGCAGCCATGACAAAAAGAGCATTTCTGGCGCTGGCCTGTTCACTCTTCCTAACGATGGAAGCGTGCGCCGAAGACACGCCACTTGCCGGCAAGCATGATGCGCGGATGCGCTACCTGGCTTACCGCCCCGACGAAGTGGTGCGCCTATCGACCGCAGTTGGGGCAACGCTGGTTGTCACATTCGCGGCAAACGAGACCGTCGCAGCCGTGGCTGTTTCCAATAGCAAAGACCTGGCTGCGCTCCCGCGCGCCAATTATCTCTTTTTCAAGGCTAGCCGGATGCTGTCGCCGCAGCCGGTCGTCGTGCTGGCCGAGAGCGAGTCCGGTACACGCAGATACGTCTTCAGTATTTCAACGAAAGCGATGCCCAAACTCGATGAGGAGCAACCAGACCTATACTACAGTGTGCAGTTCACCTATCCTGCTGATGAGGCTGCTGCTCAGAGAAAGGAAGCGGAAAGGCGCTCGATTCTTGGCCAGGCCCGGGCGAGAGTGCTGCAAGACGAGAGAGTTCGGGATTTGTTGAATCGGCCCGCCGCAGCTGCCAGTCCGGACGAAAGCAATTTTCACTACGTCGCAAAGGGCGATCGGTCGCTGGCGCCGCTGGAAGTCTTCGATAATGGCTTTACGACCGTATTTGGATTCGCAAGCAATTCCCGCATACCCTCCCTCTACGTTATCAATCCCGACGGCAAGGAAGCCGCTGCCAATTACACGGTCAAAGGCGACTATGTTGAAGTATCCGCCGTCGCCCGGGAATGGCGTCTGAGAGATGGCAACACGGTCTTGTCCATTTTCAACAGAGCTTATGACCCTGTGGGACGAGCGCCAGCGACCGGTACAGTGACACCCGACGTGTGGCGCGTTTTGAAAGGCTCGGGACGATGAATGAAACCGGCCCACAGGCGGGACATGATGTCCATGCATCCGGATCGATGGTCTCGGAGCCGGCCCGCCGGCATGTTTCGGGATCGCAGAAGTTGGCCGTCGCTGCTCTTGTTCTCATCTCGTCTCTATCGCTCATCTGGCTCGGAGGTCGTTCCAGCACACAAGACGAACCATCTCAGCCAAAGCCGCCAATTGTCGCCAACGTCGAGCCATTCCGTCCCGTGCCAATCGAGGTTGCTCCAGAACCTCCAGCACCCGCAGAGGCGGCCAAGGCGGCAGAGCCTGCGCCATCCACGCCGCCCCCACCAGCGGCAGATGATCCGCCGCCGGAGGAATCACCAATTTTCGCCTACAGCGGCAGCGGTCAAATGCCCAATGCCGATCAGCGGAGCGAAGACAAGCAAAATGATGCTCCGGGGACAGCGGATGAGATTTCAAACGGTGGCGATCTGTCAGGCCGATTGAAGCCAGATATACAGGAGCCGAGCCGGGCCACACTTTTGCCGCACCCTGATCTCGTGATTACTCAAGGAACGATCATTCCCTGCATTTTGCAAACTGCGGTCGACACAAATTTACCCGGCTATGTGAAGTGCGTCTTACCTAAAGCCGTCCGAGGCGCCACCAACAACGTCGTGCTCTTGGATCGCGGGACAACCGTGATTGGCGAGATCCAGCGCGGTCTCCAGCAGGGGGATGCGCGTGTATTCGTGCTGTGGACGCGCATCGAAACACCTGACCATGCCCTCGTTTCGATAGCATCGCCGGGCGCTGACGAGCTCGGCCGCTCCGGAATGCCTGGCACGGTGGACAATCACTTCCGGGAACGCTTTGGCGGAGCGATTCTCATGAGCGTCATCCAAGGCGCGTTTCAGGCGGCTGGTCAATATGCGGCCAGCTCTGGCGGAGGAAGCGGCACCAACAGCTTCCAGAGCAATGGTGGACAAGCCGTCGAGACGACATTGAGAGCGACGATCAACCTTCCCCCAACCCTGAAGAAAAACCAAGGAGACGCCGTATCCATCTTTGTGGCTCGGGACCTCGACTTCTCGGATGTATACGATCTTAGAGCGACTGCCGCAGCGCCATCCCCCCAACATCGCGAACGCCGGAGAAACAACAATGCAATCGGAGGCTGATCCTCAATTGCGTTTGCTTCTCGATCCCGTTCTGAAATGGCTTGAGGAGCCAAGAACCGAAGAGGTCGCTATCAACCGGCCTGGGGAAGCCTTTGTCCGACAGGCCGGCGTTTTCACGAAACATCCACTGCCGCTGTCTTATGACGATCTGGAGGACATCGCGATCCTCGCCGGAGCGCTGCGCAAGCAAGATGTCGGACCGCAAAGCCCCCTCTGTGCGACTGAGTTGCCGAACGGAGAGCGGCTGCAGATCTGTTTGCCCCCCGCAGTACCCTCAGGAACAATAAGCCTGACGATACGGCGTCCCTCAAGTCGTGTGACCGAACTCAAGGAAGTTTCTTCTCGCTACGAATATTCGCGTTGGAATCAATGGCGGTCACGAAAAGAGCGCCAAGAGCGGCAGGACGAAACGATTCTTCAGCACTACGACCATGGTGACTTGGAGCAATTTTTGCGAGCCTGCGTCTGCGGGCGGCTCACAATGCTGCTTTGCGGACCGACTGGAAGCGGCAAAACGACAATGAGCAAGACTTTGATCAACGCTATACCCCCGCATGAGAGGTTGATCAGCATCGAGGACACGCTCGAACTTGCAATCCCGCACGAGAACCATGTCCGCTTACTCTATCCAAAGGACCGAGCAGGCGCAGGTGCGGTGACGGCCGAGCAACTGTTGCAAGCCAGTTTGCGCATGCGGCCTGATCGAATATTGCTTGGCGAGATGCGCGATGACGCCGCTTGGGCCTACCTTAGTGAAGTCGTCTCCGGCCATGCGGGATCGATATCAACGATTCATGGGGCTGATCCGGTACAAGGTTTCAAAAAGCTCTTTTCACTCGTCAAGAGCAGCGCGCAAGGAGCCGCTGTCGAAGACCGCACGCTTCTTGACATGCTGTCGGCTGCCATTGACGTCATCATACCGTTCCGTACCCAAGGCGACGTGTATGAGGTAGGAGAGGTATGGCTCGCCGCCGATGCCCGGCGGCGGGGAGAGACAGTAGCCGACCTTCTCAACAAGCACTAAGGCTGGAACAACGTCTCGGGATCGGTAAGCCGGTGTCGACGCGTTATTCTGTTCTGCTTCGATATCTTTTTGACGGGCCTTCTCGCAGTGGTTGGATAGGCTGAGCGATTCGGCGGTATCATGCCATCATCATTGTACGAACCGCATGCGCCATTGTCCGGGATGAGACCGGCTTCGCTAGCCAAAGGACGAGGGCCTGATTAGCGGATATGACCGGCATGGAGTCGGTTTGGCCGACGACTATGACAGGCACCGTCATGAGGGTGGGGCATACGGATTCGGCCTGTCCTCGCTCCAGGAAAGGCGTTCTACCTAAAATCACCAGGTCTGCTGCCTTCCCGCTTTCGGTCCACTCGCAAAGACCTTCAAGGTTCGCGAAGCCGACCGGCTCATAACCCAGCGCGGCGATCTGGTCCCTGTAGATCTCCAACTCTGCTGGATCGGGCTCCACGACTGCAACGATTTCTCCGTTGCCAAGTGGTCCGTCGTACCGACCGAAAGCGATGTCAGCGGTGACTGGCTCCTCGTCGGAGGCCGGTAGGTAGATATCAAACCGCGTCCCTCGGCCAACAGCCGAGGTGACATCAAGGCATCCTGCGAGCGCGCTCACGTGCCTGTCAACCGCAGCAAGACCCAGCCCGGTCCCGCCGACGACAGAGCGCGTGGTAAAAAAGGGCTCAAAGACATGCGGAAGTATCGAACTTGCGATTCCCGGGCCATCGTCGCTGATGGAGAGGAGAACGTAATCTCCAGGTCTCAAGGTGCCCTGAGCCAGCGGCTTGGTTTGGCGCACCTGAGCGCGAGAAACGCTGACCTCGACACGGCCCTCGTTCAAGACAGCCTCCGACGCGTTCTTGCATAGATTCATGAGGATCTGCTGTATCTCGGTTGGGCTGCCCTCGACCACCGTTTGCCACTCGTTGATCTTGAAGTTCAACTGAACATCCGACCGAACTGTGACCCGCAGCAATGGCGCAAGATCCATGACAATTTCGGAGACGTTGAATGGCACTGCCACGCGCTGTCGGTTTCGGCTTAGTGACAGGATCTGGTCGACGATCAGCTTGGCTCGGTGTCCAGCTAAAATGATCTGGTCGATGTGATTACGGATTCTGGAGGGGCGACGCACAAGGCTTTGGGCAATCTCTGAATAGCCGATTATTGCCCCTAAAATGTTGTTGAACTCATGTGTAACGCCGCTTGCGATCGTGCCCACGGTCCTCAGCCTTTCCACATGCTCCCATCGACTCACCAGAAGGTCGCGTTCCGTATTTATACGTTGCAGTTCAAGATGGTTGCTCAAACGCACAATGGCGCTGGCAAGAACCCGCAGGTCGTCTGCCGAGGGGAGTGAGCGATCTCCTTCAAAAACAAGGATGCAAACCACAACCTGCTGATCGGAAGCCCTGCAGGCAACAATTTGACAAACACCGGAAAGCCCTAAGGCGGTCCGAACGACGCGAAACACTGGCCGTCCGGCGCGGACAAGTGAAACGACTTCATCAATAAGCGGCACGTTCCAGACGGGTGTGTACGTGTTCGCCACAAAGCACTCGGTATGCCTGCTGAGACTCGGATCCACTAGGGCGAGCGCGCATTGATCCGCATCGAAAACGCGTTGAACGACTCTGAGCGCTTCTTCGGTGGAAAAGCGCGCCGAGGCGTCCTTTGCTTTACTTTCGTTGAGGCGAGTTTCGATCTCACTCATTGCCTCTTCAAGCTCCAACCGCCTTTTCAGCCGGTTCGTCCGCAGAGGCTGCCTGGAGGGCGGAATCATCGCAAACAAGCAGAGGCATATGGACACCAAACCGAGGAAAAGTCGCATGCGCTGCGCGTGCGCGCTGGCCAAGCTGTAGCCCTCCAGATGCTCTCGCTCCAGTTCGGCGGCCTTGGAGAACGTGTCCGGAGATGCGATCTGATCGGCAGCTTCGTCCAACCTCCATGAAGAAGATAAGGCAGCTCCAGCCTTGCTCAGAACGAGCCTCGGTTCAGCCGAAAGCACGATCAGCATCGAAAGTTCAACCATGCCCGACGGTGCTCCCCCAAGGCGGCCAATCGAGCGAGCTAGCTGTGCAAGACAGCTTTGCATGAGCTGATTTTGTTCGACCAAGACTGAGACGGCAGCCTTTTTGCTTTCGATCGAATCTATGAGCTGCGCGAGCAATCTGGATTGCTCTGATCTCTCATCGGACGAAATCTCGAAAGAACGTTGCAAGTTTACACGAGTCTTTTGCAACGCTTGCCCGATAGAAGCAACCGAACGGTAGTCCAATGTCATATCCATCCCAGCGCGGGCGACGTCGCGCCGGAGCAATGCGTCATTGATCTGAATCGTTCGCAGCTGGCTTAGGATCGCGTGATCGATCTGCGGGGGCTGGCCCTGCGTCCCGACCAAGAGCGCAATCGAGGTGGCTAGGGCGATCATAATTGCTTTGTCGGAACTGAGCCAAGGAAACGGCGTTTGATCCGCGATGGACCCCTTGCGAAGGTCCGACATGAATTCCAGTTCATGGGCTCGGTATGCGGCCGGATGCTGCTGGAACAGGAAAGCCACGCCTACCTCTCCCCCTTATGAGAATGGCTTAACACCGTTACCGAACTTGGTCCTGGTGCGCTTCCAGCGCGAAATGAGCTCCCAAAGCGCCTACGCGACGCGGAGCACATCCTTACGATTCTGAAAGCAGATCAACATGACGCGCAGGCGGTTTTTACGCCGGGGCGTCAGCTTAGGCCCAGGATGAAGCGCCGATTGGGCGCGCGGATAGGGCGCGCGTTTTCGGGATATAGCGAGGTAAATCGCTCTATGTCTGCTGGGTCGACATCAACCGGTTCCGTCGCCACCATCCAGTCGACGTTTTCCGTGCATGGCGGCGTCGTCAAAGATCCTTCATATGTCCAGTAGCCAAGCGAAGCCGGCAGAAGCTCGTTCGGGTCGACTTCATCGACGGCTGCCTCTTCGCCTGACGTTGCAGGAAATGCGGCAGCAAGCCGGGCAAAGCTGGCATTTGTGGCGCCTGGCGTCAGAAACACGCTCAGAACACCCACAGTATCGCTGTTGCGGCCCTTATGGACAAAATGCGCTTCCATCGGGAAACTCTTACCTGCGACGTGGTGCTCGCTTGGTGCATGGAAATGGAACTGTAGCAGCTCATAGACACGATCCCCCCGAGTGAGCGTGCTGCCTTGCGGCAGGTTGATCTGAATGGTGTGGCCGTTGTTCACCATTCTGCCGCCGCCCCTGTGCCAACCTATGGCGATGTGCGGAATATCCGCTTTGACCGCGCCCCTGATATCGACCGGCGATTGCTGCATGCCCGCCGAGCAGACCAAATTCGTCTTGTCCAGATGCCCCCATTGTTCGGGGCCGACCGGCCCGGCATATCCCCATTCGGTGCTGGCCGCCCGCGCGGCTTCAGCGCAAATGGGACAAGCGCCGAGTGCAACGAAACCTTTGATCAGATTACGACGGTGCATGTTGCTGTGGCTCCTACTGAACACTTCAATTTGGCGTGGCATGGGAACTGCGGGCGCAGCTGTGATGTGGGCGACAGGGGCCGAACAGTTCGGCACGCCACCATCGCGGCCTCAGGGCGACCGACGGTCCCGCGCACGGCCGTGCTCGCCGGCCACATGCGGTTGTGACAGCTATTTTCCCCCGGTAGAGGATAGTCCCAGCTAGCCGGCTGTATCCATGCTCATTGTCTCCACGACCGCCGTTTGCCGTTCGGCTGCAGATCACATTGGCAACTCCACCGAAGATGGCGGCACCCGGGCCGCACTGGGTAAGCGATTCCACGCAACAACTCCGATGGCCCCACCAGGCCAACTGACGCTTCATATTCATCATCGGACAGCCGGAGAAATCGATTGCTTAGATAAAGAAGCATCCATGACGTGGATGCATACATTGCCATTGCCCAATTTGCGGTGCTGCTTGGGACGCCGGCTACGGATAGGAGGGTCGGCCATTTCCCGGCGACAACAACGCGGCTGAGAACTGGGCGAGGCGGCACGAAATTTGGCTAGACCTTATGCTGTCACGGCTTCCGGGACCAAAGGCTTGCGAGCCTGGGCAGTCGGCTGCGATTCAGATTGAGTTGCCCTGAAGACGGCCCAGCAGAACAAAATTCTCACTGATGTTGCGACGACGCCCGCCGAAACTCATCCTGAACCACTGAAGAAGGTTCAAGTGCCTGGACGAAGTGTCTAGGTGTTCTCAGCCCTTGCGTGCTCTCGATTCGGCAGCTTCATCGCCAGGTAGTAGCCCAACAGAGATGCAGATCGACCGGCGATGTCGCGGACCAGCTGTTGAGTTACCGAGCTTGGGAGTCTCGCTGAGCAGGTTCTGAAGCCCAGCAACGGAGTCCGGGCATGATCATGCGGGACGACATCTTGAAAGGCCAGACAGCGAGGCACCCGTCGGGCGCCGCCGTTCAAATTCATTCCGTTAGAACGAGCTTTGGAATCGCAGAACGCCGCCGAGCCTGTCCGCTTTGCCGACGTTAGCCGGGTTCGAGGCGACGGGAGTGAGCTTGGCGTAGTGGGCATAATCGACTTCGGCCCTGATTGTGAACCCTGGAATGGCCATATAGGCGAATTGCAGCCAGTCCGCAGTTGCTGAGCTGATCGCCTGAGACCTGGAGGTTCAACGACGTTTTCTCGTCGAAACCTGTAAGTGGCCCCTACCCACAAAGCCCAGTCGCCGCTCCATTCTTGTAGAAGCCGCGACCCTGAGCGGCGATCGCCCTGCTTGGGTCGTCGTTGGGATTGCCAAGGGAGCCGTAGCCGAACATACCGAATAACGACAATCATCTGTGACGTTGAGGTCGATGCGGACCTTGCCAGCCAAAGCGTTGTAGTTGCTGTCACGAGCGATGACGCCGGTGATCGCTCCGCCAGCCTGTGTCTGTCTCACGCCTAAGACGACGTGGGGAACATGGCCGTCAAGAGAACCGACCTCACCCGCCCCTTATTCAAGTGAAACCAGAGCTGAAAACCCATTGTCGGAATCCAGATAGTACTGAGCTACGTTGGTGTCGAAATCGCCAATACGCAACGAGTGCATTATTGAAGACGTTCCCGGAGTATCCGGCAAACGTGTCGAAGGCCGAGTCGTCCTTCCCGACACGCAGGCCACCAAGCTGGATCCAGGCGGAAGTCAACTTGGCGCCGCTGTTGAAGGCTGTTCGGCCAACCCTTCAGGTTCAGGCGAACGCCTTGGTATTTTCCTTCGCGCACGGGATCGACTGTCAGGGAGGCCGCATCGAAGACGATGCCTTCGTCGGGAGCTTCGACCTGGCAAATCCGGGTGAAGAGGTCGTGAATGGCGCCGGGGTCAGGGTCGCCTTGGCCGAGCAGGTCAAGATCGCCGGTTGGCCTGAAGACGTATTCGGGCCAGGTCACGAACAGCATTGCGCCCTTGAGTACATAGCGCTCGGACGCTTCGGTCATACTGAGGCGGAAAAGCAAGCGTTCGATCGCATACCGCGTCAGGATGCGCTGATAGTCGTCACCCTGTTGCCTAGAGTGCTGAAGAAGGCGGTCTCTTATTGAGGCGGCAGGATTCTTGAGAACCTTAGCCATCATTGTACGGCCTTGATATAGGGCTCGATCCGGGCGGTCACTCGATCAATGACCGCGTACTTCATCAGCTCACTCGCTATGGTCTTTCGTTGTTGCAGAGCGTCGCGGAGCGCCTCGACTGCGACGTCTTCGCCAACATGACGGCGATGCTTGAAGCAATCGGCAACCGTTTTTGCGACGCCATAGATCGCTACATCGACGCCTTCGACGCGGATGAACTCGACTCCGGATGCCAGGACTTCGCAGGTCGCCCGAACAATCTCCAGACGCAGGCCTGGAGTGTGCGGCGTCCTTGCCTTGTGTGGTATCGTCATCCACACCGCGTGCGGAAGCTGGGTCGTCAAACCGTGGTGACGAAGCGCGCTGATGAGGCTGACCACGCCGTTCGGCACAATACGTGCCGCTTCTGCCAGATCATGATCGGTGTCTTCGCCCATTCGCTCGGGATGCTGGTATAGACCGCGCCTGAGACGTACGATATCACCGGCCTCGGTAAGGCGCCTGAGATAGACCAGCGGGATGCCGGCCGCCGTAAAGTCGCGCGCACGCACGATGCCGCGATCTCGAACGAGATTCAGGGCGGTCTCACGGTGGGTCATACGATTTCGAGGCATTTGTTATCTATTGTCGGCAAAAATTTAGATTTGTCGACAGAAAAGAACAGTTGGGAAAACTCAACTGATGTCATATATTTCATATGACCATGGCGCAACAGGTTTCCCCGCTTGATCTTACCCCAAAGCACGTCCGGGCCGCCCGGGCTCTTTTGGCGTGGTCCCAGCACGACTTGGCCAAGCAAGCCGGCGTGGCGACCTCTACCGTTGCGGATTTCGAGCGGGGTCAACGTATCCCCGTCGCCAACAATGCCCAAGCAATTCGTACGGCGCTCGAAAATGCCGGCATCCGTTTCCTGCCGACGGGTGCGGTAATCGGACCAGCTATCCCGAATATCACCCCGTCCGAGCGAGCAGGCGCACCTATCCGCTGGGTGGATGCGGAAGATCTTTCGGTCTGGGCAAACCGAACAGAAGGCGTGCTGAGCATGCCAACCCTTGTTTCACATCTGATACGCGCTACCGCCGGCACCGCAGTTCACCTCCGCTTTCCAGCTGACGAAGGGGTCCAGCATCCGGGCTGGGACGGACAGACCTACACGGACACAGGAAACTCTTACGTGCCGAAAGGTGAGGCTGGTTGGGAGATCGGAAGCCAGCGTCGCGACATCGAAAGAAAGGTGACCGAGGATTACCGGAAGCGAACCGACGAGCCGGCGCCGTTCGATCCAGCCAATGCTAGCTTTGTGTTCGTCACTCCCCGCCACTGGCCCGGCAAGGATAAATGGGCAAAGGCCCGAGAGGCGGAAGGGCCTTGGGCAAACGTTCGTGTTTATGACGCCGACGACCTTGTCCACTGGATCGAACAAACACCGGTGGTTGGGCTGTGGTTGGCGGTTCGCCTGGGGAAGCGACCGGAGGACACTCGAGAGCTCGAGGAAGTCTGGGAAGAGTGGTCGCTCGCTGCGAAGTGGCCCCTGACCGAGGAGTTGGTCCTAAGTGATCGTGACGAGGAAGCAGCTGACCTTCTCCGCTGGCTTCGCAGCAAGCCATCCGTTTTCTCGCTCCAAGCTACGACCACAGATGAGGTCGTGTCGTTCTTTTACGCAACACTTGCGATGCTCCCGGACGAAGTGAAGGCCGCTTACAAGGCCCGATGCCTGGTGGCGACGACCGCTGCGGCGGCGCGAGCATTGGCAAACGCGCCAGGTCCTCTGATTGTCGTCATGACTGAACCAGACCCCGGCATCGCGCACGCGCTGGCGGGACGCGGCCACTATGTCCTGCAAGCCTATGACGAGCGGCCGATCTCCCGAGGTGACGTCCGTGCCCTACCGCGACCGTCGCGCGAGGGGATCGCTAGCGCTCTGGTTGCCGCTGGCATTGCGCAACCTCGTGCCGAGGCATACGCGCGCGACAGCGCACGCAATTTGGCTGTCCTGCGTCGCCTTATTCCCAGCGCGCCGGGGCGACGGCCACAGTGGGCGGAGGTTAGGCCGCCTCAAGCATTGTTGGCAGCACTTCTCGCGGGCGGCTGGGATGAGGACGCAGAGGCGGATAAGGCACGCCTTGCAGAGCTCGCTGACGAACCATATGACGCAATCGCCCGCGATCTGATGCCTTACGTCGGAAGATTTGACAGCCCACTGCAAAAGATCGGCTCGACCTGGCGTATCGCTTCGCCGCAAGATGCATGGTTCCTGCTTGCGCGGCATTTGACAGGGGTCGACATCAAGCGCTTCGAGGCTGCAGCCCATGCTGTCCTCGGCTCCGTAGATCCGCGGTTCGAGATGGACCCAGACGAGCGCTGGATGGCGAGTGTTCGCGGCGTCCAGCGCGACTATTCGGGAATGTTGCGCCATGGGATCGGACAAGTACTGATCCTGCTTGCTCTGTGGGGCGAGGAGATTAAGACGATACCGGACGCCGCACGCCGTGCTGATCATATTGTCGCGAAGCTGCTGGCGAATGCCACCAAACAGAGATGGTGGTCCCTATCTCGAGACTTCCGATTGTTGGCCGAGGCCTCACCGAGCGCCTTTCTTCGGGCCATCGAGGATAGCCTTGATCTGAACGACCCGCCAATCCGCGCCCTATTCGGCAGAGACGGGGAAGGTGTCTTTGGGGCAGAGCATTTGTCGGATCTTTTGTGGGCGCTCGAGTCCCTGGCCTGGTCGCCAGAGCTCATGCCGAAAGTGACCCATGTCCTGGCTCGGCTGGACGCCATCGACAACCCGCCCGGGCAATACGCGAACCGACCGGCCAACAGTCTCCGCGCGATTCATCTTCTCTGGCTGCCCCAAACCTATGCGACGCTCGACCTGCGGCTTCGGGCGCTCGACCTCATTCGCAAGCACGAGCGAGACGCCGCCTGGAAACTCATGTTGAGCCTGCTACCGCAGGGGCACGACACCTCCATCCCGTCGCCGATGCCGCTGTGGCGTGATTTTACCGTCGATGAAGTCGAGGTGGCTACATGGGCCACCATCGGGCGCGGAGCTGTGGCGATCACGGAGCGTGTGCTCGTCGACGTCGGCCTCGATGCCGCCAGGTGGACCGCGCTGCTCGACCGATTCGCTGACCTTTCACCGGACACGGAAGGTGGGTTCTCTACACTGGAGGCGGCTGAGCCGAGGATTACTAAGCAGATTGACCGCGCAGCAATATGGGCCGCCATGCGCCGTGTCCTCCATCACCATCGGCAATTTCCAGACGCCGAATGGTCCATGCCGAGTCAAGTGCTCGACCGACTTGAGGCGATTTACGAGCGCTTCGCACCCGCTGATCCAATAGAGCGCGTGGCATGGCTCTTTGAACAAGATGCGGGCTTGCCACGGCCTTCGGCCGAAGGTTGGAAGACGAATGAGCGTGAGGTCGATCTAGCGAGGAAAGATGCCGCACACGCCCTGTTCTCCAAAGACGGCATTCCAGCCATCCTCGCGCTCTCCCGCAAGGTTGGCACAGCGGGATACATCGGCAAGGCGCTCTTTGCTGGCGGTCTCTCCGAACCCGATCTCGAAGCGCTGTTGGAGTCGGCAATTCGAAGCGAAGATGCGCATGAGCGTGCTCTTGCCCACGGCCTGATCGTCTCTGCCTTTGCAGAGCGAAAGGAGCCATGGGCAGCTGAGTTGATCGCTAAGGCAACCAGTCGCTCTTGGGGCGACACCGCATTGCTTACGATCCTGCGCGCGCTTCCTGGGCGGCGTTGGACTTGGGACCAGGCTACCAGCGCTGGCGCTGAAATCGAAGAAACGTATTGGCGTCAGACGCCGGTGTTCTGGATGAGCGACGACCGTGACGAGGTCGGTTTCGCGATCCGCAAACTCATCTCCGTTGGTCGCGCGCGTCACGCTCTGCCGCTCGCGGCACGCGACAGCCGAACTGATCTGCTCTCAGATCTTCTCATCGAGGTGCTACTTGAGGCCGTCCGACAGCCGTTCGAGAGCGAGGGCGACAGGAACGAAGCGACGATGTTCCAGCACTACGTCGCCGAAATCCTCCAGGTGCTTGACAAACGTGATGACGTCGACAGCAATGCATTGGTCAAGGTCGAGTGGGCCTATCTACCGATTTTGACTCGCTCGCGCCGTCCGCCCAAGGTGCTTATGAAGGCGCTGTCGGAGCAGCCATCCTTCTTTGTCCAAATACTCAGCGCGGTATTCAAGGCGAGCGAGGAAAGCGGTGTCGTCGACGTTGAGCCGCAGGATCCCGAGCGAGCACGCGCCATCGCCACCCAGGCCTACCGACTTCTTGAGGAATGGGATCGGCTTCCCGGTACAAAAGATGATGGGACGATCGATAACGTTGCTCTTGAGGGGTGGATCAAGGAAGCTCGATCGCTCGCTAAGACCGCCGGCCGAGAAGATATCGCCGACAGTCGCATTGGCAACGTTTTGGCTGCCTCTCCTTTTGGAGCAGACGGCAACTGGCCGGCCGAAGCGGTCCGCGACGCAATCGATCTTTTCCGCAGCAAACCAATGATCAATGGCTTTTTGACCGGTAAGATGAACCGACGTGGCGTAACAATGCGATCGCCGCGCGACGGTGGGGAGCTGGAACGGAAGGAAGCCGCTAAATACCGCGGATGGTCGAATGCGATCTCTTTCGACCATCCGCATACGGCCAAGGCTCTCGACACGCTAGCGGACAATTATGAGGCTCAAGCACATCGCCACGATCAGAGTTCCGAGCGACTGGACTGGGAATGACTGCTGGGTTTCGGGCCTGGGATCGTGTGGCCAATGCTGTTTCACACGCGAACTGCTGTATGCCGAGCTTCTGGTTGGCCGCGCGGAATTCGGAGCTTTTGCAGCAAAGTAGGTCTCTCGGTCCGCCAGAAGCGCCAAAGGCCAGACCCCAATGCTCGACGCGTGGTCACGTCACCTCGGAGGGCGAGAAAAGAGTGTTGGGGAACGGGTACGCGCGGCCTCAGTCGTGCGTTCAATGGAAAGCACTGTGTGAGGAGGATCCTCCCCATCGTGCAGTGACAGGAGATGGTCACCGATTTCCTTATCCGCTGCCGTGAGCCGATGATTCAGGCGAAGAAAGTCCATCCAGGTCGGCGTGCGGAATGTCTCTGTCCAAATCGAAGGCGTTTGAAGATTTCGCTGCAGTGTCCAGTTTCGCGCACCGGCACGGCTCTGAACATGCCGCCTGGCGCGCATGTAGCCCAGAAAGGTCTCGATGTTCTCTTCGGGTATCCGATACTCCACCTTGACCACTATGGGTCCACTTCTGGGCTTCAAGTCGAGTGCCAGCTCCGGCGGGCGAAAATCCGAACTTTCCTGATCCGTTTCCTCCCATGGACCGACCGGTAACAGCATTCCCGCAGCCGCAACCAGCAACAGAGCGCCGGCGGCGCCCTCCAAAGCCCAGCCTAAGGAGTAGTTCTGTGCGACAGTACCCCAGATCCAGCTGCCAGCCGCCATCCCGCCTGCGCTCAAGGCGTAGTAGATCGACAGTGTCCGGCCGACCACCCATCTGGGGCTTGCCAGTTGCACCGACACGTCGATCCCAGTCCAGGTGATGAGCCAACCCGCGCCGCCGAGTGCCAGCGAAACGACCGCCACGGGGACCGATGATGTGAGTGCAAGCGAAAGGCAACATGCCGCACAAGCGACAGAGGCGAAGGACACCAGCCTGTTTTGAGACGTCATCCGCCTTAGAAAGCTATTGCTCATGCCCGCAATGAAAGCACCCATCCCGAAGCCGGCCAGCAAGATGCCGTAGATGATCGGGCCGCTCTTCAGCTGGTCCCGGACAAATAGAGGCAGCAATGCAAGGATGGAGATGCTTGCCAGGCCGAAAAGGGTTGCACGGGCAATCGCTGCCCTGATCTCCAGGGACATCACAGTGAAGCGCACTCCGTCATGAATTGCCATCGTCATGCGTTCACGAGGGAGAGGGGAAGTGCGAACCTTCCATCGTGTGCGCCATATCGCGGTTAGCGGCGCCAGATCACTCAGCGCTGCCAAGGCGAAAGCGGCAAGCGGTCCAAGAAATGCCAGGACCACGCCCCCCAAAGCCGGACCAACGCTGCGTACAATGTTGTATCCTACGGACATGAGGGTGACCGCGGCCGGGATGTCCCTTTTGTGAAGGATATCGCCAACAGATGCGTGCCAGGCCGGATCATTCAAGGCAAAGCCGCAGCCAGCCAGGAAACCCAATGCAAGAATTAGCCATGGACCGGCAAATCCCAGACCCACGGATATCATCAGCGTCGTTGAAGCCAATGCTATCAGGCAGTGCCCCGCAAACATCACCCATCGGCGGCTGAAGTTGTCGGCAATGGCTCCGGCAACGATTGAGAGGAGGAACACCGGCAAGGTGGATGCAGCCTGCACCAGCGCAACCATCAGGTCCGAAGCGGAAATCGTGGCCATCAGCCAGCTGATGGCCACCGTTTGCACGAGCCAACCGAGGCTGGATATTTGTGTGGCGGTCCAGATCGAGCGAAACACCGGGTTTCGAAAGGGAGCGAGCGTTGCTGAGGCAGGCAGATGGGTATTGTTTTCGGACTGCATGATCATTTGATGCCTTCGAGGGGCCGCTTGTTCAATTCTCGGCTGCCGGTGCTGCCGCTACAATATTGATCTATGGACCAGAAGGGCCGGACTTATCGACCAGGACGACTTCGTCGAGGTGAGGAGGGGTGATGAACTCTGTTGGCTCCGCTCTCCCATGCTGGCGCCGACAACCTTCGAAAGACAGCATTGCCGATCGTGCTGATCGACAGAATCATCTGCAACTTTGATCGCTCTGGCCTGACCACGCCAGCGCCCATGAAGCTTGTCGGCGACCATTTTTTCGTGCGCCCGTTCGTTCGTGTCATCGGTGACGGATCCTGTGCATGACCGCGTACGGCTAAATTCCTATGACGAGTGCGCCTCCGCTGAGACCGGCACCGGCCGCGGCAAGAAGAATCTTTTCGCCTGGCCGAAACGGCTGCGCCCGATGCGAAAGCGAGAGCGAGAGTGGGATCGTCGCGGCCGAAGAGTTGCCGTAATCGGCAATCGTCTTGACAATTGCTTCATCCGCTATGCCCAGATTCCTGCCGACCGCATCGAAGATCCGGGCATTGGCCTGGTGCGGCACGAAACGATCGATGTGTTGCGGCGGCATTCGGGCGGCCGTGAGCGCACCTCTCGAGCAGTCAGTCATCATCTCTACAGCCCTGGCGAACACTTCACGCCCGTCACTGATGGTCATACGGGTTTGCTCGAGGTCCAGCTCGCCATGAAACGGCGTGTTGCTGCCGCCGGCGGGAATCTGAATCAGCCCGTAGCGCGAGCCGTCCGAGGCCATCGCCGCGCCGAGAATGCCTCCGTCCGGCTCTTTGCACGGGGCAACCACCACCGCGCCGGCGGCATCCGCAAACAACACCGCGCTTGCGCGCTCGGCCGGATTGATGCGGCGGCTGAGGATATTGGCGGCAATCACCAGGCTCGCTTTGCCATGGAGGCGGGTGAACCCATCCGCCAACATCAAGGCATAGATGAAGCCGGCGCAGGCACCCGTCAGGTCAATCGCACCGGCGCGGTCGAGCCCGAGCCGGTGGGCCACCAGCGGCGCGCTCGGTGGCAGGAGATGGTCGGGCGTGGACGTGGCCAGCAACAGCAGGCCGATATCGTCACGGTCGACACCGGCATTCGCCAGCGCCATGTCGCCGGCGCGCGTGGCAAGGCCCGATAATGTGTCTTCGCCCGTTGCCCAGAAGCGCGACCGTATCCCGGTGCGCCGCTCGATCCAGCCGGGTTCGAGCCCGAGACGACCTTCGATTTCCGCGTTATTGACCTTGCGCGCCGGCGCGTGATGACCGAAACCGACGATGCGCGACGACCGGATCATGATCGCGAACCGAAGCGTTCGCCGGCCTCCTCTATGGCGTCATAGAGCCCGTCCAGTTCGTCGCCGGTGATGCAATAGGGCGGCAAAAGATAGAGGACATTTCCGAGCGGGCGCACCAGCATGCCACGTTCGAGGAAAAAAGCGCGCAGTTTCGGCCCGATCTCCGCCAGATATCCGGCCGAGCCGGTGCGCAGATCGAGGGCTAGGATCGTGCCGTTTGCTCGGCCCTCGGCGAAGAAGGGATTGTTTTGGAAGCGTTGCAGGCCATCGGCCTGTCTCGCACTTAAGGCCGCAATCCGCTTGGCGACCGGCTCGCACCGCCAGACCTCGACATTGGCAAGCGCGGCCGCGCAGGCGATCGGATTGGCGGTGTAGGAACTTGAGTGGAAAAAGGTCTTCTTTCGGTCCACGCAGTAGTGGGCCTCGAAGATGGCATCGCTGGCGAGCGTGGCTGCCAGCGGGACGGCGCCGCCAGTCAAGCCCTTCGAGGTGCACAATATGTCCGGTGAGATCGATGCCTGCTCGCAGGCGAACATGGTTCCGGTGCGCCCCCAGCCGGTCATCACTTCGTCGGCGATCAAGAGCGTGCCGGACGCTTCAGCGATCCGCTTCAATTCCGCCAGCACCCAGGCCGGATACATCAGCATGCCGCCGGCGCCAAGCACGAGCGGCTCGATGATCAGCGCGGCGGCGCGGCGGTCAAGAGACAGGGTCTCGAAACGATCCAGCGTTTCCTGCTCCCGCCCCGCGGCCGGAAAAGGAATGGTGTCGACCTCGAACAACAGCGGTTCGTAGGCGGCATTGAACACGCCCCGGGCGCCGACGCTCATCGTGCCGATCGTGTCGCCATGATAGCTGTGTTCCATGGCGACGATGCGCGAGCGCGGCGCGCCTGTGTTGCGGAAATAGCCGAGCGCCATCTTCAGTGCGACTTCAACGCTCGTGGAGCCGCTGTCGGAATAAAAGACCCAGTCGAGGCCTGGCGGCACCATTTCGATCAGCGCCGACGCCAATTGCTCTGCCGGCTCATGGGTGAGGCCGGCGAAGATCACCTGGTCAAGCATCTCGGTCGCAATCCGGATCGCTTCCATGATCCGTGGCTGGCGGTGCCCGTGAGTGACCACCCACCAGGAGGAGATTGCGTCGAGGATACGCCTTCCGTCATTCGTCTCCAGCCAAGCTCCGTCGGTGCGGACGACGGACAGCATGGGCGGCTCGATCGCGTGCTGGGTGAAGGGATGCCAGACGCGCGACCGCGGCATCACTCGCCTCCAGCCATCTGCGCAAGGTCGAAGCTTGCAAACATCGCCTTTCTCAGAGTTTCGCTCGTGAGCGGAGCGAGGTGTGGCAGTCTGCCGAGCTGACGCACCGCGCCCAACTCGGTGATTGTCTTTTGCGTATCGGCCGCCTCTTCACCGATGAAGACAACGCCGATCAGCGGGATCGAGCGAGCCCGCAGGGCTTCGATCGACAGCAGGCTGTGGTTGATCGTGCCGAGTTCAGTGCGGGCGCACAGGATCACCGGCAGCCGCCATTCAGCGAAGATGTCAATGAATCTTGTCTGTCGATTGATCGGCACCATCAGTCCGCCAGCGCCTTCGATGACGAGCGGTGTGGGCAGGACCGGAAATGAAAGATCGGCAGGCTCGATCGAGACACCGTCGATTTCGGCTGAACGGTGCGGCGACAAGGGGCTCCTCAAGCGGTGGGCCTCCGGCAGCACCCGCCCCGATGGCAGGCCAGCGAGCCGTTCGACCACCTCACTGTCGGTCTCACCTTCGAGACCCGATTGGACCGGCTTCCAGTAGAAGCCGTCGAGCAGACCTGCGAGCCCCGCGGCGAAAACGGTTTTGCCAATTCCCGTATCGGTTCCCGTGACGACGATGCGCTTGCTCATGCCGTGGTGGCCAATACTTCGGCAAGCGTCTCGACCATGACGCGAATGTCAGCCTTGCCCACGTTGAGCGTCAGCGAAATGCGCAGCCGCGAGGTACCCTCCGGCACCGCCGGCGGACGAATGCCGCGTAAGTCGAAGCCGCGAGCCTGCAGAGCCGCCGCGACAGCCATGGTGCGCGCCACGTCCCCAATGACAAATGGGTGGATCTGCGAACCGCTGGGCTTGGCTCCGCAATGCTCGGCCAGTTGCCGGCTTGCGAAGGCAACGTGCTCGTGCAAATCAACGCGGCGCATCGGCTCGTCGACCAGCATTGCGAGCGCTTCGCGCGCAGCCACTGCCATCAGCGGCGATGGTGCGGTGGCGTAGATAAACGGACGGCAGCGATTGACAATATAGTCGCACAGCACTCGCGGCCCGGTGACGAGCGCGCCCGATGCGCCGAGTGCCTTGCCGCATGTATGGAGAGCCACGATGTTGTCGCGGCCCTCGAACGCGGCGGCCAGCCCGCGGCCCCCCGGTCCCCAGACACCTGTGGCATGTGCCTCGTCGACCAGTATGAAGGCCTCGTGCCGATCGGCAAGCTCAACCAGGCTCTCCATCGGCGCGCAGTCGCCATCCATGCTGTAGAGGCTTTCAACGCCGATCCAGATGCGGCCAATGCCGCCTTCGGCGCGCCAGCGCCTGATCGCGTCCTCAAAAGCATCAATGTCATTGTGTGCCACCAGCCTGAACTCGGCGCGTCCTGCCCGGGCCCCTTCATGCATGCTGGCATGGGCGAGTTCATCGAGGATCAACAGGTCGCCCTTCTTCACCAGGGTGCTCAGGAGGGCGAAGTTGGCCATGTAGCCGCTGCCGAAGAACAGCGCCCGTTCGGCCCCGAAGAACGCGGCAGCATCTGACTCCAGCGCCTCATGCTCCGGCGCGTTGCCGCGCAGAAGCCGCGATCCGGTAGCGCCCACAGGGGTGCCCCGCTCGATTGCCGCCGCGACTGCATCGCCAAGTCTCTTGAAGGCAGCAAGCCCGAGATAATCGTTGGACGAGAAGTCGAGCCCGACCCGCGGCGCCAGTGCGCGCAGCCGGTCCTTGCGTGCCAACCCCTGCAAGGTTGCTTCAAAGCGGGCGAGCGGTGGCTCGTTCATTTCGCCTCGCCTCGCATCGGTTCGATGCCCAGACGTCTAAATAGACGAGTATCCTTGTCCTCTCCGGGATTGTCCGCAGTCAGCAGCGTGTCGCCGACAAAAATGGAATTGGCGCCGGCAAAGAAGCACAGCGCCTGGGTCTCGTCGCTCATCGCCGTCCTGCCGGCGGAGAGCCTTACATCAGACTTCGGCATCATGATCCGGGCGAGCGCAATGGTGCGGATGAAATCGATCGGATCGATGGGTTCGGCATCGGCGAGCGGCGTCCCCCTGATGGGGATCAGCATGTTGATCGGCACGCTTTCGGGCGGCTCGGGCAGGTTCGCCAGCGTCACCAGCATGTCCATGCGATCGGCCTTTTCCTCTCCCATCCCGACAATGCCGCCGCAGCAGACCTTGATCCCAGCCTCGCGCACGCGCCCAAGCGTTTCCAGCCGGTCGGCAAAGGTCCTGGTCGAAACGACCTTGCCGTAATAGCGCGCAGAGGTGTCGATGTTGTGGTTGTAGTAGTCGAGACCGGCCGCCTTCAGGCGCTGCGCCTGGCTGAGGTCGAGCATGCCGAGAGTCATGCAGGTCTCCAGGCCGAGCGCCTTCACGCCTTCGATCATGGCGAGCACGGCGTCCATGTCGCGCTCCTTCGGACTGCGCCAGGCAGCGCCCATGCAATAGCGGGTTGCGCCAGCATCTCGTGCCTTGGTCGCCTCCTCGACGACATGTTTGACCTCCATCAGCTTCGAGGCCTTCAGGCCGGTTTGGTGATGCGCAGACTGGCTGCAATAGCCGCAATCCTCCGGGCATCCGCCGGTCTTGATGCTGAGAAGCCGCGACAGCTGCACCCGGTTGCGATCGAAGTTCTGGCGATGGACCGTCTGCGCCAAGAAGAGCAGATCGTTGAACGGCATTCCGTATATAGCCTCGGCCTCTTTGCGGCTCCATCGGGCTAGTGCTGCCTCCATCGACTGCGTGGCAAAGTCCGAGTCGCACTCCTCGTTCATTTCCGTTGTCATCGTCAAAGCCTCTATTGCCGATCAGCGAGCGCACTCACCAGTCCGTCGAGTGGGAGCCCCTTCCGATTGGCTCGTCGGTGGGCGCAATATTGGGATCCGGAAGTAATGAAGGGTGAGCCGCATGAAGCGTGCTCTTTCGCGCCTTTTGGTGCGCGCAGCCCGAGCACGTTGCTCCCCATTGTGTTTCCCGTTAGTTCAAATGAGTGCTGATGTTCCCGCGAGTTGGCATGTCCAGGCCGATGTCGAGAATGGGCGCGCTGTGTGTCAGCCATCCGACCGAGATGAGATCAACACCCGTCGCAGCAATCGCCGGTGCCATTTTCGGTGTCACCCGGCCGGAAGCCTCCGTGACGGCGCGGCCCCCAACCATTGCCACGGCGCGGGCAAGGTCCTCAACCGACATGTTGTCGAGCAACACCGCGTCGACCCCCAGCGTGAGCGCTGTATCGAGCTGCTCGAGGGTCTCGACCTCGACCTCGATCTTCACCATGTGCCCCGCGGCAGCGCGCGCCCGCTCTATTGTCGTGCGAATGTCGCCGGCGATCGCGATGTGGTTGTCCTTGATCAGGAAGGCGTCGTCGAGCCCGAAGCGGTGATTGGCGCCGCCGCCGACGCGTACCGCATATTTCTCCAGCGCGCGCAGGCCGGGCGTCGTCTTTCGCGTGCACACGATCCTCGCCTTGTGGCCACGCACGGCTTCGACCATCGCTGCCGTGGCAGTGGCAATGCCGCTTAGATGACACAGAAAATTGAGCGCCGTGCGCTCGGCGGTGAGCAGGCCCCGCGCCGGTCCGCACAGCATGGCGATGATTTCGCCCCCCGCGACATCGCTGCCGTCAACTCTCCAGATTTGCATGTCGATCGCAGGTTCGACGAGCATGAAGGCGAAGGCGGCCAGATCGAGCCCGGCAACGATCCCCGTTTGTCGCGACTTCAGCACCAACGTGGCGGTGCGATCGCGCGGGATCACGGCCTCGCTGGTCAGATCGCCGCATCTGCCCAGGTCTTCGAGAAGAGCACCGCGCACGATCGGTTCGATCAGGGTTGAGGGAAGCGGTGAGAATTTCATGTCAGGGTACTCCGCATCGGCGCTCGCCAGCTGAGTGCGACGGCGGTCTGTATTGCGCTGCGCAGTGTCAGTCGTGACTGGCGCGCATCTGCATCGCGTCCGGCGAAATCGGAACGATAGTGCGAGCCGCGGCTCTCTTCGCGCCGCAGAGCCGCAATGGCGATCATCAGCGCGACCATGGCGGGGTCAGACGCCGCGCTGTCGTGAGCTGCAACCGGCAACAGGGTAGCCACCCCGTCGCGTAGCGTCTCGCCGTCGCGGACGATGCCGAGCGCGGCGGAGACGATTGGACGGATGCCGGAGGCGTCCGGCCGTTGAGGCACGAATGCCGAACACACGCGTGGTCGCCGGGTGTGTGATGCGTCGGCGACGCTTTCAGCAACCCAGCTCGCCGTCACCACTGCTTCGATAAGCGAGTTGCTGGCGAGCCGGTTCGCGCCGTGCAGACCCGTGCAAGCGACCTCGCCGCATGCCCACAGTCCCTCGATGGAGCTGCGGCCCGCAGCGTCTACTGCAACACCGCCCATGTGATAATGTGCGGCCGGGCGCACCGGGATCAGGTCGGTCGCCGGATCGATGCCGGCCTGGCGGCACAAATCGGCGATCGCCGGAAAGCGCTTGTCAAATCTGGGACCCAGACATTGCCTGGCGTCAAGAAACACACGGCGTCCGAGAGCGAGTTGGCGCCAAACCGCGCGCGCAACCACGTCGCGAGGCGCAAGCTCGCCCCCTGGGGTATCACCCAGGAAACGCTCTCCCTGCTCGTCGACGAGCACAGCACCCTCGCCACGCACCGCCTCGCTCACCAGCGGCATCGGCCGCCGCGGGCCCTCGAGGGCGGTCGGGTGGAATTGCACGAATTCCAGGTCGGCGAACTCCGCCCCGGCACAAGCGGCGAGCGCGAGCCCCTGTCCACATGAGCCAGGCGGGTTTGTCGTCTCGCTGAACAAGGCGCCGATGCCGCCGGTCGCCAGCACCGCGCGGCGCGTTGGCAAGGCGATTGCGCCCGTGCACCCGGCCGCGACCACGGCGATGATCGCCCCGTCTTCCACGACAAGCCGGCGGGCCTCGACGTTTTCCAGGACAGTGATGGAGGCTGTGCGCCGTGCTGCCGCGACCAGCGCGCGCACCAGTTCGCGACCGGTGGCATCGCCCGCCGCATGCACGATCCGCCGCTGCGAGTGCGCCGCCTCGAGCCCCAGCCGCAAGGCGCCATCAGCGCGTCGGTCGAATGCGACTCCAAACCGCTCTAGAGTCCTGATCGCTTCAGGTGCAGCTCGGACCACTCGCCGCACCGTTGCCTCGTCGCAGAGGCCGTCGCCGGCCGCCAGGGTGTCACAAAGATGAAGTTCGGGACTGTCTTCGCCGCCGACACTTGCAGCAAGACCGCCTTGGGCGAGCTCGCTGCAGGCTCCGGTTCCCAGCCCCGCATTAGATAGAAGCACAACCGGTTCCGGCGCCAGATGGAGCGCGGTCATCAGGCCTGCCAAACCAGAGCCGATGATCACCGGTGCCCCGCCAATGTCATGAACGTCGAGGCTCATATGGAAAGCATTCGCTCGACTGAGTGGCGCGCGCGCTCTGCAATCCCGGCGGCGATCCGAACCTCATGCCGGTTCTCTTCGAGCGCGGCGCGGATGTTGGCCAAGGTGATGCGCTTCATGTGCGGGCAGAGATTGCAAGGGCGGATGAACTCGATTTCGGGATGCGCGACCGCGACATTGTCGCTCATCGAACATTCGGTCAGCAGGACGACGCGCGCTGGTTTCTCCCGCTCGACATAATCCAACATGGCCGCAGTCGAGCCGGAGAATTCCGCTTGTGTGACAATCTCGGGCGGGCATTCTGGATGGGCGAGCACGATGACCCCAGGATGTGCATCGCGCAATTCCCGGATGTCGGTCGACGTGAAGCGCTCATGCACTTCGCAGTGGCCCTTCCAGGCGATGATCTCGACATCCGTGTCCGCCGCAACGTTTATCGCCAGGTATTGATCGGGCACCATGATCACGCGCGGCACGCCGAGAGATTCCACCACCGCGCGGGCATTGCCCGAGGTGCAGCAGATGTCCGACTCCGCTTTTACCGCTGCCGAAGTGTTGACGTAGGTGACAACCGGGACCCCCGGATAGCGCTGCCGTAGCTGCCGCACGTCCTCTGCCGTGATGGATTCGGCCAGCGAGCAACCGGCGCGGAGGTCCGGAATGAGGACCATCTTGTTAGGATTGAGCAGCTTGGCCGTCTCGGCCATGAAATGCACGCCGGCAACCACGATGACCTGCGCCTCGACCGTGGCCGCCTTGCGGGCCAGTGCGAGGCTGTCGCCGACGATGTCGGCCACGCAATGGAAGATCTCCGGCGTTTGGTAGTTGTGCGCAAGGATGACCGCGTTTCGATCGCGCTTCAGCGCAAGGATGGCTTCAAGGTCGTCGGTAAACGCCGGCCATTCGACTGGCGGAATCACCCGCCGGACGCGCTCGTACAGGGACGCAGCCGTAGGTAACGCCCCAGTCATCAGCGCCTCCGCTTATATTCGATCTGACAATAAGGGGAATATGTCTACCTTGACTATAAGTATGTCAAGCCCGCGCGAGCGGCAATTTTGTCCCGGCCCCAGCCCTGTCGTCGAGGACGGCATGCCGGAACCGATAGAGCTTTGCCGGTCGCCCGCCCGTCTCGAGGGAGGTCTCGCCAGTTTCCTCGACCAACTCTTGCTGCTCAACAAGCCTGCGGAAATTCGGCTTGTTGATGAGCCTCCCGGCGAGGGCCTCCACGGTCCGCTGCAGCTGAAGCAGCGTGAAGGACGGCCTCATGAGCTCGAAAACCACCGGCCGGTATTTGATCTTGGAGCGTAGCCGCGCAATGCCCGTCGCCAGGATTCGTCGATGGTCAGCGACCATTGCCTTGCCAGATGTCACCGCAGGCGTTGCGTCCCGCCCGCGGCCAGCCTCTTCGATCAGGGCAGATTCATAGAGCAACTCATAACGCTGTAGGGTGAGTTCCTCATTCCAATTGCGGTGGTCGAAACCGAAGGCAATCGCGGCGCGCTGCAGGCGTTCGCGTCGCGTGGTGGCGTCGCTGGCGCCCTCAGCCCACTCACTCAGGCGTGGTCGTAAGATATCGAGCACCACCGGCGTGCCGGAGCGATGATCTTCCCAGGGCAAATACTCGTACCAACTGCGCCACCCACAACTAGCGGAGCCCGCTGCCTGTTCCTTGCGAGTGAGTGCGAGATAGCTGATTGAGATGGCGCGTTCCTGGGGCTCGGCACCTATGCGGTCCCGATCGGCGAAGGTGTAGAGCTGCTCGATATAGCCGAGCGGGTGGCCGGTCTGTTGCTCGACCCAACCCCTCAGACCTGATTGCAGCGATCGATGCTCCAGCGCATAGGGGCCGGACGGAAGGGTATCCGCGTTCCCGATGGTGAGAAGACAGGGATCACTGTCAGTTACGGCGACGACAACGGCGATCAGGTCCACTTTTGCTTCGTCGGCCTTGACCGCGGCTCTGCCTTTTCTGGTTCCTTTTGCCTGATGGTTCATGTTCGCGAAGGTGAGTTGTTCCCGAATTCGGGGTTATCAATCGATTGAATTTAAGCGTTGCTGCACGAACGTCAACACCGCACAGCTGGACGATCTTTTTTGCACTTCGCACTCGCACAAAAATATGCCAAACGCGACACCCGCGGGGGGTAACGCTAGGGAAGGATGCATCGTTGAGTGCAACGGGTGAGACAAAGGCGATCACACCGCCGGATATCAGCGCGCGGAAAGGCCAGGCTCCACTCGTCTGCCTGACGGCATACACCACGCCGATAGCCAGATTGGTTGATCCACACTGCGACGTCGTTCTCGTTGGCGACAGCGTTGGCATGGTATTGCACGGCCTCTCATCGACGCTGGGCGTCACTCTCGACATGATGATCATGCACGGCCAGGCGGTGCGCCGCGGTCTGGTGCGATCATTGATGGTCGTTGACCTGCCATTCGGCTCCTATGAAGAGAGCCCCGTGCAGGCCTTCGGCAACGCTGCGCGCCTGATGGCGCAGACCGGTTGTGCGGCTGTGAAGCTCGAAGGCGGTGAGAAAATGGCCGAGACCATCCGCTTCCTCTGCGCCCGCGGCATCCCTGTCATGGCGCATGTCGGTTTAACGCCTCAGGCGGTCAATACGCTCGGTGGCTACCGCGTCCAGGGGCGGGGAGAAGATGCCGAGCGCATCAGGCGCGATGCCAATGCGGTTACGGAGGCCGGCGCATTCTCCGTGGTGCTGGAGAAGGTGCCCGAACCCCTCGCAAAACGCATCACTGCGGAGATCGCCGTCCCCACCATCGGCATCGGCGCCTCACTCGCCTGCGACGGCCAGATTCTGGTGAGCGACGATATGCTCGGGCTTTTCAGCTCCTTCCGGCCGAAATTCGTCAAGCGCTACGCCGAACTTGGCGAACAGGCCGATGCAGCGATTGCGGCTTATGCCGCTGACGTCAGGAGACGGTGCTTTCCGGCGGCGGAACATCTCTACACACACGAGGCGAGGGCCGGAGACGTCACATGAGCGTGCCGATCGTTCGAAGCACTGCCGAGCTCCGCGCTGTTACCGCGCGATGGCGTCGCTCAGGCGCCAAGGTCGCCCTTGTACCGACCATGGGGGCCTTGCATGAAGGTCATCTCAGTCTCGTGCGTGCTGCGCTTCAGAAGGCCGATCGGGTAGTCGTGACGCTGTTCGTCAACCCCAAGCAATTCAACAGTGCCACCGATCTTGATGCCTATCCTCGCACGGAAAACCAAGATGCTGCAAGGCTTGCGCCGCTCGGCGTGCATTTGCTCTATCTGCCGGATGCAGAAGAGATGTATCCGCCAGGCTTCGCCACGAGCATTTCGGTGTCCGGCATCAGCGAGGGCCTGTGCGGCAGCTTTCGGCCGGGCCATTTCGACGGCGTGGCGACAGTCGTTTCCAAGCTCTTCCTGCAGACCGGCGCTGACTTGGCCTGTTTTGGCGAAAAGGACTTTCAGCAGCTTCAGCTGGTCAGGCGCATGGTCGGCGACCTGGACATTCCAATCACCATCCTGGCCTGTCCGACAATCCGCGAAGCCGACGGTCTTGCACTGTCCTCGCGCAATCTTCGGCTCTCGCCAGCACAGCGCGCCATTGCCCCAAAGTTGGCAGCGGTCTTGCTGGGGGTGGCCGATCGGCTTGCGCGCGGCGCTCCTGTCCTTCCCACTCTTGCGGAAGCGCGCGCAGCAATCCTGGCTGCCGGCTATCGCGAAGTCGAGTACCTGGAACTTCGCCGCGAGGCAGATCTGCAACCGCTGACGAGCCTTGACCAACCGGCACGCTTGCTTGTCGCGGCATGGCTAGGCGACATACGGCTTATCGACAACATAGGAATGTCACCAATTGGTGCAACAAATTAGAGGCTCGCGGCGCTGCATCGCCGCACAACAGGCTCATTGACCAGGAGCAGAGCAATGCCCGCGATTAAGCCGACCAGCTCGCAAACGTCGAATGGATCGCCAATCATTTAGACGAAGGTCTGCGCCGAGCAACGGCACGGAGGTTTATGCAAAGCGCAGATGCATCGCGTGTTTGAAAATTTCCTCGAGCAACTCTCCGAAAGCGTCGATGCTGTCGATCTGTGTGAGACAATGGCGTCTGCCGCAGCCGCGTTAGACTTTCCGCTCTTTGCCTATTTCAGTTGCCCGTCAGCTTCCGGCCGGAAGCCGCGCTTGATTTCGAATTATCCCCCATCCTGGACATCGCGCTATATGCAATTGCGCTACCACAGGCATGATCCGGTGATCCTGCGCGGGCTTCAAGGCTGGGACACCTTTGATTGGGGTGTGGATTTAGCTCGGCAACATCTCCCGGCTTCACAGCAACGGATTCTGGAAGAAGCAGCTCGATTTGGCATTCGTTCCGGGTTGACCATGTCGATACATGACCATCGCGGCCGCTTTGCTGCGCTGACCTTGGCTTCCGACCAGCCCCGTCCGCCTCTCTTGCGGTCACTGACACGGTACGAGCAAGCATTGCAGCTGGTCGCGATCAGCTTTCATATATTTGCCCGGCGCAGGCTCGCCGAAGATTGCGTGGTCAATGGCGTAATCCTGACCCCGCGAGAATTCGAATGCTTGAAATGGGCGGCGGACGGCAAGTCGGCCTGGGATATCAGCCAGATTCTCAGCGTCTCGAAACGAACCGTGACCTTCCATCTGGAAAACGCCAAGGCAAAACTTGGCGTGCGAACCATCAACCAAGCCGTAGCACGGCTGGCTTCTTCCCGACATTCGAGATCCTGATTCCTTTCTGCGGATACCTGTAAAGGTCTACAGGCTGCATGATTGTCGGCTTTGCTCTTCGATGGCGGGACCACATCCTGCACGGAGGCGACAAATGATGCAGCTAATCACACCTGAGCTCTACGATGAGTTTTCAAGCGAGCTCAAAGAAATGTACGGACTGAGGCATCGCGTTTTCAAGGAAAGGCTGGATTGGGATGTTCAGACCGAAGAGGAACTGGAAACAGACGCATATGACGGGCTGAGGCCCGTCTATCTCCTTCTCAAAGGATCCGACTGGCGCATTCGCGGTTGCGTCCGTTTTTTGCCGACGACGGGACCGACAATGTTGCGCGACACGTTTCCGATGCTGCTTGGCGAGACCGCGGCGCCAGCGAGTGCCCGCATTTGGGAGAGCAGTCGTTTCGCACTCGATCTCCCTGCATCAACGCCCAAGGCTGGAGGGCTGGCCCAAGCAACCTACGAGCTATTCGCGGGCATGATCGAATTCGGCTTGTCGAACGAACTCACTCGGATCGTGACAGTGACCGATACGCGCATGGAACGGATCCTGCGTCTTGCAACTTGGCCGTTGGCGCGCATCGGGCATCCCAAGGCGGTGGGCAACACGGAGGCGGTCGCCGGCTTTCTCGAGGTTTCGCACGCTAGCCTCATGCGCATCCGCTGGAGGGGACGTTTGAACGGACCTGTATTATGGCAGCCGGTTCTCGGCCTGTCGGCATACGCTTAAGATCTTCCCACGCTTGAAGGCGTCATCGCGCTGCCGTTGGCCAAAGGCGTTTCAGAAGCTCACATGAGGCCTCTATCGACGGTCCGGGGGGTCCATATTGCGGCGAAGGCTGGCGGCTCCAGCAAGGGAGCGGTGCGCAACAGGAAGCTGACCTCAATCACCGCCCGCGCGCTTTCCAACGGAGCTACTAAAGGAATCAGCCTTACGGCTTTGATACCTACGTGAAGCGATGCAGCGCGCCACTGCGCGATGACGAGGAGGGGGCATCGCCGGCCGGGCCGGTCAAGCGGCCCGTGAAGGTGGAAAATCTTCTGCCCAGTCCGCGAGCGGACCGAGAAGGTCCCCCACCTTCCGCACCACGCCACTTGACAGTCCCGCCCGCCGCAGTGGGGCGGGCTCTCGCCATCCCCCCGGAAAGACCGGGGAGGCTTCGCTCGAAAGGGCTTTCCCGTCGGGAAACACACACTCAGGACACAGACCATGACCGAACTCGCAAACTTCATCCCCCTCAACGAGGACGGCACCTATCTCGATGGCGTCGTGCGCTGGCGTCTGTGCTAATCGAAACCACGTTCTTCCACAGGTGCAATCTTGCTTCTGTGAAATAAAATCACCTCGTACGAGCTTCCATATTCCGTCTTCACTCCATCCAAGCCGTATCTCTGCGCCAAGGGAGCCCATGCGCCTAGTTCATCGGGGAACACTTGATTACCCTGCTCGTCCATGACCGCTAATTTCAGGGGCTCTTTCGCCTCGACAACAAAGTACTTTCCAGAACTACCTGCATAGCCGCGTGCCGTGTTTACATCGTTTTCTGAGGTCATCCAAATTGCGTCGCCCGTGTGCCCGCTTTGCCCGCGACCGCCCCACACCCCATCCCTGTTAGCGTGGTTGAACTTTGTTCCCGCCGGAAGTTCTTCCATCTTCTTCCTCTCCCAACCAACTGAGGCTGCCTGATCTATGTGGTGAACGGTTTGTCCCTTGCCCTTAGCCGAAACCTGACTACTCGGTACGAGGACGATCACGGTCGCAGCAAGGATCATCCCCTTCCAGAAAGACGGGGGATGCACTCGATGAATCGGGATGGCCGCGGTGGCGGTCTCTTTCGGTGAGGATCTCATGTAAGGATTTCCTTGTGCTCGTTTGTGAATTGTCCGCCATCGCATCCATTTCGCGATCGTCAAGTCGAATGGAGTTGCCGTCAGGTCTGATGACCCGGCGGCGGTCTTCGCTGGCGGGTATGCCATGAGCGCGGCGAAGATCAGGCCGCCGGCCAGTTGTATCCAGTCAATGCTGGCGCCTGAAATAGCGATAGCAGGTTCCTGCGGCACCGGGCTGGCGGCCGGCCAAGCCAGTCCATCCGTAAAGCTCTGAGTAGCGGCAAGTTCCTTATGCAGATCAACCCGCTTGGGCCATTCGGGGTCATGCAGGCAGGCGAAATTCACGATCGAAGAGGCCTCGGGCATTCGGAAGGCAAGTGCATGTGACAGATGACGTATCCCGAGATAATTCACGCGTGCGACAATGTCCCGATCCAGCGTGCCCGAGACGCCTGCGGCATTGACGAGGCCGTCGATGCGTTCGGGGAACTGGGTAAGCGCTGCATCAATTTCTTCGGGAGAATCCTGATCGATGCGAAAGAACGCGTCCAGCATCACGACGGGATCCTCCAGATCGACTCCAATAAGACGCACGCCTTCGCACCGGGCGAGACGGGCGACTTCGGCGCCGACCCCGGAGCAGACACCGGTTACGACAACGGTTTTACCGGCAAGCTTCAACGGCTTCTCCATCTTTTCGCAAAGGACGGCGCTCTCGAATGTCTGATCAGGTCGCGGCGTCCTTGACCGCCGACGCCGATTGGTTGAACTCCTCGATGCCGCCTCAGACTCCCGGGCGTGCCGTTGCCCGACTCGGACGTTTCGTGCCTCAGCGATTGAAGCAGCGATACGGGCCGATGCACCGCAGGTGCTGTCGCTTATGTCGGTTCGGGTACGATCGACAAAACTGATTCTATGCATGGTGTTCATCCATACCGTAGATGCAAAGCGCCCGTCGGCTTGGACGGTTCAAGCGCAAAAGCCATGCCAACTGACAGAGCGCTTCGGCCTGGCTTGCTAAGGTATGGTTTGGCGCAGCCGGTGCCACCGAGAGACCTTCGGCCCTCGATCGCGAATGCGATACCCTCCTTTGCGGATGTCAGAAGCTGGAGAATAGAGTCCCCGCCTAATGGCCGCTCATGCTGAAGCGGTGGCCAAGATTCTCCTGAATTGCCCCTGACCGATAGTGAGTCGATTCCCTTACCTGGGCTGACAATGGGTTACGCAATTCAGGCCAGGCAACCAATCAGGCATGTCGAACTCGCGCGTTAAGGCCGTAGAGCGCAGCCGCAAACGCCAATATTGCTCAAGCCCTGCTACAACTTTGCAGCCGCCCGTCTATTCCGGTCGTCCGAAGAACTCTTTCCTGTGGCGAGCTGACAACAGACGCAACCCGGCGAGATTTCTCGCGACACGGAAGGGGCGCTTCAGAGCGCTTCTGCTTACGAAATACATCTGCATGAGGCTCGGAGTCTTATTGTGCGACCCCTGGTGTGCAACACGGTACACAGCGGCCCGGAACGGGAGGCAATTCAAGGGAGTTCCGCGCTTGGCCAGAGCTGGTGCTATACGGACGTGGCTGCCAAGCGTATCTTTGATCCATTCGATGGGGGCATCTTCGATTTTTGCCGGCAGCCCGTACAGATCCGAACGAATGATCAGCGATGTTCCGCAATAGTGACTGAACTGGTCACGACAGAGCAGAACATTGCCGCCATCGTCCCAGCGATACCCCTTGTCAATCCTCCAGCCGTTTTCGTTCGGATGCTTAGAAGCATACTGCACGATACGAGAGCTTACCAAATCGTCGTCGTCAACGATCATGAAGAAGCGGCTGCCAGCGGCATTGAGCATGCCGGCAAGAACACGGCGGCCTTTGTCGGCGCGGAATGAATCCAGAAAGTCGTTCTCAGTTGCATCGCCTCGCTCATGAATGTCGTTCGGTGGAAAGCTCACCCGGACCACCGAGAACTTATCGGGCATGACAGGAAGATCGGCCCCGTCATTGGCAACCACTATGCCTCGCCAATCGGGGTTGGTTTGATTGGCAATGGATGTGACGGTTTGGGCGAGGTTCCTCTTCAGGAGGCCCCAATCACGCGCGTTATCCTGATGCCTGACAGGAACAATGAACGTTACGGCAGTCATGACAGTCTCCAGTCTTTGACTGTGCCAACCGCCTGTTCTCTTGCCCATCTAATGCCGTCGTCATTCGACATTGCCTTGTAGGATAGATCGGTACCCCCTGAAAAAGCGTTCATGAACCGGCGAATTTTTCCGTAGTTGTTGTCCAGCACCGCGTGGGGGCGCCCTATGAGAATCGAACAGATGTGCACATGCAGGCGATCCGTAAGGATGGCCTTGCCACGGGAAATCTGCCGGATGCCGCGTCGAAAGCGGTTGTTGGCCGCGGCATTCAGTTTGCGCAACCGCACTTCTGAGGGGCTGAGGTGCAGCAACGCAGATGCCGCACCGAGCGCTTTTGCAACGCCCACCCTCGAGTGGCGCTCGGTGATCCAGTCCTCCCTTGGGATATGGGGATAGACAGAGAAATCGACCGCTCCGACCTGCTCCTTGTCCTGGCGAAGCATCGCGAGCACCGGGAAGCGGGGCGCATCAGGCTGCACACTGCCGATGCAAAAAGCCATGTCGGGGCAGAGATGCACCTGGCAATCGAACTTTTCCCGGGCGAACAGAAGGGATTCCTCGTCGCGCACCAGCAGCACGAAGTTCTTATGTCGGCCAATGGCGCGTCTGCTTTGCTCAAGCCGTTCCGGAGAGCTGTAATGGATCGATTGCGGAAACTGGACGATCTGCCGGTCGGGAAACAACTCCAGTATATGTTCCCGGAAGTCCTGGTGAGATACCCATAAGTCGCCGAAATTGCCGCCCCCATGGATAAATATGGGCCCACTCGGAGCCGTCCCCTTGAGTTCATCATGGGAAAAATCGTCCGTCGTGCAGACATAGGAAGGCCGCTTTGCGTAACGATCCTTCAAATAGGCAATCCCAGCCATATTGCCGAGTCGCCACAGTTCTTGATGTCGGGAAAATCCAGTATCGCTATCGGCTCATCGGGCCTGACGAACATCTTTAGGCAATCATGCGTTATGTCCTGCAGCGCAGCAATCAGTTCTAGTTCCTGAGCACCTGGCATCGTACCTCTCTTTTGAATTGACGAGCTGGAGATCACGCGTGGCTGACTTTGGACAGCACCTTGAAAGCGAGCTTTCTCACTTCGGTTTCCGGCCCATCCGGACGGCCCATAACGATCCAGAGAAAGAGACTGAAACCGCAATAGAGAGTTCCGCCGAGGCAGATGAGGACGGCGAGTTGGAGAACCAAGCCGGTCTGCGTGGTCTGAGCGCCAATGCAATGATCGGCGAGCGTTACACCTGCGGCCAGAACGGCCGAGCTGGCGAGCGCCCTGAAATTCGCCAACAACTGCGCCCTGACCGAGACATTGATGAGCCGCTCCACCACCACCATGTTGACGACAGCGCTGAACAGACCGGTGAGCACCCGGCTGAATATCAGCCCCGGAAGCCCCCAGCACCCCAAACCGATCGAAATCACCGGTATGCGGACAAGAAGCATCTGTGTATCACGCACGAACAGGGTCCGGGTCTGCCCCAGGCTGCAGCCCCATTCTGTCGGTGTCCTCTATGCCCAACTGCTCGGCACCGCGCCTGTCTCGCCATGGATGCGATCAAAGCTTCCTCGCGCTAGAACGGCGTGACTTGCGTGGGACCCGCCAACGCACCTCTCGCCAAGTCTCAGCACCACGGAGTTCCGGAATTTCCGGCCCGAGTCGCTGCTCGCGGACTTTGTCATCGCGTGTCTTCAATCGCGCGACCTCGTCTGGCCGCGAGCAGCACGCCACGCTGATTTTCGACATTTGCTGGAGCGTCCCGTTGCTTAAAGATAATCTTTGCGGATTCCGTTCAGCACCTCACCAAAGCGACTTTTCAAGCCGTCGAGCGAGCCATCGGGACTAAGCTGCGGTTCCCCGCGGCTGCTTCCCACAACCAGCTTGTGCACACCGCGCGGAAGCAGGCCCGAATTCAGGACCGTGCCGACGCCCACGAGCATTGTTTGTTGGTGCACCTCCCGGAATCCAGGCAACAGAAAGTCCCATAGCCAGAGATTGAGGTCGTCACCAAATTGCCGTGGCTCGATTCCCAATGATATGGAGTCATTTCGCCTCCGCAAACTTAGCTGTCCCGAGTTCCCTCAGTGTCAGCAGCAACTCAGGGTCACGCCACGCCCAACGCGCGAGCAGGCCGACGTTTGGCACTTTGCCGCGACGAAGAAGTCCGGCCTGGCTCCAAAGCGCCTGGCGACGCGCTCTGCCCTTGGAGGGTGGCGATTGACTCAACTTCCTCTGGCCGTCAGGCAAAGCAAGCTTCGAGCGCGTCGAGCGCTGCCCAGGTGTTGAATTGCTGCTGCAGGAAGCGGCGCGATGTGCGGTCGATGCGGTGAAAGATATTGACGCCCAAGCCGCGCACGACGCCCGGATCACCGCAGAGCAGGCTGCGCCGAGAGGCGAGGATTGTATCGCAGAAGAAAAGCACGTCCTCTGCGGCGCGCCGAAGAGTGGCGTCGAAACGGATTTTTTTGAAGATGGTACGGCCGATCACCATTCCAGAAAGATGGAGAAAGCTCCAGTCCTTCAGCATTGCGCTTGCAAGGTCAGGAACTTCGATGACAAGCGGCTGCTCCCCCAATCGAATCACCCGTCCGCCCCTGCAAGTTCGGATATTGCGAGGTGGTAATAGAACTCTTCGCTCGCTTGAATTGAGGCCCAGTAACAGTCCCCTCCGAAGCACAACATGCTCTCAAAAGCGTTGTGCAGATGATGTGGCAGCCAGGTGTCGTCTGAATCGAGGAAAGCGACGAGACGCGTCGAAGGCGAAACGTTCTCAAGCCCGGTGTTGCGAGCGCCACCAGGGCCGGCGTTGGCCTGCCTTATGACCGTGATGCGCGACCTCTGATCGGCGTCAAGCGCTTCCAGCTCGACCTCAGCCGGAAGAGGGGACTCATCGTCGATAACCAGAACCTCAAAGCCCGTATAAGTCTGCTCAAATACGCTCTGTAGCGAACGGCGAAGAATCCCCGCTTTTTTCTGATAAAAAGGGATGACGATTGTGAAAGAGGCCAATTCTCATCCATGCCTTCGGGAGGTCTGTGCGAGGCCCGAGTAACGCATTCGGCAATGGTTGGCCAAAGTGATTGTATGGATGATGATCATCCATGGCGTGGATAGGCCGTCTGCGGCGAGCGTGGCGTCATCTATGGCACCAATCAGCTCGGGTCTCGGGCGCACTCTCGTTTGCCCGTTCCCGTTGGCCCGGGGCGGCTGCTTCGACATGGCTAGCAGGCCAGCAGGAACACCGAATCCAGGGTTGAGCAAGCCGAACTACTGCCCCGGAACGTCGGCGGTGATCAGCCCCACTGGGTGGCGCGGGCATGGTCGGCGCAGTCGATCAGACCATGTTGCGGCGGTCAGTTTGTTACGACTTGATCGGACCCGGTTGAGCCACCATATACCGCCTCCGGCCGCTGGTCTTAGGTGCCTCATGCACCAGACCTCCAGGCTGAATTGAGTCAATTCATTTGACTGTCCGGGTCCAGAGGAACTCTCCCGAGGTGCCGGGCATCTTTGCTCTTCTTCGAGGTGTTTATGAAAGATTCACGCATTCCCGAGCCGGTGTTGACGGCCATGTCGGCGGGGACCCACATCACCCGTGCTTATCGTGAGCACCTTGGATATTCCGTCGAGGACCTGGCAGTGGCGTGCGGGCTTGCCGCTGAGGAAATCCTGAACATTGAGTCCGGTCTGAGATACAACAAGGGTTATAGGGACCGGATCGCAAAATCGCTGTCCCTACCCGCCGGAATTCTTGAGACGGAGGCGGACATATTGGACGCTGCCTGATCGGTGGAAGGCCGGTTTCCCGTTGGTTGCCGGGAAACAGGTCTCTCGTTTTCGCATTGTTGGAACCCAGCGTTTGCGCCACAGGTCCGTTTGCCCAGGATATCACCAACGCGAGCAGCAGGTGCCATACGCGCCCGGAGAGCCTAGCTCGGGCGCCGCTCGCGGCGCGTTCGGGGGGAATGCAGGATCACACATGCATTCCAGTCACGCTAACTGCCAAGCAGATGACCGGCATTTCGTAGGGCGGCGAGGAAGGGGCCGGCATGGACGGTGATATCGATCTTTGCCTGCGTTGAGAGGGGCATGCTTGTCCAGTTCTCCAAAGGCGCCATCAGATCTGAGAACGTGTCATTCACCATGCAATAGTGGGTAAGAAGGCCCTGCCTGTCCAACGCGACCACGCCAGTTTGTTCGCCTCGATACCGGATTGCCGCGATTCGCTGCACCTGCGGGTCATCGTCGACCCGCACGTCGAAAACCAATGTACCCTGGCTCCTCGCGGCTATCTCCGCGGCTCTTTCGCTGAAACTTGATGAGAGAGAGCGGACGCTTTCGACCGCCATCTGGAAAATCGCCCAATCCAGTTCCTGCGAGGCCATGTCGGCAATTGCGCGTAGTAGAGGGGTGATTGCAACGACGCATGCGGCTTGTTCACAGATGTCGGCTGACGACCGATCCTAACCGGGGTTCTGCCGCCCATCGTGCTGTCCGATTCGGACTGATGCTGAAGCGAGGGGGCACGCCCACTGAACTACCTCTCGGCACCACGCTCACTCCCTTGCTCTTGTTAGGCAGCGCGTGGCCTCCGCAGCCTCCGCTCTCCCACGAGTACGGGAATTCTTCCCAAGCCATATCGCGAGGCTTCGCATTTGTGATTCTAAGCGTATGCCCGGGTTTGAACATTGACCTAAGGAGGCTGCGCGGTGTCGCGACCCAGCCGCACCCTCGGCGAGTCAGCGCCACAGGGTTCACAAAGTTGACTGGCTGGGCTAGGGGGAGCGCAGAGAAATCTCCGGTCGCAGCCTTACCCGGTCAAAACAAGGATACCACGATGAAGACTCTCGTCATCTGCTCCGGCGGATTGGACTCCGTTTCCCTTGCCCACAAAGTGGCAGCGGAGCACGAACTTGTCGGGCTGCTGTCCTTCGACTACGGCCAGCGGCACAGCAAAGAACTGAAATTCGCCGCGATGTGCGCGCAGCGATTGGACATTGCGCATCAGATCATCGACATCCGCCAAATCGGCCGCGGCCTTTGCGGCTCCGCGCTCACCGATGGTGTCGACGTGCCGGACGGCCACTACGCCGAAGACACCATGAAGATCACGGTGGTGCCGAACCGAAACGCCATCATGCTGGCCATCGCCTTCGGACTCGCCGCCGCGCAGCAGCTCGAAGCAGTGGGGATGGCCGCTCACGGCGGAGACCATTTCATCTATCCAGACTGCCGTCCGGCCTTCATCGAGGCTTTCCAGACGATGCAGAACCGAGCGCTCGACGGAGACGCGCAGATCCGTCTTTATACGCCTTATGTGAACCTCACCAAGGCGGACATCGTCGGCGATGGAGCAAGGCACGGGACCCCATTTGCGCAGACCTGGTCCTGCTACAAGGGCGGCGAACGTCACTGCGGACGGTGCGGGACCTGCGTCGAGCGGCGCGAAGCGTTTCATCTGGCGCAGCACGCCGACCCGACCGACTATGAGGACACCGATTTCTGGCTTGAGGCGCTGCGGAGGCGGAGCGCCTGATGTTCCGCATTACCAAGGAATTCCACTTCTCGGCCTCGCATCAGCTCACCTCCTTGCCACCCGAGCACCAGTGCGCGCGACTGCACGGGCATAACTACATCGTCGTAGTGGAGCTCTCGGCCAAGGAGCTGAACTCGCACGGCTTTGTGCGCGACTATCACGATCTGGCGCCGCTCAAACACTATATCGACGAGAGCTTGGACCACCGGCACCTCAACGACGCGCTCGCGCATGAGCAGGTCACAGCGGAATACCTGGCCAGGCATTTCTATGAATGGTGCAAGGCACGGCTGCCGGAAACCGCCGCCGTGAGGGTGAGCGAAACCCCTAAAACCTGGGCGGAGTACCGGCCGTGACCGACACGCGGCCCGCAATCCGGGTCAGCGAGATATTCGGGCCGACGATCCAGGGCGAGGGCGTGCTCATCGGTTTGCCGACCGTCTTCATCAGAACCGGCGGGTGTGACTACCGCTGTTCCTGGTGCGACAGCCTCCATGCGGTTGACAACCAATTCCGCGATGAATGGAAGATGATGCCAGTGGACGCGGTGTGGCAAAACGTGGTTGCGCTTTCCGGCGCCCGGCCAGTTATGGTGTCCCTGTCGGGCGGCAACCCCGCCATTCAGCCCTTCGGCGGCCTGATCGAGCGGGGCCATGCTGAAGGTTACCGCTTCGCGCTGGAAACCCAAGCTTCGGTGGCCAAGGACTGGTTTGCCGAGCTTGACGTACTGGTCCTCAGCCCAAAGCCGCCGTCGAGCGAAATGAGGACCGATTGGGTTGCATTCGAGGCTTGCATCGAAGCGGCGCGGGAGAAGCCGCAAGTCGTGCTCAAGCTCGTCGTTTTCGACGAGAGTGACTACGCCTTCGCCAAAGACGCCGCCGCCCGATTTCCACGTCTCCCGGTCTATCTGCAACCCGGCAATCACACGCCACCGCGCCGTGGCGAGGAAGACGCAGCTGTCGACCTTGCCGGAATCATGAGGCGCATGGAGTGGCTGATCGAAAAGGTGACGCGAGACAGATGGTTCGAAGCCCGCGTATTGCCGCAGCTGCATGTTCTGCTCTGGGGTAACAAGAGGGCCGTCTAGGTCTCGCTCGCCGGTGTGGGAACTGCACCAATCTTATCCTCGGCCAGAATCTGGCGCCGTCAGCGCCGGACGGAACTAGAGCCCGTGCGCCTGTCGCGCCGCTGCTATGGCTTGGGTAAGCCCCCTCACGCCGACGTCAGCACCTTCTGGACCGCAGAAGGTGAACACCGGGCCTCTTTGGCTGCCTCACAGACCGTCCCTCGGCCTTCAGGGCCTTGATCAGGTCATGGTCTAGCGTCACCGGCCTGCCGGTCTTCCACGGCTCGCTTCAGCTATTTGACCGGGCCGCCTTGTGAGGCTGACGCGGCGCCAATCTTTACGGGCCTCTACGATGCGGCAGGCAACAAGGTCTACCGCTTAGTTGAGCGTCGGCCAGTTGGCTTTGTTTGGCGCACCCAGAGGTTGACCACTTTGTGCTACGCAAGCTCTGACGCCGCAACTTAACCTTTGGTTTTTCGTGGGTCTGCACCGTAGGTGCGTTCCTCGCGAATTGTTCCCTTTGCCTTGTGCAAAACCGCTTGGGCGAGGCCGCCAGCCTTATGAACAGCGCGACCTGCGGCCGTTGCGGCGGCCTCAGATGCTTTCTGGGTCTTGTGATCGGATACGGTGTTTCCGCCTTGCGTCACCTTCCAACCGCTCTTTGACGGCGACGAGTGAAATACAGTTCGTTTTGCCATTCGCATACTCCCATAGATGAACCGGCAAGCGCCGGAGTTTCGCGTGCGTAAACGTACGCACGCCAGAGCCGACTGCGGTGGAGTTATTTGTGGAAGACTAGTGTAAGAGGTTACTTCTTAGGTGGCTTGGGCGGTGGCGGCGGCGCAGGCTTGGGTGGCGGTGGCGGAGAAGGTCTGGGGGCCTCGTGCCTAACACCTTTGCGTTCTCCCGGCGGTTTCTCAGGTTGAAATTCGAAAGATGGAATCATGGCTTCCTCACTTAGTTCTCGCCTCGAAAAGGCAGACAACGATACGCTAAAGGAAATCTTGCGGGAAGCTGAGAGCCGACTTGATGCACAACTAACAATGGCTTTGGCAGCAGATTTGAGGGCGATGACGTTGCTCGGTTTCATGGTTGCGGTTGTCGCCGTAGTCGTCGCTGGCACGCTTGCTATCTATAAGTCCGAACACGTCGACATCTTCTTTGGTGCCGTTGGACTATTTGCGACGTTTGGGATGTCGGTTTCATCCTTTTACGCTTTTGAGGCGGCCAAGCCGATAGACTTTGATGCTGTGGGCAATTATCCCTCCGGCTGGGCATCTGATGCAGAAAGTGGGAAGCCGCTCCACATCGCCCTAGCTGAAGTCTGCGCCCATTACGATGAGATGCTGAAATCCAACAAGGCTGCCATGAAGAGCAGTAGCGAACACTTGCTGTGGTCCTCGCAAGTCGCACTAGGAACGATGTTTGTGTCCGCCTTTTTGGTGGCATGTCGTATCTTGCACCTGTTTCCCTACTGAAGGAGGGGAGGGCTGGGTACGATCTTGATGAACTAGATGCGACGAGAAGCGCGCAAGACCTAATCCGAAAGTTATGTTTGGAAAGGTAGGATCTGGCCCACGGTGTAGGGTGGTCGGATATCTAGGGCCGATGGTCCTAAGGACCGGTGGTGGCTGCAAAAAGCGTTGAGCAATTGCGGCTTTCCGGGACGCTTGCCAAGAATCCGGATACGTCAATCACTTCGAGCCGCCCGACGATCGGCCGATCGGTGAGCCATACGAATGGCTGTCGGCGCCAGGGCAAGCGGCCTGGAAAGAGATGGCGCCGACTTTGCTGCGGTATTGCCGCCGCGGGATTGTCGGTCTTACCGCGCTACTAGTTGGGAAAATGCGCAGCGGAGATCTGGGTGTTGCGGGCCTGAGAGCGCTCAACCAATGCCTGGGCTCACTTGGAGCCACGCCGGCGTCGTTCCCAAAGGTAGGTTGGGCGCCGCCTTCGGATGACCACGACGATTCTGCAGCCGAGTACTTTCGATAGGCGCGTTCAAGGGAGAATGTTCGGCGGCTCAACGTCAACGCAGCCATAGGCGCGGTCCGTCGCCAAGCCGCCTTCCTGCCTATATTCTGCCTTGAAGCAAAAGCGAAATGACTTCGGCTTCACGTCAGTTCTCCACCCACATCTAAAGGGTATGACCAGTTCATGCGGCACAGCGTTCATCCCGCATCCCTTCACACGGTGCGGGATTGCAAATTTCTTTGTTCGCCCGCCTTGTTTGACTGCCTCGATGATAGACCCAATCACACCGGTCAGGTCGTCATGATCGGTAAACACGATTACATCGTCCGGGTATTGAAACGACAACTCATGGACAAGCAACGCTCGTCTGTTGTGGTTCAGAATCTCGAATTTTAGGCTAGCCTGCCGTGAATACTCAACATACTCAGCCTGGTAGACGCCAAACGTAGGATTCACCTCACCAAGCACGGCGTCAGCTTGCCGTTTGGCTTGTGCGGCCGACAGCCATGCTAGCAGGGCGGAGATCAAAGAAACAGCGACCGCGACAGCGGCAATCCAATCAGAAGTCACCATGCCGAGGGCTTTCTCTATGCGGCTAACCGGGCGTTTTCTTAGGGTCGCGATCGCGGGGGAACGTTCTCTCCTCTTCATATCCGCCGCGCTTTTTCTCAATCCGGACAGAGCCGCCATCTTTCCCAATCGCGCTGGATAGAACGCCGCCAGCGGTGGCATCCGCTTTAGTTTCGAACCGCTTAGTAGCGCGGTCGGCACCATCTTTATGCAGTTTCCAGTCCTGTTTTTTCTTGTCAAACGACAGAGTGTATGTCGGCAGTTTGGTCATAGGATAATCTCCGAGAAGAAAGTGATGGCGGGCCGAAACCCGCCATCGTTAGAGCGTTACGGACACTCAGGAAGCGCCAGCAAATTATCGTTCCACTGGCCATCCGCGTGAGTGCGGACGTATTTCTCGTTGGGGCCATTGACCACAGCGACGTTGGCGCGCTTTCCGCCTACCGATGTGTAGAAAGTATGCGTGCCCGCTTCGATCCATTGGATCACTTGTGATCTCGACCATTTCCCGGTGGAGTTGCCGAGGTTTGTAATAGCCTCGTGCTTGTTCTCACGTGGGACTTTGTTGATGCAAGTTACCTGCACGTCTGCCATTGCAATTGCTCCTTTCGAGCGCTTTGCGGAGCAATTGGGAATGGCAGGGCTTGGGAGGATGTCTGACCATTACGTAGCTCCTGTGGCTTGTCAAAAACGCCTCAGGACGCTAGTTACCGACCTGCTATGGAGCGGACACGCGGTCTTGTTCGTCCACTCGGCACCACAAGACCGTGAGTACGCAACAGACAGAGGCAGACGGCGAATCACCGTCTGCCTCTTTTTTATGCAAAAATGGCATTCCAGTAAATGGCCAGTAACGTTTTGTTAACAATATAGTGACGCTGAGATAGTCAGCTTTGCTGTCGTATCGTCACTACCTCGTGGTCCGCCCAATCCTTTGAACGCGGCGCGCCATCATTTCCTTTTTACAGCAATCCGCAGATGTCAAAATACCCACCGCGCCCGGCGCGATCGACCGCCATGGAGTAAGCAATGGCTGCAAGTAGCGACGACCTGCTAATTAGCATTTCGACCGACCTCTCTACGCTGCAGGCGCGCATCAACGACATGGTCGGTATCGGTGCGAAGGGCCAGCAAGGAGCGGAACGGCGTCCTAGCGGACCAGGGGCGTGAGCTTGAGGCTCTGCGAACGAAATACAGCCCGCTGTTTGCCGCCCAGCAAACATACTTGGGAGTCTCAAAAACATTAAGATGGCGCAGGCGATCGGCGCAATTAGCGCGGATGAGTCCGCAGCTGCCATCGCGCGCGAGAAGGCTTCCTTTGCTGCGAACGTTGTTGCCATCAATACCGTGGCGAGCGCTCACCAAGCGCAATGCGCTCTCCCTTAACGCGTCCGCTGACAACTATCTCTTCTTGCATGCCGAGCTTGGCGTAGCGTTCGCCTTTAACGGTGGGACGGAACCATCGCTCCCGTGGATCGGCCCGTTCTCGGTCGCCAATGCCGTCGCAACCGGCGGCGTCAGCAGCATCGTGCAGGGGCGTTACGGTGCACAATACCAATCCGGCAATTCCGATCATCAAGCAACAGCCGTTCTTCTAGGCCTCCTTGGGCCATGCGCACATGATTTCGGTCCTCTCCCGCGTCCCACATCGGACTTGTATGCTGCACCGGCCGCCCAGTATTGTTGCGAAGGGGCGGGGCCACCGAAATGGAGCCTGAGGACGATCTGAAATCCCGTATCGAGGCTGCATTGGTTCGCGGCCACCTTAGCCAATGGCAGCGCCAGTTCCTCCTCGATATGCGTGACCGATTGGTGAAATACGGCCCGCGCACGCGGTTGAGCGCGAAGCAGTGGGCGAAGCTCTATGAGGCGATAGGACCCGCACATCCAGGCACCTACAAGCCCCCATCGCCGCGTTGGCGACCGCGCCGTTGGCGCAACCCACTCGTTCGGGAGGTTCGATACTTGGCAGGCAGGTTCGTCAGAACCTTTGGGATCGCTCTCGCATTGGTCGTCGGGTCCCTGATCTATTCGTTCGTTGTCAAGGGCGGCCAAATCACTTGGCCAAGCATGCCCTCCTTCGCGAGGTCAGACGCAGCAGGCTACAGGGTGCCACTTGCCAGAACCCAGTTCACCGTAACGGACGGAGATACCATTCGGCTCAACAGTTCCGCGAAGGGGACCCGGCTGGTTGGCTTCAACGCACCCGAAAGCATCGAGCCAAGGTGCGACTCTGAGGGAAACCTCGGGCGTCGAGCGAAGGCACGCCTCAAAGAGTTGGTTGCTGCGGCGAAGCTTGAGCTGAAGATGGTTCCATGTTCCTGCCCGGCAGGCACTGAGGGCACCGACAGGTGCAACTACGGGCGAAGTTGCGGCTCACTCTTTGCCGATGGCCAAGATGTGGGCGACATATTGGTGTCAGAGGGGCTGGCCGTCCCGTTCGCCTGCGGCTCTACAAGCTGTCCGCCAACGCCCCGCCCTTGGTGCGGATAGGATAAGACGCCTTCTCGCACAATGGTGTCCCAGCTCTGGCCCTTCCGCAGCATGTCCATGATCGCCTCGCTACGCTCGGCGTCTTCGGGACGGACCTTCATGTGACCCTCGGCCTTTGCCTTGGCGATCCCCTTGAGCCTGCCTGCGCGTCGGTCGTCATAGTACTTGCGGACAATGGCCGCGAGCATGTCGACCAGCATCCCGTTGATGGCGTCGAACATGGGTCCGGTGAAGGCGTCCTCGGTCTTCAGCATCATGTGCGAGGTCGGCAAGTCCAGCGCACCTTTGGAAACCCATCATTTGGCGTTGGCAATTTTTAGGAAACCCATGTGAATTACCCTGATCTTCCGTATCGTGGGCTCGGGGAGCGTATTTTTGGACAAGCTTCAAGTCATGCTATCGAAGGGCTACTTTCCAAAAGAGCTGCCGCCCCCTTTATAACCGAGGATTTCGGCGAGTATGCGCGGGAATTGTTGGCGATATGGGCCGCGAGCGGCCCGCTGAAGCCCAGCCATGCAAAGCATCAGAAATTTTGGGAGATAAGCGAGACTGAACCCGAACTCTACTCGACGCCAAAAGCGAAGAACGAGCGTCGACAACTGCACATTACAAACCCAGTGCCCCAGCTTCTGCTCGCTTCGGTTATGACAAGGAACTGGGCGACTATATCTCGCTGGCTGGACCGGCAGCGATTTAGCTTCTCCAGAACCATGATCTCATCCAAATCGTACAGGGCGATTGAGGAGCCCGACTTCAAGAGCAACGCGGTGCACAAACAACTCATTCGAGCTACCTACGATGTAGAGGTCAAATCAGACGTTCTTCGCTTCTATCCATCCATATACACCCACTCGGTGCTTTGGGCGGCCTATGGTAAGGAACGGGTCAAGAAAAACCGCAAGAAGTATAACGACAGCTTGGGTGATCGAATCGACGTACTTCTCCGTAAATGTAATCGAGGTCAGTCCGTGGGCATCCCGATAGGGCCCGATACATCCCGTATAGTCGCGGATATTCTCTCAGGCTACATCGACAGCAGACCGATGCTGAGGACCGGTCTTCAGCGCGGCGCAGCCGATCGCCTGCAGGATGATTGGGTAATAGGAACTGAAACTGTTGGTGATGCAGAACGACTGCTTTCTGCGTTACGGACGACCTACCTTGAGGTAGGTTTAGAAATTCACGGAGGAAAGACATCAGTTATCGGTAAGACCGTATGTCCGCTTCTGCCGGTGAGGTGGCTCACCCTACACTGCGCGTCCGAGGGTTGCTCGGGCGGTCCG